>JBEKWR010000004.1:0-116807 GCA_049512935.1 Bathyarchaeia archaeon
CCCAGTTTTTCTTCTCAGAGCAGCCAAAGCAGGAGTGCTAACGCTACCCGTCCTCGTCACCGACTCAGTCAAAAAAATAATCAATGAACTTGGCTTCCCAGTGCTGATTTTCGCAGTAAACCCATTCATCTACGATGGCTACAAAATAGCCGGTAACAAAAGCGCCCTTTACCGCGCCATGAAAAGCTTAGGCATGAACTACAAATTCGCGGTATGTGCGCAACCTCTAAGGGGAGAGCTTTCCGCAGTCAAAACATACTTCGGAAAAACCGTTAACCAAGACATTGACATCCAAAAAATCGCTGAAAAAGTATACAGAATTTTTGGAATCCCAATTTGCAAATTGTACATACAAAAAACTGTTGACAAAGCTTATCTCTGTGGACTACAACCCGTAGATAAAGAGGAGCTTTCCGAACAGGACTTGAAAATAATATCCAAAGAGGTCTCGCTCATTTCTGAGCAGGGTGAACCCTTCGGTGTCTAAGATCGCGTGTTTTGTTGAGAAATATAATTTTACTGATCCTCGGGAGGAAGGCGCACTTCAAAACTTCAAAGCAGCCGCCGAAAAACAGGGAAGCGAATTCCACTTCATTTTCCGCGAAGACATAAACGAAGTCCCAAAATACGACGCCGTCTTCATCAGGGCAACAACTGACCCCTTGAACACGGCTTACGTCGTGTCTAAAACCGCATGGGAACTGGGCATGAAAGTCATCGACGACCCCGAATCCATAACTATCTGCGGCAACAAAATCCACCAGTACGCCCTGTTCGAAAAGTACAATGTTCCACGCATCCCGACGATGTTTTTGAACAAGGATGAGTTGCACCACAAAAAAATCAGTGACATATTCGAAGCGCTGGGAAAACCCGTCGTCATAAAAGCGCCCTACACGAGTTTCTCGCGTTACGTTGAGAAGGCTGCCTGCGAAACCAGCTTTCGGGAGGTTGCTAAACGCTTCTTCAGGAAATCGGATGTCTTAGCAATTCAAAGGTTTACACCCACAGCCTTCGACTGGCGAGTCGGCGTGCTAAACAACGACGTTCTTTACGTGTGCAAGTACATGATTCCCAAGGGCAAATGGAAGCACGGCGCCAAACTCCGCGGCAAACCAACCGTGATTTGGGGCAGAACAGTGAGCTCAAGAAGAAGGGAAATACCCCTCAGGCTTAGGGAAGTGGCGTTGAAGGCTTGCAGCGTAGTTGGGAAAGGGCTCTACGGCGTAGACATCAAAGAAGTCAACGGCGACTACGTCGTGGTCGAGGTCAACGACAACCCCAGCATCTACGCTGGCTACGAAGACTCCTCCGACCGCGACATCTACAAGAGAATCATCAACTACCTATCGGAATAGGCACAGCAGCTTCGGCACGTATTCATTTTAGCACTCGTCTATCCCGTGCATTGGAGATCAGCATTATGCCTAAAGCACCTTGTCCAAACTGGCAAGCAGTTCCATTCTCCTCAGGCCAACGGGCTGCTCATGCTTTCCGCGATCCCTTTTTATAGTGCCCTAAAGAAACCTGCGTAAATTAAGCCAGATTCAAGCCCTAAATCAAAAAATCAACCAGAAACAAGCCCCAAGCAGAAGCCACCTATCCTATAGGGGTACCTACTATTTACATCAAAAAACCAAGGTAAATATGGGTTCGCAAAGACGGAGGAGGGGGTCTAGTATTTGTGACCGAAACCCACCACAAAAATGACATATGTTAACTCATTACGACCCTACAGGGTACCCTACTATTAGTGACAAAAACCAGCCACAAAAAGCGCAAGCCACACAGATGTTGCCGCTACATTTTTTCTGGCGCGAAGACCCCGATGAGCGTTAAGGCGTTGTGCATCACGATTTCTATGGCTTGCGTCAACGTTAACCGCGCGTCAATGAGCCCCTCTGAATCCGCCTTCAGAACGGGCAGCGCGTTATAGAACGTGTTGAACTTGTCCGCCAACGCGTTCGCGTAATCCGCAATCAAGTTAGGCTTAAGGTACTCCGTGGCTTCGACGAACGTGTCGGGGAACCCTGCAAGGTTCAACACCAGTTCGCGCTCAAGCCTCTCAGACAGCAAGTCGAACTCAGGCTTGTCAGCAGCCCTTGCCGCTTTACGAAGGATGCTGCATGCCCGCGCGTGAGTGTACTGCACGTAGGGTGCACTGTTAGTCTCGAAGTTGAGCACGCGCTCCCAGGTGAAGACCACAGGTTTAGACGAGTCAACATCGACAAGGGCGTAACGGACCGCCCCTAAACCTACGAAATCGGCGATTTTACGTTTCTCCTCCTCTGACAGCATGGGGCTCCGCTTCGAAACCTCTTCGTACGCCCGTTCAACCGCTTCGTCAAGGACATCGTCGAAAGTGATGTAGTGACCCCTGCGGCTGCTCATCTTGTAACCAGGCAAAGTGACCAGGTTATAGGCGAAGTGAACAAGGTTATCAGCCTGCTCGCCATAGCTCAGAGCGTAGAGAGCAAGTTTAAGCTGCAACTGCGCCAGCGACTGCTCCATCCCGATGACGTTGACGACTTTCTGCGCGTGCTTAAACTTCCACAGAGTGTAGGCTACGTCACGAGTCGTGTACAGTGTGGTGCCGTCGGCCCGCATGAGCGTCAACGGCGGAACCTCATTGTTCTCGCTCAAACCCAGCTTGCCCTTTAACTGGAAGACGTCAACAACTTTTTCAGCGTCGAACTCCAGCACGCCCTTTTCGCTGTAAACGAACGGCGACGTCTTGAGCTTCTGCAAAACCTCGCTGACCTGCGGGCTCCACACAAAATCGCTCTCCCAATCCCAACTGTCATAGGAGACGCCGACCCGCTTCATGGTTTCTCTGAAGCCTTCCAAACACAGGTCACTGACTTCACGGATAAGCTGCTTAGCGCTGGGCTGCCCGTCCTCGTAAGCTCGGTTAAGCCTGTTGATCTCCTCCTCAGGGTTCTCATCCAAGCCGATTTTACCCGTCAAAGCATCAAACAGCACTGGGTACTTCTCTTTAAGCTCCGCCGCAATCGACATCCACTCGTCAATTTCCTTGTTCACCTTCGCCAAATCATCCACCGAATTGACGGCAACCGCCAGTTCACGAGCCCTCTTTAAACGGTTAATCTCGACAAGACAGCTGGTCACCGTGTAGATTTTACCAACGAAAAGGTCGGGTTTCTCTGTCGGCTTTGGCCTGCCCAGCTTATCGTATCCGTAAGCGACGACGGACGATTGCCTTCCCACGTCGTCAATGTAGTAGTGACGCGAAACCCTGTGTCCCCTACACTCTAAGATGCGAGCCAACGCGTCGCCGAGCATCGGGTTTCGGGCTTGCCCAATGTGTATCGGATGAAGCGGGTTAACGCTGGTGTGCTCAACAATGATTTTGGCTGGTTTCGCGGCTTTGATGAAGCCGTAGTCAAACTTTAACGCCTTAATCGATTCAAGCGTTAGGGCTGAAAACTTGGGGAAGTTAACGTGGAAGTTGATGTATCCCCCGCCTGCGCATGAAACCTTCTCAATCAGGCTGAAGCTTGACTTATCGATCGCGTCGACAAGGAGCTGTGCCACGGTAAGCGGCTTCTGATTCAACTTCTTCGCCAACTCAAAACACAGCGAGGAAGCCAACTGCCCGTACTCGATGTTGGGTGTTTTGCTCAGCGTAATGCTTGGCATTTTTATCTCTGGCAGCGTCTTCTTCAAAGCGCCCGCTAAAGCGGCTTGGCATTCTTGACGAAACATGTCAAACGGGTTTTCTGAAATCATCAAGCTTCTTCTCCGACCGCGCGATGCAAACTTGCTTAGTTAATGTTTTAAAGTTAAATCGTGACTTATCTGTGTGATGGATGCCGTTGACGATGAAAACCAAGATTGTCTATTCAGAAAAATGTTTAGGTTACGGCGCGTGGCACGTTGAGGGGCCGCAGAGGGTCAGGGTTGCTTCTGAAATTTTAAGGGCGAAGGGTTACGAGTTCGTGGAGCCTGCGCCTGCAAGTGAAGAGGACTTGTTGACGGTTCATGACGCCGACTACCTCTGGAAGGTTAAGAAGGGCTTGGTGGAGGATTCGGACACGCCCGCATACGACAACATCTACGAGTACGCAAGGCTCAGCGTCGGCGGCGCACTTTTAGCCAGCAAAATCAACGGGTTCTCCTTGATGCGTCCGCCTGGGCACCATGTGGGACGAAGCGGCGCTGCGTTGGGCGTTTACACGCGCGGGTTCTGCTACCTCAACAACATCGCCATCGCCGTTAAAGAAATGGGCAAGAAAACGTTGATTTTGGACATCGACGGGCATCATGGTAACGGTACGCAGGAGGTTTTTCAAGGTGATGAGAAAGTCATGTACCTGTCCCTGCATCAATCGCCGAATTACCCAGGAACAGGCGAGGTTACTGAAGGAAACTGCGTCAACTTCGCTTTGCCGCCCAACGCTGGAGGACGCGTGTATTTGGGGACGCTGGATAAAGCCTTAGGCAGGGTTGACTTCGGATGGGTCGAGGCCGTGGCGGTTTCTTGCGGTTTTGACACGCACTTGGGGGATTTAGCGTCTTTAGGGCTGGTTGAAAACGACTACTGGGAGATCGGAAAAAGGGTTGCAGGAATCAAGAAACCCGCCTTTTTCGTTCTGGAAGGCGGCTACATAGGCGAAAAGCTGGGTTTAGACATCGACAGTTTACTGAGGGGCTATGAAGAAAACAGGTGAAGATAAAGGAAGCCTAAGGGTTCTGTTTTTCTCTTGTTTCCATGGTTTTCTTGTTTAGCTTTTCCAGTGTCGCCGTGACTTTCTCGGATCGTTTCTCGGCGTTTGCTAGGAGCGGTTTCCAGTCTTTGTTCTTTGCCATGGTGGTCATCTGTTCGCATTGGGCAGGTAGTTGTGCTAAGGCGTCGTTGAAGCGTTTGTCTGCTGCTTCGTCGGACTCGACTATTTCTAAGGCTTCTTCGGGGCATGCTTCCTTGCATTTGGGTTCGCCTTGGCATAGGTCGCAGGCGATGGCTTTTCCCGTCATTGGGTTGATGGTTATTCCGCCGTGTTCGCAGGCTTGGACGCACCAGTCGCAGCCTTTGCAGGCGTTGTCGTCGATTATGAGCAGTCCCGTTTCTTCTGACTGTACGATTGCCTTCTCCGGGCATGCTTTTACGCATCTTGCGTCTTTGCAGCCTCGGCATGACAGTGCAAAGTTGAAGACAGGCGTCATGCGGACAACTCGGATTCTGGAACGCATCGGGTTCCAGATAGCCTCGCCCTTCTCCACCGTGCAAGCGTACTCGCAGATTCCGCAGCCGATGCATTTGGCTGGGTCAACTGAGATGAATTTCCTTTTTTGTTCAGTTTTGGCGACTTGCATTTTGATGACCAGACCCTTTTTGGTGTTGAAATATGTGTGCATCATTACCTTTTAACCGTTACTTAAGAAAAGCCGTTTTTCGATGGAAAAGACGCGTTGCTGATGCCTTCTTTTGCGGCTGGTTCCGTGAAAAATGGCGTGTTTGGTTTGAGCTTTTGGTATCCATATTTGTGTTGGTTTTTTGATGTAAATAGTAGACCCCCTCCCCCCTCCCTATCGGGTAGGATAGGGCTTGTTTCATGTTGATTTTTTGGTTTAGAGCCTAAATCAAGCTCAAAGGATTTCGTTTTTCCGTGAAGAAAACAGAGGACTAGCTGAAAAAACAGGTATAAATCCATTGATACCTGAATCCAGATGCTCTATCAAACGGCAGTTCGGTTCAGGCAGGGCTTGTTTTGGGTTGATTTTTTGATTTAGGGTCTGGTTCTTTTTGGCGGTTGAGCTGGGTGAAGCGGGGAAGGTGTGGTTTCGGTTTAGGGTTTTTGGAATATTCCAAAAGTTTATGGGACTTAACCGCTCAACGACAAGCCAATCAAGCGGCTCCTGTTTGGGGCTGCTTTTCGGTTTTGGAGCTCGGGTGTGTTTTGGCTGGGGAAGGGTGGGTTTGGCGAAAAGATCGGTTTCGCCCAGAGAGCCTGTTTTTTGCGCATTACGAGATGCCTGATGAGCAGGCTGGCGAGCTTTAACAGGCATTAACCTTAAATAACTGTAAATAGTGTAATGTTTACACGAGGCTGGAAAATGATGAAGTTTCCACAATCAACCGTTTCCGCAACACCAACTTCCTTAGCCACCGAACCATCAACCAAAGAATCGAGCAGAAAAAAACTCTACATCATCGTCGCCGCCGTCATAGCAATCGCAATAATCGTAGCAGCCCTGCTTTTTATCCCCCAAAGCAACGCAGACGTGATTCCCCTTGGCGTCCACTATTCTGCTGGTGAAAAACTCACCTATGCCCTGACAACCCAATTGTCAACGGACGCCACAGGAATCTCAACGAGTGTAAGCTCAAATGGCACTGTAACCATTGACGTTGTAAGCTTCGACGGCGTCACCTACACCTTAAACTACACAACAACCTCCTCCATGCTAGGCTACTCAATAACCACCTCCAAAATCATTCAGGTAAATGACAGCCAAATAGTTACAACCCTTGCTCTGCTACCCGTTGCGCTCCAACAATTCGCTTCCATTGGAAATGATACTGGCCCGTTGATGACTGGGTTCTTTAACCAGACACAAGCTAAAGTGGGAGATACATGGAACATCCCTCTCAGCAGCATGAATTCGAGCACTGGTCAAACTGGCGAATTAACGCTCACGTTCAGAGCGATTCAGGACCTTACTGTTCAGGCTGGCAGCTATAAAGTCTTCAGAATCGACTTTTCAACTAGTACACAAGGAAGCCAAAGCAATCTTAACGCCTTGACTCTGCAGCTATCAGGGCAATCATACCTTGAGGTTGGTACGTGCAAACAAATTCAAAGTACTCTCCAAATGAACATGACATCTGAACTTGGCAATACTAACTATAACTTAGAGTACACAATCACAAGCACGCTAAAGGCAGATAGCGAACCATAAAAAGTTGGAGAGAAGCCCTCTTCTTTTTTTGTCATAGGCGTTTTAGAGTTTTATCGTAAAAAGTTGGGCTTATGGCTTCTGACCGCTTACTTGCGCAAGCCTTAAATTATTGTAAATAGAACACTGTTTACAGATACATATGCCGACCAACTGCACCGTTTCGTCACCCCTCAGCGAAAGTCAAAAAACAATCTGGCAACTAATCAGCACAGGCCTAAGCGTCTCCTGCATCGCCGAAAAACTCAAAACCACGCGCCAATACGTCAACCAAACCCGCCTAACCGCCGAAGCCAAACTCTCCAGCACCCTCCTCGAAGTCGCACAAGTCAACGACCTCCAAGTCACCCGGCTCTACCCCAAACAAGCCATACTCCTCGGCTACCACCCCGCCCTAAAACGCCAAGCCATCATCACCTACACGACCAGCCACGGCTTAAAAGTCTGGTACTGGCACGACAACCCCGAAGAAGTAACCGACACAGCCTTCCTAAACCAAACAAGACAGTATCTAATCGACATCGCCAAAGAAAGAGGCATAACCGTTGAAAACGCGGCAAACATCCACCCTGCCAAGCTGGCACACATGATTTTCACCCAACTTATTCCAGAGTTGAAAACATGAATGCAAGAAAAAGGTTAGAATCACGCATTCGGGGATGGCTTCCAAAAGAGTCAAATCTACCTAAACCTCATCAGCGATATGCTCAGCCGACGACAATTAACCAAAAGCACATAACAAGGGAGCCCCACTCAAGAAAACAAACAACTGGCATTCTAATTTTTGCATCTGCATTCGCTCTCCTAACTCTTGCTTTTGTTGATTTTCAAGTAATCAACTCTATCATCACTTGGCAAGTAGCAGCGATTTATCTGGTCATAGGATTAATTGCGGGTTGGCTTATCAGTTCACCTTTCATCAAAAGACAACTCAAATTATTGCGGGAAAAAGGAGAAATAAATTATGGTGCCTTTCTATATCGTGTGGCTATTTCTCTGGCGGTTGTTGTTGCTGTTTCAGGCATTACTGGGTTCTTATTTTCGTATCTTTCATTACAGATAAAGACTATATACGCTGACTCGTTTTTAGGTGGTATCTTGGGTTTTTTCTGCTCATGGGCAATTCTCTTCTTCAAATGGGAAAAAACCTATCGAATGCGCATCTACGGGACGCGGGACAGATTGTACGCTATTTCTCAAAACGAAAATCCTAACGTGTCTAAACTTATTCCCGAGTTGAAAACATGACCCTAAAGAAAAGTTTAAAATCGCGCATCAGAGGCTGGCTACCAGAAGAACCCCAGTTGCACAGAAACGTAAGCTCAACAAAACTGCGTCCTCAAATCGCCGTTCTTCTAACAGTCAGCTTAGTGGTTGCTTCCTCTGTAGGGGGATATCTGGTTTATCGTGAACTTCTTCCCGTTGTACCGAACCCGCAAGCGTCGTCTCGAGTTACTCAGGACATTTATATCTTCCCAGAAGGCGTCTCGCCTGCTTCTGCTTCGAACCTCTTGAGTAAGAACGGCGACGTCTACACATTCACGGAGAACATATCGGACCCAGTATACGTTGATAGCAACAACACAGTTCTCAACGGCGCAGGCTACTCACTGCTTGGATTCAGGGTACAAGTCGACGGCGGACAAAACAACGTTACCGTTGAAAACCTAAAAGTTTACCAAGGCGGTATCGACCTGCAAGGGAGCAATTATGACACCGTCTGTGGCAACTACATAGTGGGAGACGTTGGCGTGCTTGTCCGTGGAAGTTACAACTCAGTAACCAATAACAGCATCGTAAGCACTTCCGACGGAGGAAACACAGGTCAGAAGCTTCCATTATCCGGCGGAGACTCGCTCAACTGCGGAATTGAAATGGACGCTCTCCCAGTTTTTGACCAACAACATGCAACTAACTATAATAATGTAACAGGAAACCAAGTCTGCAATTTCCAAAACGGAATTCTGCTTTGGAATGCTTCGGAGAACTTCGTGGCAAATAATTACTTCGCGAATAACGCCGAAGGGATAACGCTGCAACAGGGAACAGGTAACACTTTCGTCGGGAACACCGTTCAAGGAAGTCTCTACGCTGTCACGCCTAATCAAGCCTCCAACAACACCTTCTTTGGCAACAGCTTTGTTGATAACAAAAACCAAATTGTTGACGCACAGACTTACAGCTCAATAAAAGTGCAGGCTTCGGTTAACATCTGGGATAACGGCACAATCGGCAACTACTGGAGCAACTACCATGAGCTCTACCCGAAAGCTCAGGAAATCAGTTCAAGCGGCGTTGAAGACACACCCTACCAAATCTACGCAAACAACACAGACCAGTATCCACTCAGTGCAGCCAGCGGGAACATGGGGGCAGATGGCTAACTTGGACAAAAAGGAAAGTTTACTCAATCGAATCAGAGGCTGGTTCCCTCAGGAGCCCTTGCTGAAGAAAGCGTTCCACGTGCAGAGTAAACCCACAAAAACAGTTCTTCCTCCTTCGTCTTGGGAGTCCACGAGCACTTTCGTGGCGTATTACTTTCTTGCCGCACTGTTCGCTTGGGAATTTTTGGTTATGAACGACAATCCTCTCGGCTGGGTCTTTGTTGTAGGGGGTTATGCGTTGGCGTCGGGAAATTGGGCGGCGTGCATCTATCGGTTGAACCGCTGGCACCTGCTCGATTGGGACTACTTGAAAGTCTTGTTCGGAACGTCAGCCGTTATAATCGTGACCGCAAATGTTCTTTTTGCGTTTACCCTCTTGAACTCGGTGAATTACTGGATAATTTCGGCGGTGGACATATCAATCTTCACGGCGCTGTTTGCCCTCCGCGGACGAGTGGTGGGTGTAGGAAAAACTGCCTTGCGTAGAAAAATGAGTGTTTTGTTCGCACTGGCGGGTATCATTTTGCTCGTTTGCTCTATGTCACAGGTTTATCATGTCGAAGCAAAATTGACTCCGGTGGGACATTTTGCGAGCATAGTGCCGGAGAACCCATTCATCTTGAACCAGTCTATTCCCGACGTCGAAGTTGCACAGAACTTGACTACCAACAACTATGTTGATTTCGAGATAATCGTCGCTCGACTCTACGCTCATCAAACTGAAGTTTCAGGCGTCAGCGTCCAAGTGACAAACCAGTCCGCCTCGGCGTCCTCCACACCTGAAACCTACTTCTACTATAACAGCTTTACAAATGGGTCTTCTATATATTGGCAACCCCCGCAAAACGGCACTTACTACTTCAGGCTACATTACGACTACGTTGTGCCCGTCCAAATGGACGTCTCAATCAGCTATTCTTGGTCAACGAACGAGATGTTGCCGACAAAAGTCTACAACCCGCTGCTCTCCGAGTTCATGACGCCGACGCTGATTCTTGCGGTGGCGCTGTTGGCGGCAAGTCTTGCTTTTTCAATTCGACGAACACGGGAGACTATAGCGTCGAAGCCGCCGTCTAAGTTTGGAAGTTCCCTGTGGAGTTGAAAACATGAATGCAAAGAAAAATCCACAACAGCACGTTCATGGTTGGTTCACAGGAAACAGCCTCTCCAAAGCATGTGACGGCGTCGATTTAGGATTAAGCAGTTTAGTTCTTGCCAGAGCCCGAGTTCGAACTGGTAGAAGAAGCTCCATGTTTTTGGTTTTAAACGCGGTTATCTGGACCCTTCTTTGCTCTCTGTTCATGCTTCAAAGCAACATTTACTTCCACACTACCCTAACTTTTCAAGTCACCTGGATAATTGCGGGAGCAGCAATTGGAATTCCGTTCAGCGCTTTGGTAACACAAAGGCAGTTGAACGACTTGGAAAAGACAGGCGAGTCAGCGACAACCCTGAAAAGCCTCTTGCTTACGATAGCCGCCGCGGTCATTGCCGTAACAGTAATAATAGAAGCTGTTTCCGTAGGTTTTTCAGGTCCGTTGGAAAACGCCTTTCTCTATTTTGGCGCGGCACTCACTCCAGCCTTTTTGATTACACGAGCCTTTCTTATGTTACAGTGGGAGAGAATTAACATGACCATGATCTTTCAGGACAACTACGGGTTCTACACTCCATGTAAGCAGCCTGCGGAAAAAAGCGCAGAAGTTTCCAATCAAACTTTTCAGAGGGAAGAGACTTCAAAATGACAGAAGCCAAAAAAAGCTTAAGAGATCGCATCCGAGGATGGTTCCCCCAAGACCCTAAACTGTCTTCAAAATACGCCGAAAAGCAAAAAGACGAAAAGAGAACCGACGTTCTCAACAGGCCGCTGTACGAAGTTAACTTTGACACTATAGTGACGGTTCTGCCTGGGTTTCTGCTTGTACTTTTTGGAATTTTGGGTTTTGTTTTCAACGACTTGGCGCTGGCAACTGTGCAGAGCATAGCAATGTTTGTTCCGCTGGGCTTCTTCATCGGCTACCTTTTTACGTTCTGGATAGTGGTTGTGGCAATCATTGCTATAGTAGTTCTTGTTCGAACCCACACGGTAAACAGGGCGTTTTTTAAAAGGAATTTCACCAAAAGGCGCCTTTTGCCCTGGGGCATATCGGCAATTCTTATTTACTCGACCTACTTGGCTTCGAATTCGGGCACAGAGCTTGCCTATGCTGTACCGATAACTTTCCTGGTTTCAGGCGTAATCGTTTTTTTGGGTTTGAAGAAGTTTGCAGTCACTCTCCCAGCGTTTGCGGTGCTGCTAATATGCATGTTAGTTTTCGGCTGCGCCGTGGCGGGAGCGAACACGGTTACTTACGTCTGGGAGGACCGCGGCTTAACCGCAGCACAGGCCCCAAACGTTAATGCCGTAAACCTTACTGCGCGAAGCATGGAAGGGGACATCAGGCTTTACTTTACAGCTGACGCTTCCCAAGTCTGCAAAATTCAGTACATGAAGGAATATGGCGTGGTTACAACGAGCGTAGGCACTCAATACCACGGCCCATCCCAGTACGTTGGTGAACCCGCAAGCGGCTTCAACTACACAATAGACAACCATGAAGCGAACATACTCGCCACCTCATACACTACGCTAATCAACATAACCGTAAATCAGAATTTGGAGGGCAACTTCAACTTCTACACCTATTACGGAGACATAACCGTCAATGTCCCGCCCAACGTCGGCACCATCCAAAAATTGAATTTAACAAGTGTCCTTGGCGCCGTACATTTCGACATAAGCAACGCAACCGACCTGCAGAGCATAACGGCAAAAACCAACGCCACCGTCCAGGCCCAAATCACCTCGACAACCCAAACACAAGACGCCACCGTCCAGTTAAACGGCGGAACAGTAAAGCTGACGCTTGACGTGAACAACATTAGATCCGAAATATTTGCTTACCAAACGAGCAATTGGGGAACCCTGCAGGCTAACACACAAGGGTTCCTAGTGATGAACAAAACCAATTCATACTTCAACGCTCAAACCACAAACTACGCTACAGCCTCTTTGAAAAGATTGGATGTCAACGCGACTTCAGACCAGTCAACGACCGCGCCAAGCATGGCTATCGCAGCGACTTACGGCCAAAAATAAACCCTTTATTTCTCCAAGTTCCTTTGCGATCGCTTCTGACAAAAGCTTCCATGCAGCAGCAAATCTCTCTTTGTAATCGGGTGGTAAGTGCATCGACTCACTAAGAATACTTCATCATCCGCTTACCTATTTTTGGTGTAACCGAAAGTTAGATATTCTGAACGAAAGAGAAAGGAAACGGGGTTCATTTATGAATTTGACGACTCATCTGTTTTTCGGTTTGGCGGTTGGTTTCCTTTTCTTCGGTCAACCCGCGCTTGCGCTTCTAGTAGGCATAGGTGCTCTTCTGCCTGATTTAGACAGAGAGTATTGGTTCATCCTAAAACCACAACAGTATCGAGACGAGCAACTTCACCGTTCCCTGTTCCACAATTTCTTCGTAATGGCCGTCGTCGCCCTGATTAGCCCAATTGTTTCTTTGGGCATGTTTCTCCACACGCTCCAAGACGCGTTGACAACGGTAAAAGATCGAGGCTGCGAGTGGCTGTACCCCGTGAGTCGGCTTGTTAAGCGAGGCATAAAAAACGCTGAAGGAAACGACGAGTCTTTAGACCCAAAAGAACACATCTACTTTTATCAAGAGGACTCGAACGGACTGCTTGAAAACGCTGATCCCGACCTACGCGAACCTGGAGACAAGCCCGTGCCTTGGCGTAGAACCTACGGTCCAGCACTGAACGGAAAACTGCTAGATACTGGCTTTCTCGTAGGATCAATTTTCTTAATAATTCTCTGGATGTTTATCACCGGCACGTCTCGTGCTGCCGGTTTAGAAACCTTCTTAACCCAAAACTGGAGCAATTGCCTGATTGGTTTCGGCTCAATAGGTCTTGTTTTTGCGTCAGGTGAACTGGACAGACGGTTTAGACCAGCGACTTCTCAGAAACTTTTGATAGATGTTGGCAAAGTGCTTATTTTCTTCACAGGAATAGGCATCGGCGCGTATGCCCTTTTCAATTTTCGTGCCAGTCTATACGCCAATCTGACGGCTAATAATTGGCTCTTTGTTCTGCTCGGAACGCTTGTGGTCGCTATCATAGGAATTGTTTTAATAAAGGTTCAGACCCGCTCCGGAAAAATCGCAACCGTTTAAGCTAAAGGAGTTGTCTCTGTCACGGCGGCGGTGCTATTCACTTTAGGCGTGGCGTTACTACGATGAAGAGACGACTAAAAATCACTTCTCTTTTCTGTGTCCAAACTCCTCTGCCATTGCCTTCGCCAAAAGCTTCCATGCCGCCGCAT
The DNA here is from genome assembly GCA_049512935.1 of Bathyarchaeia archaeon. Lineage (GTDB taxonomy): Archaea > Thermoproteota > Bathyarchaeia > Bathyarchaeales > Bathycorpusculaceae > Bathycorpusculum. The sequence goes on from JBEKWR010000004.1 coordinate 13,684, forward strand.
CTGCCCTTCGTAGTTTTTGGGCAAGCAACTTGGCGTCTTCTTTACTTTCATAATCCAAGTGGAGACCCGTGAATTCTAAAACGGAGGCTTCTTTGCCGTCGGCTGAAATTCGGTAGAGGAACTGTGAGTACTTGTTTGGGCCAGTCAAGTGGGTGGAAACCCAGGCTAACTGGTCTGGGTAAAGCTGCAGGACTTTTTCCTTTTCCATTGTACCCATCGCTGAGTGAAAAACGTCTTTCAAAATTATTATGCCTTCGGGCAACGCTGGTTACATGCCGCTGAGCGCCTTCGTCACCCATTAACGCATGGTCATCTGGTCCAAAGTCAACGCACCATTTGAAAGCCTTTTGCGCGGAAACTCGGAAACGTTGACTGAACTGGTATCTAACCGTTAACGGCATAGTGGTCGCCAGCTACTAAATCACGTCACCAGCCTTAATAATTTGACTATCTCAAGCCAGGGATGTTGGCGCAAAGAATCAGGTTTCCGCGTTCACTCAGCTACAAAAAAAAAATAAAAAAGGGAGTTTTTAGACTGTCAATTGTTTTCCGCAGTGAGCGCAATATATTGCGTCCGTTGCGACAGACGCGCCGCAGTTTGAGCAGAATCGTTCTGCTTGTTGCGGTTGGGCTTCAGACGGTATGAAAGGTTGAGCATATGGTTGTGATGTGTCTTGTTTCTTTGATCTCATGGAGAAAAAGCCAAGCACTGAGAATATCCAAGCGATGAATATCAGGATCAAGCCAATAAGCACTATCGACAGTATTGCACCCCACCAGAGGAAGTCAGCAGCGACGATGAATGATTGTTCTCCTGATTTCTGCGCAAGCGTGTTGAAGGTTTTTCTGAAGTGCGTTGCGGCGTACCTGAAGAATATGAAAGCAACAACTATTGTCACGGCGAAAACGGTCATGCCAGCTACTAAGCCTGGGGTTCCAAATCCTGAGAAGCCTTTGATGGTGATTACGGATGCAAGTCCAACTACTAACGCGGCAATGGCTATTGCTTCGGCTATTATTGCGACTATGTAGAATTTGACGCCGTTTAGGGAGTTCTGGTAGATTTCGTTATCCTGGAAATAATTTGAAAGTTCGTTGATTCCCCTCAGAAATAGGATTACACCGATGAGGCCCAGTATCCAGCCGACGTAAGGAACTGGGCTGAGGATAAGCAGAACTGAGCCCTCGCCAGCCAGAATCTTGCCATATTCGAAGTTTGTTCCCATTTTTTTGCCTCCTTGATTTTTAATTCCTGAAGTCACTACAAGACGCTTGCGGGTTATAGCCCTAACATTTAGAGTTACAGCCCTAACGTTTAGAGCTACGCCTCTAAGAGTTAGAGTCATAAGTAAACCAGTGAATTATATGAAATCATGGAAAGAAAATTTAGCCGCGGAGCTTCGTTTATCTTCCCGTTGATGATTAAGCGGAGCAGTGGATGAACGTGTCCAAGCCCCGTGGAATAAGCGCTGACATTCAGTCGCCAAGAACCAAGCTGCTGTACTTCATCTATACCGCCCCAGGCAGCAGAATAAAGGCTGAACCCGGCGTTAAATCAAGCATCTCCTCCGCCCTGGGCTACAAGTCTGACGGCCACTTTCACTACGACTGGAACTACTTGGTGAGTGCAGGTATGATTGAGGAAAAACAGGGCTACTTTCTCGTGACTGATGAGGGAAAGAGGGAGTTTGCCCTGCATTCAACTGCTTCCAGAAGCAACTCGGTAATGATTGTGATCGGGATCGCAATGGTGCTTTTCACTTTTTCGGTCGAGCTGGGGATAGTTCCCGTGATCAGCGTGACATTCTTCGGAGCAGCGCTAATCCTTGTTGGGTCAATATTTTTGGTCGTGGACCGAAGAAACAGGCCGGCACTGCCGCTCGAAGCCAAAGCTTTACTCAAAGAGCTAAATCGACACTAGACGGATCGAAGTCCACTTCATCCTGCTGGAAAATGGTTGGTGCGACGGGTGGGATTTGAACCCCACTAAAATTTCTCTTTTGCAAAAAAAAGACAAGTAGTTAGGACTACGACTTTTAACACGTAAGCTTATTAACCGATAAACATAAACTGAGAAGCTGTGAAAACACCGCTCAAGTTCAGCAGTCATGCTAAAGAAAAAATGAAAATTAGGAAAATAAAAGTGTCAGACGTAGATGCTGCGATAACAACACCTGATAACGCTTATGAGGATGTTGAGCATGGAACGTTGATTGCAATTAAAAAGGTAAACGGTAACTCAATTATTGTTGCTTATAACATAGTCAACGATGGAGCTAAAGTTATAACACTCTTCTATACTACTAAACTAGATAAATTGGTCAAAACTAAGACGGCGAGAGGCGCATGGAAAAAGGTAAAGTGAAAGCATCCTACGACAAAGAGGAGGATATTCTCTATCTACTCTTCAAAGAGGGTCCCAGCCATGAAGTGATTGAAGCGGACCCTGACGTGCACCTCGAGTTGGACAAAAAAGGAAAAATTATGGGCATAGAAATTTGGAATGCTCGACGAAGTGGTCTTATAAAAGAGGTTGAAGAAGCAATAGCAGAAACAGCCTAATGGGAGACTTAGTCAACTTGACTCTGACTTTTTAGCGGGTTTCTTGACTAATCATACAATACTGCGTAAGATTAACAGATAGCTTTCGATAAGCTTGCAACTTGAATCGTCACAGGCAAGGACAGCAAAAAGAATGCAGATTTTGGTGCGGAGGGTGGGATTTGAACCCACGAACCCCTGCGGGATAGGAGCCTCAGTCCTACGCCTTTGGCCATGCTGGGCGACCTCCGCAAACATGCCTTTTCGTTGCTTTCGAATCGGTGCGAAATATAGAATTAGTCAGGGCATTTAAAGGCTTTACCGTAAGTTCAACGCTTGCCGTGCGAAGCAGGGTTCTAAAATGTTAAAATTCACTTGATTGCGGTGAGCAAAAAGAAGCCGTGTTCAGCGAAGAGGTTGGGCAAGAACTTTGCTTGCCTGTTGCCTGACTTGAAGAATGACCGTTCAACCTTGATTTGTGTTTTTCGGCAGTAATCTTCAAAGTCCTTTAGGCTTAAGAAATGCAGGTTCGGTGTGTCGTACCATTGAAATGGAAGCGAGGCGGTGACGGGAACTCGCCCTCGGAAGAATATGCTTGCTCTGGCTTTGTAGTGTGCGAAGTTTGGGATGCCTACGATTGTTTTTTTGCCTACTCGAAGGGCTTCTTTGAGTGCGAAGTCTGGTTTTTTTACTTGCTGTAGAGTCTGGTTTAAGATGACGTAGTCGAATGAGTTGTCGATGTACTCAGAGAGCCCTGTGTCTATGTCCTGCTGAAAAACGCTCAAACCTTGGGCGACGCATCGCACAATTGCCTGTTCGCTGAGTTCGATGCCTTGGGCGTGCACATTCTTTTCCCGTATCAGGAACCCTAAGAGCTCTCCGTCTCCGCAGCCGAGGTCCAGCACAGATGCGCCGTTAAAAATCCATCTGGCGAACGTTTTGTATTCGATTCTGTCAGCGGGCTGCGTCATCGTTGCTGTGCTCCTTGCCGTTGTTGTAAACTCCATTTAAGAAGTTGCTAATCAAGGATGCCTCTTGCTCGGTTTCCAACAAGAAGGCGTCGTGACCGTAGGTTGAGTTTACTTCGCAGTAGCTTGCATCTACACCAGCCAACTTGCAAGCCTTTGCTATTTCCTGCGACTGGTACGCTGGGTAGAGCCAATCCGACTTAAACGCAAGGACAAGCACTTTGGCCTGCAACCCCCGAAAGATGTCGCCGAGGCTGTGCCCGTTTAGGATGTTGAAGTAGTCTATGGCTTTGGTTATGTAGAGGTAGCTGTTTGCGTCGAACCGTTTAACGAAGTTGTCGCCTCGGTAACGCAGGTACCCTTCAACCTCAAAATCCACGCCGAATTTGAATGCAGCCTTCTCGGATTTGAATTTTCGACCGAACTTCTCCGCCATTGAAGCGTCACTCATGTAGGTTATGTGCCCAATCATCCTTGCGATAGCTAACCCTTTAGCGGGGACGCCGTGGCTGTAGTAATCGCCGTTTCGCCAGTCAGGGTCAGCCATAACCGCTTGCCTGCCGACCTCGTTGAAAGCTATCTGCTGAGGAGTATGCTTCATCGTCGTGGCAATCGGGATGGCGGCTCGAATTCTCTTCGGGTAAGACGTCATCCACTGCAGAACTTGCATGCCTCCCATGGAGCCCCCGGTTACCGCCAGAAGCTTCTTGATGCCTAAGTGGTCAACGAGGTGCCGTTGCGCATTAACCATGTCGCCAACGGTGACCAGCGGGAAGCTGATGCCGTAGGGTTTGCCCATTTTAGGGTTGATTGAAGATGGACCCGTGGAGCCCCTGCAACCGCCCAGAATATTGCTGCATATGACGAAGTACTTGTCAGTGTCGATGCCTTTGCCTTCGCCTATTAGGTTGCTCCACCAGCCATCTTCCCCCGCTGCATGAGCATCACCGCTAAGCGCGTGCAAAACCAGAATCGCGTTGGATTTTTCCGGGTTCAGTTCGCCGTACGTTTCGTAGGCAAGTGTTATTGGACCCAGCATCTCGCCTGATTCCAACGTCAACTCGTCAGGCGGCTGCGCGAAAGTGTAGTATTGCGTTCGGGTGGTTTCCACGGTTTTTGTTGTTATGAGCTTTTTTGCCTCCATAAAACGAAAAATTTGCGTTTACTGCTGGACTGACTTTTTTAATGCCTGGTCTAAGTCTTCGATGATGTCCGCTGGGTCTTCAATGCCTATCGAGAGTCTAATGTAGTCGGCGGTTACCCCAGTTGCCGCTTGCTCCTGCGGCGTCAGTTGCTGATGGGTGGTTGATGCTGGGTGGATTATCAGGCTTTTCGTGTCTCCGATGTTTGCCAGATGCGAGAACAGCTTGACGGATTCGATTAGGCGTTTCCCGTTTTCTAAGCCGCCTTTTATGCCGAAGCCGACGATGCCGCCGTAGTTGCCCTTCAGGTATTTTTCTGCCAGTTCATGGCTTGGATGGTCTTTTAATCCTGGGTAGTTTACCCAGTTAACCAACGGGTGCTGCTTTAGGAACTCTGCAACCTTCAACGCGTTCTCCGAGTGTTTTCTCTGTCTCAACGGCAGTGTCTCTAGCCCCTCTATGAATAGAAAAGCGTTAAAAGGGCTCAAGGATGGTCCCATGTCACGTAGAAGCTGTACTCTTGCCTTGAAGATGAAGGCGACGTTGCCTAAGCCTGGAAAGTTGCCGAACGTGTCCCAATATTTTAAGCCATGATAAGACGGGTCGGGCTCGGTGAATTCTGGGAATTTGGCGTTGTTCCATTTGAATTTGCCTCCGTCAACGATGACGCCGCCGATGCTTGAGCCGTGTCCGCCGATGTATTTTGTTGCCGAAAGCACGTTTATGTCTGCGCCGTATTCTATGGGCGATGCCAAGCCGACGCCGACTGTGTTGTCGACGACAAGGGGGATTCCTGCGGCATGAGCAATTTCCGCTATGGCTTCGAAATCGGGCACGTCAAGTTTGGGGTTTCCGATGGTTTCAGCGTATATGGCGCGGGTTTTGCTTGTTATGGCTTTCTTGAATTCTTCGGGTTTGGTTGAGTCAACGAATTTTGCTTTTCTGCCGAGCTTCGGAAATGTGTAATGGAAGAGTTCGTATGTGCCGCCGTACAGGTTGTTGGCTGAAACTACTTCGTCGCCTACCTGGGTGATTGTTAACAGTGCTAACGATATGGCTGCTTGCCCAGACGCGGTGGCTAGCGCGCCCGTGCCGCCTTCGATTGCTGCAACACGTTTTTCGAAAACGTCAACCGTTGGGTTCATCATGCGGGTGTAAATGTTGCCTAGTTCTTTTAGGGCAAAAAGGTTTGCCGCGTGCTCGGTGCTCTTGAAGACGTATGAGGCTGTTTGATAGATGGGGACAGCTCTCGCGCCAGTGGCTGGGTCTGGGTTTTCTTGTCCGGCGTGGACGGCTATTGTGTCTATTCTTTTTACCATGTTTGTTGCCTCTTTCGTTTTCGGTAAACAATAAAATAACAGTGTTATAGGTGTTTTTGCTTTTTTTATTCCAAAAAGAATAATTACTCAGCCCAGCCCATATTTCAACCATGCTTCCATCCCTAACAGACATAGCCAAAAAAAGACGCCAACTAGGCTTAAAACAAGCCGAACTGGCAAAGATGGCAGGCGTCAGCCAGTCCCTAATCGCGAAACTGGAGGCTGGAAAAACCGACTCCTCCTACACAAAAGTGAAAACAATCTTTGAAACCCTTGACAGGATGGAAGCTAAAGCCAAACTTCAAGCGGGCAAAATGTTCCAAACAGAAGTCATCAGCGTACAACGCAACGAACCCGTTGCAAAGGTCGTTGAGTTAATGAAAAGCTACGGGTACTCGCAGCTCCCTGTTCTTGACGGAAAACAGTCCGTTGGCAGCATATCCGAGAAGGCGATCTTGCGTCAAATCTTGGCGGGAAAAGACTTAGCGCAGATTTCTTGCACAGCCACGGGGGATATTATGGAGGAAGCGTTTCCCCAGGTAAGTGAGGATGCTCCTTTAACGGTGATTTCTGGTCTTTTGCAGGTTTATTCGGCTGTGCTCATTTCCAGGAAAGGCACGGTTCTGGGGATAATTACTAAGGCTGACTTGTTGCGGATGATTTAGCCGCTAAGGAAAACAATTTTATAACTATAAGCGTGTTATACTGTGAAGCAACATGAATCCCAGATGCGAAGCTGTTGGAAAATACGCAGTTCCCCTTTTCAGGTCTCTTGTCGCGAAGGAACTCATAAACACCTACAACCTTACGCAGGTGGAAGCCGCGCGGAGGCTTGGAACAACGCAGGCGGCGATAAGTCAGTATATCCACTCTAAGAGGGCAAGCAAGGGCACGGAACAATTAGGGGATATCGTTCCAAAGATTCAGGCGATGGCAAGCGAGACTGCGGGGAGACTTGCGAAAAAAGAGATAACTCCTGACGAGGTTACAGTTGATTTTTGCAAGCTTTGCTCTTCTTTCTATTGCAAGTAGAAGCGGCGTTTGGCTTTCGGCTTCTTGTCTGGGTATCGTAAAGGCTTTAAAGAACGACGTAAAATATAACGCTGTTATAAAATAGTGATGAAATATGAAAATAAACAACAACGTGTTAGAAACAATCGGCAAAACACCACTCGTACGCCTAAACCGATTAACCGAAGGCATAAACGCCACCGTGGTAGGCAAAATGGAATCAAGAAACCCCGGCGGCAGCGTCAAAGACCGCATAAGCCAAAGCATGATAGCTGAGGCGGAAAAACAAGGCATAATCAAGCAAGGCACAACCATCATCGAGCCGACAAGCGGCAACACAGGCATAGGCTTAGCCATGGTAGCAGCCGTAAAAGGCTACAAGCTCATTCTGACCATGCCGGAAACCATGAGCATCGAACGTCGCAGCCTGCTAAAAGCATACGGCGCACAGCTCGTCCTCACGCCTGGTCCAGAAGGCATGGGCGGAGCGATCAAAAAAGCCGAAGAATTAGCTGCACAAACACCTAACAGTTTTATTCCGCAGCAGTTCAAGAATTTAGCCAACCCGAAAGTCCACCGTGAAACAACAGGCCCAGAAATCTGGGAGGACACTGGCGGCAAATTAGACATGGTGGTCGCAGGTGTGGGCACGGGAGGAACGATAACGGGCATTGCAGAGTACATCAAACCCCTTAAGCCAGCCTTCAAAGCCGTAGCCGTTGAGCCAGCAGCCTCGCCGGTGCTTAGCGGCGGACAGAAAGGACCGCACAAAATACAAGGGATAGGTGCAGGCTTCAAACCTGACGTGCTCAAACTCGATTTGGTGGATGAAATCTTCAAGGTGACGGACGAGGACGCCATCAAAACTGCGAGGCAACTGGCGCTAAAAGAAGGTTTGCTTGTAGGCATTTCCTCGGGTGCAGCGGCGTTTGCGGCGCTTGAGATTGCGAAGCGAGCGGAAAACAAGGGCAAACTCATCGTTGTCATTCTGCCAGACACAGGCGAGCGCTATCTAAGCACTGTCCTATTCCAGGAGCCGACGGCAACCCCAACCTCAAGCATCTAATTGGCGTTGACCAGACGCTTCTCTTATATTTCTCACTTTTTACTTTAATGAGGGAAGGCGAAAAACATGGCGACAAAAGCTAAGCAGCCGCACGCTAAAGGATGCGGACAACCCGCAGAGAACGTGGAGGTCGAAACGTGGAATCCAGATCGAATGCTCGATGTGCTCATGCGTAATCATGACAAGGTCGAGCAGGACTGGGTTGAGAAAGGCCTGCCAAAGTTAGTCGATGAAATGGTAGCTAACTACCACAGGTTCGGCGGGATGGATCACCTTACTGGGCGAGATCTTCCGTCGCAGAAAGTGGTTATTGAAGTTCTGGAAGATTTGTTCACGGTTCTTTTCCCCGGCTATTTGGGCAAGGCGGAAATTACTAAAGCCAACATAAAATATCATCTGGGCAGCACATTAACCTCGGTTTACACGCGGCTTACGGAGGAGGTTGAAAAGAGCCTGAAGTACATTTGCAGGAAAGTGAGCGAGTGCCCGCAGGACGTATGCCAGAAGCGTGCGCATGTCGTTGTTAAGGAGCTTCTTGAAAAGCTGCCTGAAATAAGGTCTAAATTGAGCGGTGATATCCAAGCGGCTTACGCGGGAGACCCGGCGGCTGTAAGCACGGATGAAGTGATTTTGAGCTACCCGTGTGTGCTGGCGATTACAACTTACAGGATAGCGCATGAACTTTACCTAGAAGGCATACCGTTGATTCCCAGAATAATGAGTGAGCATGTTCACTCCTTAACAGGTATCGACATTCATCCAGGCGCAAGAATAGGCGAGAACTTCTTCATCGACCATGGCACAGGAGTGGTCATCGGGGAAACCACAGAGATTGGCGACAACGTGAAACTTTACCAAGGCGTAACGCTTGGCGCGCTGAGCTTTCCTAAAGACGAGAAAGGGAACATTATCAAGGGAAGAAAGAGGCATCCGACGATCGGGAACAACGTGGTCGTCTACTCAGGAGCCACGATTCTAGGACCAGACGCGATAATTGGCGACAACGTGGTGATCGGAGGGAATGTCTGGGTAACCTCGCCTGTGGCGTCGGGCACAGCGATAACTATTGCTTCGCCTGAGCAGAACTACAAAAAAGAGAATCATGACGCAAAGACGGGGTAAATTAGAGCAGGCGGAAGTTTTCCTTAACTGTGGTCAAGACCACATGCGTGTTTGTTCGTTCAATGTAGGGGAGCGATAGCAGTTTTTTCGTGAAGTGCCCCAAGTCTTCTCTGCTTTTGAACTTGGCAACGATAATGGCATCCGTCAAGCCCGTCACGTCGTAGACGCTGCACACGTTTGAGATTTTAGCGATCTCATTCTCGGTTTCCACAAGCTTGCCTTTGGAAACGGTTATTTCAGTCACCACGGTCAACTGGTAACCGAGCTTCTCATGATCTATCAAAACGGAGTAGCCTTTGATGAGGCCTTCGTCTTCCATCTTTTTGATTCTTGACAGAACTGTCCCGACGGAAACGCCGACATTCTTGGCTATTTGCCTGCTTGAAAACCTTGCATCTTCCAGAAGGCTTTTCAGAATTTTCTGGTCAGTTTCATTCAAATCCATAACGACACCACTCTGCACGTTTTTTCAATTAAACCCTTTTTTTTGAAACGTTATTTTGATTATCATACGATTATGTTAATAAAAGTTTAGTTTTCAGCGTCATACAATGAATGAAATACCCGACGAGAAAACGTTTTTTAAGCGTTAATACGCTGGGCACTTGGCGGGAACCAGATAGCAATGTTAAATTACTAGCTTAAACCTCAATAGGTTGAGCCGCTAAAATGCAAGCAAAATACGACACCATTCTCGTGCTGGATTTCGGAGGGCAATACTGCCATCTGATAGGCAGAAGAATACGAGAAAATGGCGTCTATTCAGAAATAGTAGCCTACGACATATCGCCGGAGCAGGTAAAGGAGCTGGGCGAAAAGTTCAACGTCAAAGGCTTAATTCTTTCAGGCGGGCCCTCCAGCGTGTATGAGCCTAACGCGCCTAAAGTTGACCCGCGCATTTTAGAGTTGAACCTGCCGATTCTGGGCTTATGCTACGGACACCAGCTTCTAGCTCAGTTAACCAACGGCAAAGTTGAGCCTGCGGCATGCAAAGAGTACGGCACAACGCAGGTAGAAATCGACAAGCCTGTAGGCGTCTTGGAAGGGTTAAGCGGGAAAGAAAAGGTTTGGATGAGCCACGGAGACACGGTTTTTTCGGTGCCGCCGGAGTTTGAGGAGCTGGCGCACACCGAAAGTTGTCCAGTTGCAGCCTTCAGGCATAAGAGTAAGCCTATTTACGGTTTACAATGGCACCCCGAGGTCATCCACACGGAAAACGGCGCCCGCATGCTTCGCAACTTTATCTTTCAGGTTTGCAAGTGCCAACCCAACTGGCAGATGGAAGACCTAATTGGGAAAATGGTTGCCGAAATCAAATCGGAAATCGGCGACAACAGAGCCATAATCGGGTTAAGCGGAGGGATAGATTCAAGCGTTGCCACTGCACTTGCGGCGCAGGCACTCGGCGACAAATTGACAGCGGTTTTTGTTGACCACGGGTTCATGCGTGAAGGGGAACCTGAAGCTATCTGCGAGACGTTTCAGAAGTTGCCGATCAATTTTGTCATGGCCAACGCGCAAGACCGCTTCATGAAAAAACTCAAAGGCGTAGTCGACCCCGAGATGAAACGCAGGGCAATCGGGGAAGAATTCATTAGGGTTTTTGAGGAAGAAGCGGAAAAATCAGGCGCACAATACCTGCTTCAAGGAACAATTTACCCTGACAGAATTGAGTCAGGCTACCGAAAGAACTCAGATTTAATAAAAACCCATCACAACGTGGCAGGAATCCCGAAAAACATCAAATTCAAAAAAATTGTTGAACCGCTCCGCGACCTCTACAAGGACGAAGTTCGTAAAGTAGCCAAAATGCTCGGGTTACCCAAAGAACTGGTCAACCGTCAACCGTTCCCGGGACCAGGCTTAGCAGTTCGCATCATTGGCGAGTTGACACCTGAAAAAGTTGGCATAACCAAGAAAGCCGACGCCATCGTCCGCCAGGAAATCGAGAAAAACAATTTAGCTGAAAACCTGTGGCAGTACTTTGCCGTGTTAACAGACACGAAAGCAACGGGCGTGAAGGGCGATTCAAGAGCTTACGGGTACGTGGTTGCGGTTCGAGCGATGGAAAGCCAAGAGGCAATGACCGCCAACTTCGCCCAGATTCCTTATCCTGTTCTTGAGAAGATTGCAACCCGAATTTCAAATGAGATTCCGCAGGTTACTCGCGTCGTCTACGACATTACTCATAAGCCGCCCGCAACTATCGAGTGGGAATAAAAGAAGTCGCTATAATGGTTTATATTAAAAACAGTCAATACAGTACTAACACTAAAGGTGACTCGCTATGAAAGCGTTGATCTTAGCAGGCGGCTTCGCGACAAGACTGCGCCCGTTAAGCTGCTCTAGGCCGAAGACTCTTTTCCCAATTGTGAACAAGCCGCTGCTGGAGTGGATTTTTGAGAAGCTTGCAAACGACGGCTGCGAAGAAGCAGTTTTGGGAGTTAACGCTTTAACCCAGTTTTACATAAAGCAGCAACGTCCGCGTAGGCATGGCTTAAAGGTTCGGTTTTCTGTTGATCCGCCGAGGATGCCTCTGGGAACCGCTGGACCCGTGAAGAAGGCGGAGAGGCTTTTGGGTCATGATGAACCTTTTATTGTCTTGAACGGGGACATCTTTGCGGATTTAAGTTACAGGGAACTGTTCGACGCGCACGTGAAAACGGGGGCTTCTGCAACAATTGCCCTGTGCAAGGTGGAAGATCCCTCCAGGTACGGGGTCGCCGAATTGGCAGCTGGTAACCGCATACAGAGGTTTATTGAAAAACCGCCGAAAGGTGAAGCGCCAAGCAGCCTCATAAACGCAGGAGTCTACGTTCTAAGCCCCGAAGTTTTCGATTATATTCCTGCGGGAAGAGGCGTTTCCATGGAGCGAGAGGTTTTCCCCAAGCTGGCAGAAGAGGGAAAGCTTTTCGGTCACTTTGTCAGCGGGACGTGGATTGACATTGGCAAACCCGAGGAGTATCTGCAAACAAACAAGATTATCCTTGATTCCTTGGTTAAAACTCTCAAGCCTGAAAAAGCTAAAAACTTCGAGTTGAAGAATCCTGTTGCCTTTGACAAGGGGGTTTGTGTAGGTGAAAAGTCCGTCGTCGGCCCCTACGCTATCTTGGGCGAAAATGTCACCGTGGGCGAAAACGCGCGGATAAGCAACTCGGTGGTTTTTCCACACGCAACAATCGGCGATTTCACCGTCGTTGATGGGGCGTTAATCGGCGAAGGAGCGCGCGTCGGAAGACACGTCACACTCTCAAGCGGCTGCATAATCGGTGATCATGCGAAAATCAAGGATAACCTGCACCTTTCAGATGCGTCTCAGGTTTGCCCTGCGAAAGAGGTCGCTGAAAACATTATAAAACCGAAAGTTAACTGTTAAGAGTTTATGAAGTGAAGTTTATGGGTGAAAGAAAGCTTTTCGGAACAAACGGCATCCGAGGATTAGTCAACGTTGAATTGACGCCTGAAATGGCAGCAAAGGTTGGCTGTGCAATTGGAACTTTTTTCGGAAGAAAAAACTTGCTGTTGGGGCATGATGCTAGAACCAGCGGCGGTATGTTTTCTAAGGCGGTGATTTCAGGTTTAACCGCGACTGGATGCAAAGTTTACTTCGCTGGGATGTCACCTACTCCTGCTCTGCAGTTCGCCGTTAAAAATCACAGGATGGACGGCGGCGTGATCATTACCGCTTCGCATAACCCGCCTGAATACAACGGCATCAAGGTTATTTGGAGCGACGGGATTGAAACTTCACACGAGCAAGAAGTCGAAATAGAGAACATCTACTTTGATAACAAAATCGTGTTCGCAGAATGGGATAAACTGGGCACGGTGCAGGATCAGCCTGGAGTCAACGACGAGTACGTGCAGGCAATAAAAAGTCATGTTAACCTAAAGAAAATAGCGCAGAAGCATTTCCATGTCGTTATTGACCCCGCCAACAGTGTGGGAGGCCTGACGGGTCCGCAGCTGCTGCGGGAACTGGGCTGCAAAGTAACAAGCATCAACGCCAACATCGACGGCACTTTTCCAGGAAGAATGCCTGAACCAAGACCTGAAAGCCTCACTGACCTGTCCGCAACTGTGAAAGCCCTCGGCGCAGACATGGGCGTGGCTTTTGACGGTGACGCTGACCGCTCGATTTTTGCTGACGAGAAAGGCGTCATCTACTGGGGGGACAAGACTTTTGCTGTAGTTATAAAACAGTTTCTTTCCAAGAACCCGGGCGCCAAAATTGTTACTCCTGTGAGCAGTTCTACACTCATCAAGGACACGGTTGAAGCCTACAAGGGCGAGCTGGTCTGGACTAAAGTTGGAAGCGTAACGGTTTCCCAGAAAATGAAGGAGTTAAACGCTAAACTCGGCGGAGAAGAAAACGGTGGAGTCTTCTACGGTCCACACCAAGCCGTAAGGGACGGGGCAATGACGACGGCTCTGCTGCTTGACATTATGGCTCAGACTGGAAAGAAACTTTCCGAGCTCGTCGCCGAGCAACCGCAGTACTTTATCGAAAAAGGAAAAATCGAGTGCCCAGACGAGAAGAAGGATGCTCTTCTCAAAAAGCTGCATGAGCAGGTGAAGGGCAAAAACATAAGCACGATCGATGGAGTGAAAATATGGTTCAGCGACAACAGCGCAATTCTCATCAGACCCAGCGGCACAGAACCCGTTTTTAGGCTGTACGCTGAGGCGAAAAACCAAGAAAAAGCATTAAAGCTAGTTAAAGACTACAGTTCAAGGCTTGAAAAAACCCTGAAAACCATTTAGCAAGCATAACTGCTCTGGGAGAAGACCTGCGAAATGCCTGATGTTTTGAGCGTAAAACCAGACGAGATTGACACGAATGAAAAGCGGTCAAAATATCTTGTCGGCGTTGTGGGATGCGGGCGAAAAGGGTTCCTTTACGCTTACTCCTTTGCTTCCGCTGGTTTTAAGGTTGAATGCTCAGATGCCGATCCAACCGTGGTGAAAAAACTGGCGAAAGGTAAAACGCCGTTCAGGGAGCAGGAAATTGAGGGAAAAGTGAAGAGCCTAATCAACTCGGGGCAACTTGGCGTTACGGGTGAGCTGAAAGAGGCTGTTTCTCGAAGCGACGTTGTAGTAATCACGGTTCCCGTAGACGTTGATGATAAGAAAAAAATTGACCCGTCAGAAGCGTTAAACACGCTAAAGCAGATCGGGGCGGCATTGCATTCTGGCGTCCTTGTTATTTACAGTGAAGTTGCGGGTTTGGGTTTTGTTGAAGGTGTGATGAGGGAAACGTTGGAGAACACTTCAGGTTTAAAGGCGGGTTTGGATTTCGGTTTAGCTTACGTTCCAATTCATAATTCCCAGGTCAAGCTTTTTGAGCCGATGACGGACTTGGAGTTGACGGTTTCTGTTGTGGGAGAAACGGGTAAAGAAGCTGCTCTGACCGTTTTAAAAGCAATTGCCAAGAACGTTAAGCAAATAAACGACGTGAAGACGTCGGAAATGGCGGCGCTTTTTAAGGCGGCAAAGCAGGATGCAAGTGCGGCTTTAGCAAATGAAATGGCCGTTTTCTGCGAAAGCGCAAACATCGATTACTTTGAAGTCCTGAAGTTGCTGGAGTCAAATGACCCAAATTTTTGGCCTACGACGGTTGATGAAGAAAACAAGAGTGAAGCGTACCTGCTTCTTGAAGGCGCCGAGAACCTTAATGTTAAGCTTAGGCTGCCGACCTTAGCAAGGCAGATAAACGAGGAGATGGTCAAGCACGCGGTCAACTTGACGCAGGACGCGCTGCGAAGCTGCAACAAAACTCTGAGGAGAGCAAGGATTGCGGTTTTAGGCGCATTCACGCCGGGCACAACCCCCATGGTTTTCGTTAAACTCCTGCAGTTAAAAGGCGCTAAGATCAGCGTATACGATCCCACCTCAAAAGGCGCCATGTCAGATTTAGGCGTGGTTAAGACAAGCTTAAATGAGGCTGTTGAAGGCGTTGACTGCGTAGTGTTACTCACGGGGGAAGAACAGTTTAAACACTTAAACCTAAGGAAGCTTAAAGCTTTAACGAAGACCGCTTCAGTAATCGTCGATTTGGCAGGCGCCTTGGATCGTAAGGACGTTGAAGCAGAAGGCTTCATATACCGTGGACTAGGAAGAGGAACCAGATAGAAATGAAGAAAATTGGGGTAGCAGTAATCGGCACAGGTTTTTGGGGGAAAAACCACGCCCGAGTCTACAAGGAACTTCCCTCAACCGAACTGGTTGCCATCTGCGACGTTAACCCTGAAAGAGCAAAAGCCATCGCTGAACAGTTTGGCGCAAAAGCCTACACTGACAGTTCCCGAATGCTTCAAAACAAGGAAATAGAAGCTGTCAGCATTTGCACTTGGTCAACGGTTCTTGCTAAAGAAGCATTCAAAGCTTTGAGGGCTGGCAAGCATGTTCTAGTCGAGAAACCAATGGCCACCAACTCGAAGCAGGCGGAGAAGCTTTGTGCAGTTGCGGAGCAGAACGGTCTTGTCTTAACCGTGGGGTTTCTTCAGAGGTTTATCCCGGGGCTTCAGGTCATCCGTGAAGCAGTCCAGAGTAAGAAAATCGGCGAGTTAGTTTGTTCTAACGCGAAACGTGTTTCGCAGTGGCCTGAGCGTATAGGCGATGTGGGTGTGGTTAAGGACACGGCGATACATGACATAGACGTGATGCGTTTCATATCTCAGCAGGACCCAATCACGGTTTACGCTAAAATGGGAAGCATGAGGAACCGCAAATTCGAGGATTACGCCCACATAATGCTCACCTACAAGAATGGGGAGAGCGCCTTCATAGAATCCAACTGGCTGACACCGTACAAAACGCGGACGTTAACTGTTACGGGAAGCGACGCTATAATGCGGCTTGATTACATAACTCAAGACTTGTGGATTGAACAGCAAAAGGAGACTGTGCAGCCGAGGTACCCGTTTCAGGAACCGTTGAAATGTGAACTTCAACACTTCGCGGAATGCGTGCTTGAAAAGAAAAAGCCGCTTATAACAGGAGAGGATGGAGTAAAAGCGTTGGAAATCGCTCAAGCCGCAATGCAATCTTCAGCTAAAAACAGGGCGATAAACCTAACAAGGTAAGAAGCTACTTTAGGCTGAACGGTTTTCCTTCGGTAACTATTTTTTCTGGGACTTTCGCCTTCCACTTCTTTAAGAAAGGCAAGTCTTCAGTCTCTTTTCGAAGTTCATCAGGAAGCATTTCTGGGATTTCGTCCCTGATCGGGTACCAGCGCAGGCACTTCGGGCAAACGATGAGCCCTTCCACCACTTCATCTTTCTCTTCGAAAACGTGAAGTTCAAGAGGATGGTACTTGTCGATGGGGCAAGCCAAGATGCCCATAAGTTTACGCTTCAATTTTCCTCACAGAATAAGTATTTCACGGCTAAGCTATTAAAACTTGCTTGGCTGCGAATCGACCCGTATGTCCAGAACAGTTTGGTACCAGTTAGGACCCGTGCTGCGAACTACGCGCGCAAAAACGAAACTGTAACCCACTCCAAGAGTGTCAAGTTTTTGGGCTACATTCAATTTTGTTTTATCAGCGGGGTCTTTTTTTCCCGTGGCATGCTGGAAATCGTAGAGGTGTATCCAGCCGCCGCCTGGCTTGAGGGCTGAAACCGCGTAGGGAAGGTATTCGACGGCTTTTTCAGGCAGAGGCATCAAAACTCGGTCAGCCTTGCGCTGCAGTTGCTGGATGATTACTTCTTTTGAGTCGCCAAGCAGCGGGGTCACTTTGCCGTAAACCCTGTTGATTTTAACGTTTTCTTCCATGAACTTGACAGCTGTCGGGTTAACGTCAATTGAGAACACTTTAGTTTGGGGCACGGTTTTCGCGATTATGATGCTAAAGCAGCCGACCCCTGCAAACATATTAACAACAGTCTCGCCGTTTTTAACAAGCCCAGCAATCCGTGAGCGTTCATGCGAAAGTCTAGGCGAAAAATAACATTTCTTCACGTCAACCGCAAATACGCAGCCCGACTCCCTGTGCCGAGTGCATGTTTGGTCTTCTCCTGCCAGCAATCTTAGTTCCCTAACCCTAAAATCACCTGAGATAGGACTAGTTTGGGCAAAAACCGTCTTAACATTTCGGTGGACAGCCATTATTTGGGTTGCTACTTTTTGAGCGTTGATTATGTTGCCGCTTGACACTTTAATGATTGCTATGTCTCCTATTATGTCAAAGGAATTGTAAATTAGATTTAACTCTGCAGAAGAGAATGCGGTGGAAAGTTTTTTTCGAAGCCTTTTTCTCAACTTTATATCCTCATTAACAGCAAGGTATTGGAAACCTTTAAAAGCAAAATACTTTTCTTTGTAGGAGAAGGCGTTTCTAATGGAAAAATCAGGGATTGTTTACGAATGCATGAGATGCGGTGCAAGAGTGCCATCCGAAGAACTCGAACTGCGTGGCGGAGAGACCAAATGCATTATCTGTGGCTACAGGATTCTTAAAAAAGTTAAACCGCCAGTAGTTAAACGTGTTCAGTCAAAATAAGAAGAAGGGGAATACTCGTTTTTTCGGCACGAGTAACTTAGTTTTTGGTTTTTAGTTTATATTAAAAGAGTTCTTTGTCTCCGAGTTTGCGCAAAGCTTTACCTTTAAGTCTTATTGATTCAGCCAAGAAGCCGTCATCAATGTCTTTTTCAACGGTTTTGCGTTTGACGGTTTCGCCGCATACTCCTTGTGGCAACAACCGCCTTTTTAGGCACATGGAGTAGGTGCAGTTTGCGACATTGCACATTTCTTCGGTCTGTTTACACCAAATGGAGTCTCGTCGGTAGAGAACAGAGTTTTGGCTGCACTTAAAAGATGGGCATGTTGGAGAACAAGCTTTTGATTGAGCCAATAGATACACCTCAATTGTCAAATCAAAATCATGTTGGGTTTTGTTGTTTTGTCCTTGGTTCCTCTATGTTATTTGGTTAAGATATAAACTTTATTCTTTTCAGGGGAAGTTTGATATTTAAGTTCCACTGGCACGGTGTCTTCTTCGCCAGTAAATTTCGACGGTAACTAGCAGGATGACCGCTACTAATATGATGATGACTGTTAGCAGTGCGCTTGTAGGCATTAAGAATGATCCGAAAGCGATGAACCCATCCATCTTTATCTGGACGGAGGTCGGTTGGTCGACGGTTAGGGCTACAGCTTGATAGCTATTCTCTGCGCCCTGAGCAAACGCCACTATCTGCAAGTTGCCGCCGACGATGTTGTTGAATGTTGCTGTTCCGTCTCCCGGAGTCTTAGCTGAGAGGCGCTCCGTGGATGGTCCGTTCACTGTGACGTTAACGTTTGAAATTGGCGAACCGAAATAGTCTACAACTTTCACTGTCACTTGGATTCCGTAGAGAGTGCAGCGTATGTTGTATTGGCTGCTGCTGAAGGCTTGGATGGTAGTCTGGTTGAGCAGAATGCTGTTTTGGTATATTTGAAGCCTGTACATTCCGAAGGTGACTGGCGCGGTTGCTGAGCCTGAGCTGTCTGTTGTGGCGGTGTAGAATAAGCCGTTTGTTATTTCGACAAGTTGTATGTTTGCGCCAGAGATTGGAGTGTTGGTGTAACCAACCACGTTGATTGTTACCGGTTCAGTTGGGCATATTATCGTTTCATGGCTGACGGCTTGCGATGGAAGGCTGCTGATGGTTTCATTGCCGGAGTTGAACACTTGATTGTATAATGAAGCCTCGATAGTGTAGCTTGCGTCAACTATCATGGAGTCCGCCGTGAAAGTTCCCGAAGGACCCGTTTCGCCTGACATGTTTCCTTTTTGAGACGACCCGTAGGTGTAAGTAATAAGTAAATTCACGAATGGCAGCGCGGTTCCATTTTCATTCTGCACCAAAACTACAAGGTCAGTTAACTGGCATGAAAGGGTAAAGCTGCCTGCTCCTGTGACCACTATATTGCCTTGGCCTACGGTAAAGCCGTTCATTGTGGCGGTCAGATTGTAGGGACCTGCTTCAAGATTAAAGCTTGCTACTCCGTTATATCCGCTTGTTGCACTGTAAGATGTGCCGGCTAATGTGTCTTGGACTTTGACAGCTATGTTGGGAACAGTTTCGCCGGCTAGATTTACAGTTGTGATACTAACAGGGTACCCTGAAACTGAAAAGCTTTGCTCGTCTATCACTGCTTTCGGGGTGCCGCTCGTGGTGGTTATCGTTACGTTATAGCTTCCGATCGCGGCGTCAGAAGGAACGGTAAATGTTGTGGTGAGTGTGCCGTTATCCGAGGCGATCCATGGTGATGGTTGTGGTGTGGAAAGAATATTTGCGCCTGAGGAACTGGTGACTGCTAACGTTGCAGTCTGACCCGAAGCGTAGCCTATCGCGTTAACCGTTGCTGTTTGGCCTCTGTGATAGGCTGTTGAGTCAAGGAAGCCCACGGCAAACGTGGCTGACCCTAAACCATCGGTTTGGTTGAAGTACGCCGTGTATGTACCTGCGTATTCGGTAGGGTTGGATACGCCTGCCCCGCTCGGCGTAAAGCTTCCTGGGAAAGTGACCTGCGAACTTGCAGTTCCCAGACTATTAGCGGTTCCCAACGGCACTAGTTCTGAGTAGCTTTCGTCAAGTGCGCTTGGAAGTGCGACGGTGACGTTGGCGACGTAAGATGTGCCAGAAGTGCCGCCTGTGACTGAGGCAGTAAGCGCTACATTGTTACCTTCCTGCACATATGCGGGAACAGGAGTTATTGTGTAGCCGGTTAGGATTGTGAACGTTTCAGGGGTTGAACCTGTGGAGTTCAGGTTGTTTGCTTTTATGTCTTCAAGAATCAAGTTGTAGCCGCCGTAGGGTAGCTGTGGCACGGTGAAGTTGGAGTTAACGTAGTACCCGACAGAAGTGCCGCTTGAAACGATGTCGTTGCCGACAATTATGTTGAAGGTGCCGTTGCTGGTGTAGATGGTTCCTTGAAGGTTCATGGATGTTCCAGGCGTCCCGTTGTATTGACCCATGTTAGCCACGTAAATGTTCGCCTGACTTGCAGGAACGACTTGAAGAATGCTTACGCCTATGCTGGTGTTTTGCCCGAGCACCGCGACTAATGGCGTAAGAATAATACTTAATGACAATAATGCCAAAAGGGTAACTGTAACAATCTTTTTACTCAAACCACTCTGCCATCCTGAAAGGTAGATACTCACATCTGTAGTTAACTCATTGAATAATTAAGAGATGATTTTAAACTTTGCCATTATTCTATCCAATAGTTGCCCGAATTCAACCTAACAAGTTTACCAACATGGATTTTATGATAAGAAATCGGTTTTTGCCAACGGGGTTTTTAATAGAGTGAAGCTTCTAAATTTACACAGATTTCGGTGGAAGAGTTGGAAAAAAACGCTGCCTCAGCGCTTTTAGGTGCTTTGAAGAAGCAAAAGTACCATTTGGTGGGTAGTCACTCGGCTGTTAAAAGGTGCAAGTGGCTCTACGAGTCCATAGTCAACGATAGACCCTGTTATAAACAGAAGTTTTACGGGGTAAAATCGCACAGGTGCATCCAGATGACGCCGAGCCTGTACTACTGTACTCAGCAGTGCCTGTTCTGTTGGAGAGCACAGAGCGGCGACTTGCAGGTAACTTGGGACGAAATGAAAATTCCGAAAATGGACTCGCCGGAGTCGATTGTGGAGGGATGCTTCAAAGCTCAGGAAAAGATTTTAACTGGGTACAAGGGTAACTCGAAAGCTAACTGGCGCAAGTTCCAGGAAGCGTTGACGCCTAAACAGGTTGCCATCAGCCTAACTGGGGAACCGACGCTTTACGAGCCCCTAGGAGAGCTCATTCGAACTTTCCACCGCAAGGGCTTAACAACGTTTCTTGTTTCCAACGGCACCCTGCCAGCTAAGCTTTCAAAACTCAGCCAGGAACCCACGCAACTCTACATTTCGGTGTGCGCGCCAAACGACCACGTTTACAAGAAGGTTTGTCGACCAGAGTTTGGAGGCGCGTGGGCAAAATTGAACGAGACGCTGAGTTTGTTGCCGAGCTTCCGCTGCCCAACCGTTGTTCGAACGACGCTGGTGAAGGATCTTAACATGAACCGCGTGGACGAGTACGCTAAGCTTGTTGAGAAAGCCAGTCCGACGTACGTTGAGGCAAAGGCGTACATGCACATCGGCTTCTCCGGCTTGCGCTTGGGGTTTGAACGCATGCCGATGCACGTTGAGGTTAAAGATTTCGCTCAGCAACTGGCGGAGAAGACAGGTTACATGGTCATCGACGAAGCGCCTGAAAGCAGGGTCGTGTTGCTGAGCAAGCTCAAAAAGCCCATTCAGGTCGGCGTCGGCTGAACCGCGTCGGAATTTTGTTTTTGGCTTGTTGTTGAAGATGATGATGAAGATGATGACACAATTGTTTTCCACGCAAACCGAAAGAGGCAGCCTCGTTGACCTGCCGTGTTGTTGATGAAGGACATTTTCCTTCTTGAAAAAAACCATAAACACCCACGGTCCTTACCCCAGTCTAATCGTATGTGTGACACACGAGTCAGAAACGGACCTGAACAGAAAGGCCCGTGGGACCTGCCGTCTTAAACAAAAGGTTTATTGATAAGATTGGAAACTAAGCATATGCGTTTATCAAAACGGTCCGTTTAACTTATTCAAAAATGCAAAAGGTAAAATGTTATGAGTCTAAAATCTCCTGAACAAAAAAGTGGTCATTTAGTTGTGCCTGGAGAACGCTTAGGCGTCATTGAAGAGTTCATTCCAGACTCTGGAACGTACGTTAAAGACGGCGTCATCTTCTCAAAAATCGTGGGTCGCTCACTTGTTGACCTGCAGAACAGGCGCGTTTCCGTTTACCCCGCAGTTGAAGGTGCCGTCGTGCCGAAGCTATCCAGCACGGTTGTGGGGCAGATCGGTAACGCTCAATCTGACAACGTTTTGGTGCGGATCTTTAAGGTGGGTAACAAGCGGCTTTCAGGCGAGTTCGGCGGCATTCTGCATATTTCAGACGTTTCCGACAGGTACGTTACCTCGATGAGTGACGTGTGCAAGCCAGGCGACATCGTGAGGGCTAAGGTTATCAGCGAGAAAAACCGCATTTTCCACCTGTCTACGAACGATAAGAACTTAGGCATTGTGGATGCTTTCTGCTCCCGATGCGGTAGCCTTCTTGAGCCTGAACGGTATGAGTTGCGTTGCCCTAAGTGCGGTAACATCGAGAAGCGTAAGTTGGCGCCTGACTACGGAAAGGAAGAGGT
This sequence comes from Bathyarchaeia archaeon, assembly GCA_049512935.1. Lineage (GTDB taxonomy): Archaea > Thermoproteota > Bathyarchaeia > Bathyarchaeales > Bathycorpusculaceae > Bathycorpusculum. The sequence continues at coordinate 36,069 of JBEKWR010000004.1, forward strand.
TTAGCGAAATGGGTAGCTTGAAGATTAACGTTTTGAAAAAGTCAGGGAACGAGCTTAAGATCGAGATCGTTGGCAGCAGTCATGGGCTCTGCAATTTGTTGGCGAAGCGGTTGCTGGAAGATAAGACTGTGGAGTTCGCGGGTTACGATGTGCCGCATCCTTTAGCGTCGAGTCCTAACATTTACATCAGGATGAAGGGGCGCGCTAAGCCTGAAGACGCTTTGGTCCGGGCTGTTGAGAAGGTTCGGGAAGCAAACGACGCTTTCAGCAAAGAGTTAGACTGCGTCTTAAAAGCGTAGTCCGTTTCAGTTTTTTCTTTTTTTTGCTTCTTGTTTGCAAGTAAGGGTAGGGGGTCCTTTTTTGGGATTGGTTGTTTTGGGTTGTTTTTTTGGTTTAGGGCTTGGGTTTGTGTCAGGTTAGGGTGCGGGAAGGTCTAAAAAGGTTGGGAAAGGTGCAGAAAGATACGGAAAGATACGAAAGGATTGGGGAAGATGGGAAAAGGTTGGGGCTTAGAGGTGCGGAAGCGTCTTTGCGGTCCACGCGCAGCTCATCTGTCAAGACTAAATTTGACCTTCAGTTTTAAAAGCCGAAACGTGCCTACTATTCTTCAGTGAAGCGTTTTGGAGCCCAAAGAGTTTCGAGTCATAAAGCCTGAAATCCGCATCCTCGGCGTCGACGACGGCAAATTTGTCCCTCACACGCCGGGTTCCGTGATCGTTGTGGGCGTCGTTTTCCGAGGGGGCTGCCAAATCGACGGCGTCATGCACACCCACGTTGAAGTCGACGGCTTCGACGCGACCGACAAGCTTGCCTCGATGGTTAACGGTTCGCCTCACTGTAAGCAGCTGCGCCTGATAATGTTGGACGGCATCACGCTTGCCGGCTTCAACGTCGTCGACATCAAAAGGCTCAACTTGGCAACCGAGCTTCCCGTCATCGCCCTTACCCATGACAAGCCTGACTTGGAAGCCGTCCATGAGGCGCTAAGTAACCTGCCCCTAAGCGAGGAACGTTGGAGAATAATTCTTGACGCAGGAAAAATCCATGAGGTAACCTGCAGGGGCAAGAGGCTCTACATGGAAGTCGCGGGCATCTCCGAGTCTGACGCCGAAGAAGTCATCTTGTCCACCGCCACAAACGGCAGTTTCCCCGAGCCCCTCCGAGTGGCGCACCTTATCGCTTCTGGGGTTACTCTCTGATTTCGCGTGACTTAGAAAAGGTTTAAAAGGTACATTGCTAAGGGAATCAAAAACGGATAGAAATATTGGAGTGGGGAAACATGGAGTTCTGCCCTAAATGCGGTTCCCGTCTTGAGCCAAAGAAATCAAAGAGCGGCAAAGAGGCTTCTCTGATTCTCGCGTGCATCAAGTGCGGCTACAAGAAGCCTGAGGCTGGCGAGAAAGTCGAGGTGGCTCCGAAGGTGATTCAGCACAACCCCCAGCAGTTTGTCGCCGTCATCGGGAAGGAAGAGCAGAAGTTAAGCACGTTGCCCACCGTGCGGATTGAATGTCCCAGATGCGGGAACAACACGGCATACGTCTGGCAAGTACAGACCCGCGGAGCAGACGAGTCTTCAACCCAGTTTCTACGCTGTACCAAATGCAACTACACGTTCAGAGAATACAGCTAAAGAATGTTCTTCATAGTTTTCTAATTGCTATTCTTTTGAAAGCATAAGAGTCACGCTTGTAAAGCCTGAAAAAACCTTTTGGCGCTGGTCAACAAGGAGAGCAGACTTATTTTACGCTGCCAAGCGCTTGTATTAGAACAATTTATTTACTACCTCAAAGCTTATTGGGAAGCTATATAACTTCACAGTTGATATGCATTAAGCGAGGAAGAGGAGCTATAACATGTTTAAGCTTAAAGTGTCCGACGCTAAACTCTTAAGAGACATGGCTACAGCCATCTCAATCCTAGTTGACGAAGCCACCTTCAAAATCGACCCTGAAGGGATGAAACTTCGAGCCATGGACCCATCTCGGGTTGCTATGATCGATTTTGAATGGCCAAAATCCCTTTTTCAAGAGTACGTCTCAACTGACCCTTCGAAAATCTGCATTAACATCAGCGAGCTGCTTAAACTTCTCAAACGCGCGGGAAAAGACGAGGCAGTTGAGCTGTCCCTTGACGACAAAACTGGCAGACTGCTAGTAACGATAACAGGCAAGTACAGCAGAAACTTCACGATGCCAACCTTGGAAGCCTCCGAAGAGGAAGTGCCCACTCCAAAAATAACCTTCAACGTCAAAGCCAAAACCACAACCCAAGGCTTAAGCCAAGCAATCGAAGACGCGCAGCTGGTAAGCGACCACGTGCGCATTGAAGCGGAACCCGAGAAGCTGACTCTCAGCGCTTCAGGCGACCTGATGGGTGCAACCATAACTCTGCAGAAAGGCAGCGACGCACTGCTTGACTTGGAAGTTAAGGAGAACGCCAAGGCAACTTTCAGCTTAAGCTACCTGTCTGAAATCATCAAAGCCGCATCAGCCACCTCCGAAATTGCAACGCTTGAATTCTCCACGGACATGCCTGTGAAAATCGATTTTCAGCAGGCGAAAGAGGGAAAACTGACCTTCTTCTTGGCGCCAAGAATCGAAACTGAATAGTGGCTAACTTGCAAGTTGAATCGGCAAGGTTCACCGACACAGATTTAGCCAAATACCCTTTTCTCAGGGAAACTGGTGAACGAATAAAGCTGCTGGATTTAACGCTTGATACAATAGTGAGCCCTGAGAATTCTCGGATTTTAGAGCGGGCTGAAGACAGAGTAAAGAACGCGCTTCTGAACGTGACTGTTGGCAAGAAAACTAAAGATAACATAGAAATCCCTTCATTCCCAGTCGCGATCGTTCTGGTAATAGCGACAGAGAACTCGTTTATCAAAAAGAGGTATGCGCTGGCAGAGGCAAAGCAGGCGGCTTCAGATTTATTGAATGAGCCTGAAGAAAAAATCGTGAAGATAGCGCAGGATTTTGGCTGGAAGATAGCTTTAACTCCAAAGGAAAACTTGGGTGTTGATTCGCCTTTTGAGTTTAGCGTTAGCTTCACTGATTACTTAAGAAACTCGGCGCATCTGCATGATAAAAAGTGGAAGCTGACGAACAGCATCCTCGCCCACGGGAGTGTTTACCTAAACAAAAAAGACGTCGCGAGGCTGCTGCTGGAGGAGGTTCGCAGACGGGTAGAAAAAAGATTAGACGTTAAGCTTCAGAAGTGCCCGTCTGAGTTGGGCGTCGTAGCCGAAGGGTTGAAGAAACTTGCCTCTGAAGTGGTCGGGGAGATAGAAACCGAGGAGTTCCCGAAAACCGTCGTTCAAGGCGCTTATCCACCCTGTATACAATCCCTTCTTGAAACAGCCAAGTCGAATCATCACCTGTCCCACATCGAACGGTTCACCCTTACCTCGTTTCTGGTTAACATCGGTATGTCCTCGGAAAACGTGAACGAATTATTCAAAACCTTCTCAGACTACAACGAACGGTTGACTCGTTACCAAATCGAGCATATCGCAGGCGAAAGAGGTTCTGCGACACGTTACACTCCGCCTCAATGCTCCCTGTTGCAGACGCATAGTGTATGTAAGAACAGGGACGATTTGTGCCGCCGAGTTTATCACCCGCTTGCCTACTATAAGCGCAAGCAAAGGCTTTCTTCATCGGCGTAATTACTTAAGATTTATATGCGCATCTTAGATAGTAAAACAACCGTTAGAGTCGTATGAACTATCAATTAATTGGAAATACCGTTCTCGGATCAGAAGTTGGGGTAATCCTACCCACTTATGGTGAAGCCGAAAACATCTCCAAATTAATCGATGACATTGAGAGCCTAAACTTAAACAGCACAATCCTTGTCATCGACGATTCGAGCCCGGACAAAACAGCAGAACTTGTACAGAAGAAACAAGGTAAGTACGGCAACATCCTTCTCTGTATCAGACCTGAAAAAAGCGGTTTGGGAACCGCAATAACTGACGGCTTCAAGTTTTTCTTAAACTCAACTTTACCCCCAAAATACATTATCACCATGGACGCCGACTACTCACATAACCCGAAAGCCATCCCGCAACTCTTGTCAACAATGCACAAGACAAAATGTGGAATAGTAGTCGGCAGCAGGTACATCAAAGGCGGCAACATAATGAATTGGCCTTTCACCAGAAAAACGATCAGCCGGGTTGCTAACTCTTTCGCCAAGTTTTCCCTCGGGCTAAAACCTCAAGACTGCACCAGCGGCTTCCGCTGCTACTCCACACAATTCCTGAGAGCAGCCATCGGCAACCTTCACAGTCACACCTACGAGATACAGATAGAAACCATAAGGCAAGCTCATTTGAGGAACTTTAACGTGAGGGAAACCCCGATTCTGTTCGTTAACCGAAAAAGAGGAAAATCAAAGTTAAGTTTGACCGAGATTCAAAGCTTTATAACTTACACGTTAAAGGCAATTTCGCAGTCTTGACCTTCTTACAAACCTTGTTTTGCATTAACATATAATAGTACCTGTTTGGTAGCTTGTGCTAAATTAAGGATAGACCCTCTGATGAAGCGCCCAAGCATCAAGATCCTTCTTTTTGTCGCTCTAGCAGCCCTTGTGCTAAGCATAGTCCTCGCCGCCGTCAGTTTATATCCAGGGGGCAGCCAATCATACGCTTCGAAAAGCACCCTCACCTTAAGTCCAAACGAAACGTACACGGAGGGTTTGGGAGCCTTCCGCGGCGGAGAAAACATCACCCTGTGGGTGCAGTCGCCGACCGCTTTTCAAAAGAATTTTTCAATTATGGTTCCAATAGTTGAATATGTTTTAACCCTCAGCAACACCACTTACTCAATCACCACGGACTCAAACATTACATACAGCTTCATCGCAACACCCAACTATTACGAAGCAGTCTTCGTCTCAAACTCACCCGCCCCTGGCATCATCAACTTACGCATTTCCGTTCAAGAGCCAAACGTTGCCCTTCCATATTCTCGGCTAAACGACGCCTCAAAAATCCTGTTCTTCGCCAGTTTAGTTTCAGCAATGCTCTTAACGTTAAAGTCAGCCACTTCTAAAGTTAATTCCAGTAAGCTAAGCATGCCTTCGTTAAGCAAGAAAAACCGCCGAGTCCTACTAATCCTGCTGTTAATATCACTGGTTGTCTGGCTTACGATCGCAATCTTCAATTCAAACCCGCTTGCAACGTTTGAAAACTGGTACACCGACAATGCAAGAGACTCCTACGTTTCCAGCCTGTTTCTAAAGAACGGATTTTCAGTTTTCAGCCAACCCTTAGGCAAGCTTTCAAACCTTGACACTTCGCCCTACAAGTACGTGACTTGGCCAGAAATGCCGCAACTATACCCCTTAGGCAGCATCTTCTTGTTCTTGCCGTTTGGCGTTCTTCTACAAAACGGTTTCAACCCCACCCTAATTTACAAGATTGAGATAGTCATTTTCCTGCTTTTTGCAACCGTCGGCGTCTATTTTTTCCTAAAGTATTTGATGCAGAAAGACATGCCTCTGATTCTTCGGCTGTTCGGCGTCTACATTGTTTACGTTTCTTTGGTAGTTTACGCAGCTGACGGCATGTTCGATTCAGTTGCCTTCCTGTTCTCGCTGTTTGCCATATTCATGTTTCTCACTGAACGTTACGACTACTTCTTCTTGCTCGTTGCCATCTCGGTGTTTTTCAAGTATCAAGCAGGAATTTTCCTTTTCCCGCTCATCCTGGTCGGATTAATTAAGCTTTTTCAGGAGAACAAACCTCGCAGTTTAGCGACCAACAAAGCTGTGATCGGCGGCTTAATCTTCGGGTTTGCCAGCATCTCCACTGCTCTTCTGAGCGCACCTTACTTACTGGCTACAAGCTCGCAATTCATCATGAACGGCATCAACGCTTTCGCTACGAACACGGGAATCTCATGGTCGCTCCAGACCTTCTCAATCCTGATGACGTTAACCGTAACCCTCGCCTACGCGATTTACATGTTAAACAAGAACAGCCTGCTTTCTTTGTCCGCGTTTTTCTTGCTTCTGCCAAGCTTCATGTTGCCCTACTTCCAGAACTGGTACATGCCCTTCATTTTCGTCTACGTGTTAATCCCTCAGAGGAAAAAAGAGTTGATCGCCACAACGCTATGGCTGACCTTCTTAGTGGTAGTGCTCGCGGTGTCAGGGTCAAATTACCAGCCGATTCCTCTGATTCTCCAGTATCTTCATCTCTAATCTCCGCTTGCTCGACTGCAGGTTAATCTTCATCTCGAAACCGTGAGCAAACGGCTTTTCGCATCGGTATATTGATAAATTTGTGAAGGCTATTCAGTATGTCAATAGGCAGAAGGGGAACTGAGGGGACTTGGAGGCTTCTAGAGACTTCGTTTACCAAAAATTCTGTGACTACTACCGAGACCCCTTAACCGTGATTCCCGCGCCGATCTTTCTTGACCAAAGAGAGTTTGGCTACCTCACTTTCAAGGAGCGCTTCATGGTTAGGCACAAAGCCTTCTCGGGAATCGCCAATTTACGGGCAGCTCTTAACAACACCGTCCCGTCAGACGTTTACCATTCCTGCGCTTACTATGAAAACCCAGATTTCGACATGGACAAAAAAGGCTGGTTAGGCGCAGACTTGGTCTTCGACATCGACGCCGACCACATTCCAAGTAGCTGCAACAAAATCCACGACGAATTCACCTGCGCCAAATGCGGCTTCAGCGGCAGAGGCTTAACCCCTGAGGTTTGCCCCGCTTGCGAAGGAACAAAATTCTCGACCAAAACCTGGCCGTGCGAGCTCTGCATACAAGCAGCCAGAGAAGAGGCTGCCAAACTGATTGATATGCTGAGCAACGATTTTGGTTTTTCTTTAGATGAGCTGCACGTGTTTTTTTCTGGGCACAGGGGATACCACGTGCACGTTGAGGACGAAGCCGTACGCTCACTGGACGCCATGGCAAGGAAGGAAATCGTTGACTACGTCACAGGATTAGGCATATCGGTGCTGGATAAGGATGCCAGGGAGAAACGTGGAAGGAAGATCCCTAAAAAATTCAACCTGCACAATTTCGGTTGGAACAAGCGGCTAAAACTGGGAATGCAAGATTTTGTCCAAAACGCGTCCAAAGAAGACCTGAAAAGCATCGGCTTGAAGAACACCGCGGTTGTCAAAAACAGGGCGGATTTCGTGAGTCGTTGCATTAGTGAGGGCCGCTGGGAAAGCGTCAGCGGCATAAGCGTTCAAACATGGCTGAAACTCGCTGAGCACGTGAGAGACGTGCAGTCGGCAAAAATCGACACGGTCGTAACTACGGATGTGCACCGTTTAATTCGGATGAACGGGACCCTGCATGGCAAAACAGGATTAAAAAAAGTCGAGTTCCCCGCCAAGAACCTTATGGATTTTGACCCGTTCACTGGAGCGGTAGCTTTTAAAAAGGGGGAAGTAAAAGTGTTGGTCTCTGACGCGCCCGAGTTCAAGATGGGCGGGGAAACGCTGGGTCCATACAAGAACGAGGTTAAAGAGTTGCCTTCGGCGGCGGCAATTATGCTAATATGCAAGGGAAGGGCTAAGGTGGCAAACTAATGTACACTGAACTTTACACGGCATGGCGAAGAGAAGTTGAAGAGGCTCAACTGGGCAGGTTACCGCCTGACTTCTACACTCGAATAGCGGATTACCTAAAGCGCTTAAGAGAAGAAAATCGTTTGCCCGACAAAAAATCCGTTAAGGTAAGTCTCCTTGACCGTGAAGCCAATAATGTGACCTTGATGCTTGAGGAACTGCTCTTGGCAAGATACAGAAAACTGCTTGAAACAATCAGCCAGAACCAAACGTTGCCGTCTGAACTTTTAACGGTTGAAGAAGCCAAAATGTGCGAAAGCTTTCTGTCTTTCGCGGGCGCTTATCAAAAGTTCACAAGAGACCTTCTTCAAGGACAGATTAGCCAGACTATACCGCAAACCACACCTCAGACCTCGCAACAAATTCCGCCGCAAACCGCGGTTAAAGTCGAAGCTGAAGCGGATCACAAGCGTGTTGCTTTAAGATTCACTAAAAGCATTCCCGCGATCATTGGTGCAGACATGAAGTCTTACGGTCCCTTTAAGGTTGAGGACGTTGCTTCTCTGCCTGCTGAAAACGCGAAGATTCTGGTCAAGCAGGGCTTAGCGGTGCAGGTTGCGGTTTCTTAAGAGTGTCATCTTTGGCTGTTTTCCCATTTTTTCTTCTGCGCCACAAGGCTTGAACGGCAAAGATGATGAGCGGGTAAGACACGATCCACGTTATCGCGTAGAGCGGACCGTAATAGTAATGGAAATTGTCAACTTGGATTGAGTTCACGCCGTACTGCATGCCAATCTGGAAGATGGTGACTATCCTAAGCACGTTTATGAAGTAGGTGACAACCGCGCCGAAAACGAAGTACCCAGTTTTAGCCTTCCAAGAGATGTGCATCTGCTGCAGAAACAGCAATACAACCGCCGTGTAAATCAAAAAGCTTTCAATTCCAGCGCAGGGCCAAGCTATCGAAAACTTCGCCGTTCCCAAAGGTCCAGTCGCCTGCAGGGTCGGCATCCCGTTAACTGTCGTCATAGAAGTCGCATAGCCGAGCCAGTTCAAGGTTTTAGCAGCAAGAGTAGCCGTTGTCGGAACCAAAATCTGGAACGGCGTAAACTCACCGTTAGGAAACACGTTGTCGATGGTGTATATGATTCCCACTAACCCGACAAACAACCCGGGCAAAGCGAAACCTGCGAGACCCTTTTTCCCGAAGAACAAGAGAACGGTGAAGCAGAAAAGAACCGAGAAGACAAGGTACTCGATCGACAGCGGCATGGAGTTGTAGAATGCAACGCCGTTCTGCAGAGACCAGTTTGCAATGGCGCCGTTTAACCCGAGGTAATACTCGGCTATCACGTACAGCGTGGGAAGCAGCAGGGCAACCGTGACGGCGGCAAGCTTCGCCTTGCTTTGTCTGCTTATCTTTGTCTTGAAGATTTCCCAACTGAGAATAAACTCGAGCGTTATCAGCCAGATGAAGAAAAGCTGGAAGGTTCTGCCCTTCCACATCAGCTGGAATGACGCTTGCGGGCTGACCTGAAGGTACGGGTCGGCGGGGTTCAGCAGATACAGCAAAACCAGCGGGACAGCGAAGGCAATCAACGGCAGAATCTTAACGATAACATCAAAGTCCACATATCGCTTAATCCCTGAAGCAACACTTGACATGAATGTTCAATACCCGTTTAACTTGACAAGATAAACTACGCTCTCTAAAAAAGCATACGTAATCTAATAAATAAGATAATTCGAACTTAAAGAGAGCAGAATTCACCATTTTAACAAAACAGGTGCTTGGGAAGGGATTCGAACCCCCGCGAATGCAAGATCGTCCATTGCAATACTTGTCTAGCAGAATTACTCCTTGGGTTTTGAGCAAACTTGATAAGTGAACTATGCCTTTTCTCATTTGGAGGGGCTATAATGCAGACCGAGAGAGGACTCGACCAAAAAAGCAGGGAACTAAATACGAAACCTTATGAAGAAACCAAATTCTTGCGTAACAAAAGATTTTTCGATGGAATCAAGACTGAGCTCCTCAAGTCTTCAAGGTACTGCGGCAAGTTCATTGCAGTTTATGACGGCAAAATAGTTGGCTATGACGAAAACAGGGTTAAACTTGCCATAAAGGTGTATGACAAGTTAGGGTATGTTCCCGTTTATATCGGTAAGGTGGACAGTGGAAAAGAAACTGTTGAGTTGCCGTCACCTGAGGCATAAAAGGAAATGAAACCTTACGACGCCACCTATGACCCACCTGCAGTAGTCTTGGATATAACAGTCGTAAATCCTTTCGTCAAAGGTCAGCCCAGCATTAGCGGCAGAGGAGTTGTTGATTCGGGCGCTTTCAAATCGGTCATTCCCCAAACGCTGGCAAGCCAAATAGGGCTTCTTCCAATCACAGAGATAACCACCAAAGGCTATAATGGCAGGTGGCAGAAACAGCCTGCTTCGATAGCAACCATTGTTTTAGACGGGCACGTTTTCGAGTATGCCGAGGTTCTCTTGGTAAAGAGGGATACAGCGTTTAATTGGTCGCGATATCTTAAATCAGCTTAAACTTACGCTTGATGGACCAAAGCTGGAATTTGAAGTATTCTGAGCGCAAACTTTGCCGTTTCAGTCTTTGCCGCCCGACTTCTAGTTGACGAGTTTGACAATAAATTTTAAGTTTTGGCGCCGGGGAAGGGATTTGAACCTCTTGCGAGCACATGATCTATTGGCTGGCTTGCCTTTTGGCTTTAGCCCTCTTTGCTTTTTGAATTTCAAGTCAGCGCGTTAACCACTCCGCCCGACGGCGTTTCGTAAGATCAATGCATCAACAGCAAATTTCTAACTCAAAGCAGCCCTCATCCGAAAAATCGCAGCCGCGCTTCTAAAATCCGAAATTCACGCAAAACCTAAACAGCCTTGAAACCTAACCCGCCCATAACCGACAATAACGTCAACATACGCTCAACATGGAAAGTCGCATTCCGCCCATCCGAAAGTCGCAATGTTCTTACAGAAGCCAAGCCTAAACCCAAAAAGCAACATGAAAAGCAACCTGCCACCCGCGAAAGTCGCAACTTTCACCAAGGCAAAAGTCGCAACTTAAAAAAATATAGAACACCGCAAAAAGCCATTTTTCGAAAAAAACCATGATTTTCAGCCAGTAGGCGAAAAAGTATAAGAATGCGTATGTTCCTTCTATGCAAAGCTGGTAGTGAAAAAGTGAACGTTCCTAAAGAAGTAAAGACTTACTGCCCAAAATGCAAAACTCATCAAATTCACAGCGTAACGCTTTACAAACCTGGAAAACGTAGAGCACTGGCTCACGGAGAACGAGCCCACGCAAGAGAAAAAGAGGGATACGGCGGACAAAAATATGCGTTGCAACGAGAATTCGCGAAAACAACCAAGAAGCAAACCCTGCGCCTCAAATGCAAGGTCTGCAATTACATGAGGCACAAAGACGGCATCCGCCTAAGAAAATTAAACATACAGTAGTTGTGGAGAGAAAAAGTCATGTCTGAATGGAGTAAACTTATCCCGAAGCCAAAAAGCGTCTTCCTAAGAGTCAAATGCTCAAAGTGCGGCAACGAGCAATTAATCTTCAGCAACGCCGTCAACAAGATAACGTGCAACGTGTGCGGAGAAGTGCTCGCGGAACCGTCGGGCGGAAGAGCCAAGATAAACGGGGAAGTACAAGCAGTTCTCGAGTAGGGATGACTAAATGAATGGCTGAGCGTAAGCTCGAATGGCCTGAAGCCGGCGACTTGGTCATCGCCACCGTCGAAACCGTGACGGACTACGGCGCTTACGCTAAACTTGACGAGTACGACAAACGCGGGTTGTTGCACGTCTCAGAAATCTCATCCTCTTGGATAAGAAACATCCGCGACTTCGTGCGTGAAGGACAAAAAGCCGTTCTTAAAGTTTTACGGGTAGACCTCGAAAAAGGACACATCGACTTATCGCTTAGGCGGGTCACCAAAAGGGAAAGAATCGAGAAGGTTCTTTCATGGAAAAAGGAAAGAAAAGCCGAAGCCCTGCTTCGCGGCGTCGCAGAAAAAACAGGGTTAACCGCCGAAGAAACCTACAAGAAAGCGGGCAGAATCGTCGAGGACAAGTACGGCTTGTACGAAGGCTTCGAGAAAGCAGCGATTGAAGGTCCAGACGCCTTAACTGAAATCGGCGTGGAGGAGAACCTCGCCAAAGCCTTCGTTGAGGTCGCTCAGGAACGCATCCACGTTAAGATGGTTAAGGTCCGAGGAGTGCTTGAAATCCGCTGCACGAAACCCAACGGCGTAAAAATAATCAAAGAATCATTCGACAAGGCAAAGTCAGAGAAGCTTAAGGATGCAGCCGTGACGTTCTACGTTATGGCAGCGCCCAAGTATAGCGTCGAGGCAGCGGCGGAAAACTACAAGCGGGCTGAAGACGTCCTTCAGAAGGTAGCTCAAAACGTAGTGACAAACATCACAAAAGCCGGCGGAAAAGGCTCTTTCAGAAGGGAAAAATGATTGGTTTGGCAACTGCGTAAATGCGTAAACTGCAACAAGTACACCCTGAAAAAGGACAACTGCCCCTACTGCGGCGGCCCAGTCAGGATTCCGCACCCGCCAAAATTCTCCCCAGACGACAAGTATCTTAAGTACCGTATGGCAATGAAAAGGAGTAGCGAAAATGAAAGAAACTTACCTTAAAGAGTTCGCTGAAATCCAGCCGAACAACCCGATTCTGATAGAGGGTCTTCCAGGCTTAGGGCTTGTGGGCAAAATCGCCCTCCGCTACCTGGTGAAGCAGTTGAAACCCAAGAAGGTAGCGTACCTCTACTCGCCTCACTTTCCATACTTTGTCTTGGTCAACAAGAAGGGAAACGTCCGCTTACTCAGAGGCGTGTTCTACTACTACAAGAACCCAAACGGAAACGACTTGATCCTGTTCACCGGCGACAGCCAATCGCAGACAATCGAGGGACAGTACGAAATCGCCGATCAAATCCTCGCGTTCTCGGAGAGGCACAACGTGAAAACAATCGCAACCATAGGCGGCTACCGAATGGAGCCTAAAGAGAAACCCAAAGTCTTCATCGCGGCGACTTCGCAGGAACTCCTAAACAAGGCATTGCAGGCAGGCGCCACACTTAGCAACTCGGGAAGCCCCATCGTCGGAACGGCTGGACTCATACTTGGCTTGGCAAAATTCAAGAAAATAGAGGCTCTCTGCCTGCTCGGCGAAACCCGCGGTTACCTTCCTGACCCTCTCTCGGCGAAAAGCGTGCTGGAAGTCTTAAAATCAACTTTCAACTTCGACCTCGACTTAACCGGGTTAAACGAGGAAATCGCCCGTGCGGAAACAATGGTGACTCGGCTTCAGCAGATTGAAGAAAAACGCGCGTTGGAAGCTGAACAGACCCGCAAAGAAGAAGACAAAAAAACCACCTACATATCCTGACCGAAGCTTTCTTTTGCCACCACTGGCTTAATCGACAATGCACGGCTCTGCTTAGGTTTTCTTTAAGCATCCTTCTCTGGGCTCGTAGATTGTTCCCTCACGAAGCAGCTGGCTTATCATGCGTTCGACTTCGCCCCTTGGAATCTTGCTCTTCGTCTCCAACTCGGTGACAAGCGCCTCCTTCTCAACTATGCCCGTCACCTTCTCCATGCTCATCAGCGTTGACAACACGATGGAGAGTCTGTCACGGATGCTTTTGGGTCTGCCCGTCATTATAAGGTCAATGTCCATTTTGTACGAGGACAAGTCAATCCCAACTTCTTCCAGAGACTTCTTCATGATAGAGATAGCGGCGCCTGCATCTTCAGCAGTTACTTCCCGACGTAGCGCTACCCGAGCTCGGGCTTCTGAAAGGCGAATAAGCGACTCAAGCTGGCGTGCAGTTATCGCCACGGGTGAGCCTTCTGTTTCGCTTGCCGAACGCATGGCTAAATAGAAGTCGCTAAGCTGCTTTAGTGCGTCGTCGGTAAGCACAGGCTTAATCCCCTTCGCGTAACTGACATATTTGCGCAGCAACTCCGCGTCAACCTGCGCCTCAACAGGACTCGCTCCCCTACGATGAATCTCCAAAATATGCTTCGACATTTTACTGTCCGACTCCTTGTTAGGCACGTCACGAAGCACGAAAATCAAGTCAAAACGGGACAAAATGGTCACTGGCAACGGAACGTTCTCCGCCACGGTGCGGTTCGGCTCATACCTGCCTAAAGACGGGTTGGCAGCCGCCAAAACCGCAGTTCTCGCATTCAACGTCGCAACGATGCCGCCTTTCGCAACCGAAACCGTATGCTGCTCCATCGCCTCATGGATGGCAACGCGGTCTTCAGGACGCATTTTGTCCATTTCGTCGATACAAGCTATTCCTTTGTCGGCTAGCACCAAAGCTCCTGCTTCCAGCGACATACTTCCGCCTTTTTCCCGTACCACTGCGGCAGTTAATCCTGCGGCGGTTGTTCCCCTTCCAGAAGTGTATAGTCCACGGGGCGCTATTCTGGCTACATACTGGAGAAGCTGCGATTTGGCGGTTCCAGGGTCTCCGATCAGCAAGATGTTGGGTTCTCCTCTGATGCTTACGTCAGGTAGGGTTTTTGAGACTCCGCCGAAGAGCAAATACATAATTGCTTCTTTGATATGTTCGTAGCCGAAGATTGACGGCGCGATGGAATCCCTGATTTTTCTGTGCACCCACGGGTCTTTCGACAGGGCTTGGATTTTTTCTTCCTCTTCAGGGGTTGGTGGAGAAGTTTCGGGTTCTTTGCCCAGCAATTCGACGGAGTTAGCATCAAGTTGAAGGATAAAAGTTCGAAGTTTTCCCATTCCCATCAGCGAAGGCGCGAAAGCATGCACGATGCCTACTATGGAAACGTGGTCTCCTGGTCTGGCAACGTCAACGATGTCGTCGCCCACTGTTTTGACGGCTAATGTACGCGGCAACTGCCCCGGAGGCAGGTCTTCGGGTTTTTCTTGTAACCGCAGGTCTTGTGAGTCTATGAATGTGGATTCTTCCTGGACGAATTCGAAGGGGCCGTCTCTTCCGCAGTCGGGTGCAATGCATACGGTGGGCGCTTTAAGAAACTGCCCAGTTTGCTCGACCATGTTCATGGTTCCGCAGCGTTTGCATTTGAATGCTCCTTGCAGAACCATGGGTCTCACAGGTGTGGCTCTCACAACTATGCCCTCAACCATAACGAGCTTGGTCATCTGTTTTGACCCGAGCTTTCGGAGCTGTTCCTTGCCGAGGAGCTGTACGATTCTTATGCTGATTTTCTCTATTTTTTCAGCGTACTCAACGTCTTCTATGCGAAGTTGCTCGTAGGCGCCTTTTCCAGCATGCTGCAAGTATTCTTCAGGTCTGTTGAGCACCTGCTCCGCGAGCGCTTGGTCGAAGCCGTAGAGTTCTTCAAAATCGATTAGTATCGAGTTTTTTCCGGTCATGGCTAACTGCGCGATTCTTTGACGGTACTTTTCCCTCTTAAAAAACTCCTGAAAACGCTGCTGAGGATCCACAGTTAACTGTTCGTTAGTCATCTCTACTTTTCACCTTCCACATCCAGAATCTTGGCTTTCCACTCAGAAATAATCTTAACCAGCTGCTCGTAGAGGATTCTTTCTTCGCCAGAGAACTTTTTAAGAACCTGTTCCCCTTGACCAGGCGCACCAGAAAGCGCAATGATCTTTTTCAGCCGGGAATTCACCACGTCTTTTGCCAGATGCTGCGCTTTTTGGTACTCGCTTATTTTTTCAGGCTGAGTGGCCTCCTGTTTTAGGATAGCCACGTAGCGTCTAAGCTTGGGGTAAAAATCGATTGGTAACTCGGAGATTTGCCCTGGAATCTGCACGCCTTCTCTCCACTGCACCTTAAACAGTTTAGTCGTGTCCAAGACGTCGTCTTCGCGGAAATGAGCCATTCCCGCATCGGCTAGCTCTTTCGCCACCCAAAAATAAACTTCATACTCGTTTCCCTCATCAAAGGGGCCAACCGTCAAGCCAGCAAGCTTAATCTCGGGGCAGTTCCTGTTGGCGACGATTCTAACAAGCGAATTCTCGTAACAGAAATCCAACGTGCAAATTTTCGTCGCCAAACCCTTTTTTCTCCCTCAAGTCCGATTGCTGTCCCTTTGTGGGGTTCAACAGATATGACGAGAAAGGTTTTAAGCGTTTGCACTAGAAAAAAACAAAGCCAAAGAATGTTTTTCATAGCTAATGCTGAGAAATTACAGCCTCTGTCATAAGGCTTTACTGTTGGACCCTTTCAAGAAATGTAAAAAGAAAAAGTTTATGGCCATAGTCCCAGTGTTTTTATTGCGTTCGCGACCCTGCCGACTCCCAGCATCAACGCCCCAGTGCGCATGTCGCTCTCTTCCCTCTCCGCTAGGGCGGCGACGTCGTTGAAGGCTTTAGTCATTTTTTCCTCAAGCTTGCTGTTTACCGTTTCCAGCGTCCATTGTTCGCGTGTCAGGTTTTGGACCCATTCAAAGTAGCTGACGGTTACTCCGCCGCAGTTAGCAAGTATGTCGGGTATGAGGCAAATCCCTTTTTCGTACAGAACCTTGTCAGCGTCAGGTGTCGTCGGCCCGTTTGCGGCTTCAGCAACCATTTTTGCCTTTATTTTGTCCGCGTTTTTGCAGGTAATCTGGTTCTCCAGAGCCGCCGGGATGAGCACGTCGCAGGGCAACTCAAGCAGTTCAGCGTTGGTTATGTTTCTGGAGTCTTTGTAGTTTTGCACGGAACCTGTTTTTTCTTTGTGCGCCAAAACGTCCGGGATCTTTAAGCCGTCTGACGCGAATATGCCTCCTGTGGAGTCGCTGACGGCTATGACTTTGGCGCCTACTTCCTGAGCTGTCGCTGCTGCATGATAACCCACGTTGCCGAATCCTTGGATGGCAACTGAGGCGTTTTTAAGTTTCAGTCCTTTGTTTTCCGCAGCTTGCTTTACGCAGTGGATGACGCCTCTGCCCGTGGCTTCCGTTCTGCCCCATGAACCGCCGATCTCAACCGGTTTGCCCGTGGCGCTTTCGGGTATGCTGTAGCCTTTCAGTTGGCTGTATGTGTCCATTATCCAAGCCATGGTCTGTGCGTCGGTGTACATGTCTGGCGCGGGGATGTCGCGATGAGGACCCAGATACTCGACGATGAGGCTTACGTACCTTCTCGTCAACCGCTCAAGCTCATGCCTGCTCATCTTTTTCGTGTCCACCATTATCCCGCCTTTCGCGCCTCCGAACGGAATGTTAGCGATGGCGCATTTCCAAGTCATCAGCATCGCCAAAGCGGTGACATCGTCAAGCGTAACGGTGGGGCTGTAGCGGATTCCTCCCTTGAACGGCCCGCGTGCGTCCCAATGCTGGACTCGGACGCCGCTGAAAACCCCGACGACCCCGTTGTCCATGCGGATGTCGATGCTGACGCTGATGGAGCGTTTCGGCAGGCTAAGCATCCTGCAGATGCCAGGGTCTAACTCTAATTTTTTGGTTGCAAGTCTAAGTTGGGATAATGCCACGTTTAATGTTGCATGTTCTTCCGCCATAAAACCTCGCCTTCTATAAAGAGTGTTAATAAGCAGTGGCTAGATAAGATTTGCCTTCGCTGTTTCTGTGTGTTTAGTTGATGCTTTCGTATACGGGGGTCTTACCGCCATTATTAATCAAAAAGAATTCTTTTGCGGTTTTATTGTTTGAAACAGAATCTAATTAGCGCTAACTTATTTGAGTTTCTTGTCGCCGAATATTTCTAGGAAGCCTTTCATCTTCCAGTAAGTGTCTAAAAACTCTAGCCCGCGAGGGGTAGCAAAGTACAGAGTCTGCTCCTCGACCGCAAGTTTCCTAGCCAAGCCGTAGCTGCTCAGCGCATCCAGCATTTTTCTAAGACGATCCACTGGGACGCCTACGCCGTAGGAGATGCGGGTGATTTTGCCGCCTTCAGGGTAACGAATGAGAACCTCCAGCACTTGAGCGTACAGGTCGGTTCTCGAACGCTTAGTTTCATGGTCTCTCATGCATGCGCATCTCCCGTAGGTATGTCAAAATGGGGGTTTAGGAAGTGTGTCCACTTTTTTGGGCTCTTCGCTTACCGCTGCGCCAAAATCCATCTTTAACTCTCTGGTGTAAGTTACTTGTTCTGCAGCTGAACCCTGCTCAAGCCTAACCGTATCAGCGAATATCTGCCCGGCCCTGCACATCGGGCCAAGCAACACTTCTATCCCATAAACGTCATCAACTCTTGCCATGCCCCCACCCGTCCATAGACCCCTCGCTGCCAATGCCTGATTGAGAAGAGTGGCGTGGTGTTCGATAAGCCAATTGATTCCCCCACCACCATAACTTAAATCCACGCTTTTCCCAATTTCCACCCGCTCGCCAATCAACACGCCTTCGCATCGGCTGCCGCCCCGTACCGTCACCAGTTTGGCTTTCAATCCATTTTTTGTTTCTATTTTGCCGCTGATATCTGCCTCTTCTTTGACTGTAATCTTGGTTGCCGTCAATTTGCCGCTGACTCGTAGCTTTGTACTTTCAAAGTCGCCAGTTACTTCTATCACGCCGTAGCCTTCAAGTTTGTCCGAAACAAAGAGTGACCCCGTCACCTCAAATTTTCCGCCAACCTCGACATATTCAGCGTGGCAATCGCCGCGTATTTCAATGACGCCGCCTACCTCGATGTGGTCGCAAGTTATGTTTCCTTCGACTTCCAGTTTGCCGAAGGTTGAAACTTTGCGTCCCTTGCAGCCGTCAGGCAACGAGCCTTTGCCGTAGACTAATAGTTCGCCGAACTCAAGCGGTGATTTGCTGATGAATTTTCCGCCGACTCGAATGTTGCCCGATATGGATCCGCCGCCCACTTCGACTTCGCCGCCTACATTGAGGTCGCCTAGTTTGACTTTGCCAAGCGCGACTACTTTTCCGCCTACGTCAACGCTTGAGGCTTCAAACATGTTTTCGATGTCTGCGCGTCCGCCGACTCGGATTCTGCCGCATTTTATGGCGCCTGCTTGTATTCTTCCGCCCACGTCGATATTTCCGCTGTCTATTAAGCCTGTGACTTTTACTGAGTGGCTGACGTTGAGTTGTTTGTGAACGGTCAAGTTGCCGTTTACCTCGAGTTTTCCAACATATCGCCCTGTCACGTCTAGCCGTGCGCTTTCAGAATCCCAATCGAACTCTTTGCTTTTTGAAAGGAAAGCCCTTGATTCCAGTATGTCACATTCAAGATCGCAGTTTACGTATGCTTTGCCTTCCAAGTAGACGCCTCCAGTGACGACGACGTTTTTGCCGTTGCTGGCTTCGATCGTTGCGTTGTTGCCTATTTGGACTTCGCCGTCTACAATGTCGAGTTTGACGGTTTGTCCGCGTGGGATACGTAAATTCGACATGGTTTTTAGTACTCCTCCAGTGCTTTTAAGGTTGATTCACATTGCGTTACTGTCGTCATTCTTTGATTCTCCTTTACTCTGCTTTCAAAGCTCTCCGCGCAATCAAGTATCCAATCACAGCAAAGACTACAGCGAAGACGACTAAATATAGCATGTTTCCAGCAAGCGTTGACAGTTGCCCTGAGGAGGGATTGCCGTTTACTATGAGTAATCTGGCGGTTTCGCAAGCTTTTGTGATTGGGTTAACTTCAGCTATGCCTTTGAGCCATGATGGGAAATTTCCCAGTGGAAATATGGCGCTGCTTATAAAGATCAAGGGAAAAGCCAGGAAGTTTACGATCGCAACAAGTGAATCAACTTGTTTTACTGAGTAGGCAAGTGCGGTGAAGAGACAGCCAAATCCAAACGTTAAGAGTCCGAAAGCAGCAAAGATGCCGACGAGGTTAAGCACTCCGAAGCCCGTGCCAACTTGTAACCCGTTTGGAAGAAGAAAACCGATTATGAATGTTAGCAAAGCTATGAACATGGCTTTCACAAAGTTCTGCATTACGCCCGAAAAAAATATTGATGCTCTGGATATCGGTGCGCTCAGTAGAGAGTTAAGGTAGCCTAGCTGTCTATCAAGTACTAAGTCGATTCCGCCGTAGGCAGCGTTAATTATAACTACGAACGAGATTACGCCCGCTGTGAGGAACGTTATGTAGTTTGCTGCACCGCCGAACACTGAAGTTATGGCGGCCCTTATCTGTTCAAGCAAAACAGGCGACAACGCGGTGCCACCGATTTGTGAGGGAACAAGATTGACGGGGTTAAATGAACTTCCAAAAAGCACTAGCCAAAAGACAGCCATGAATAATCCAGGCATCATGGCGGCGGGGTTTCGTATCCATTTTTTTAGGAAACGATTTGTCAAAGCTATAGTGTCGCCGAACATTTTACTTCATCCTCTCAATCAGAACCCGCTGTCCAAACGAATCGCCGTTTCTTCCTGCGTCTCGCATTGTGTTGCCTGTGATTTGCAGGAAGACCTGGTTAAGTGTCGGTTTAGCCAATGTTATATCGGAGATTTTGAGCCCTTTCTTGGTTATGGCTTCAACTATCGCCGGTAGCGCCGTCTCCGTTCTGGTGAGCTTAAGGTGGTAAATTTCTCCTTGTTTCGCTACTTCGGCAACGTCTTGGATTCCTCTGAGCATCGCGGATACGTCAGCGCCGTCCGTAAGCTGCAAAGTCAAGACTGTTCCGGCAAGTTTGCTTTTAAGCTCTGAAGGAGAACCCGACACTTTGATTACCCCGCTGTCGATTATTGCGACTCTGTCACAAAGAGAGTCGGCTTCTTCCAAGTAATGTGTCGTCATGAATACGGTGATCCCGCCTTCACGGTTAAGTCGTCGAATGTAAGCCCACATGTTCTGCCTCGTTTGGATGTCCAACCCCAATGTCGGCTCGTCTAAAAACAGGATTTTCGGCTCATGAATCAAACCCATGGCCAACTGTAGTCGTCTGCGCATGCCGCCCGAGTAGGTTTTAACCTGTCTTTGCTCAGCACTTTCGAGCTCCAAAAGCTTCAGCAAATCCTGTGCCTTCTTGCGGGCGGTATCGTTCGGGACATGGTGGAGCTTGGCTGAGAGAAGCAGGTTTTCTATGCCCTTGAGTTCATCGTCTGCCGTAAGTTCCTGCGGCACAATGCCTATGGTCTTGCGGACTTCTGCTGGCTTACTGTTTACATCGTATCCAGCAACGGTTGCTTTTCCCGAAGTTATCGCCGCCAAAGTCGTCAGCATCTTGATTGTCGTGGTTTTTCCCGCGCCGTTAGGTCCAAGGAAACCGAACAGTTCCCCCTCTTCAACCGAGAAGGAAATGTCGTCCACGGCTTTGACCGATTTCTTGTAGATTTTGGTGAGGCCCTCAGCCTCGATTATCTTATTTTTCATCCGATTCACTTCTTTCAGGGTAAATCGGCGAATTTCAATAAATAGTCAGTTCACACACGGTAAACACAGCGAGTACACACAACAAGTTAGTAATGTTAAAAAAGCGAAGAGCGTTAGAATTTCTCAAGGTATTCTTCGAATTGTTTTCTGTCTCTGAGGCATTGGGGGCAAACGCAGCTGAGCGGGAGGTTCTTGGTGGTGCATAACTCGCCGTATTTGCAGTCGGCGCATGGGAACTCTTTTCCGCATCGGGTGCAGCTTTGCAGGAAAACCACTTCCGTGTCCAGTATGCCCGTGAGCGTATCCATGAGCTTCTCGATGTTGTTGCAGTTTTTTACTGAGAAGACGCCTAGCTCCCTGTTGTAATCTAAACCGAGATTCATTAGAAGGACGAATTTTTCCCTCTCGACCCTTGGAAGCTTGAAAGCCTTCGGGTTTAAAACTGCCACCATCCCAACGTTTCCTCCCTAGTACCTGCTCATTTTAGCGAGGAAATCAGCCTCTTCAGGCGTGAACTTAAACCAAGAAGCCAGCTGGCTTGATTTTTTCTGTTGAAGCAAAGTTTTGACGTAGGGTACGAAGTCGTGTTTGGCTTTTTCGTGGGAAACGTGGCATTGAGCTCCTATCTTGCCGCAGATGGCGTCCAGCGTTGATCTTTTGCCCTTTGTCCAGAACAGCGTGATGATGCGAATGGGCGGCGTGATGAATTCGAAGGGAAGGTAAGATTCTGGCGCAACTGAAGCGGCTTGGGACATGGAGTTGTAGAAGTACTTTAGGAGATGCCAGTTTTCCGTTCCGATCCTTCCGCGGTACATGTCGGCTTGCGAGACGAAATCGTAGGCTGCGGCAAGCTCCTCTGGGTTGGTGTACCGTTTGGGTAGGTTGTCGCTTACCGACATAAGGAGCTCGTCGTAGTCAACGTTTGAGCGGCTAAGCAAGGCTGATGCTTCAGCGATGGATTTCGCCGAAAAGAACCCTCGGAGCGTTTCGTCCATGCTGATGTCCTTGTTTCTTGAGCTCAAAGTCATGGTGTCCTGAAGGGTTAGGACGCGGTTTTGTTCGCTTAGGCTTTGAAGGTCATTTATGGCTGACCGAACGTCGCCCCTGCTGTTTTGTGCAATGTGTTCAAGTGCTTCAAACTCGGCTTTCACATGTTCCAGCAGGCAGATTCTCTGGAGCAAGGCGATGAGAAGCGGTATTCTTATCTGCTGAAACCGTATGAGCAAGCAAACCTTCTTGAGCGGTCTAAGCTTGTCTATGTCAGGGTCGTTTGCCGCCATGATGACTGGGACTTGGGATTTCTCAACGATTTCTATTATGGCGCTTACTCCGCCCCTGTCCTCGTTGCCTGCTATGCCGTCGACCTCGTCGAGGAAGAGAATGTTGCCTTTGCTCTGTGTTGATGTTGAGAAAGCGTCTAAGGCGACGTATGAAGTTGCGGGTTTCGCAACGGCATTTATGGCTTTTTCTGACCGCGTGTCGCTGGCGTTCATTTCGATGATGGTGAACCCGTACTCTTTCGCGGCGGCGTTAGCCAGCGCAGTTTTTCCCACGCCCGGCGGCCCGTAAAGCAGCACTGCTTTTTTTGTTTTGCTTTTGCGTTTGCCTCTGAGCCACTCGACAAACGTGGCTTTCGCTTCTTCGTTGCCGACTATGTCCTCTATCTTTTTTGGACGGTACTTTTCAACCCACAAAAGGTCATTTCGCATAAGTTTCCTCTATGCCTCTGCCGAACTTCGCGAACTGGGCAAGCAACGCGCTCAGCTGGATGTCGCTGTTTGCGCCCTGAGTTAATCGGTAATCGTACTCGCCGATCAGGTTTGAAAGCTCCGCCTTTTGCTCGGGCGTCAAGTCTGACATCTTGAAGATTTCCCGCTGGATTTGCCGTATTATTTCGGATCCTGAGAAGCCGTATGAACCCATTATCTCGTACATCTTTTTTCTTGCCTCCATGAAGTCGCCGAACAACGCTTTCCTAATCATCTGTTGCACCTGCATGGGGCTGGCTTCCCCTATTACCAGCAGAACCGTTTTCTCGTCAACCAACCCTTCCTTGTAGGCTGAAGCCGTCTGTAAAGCGTTGATGGCGTGTCTCAAGTCGCCTTCAGCGTAATCCACTAATCTCTCAGCCGCTGCCTGCTCCAGCCTAACGTTCTCCTGCTTGGACATCCACTGAAGATGATCAATCATCGCTTGCCTGTCAAGCCTTGAAAAGCGGTAGATGGCGCATCGGCTCTGAATCGGCTCAATTATCTTGCTTGACTGGTTACAAATCAAAATGAACCTTGATGTGCGGGAACCCGTTTCCATTATCCTTCTCAACGCTGTCTGTGCGGGGCCCGTCATTTGGTCGCACTCGTCTAGAACAATCAGGGAGAAGGGCACGTTTTCGAAGCCTGCGCGGCTGTAACGTGAGAAGTCTTTTATTCTTTCGCGGACGGTGTCGATGCCTCTTTCGTCGGACGCGTTTAGCTCCAACGTGAAGTTTTTCCAGTTTGCGCCGAAAAGCTCATGTGCGATGCATAGGGCGAGCGTGGTTTTTCCCGTGCCTGGTATGCCTGCGAACATCAGGTGCGGCATGGTTTTGGGGTTTTTCATGAAGGCTTTGAGGCTTTCGACGATGTCGCGTAAGTCTACGACTTCGTTGAGGTTTTTCGGTCGGTACTTTTCGACCCACATAAGTGCTTCTTCGTTAGCTGCCATTAACTAAACACCTTTCACAACAAATTATCCAATAACGAGTTGGGATTTACCCATTTAAGTTTTCCCCAGTAGCCCATTTTTTTCTTCAGTTGGCTTTTGCTGTTTTGGTTTTTTTTGGGTTGGTTTTTGTTTGCAATATTTTTTAAGTTGCGACTTTTGCTACGGTAAAGTTGCTACTTTCGCGGGTGGCAGGTTGCGTTCCCTGTTGCTTTTTTGGTTTGGGGTTTGAGGCTGTTTGAACGTTGCGACTTTGGGATGGGCGGAATGCGACTTTCAATGTTGACTCCATGTAGGCGGCATTGTCGGATATGGGCGCTACGGGTTTTTCTGTGGATCAGGTTGCACCTTGCTGTCGCTGAAAGAGTGGGCGCACAAGAAACAGTCTCAAACGACAAAGACTTTGACAAGACAGAAATAAAAAGAACAATGTAACCGAATCAAACTCAGATTGGTGGCGGGACTGCCCGTCCCCATACCCAAACGTGTTCAAAACCTTGAGCTATTAACAATAGGAGAGAGCGCGCGAGCATCAATTTACCAATAAAAACTGCTAGAAAAAGCCGTTGAATGCAAAGCACGCCTCACGAAGATCAAGCAATGAGGCAAAGATTTAGATGCCCTCCTTAACATTAGGTCAGCGCACAAATCGTCTATACACAAACAAATAAGAGGAATCAGTTCAGGGGGATTCTTCGTGATAAAGATCTAGCGTGCGCTGGCATCTCAAAAAGTCTCCTTCTTTCCTGAAAGGAAGTCACAATTAATTGAAAAGCCTTTGTTAGCTGAATCTATCATTGCTTCAGCGATTTTGACGGCTTCAACTGCTTCTTCTGGAGGAATCCTGTTTGGTTGTTCATTTTTCTCTATGCATCCGGCAAAGTACTCGAGTTCACTTCTCAGGGCACCACTGAGATTGTCATTGATATGTGCCTCCATGTGGAAGTCGAAGTAAGACATTTGTGAGTTTGACCATATTTCGATATCTGGAAAGTGCCTAACAAATGCTGTTTCGTTAGTTCCAATAATCTCAACTTCGTAATCATTTTTAAATGGAGAATTCTCGGGAAGATGAGAAACGTTTTCGAAGAAGCCTACTGCCCCAGTGTCTAAAACCAACATAGCCCATGTTGCGTCTGGCATCATTCGTCTAAGGAAAAATGATTGCCTAGCGTGGATTTTAACCACTTTTCCACCTATTAACCAGTTAAATAGGTCAATGTCATGTATCGTCGAACTAAGAAAAGGATGCACTTCTGAATACTTTTCAAAGGTTGAGGGCTTGTAATTTCTGCGTGCGTAGAAAGAAACAATTTCTCCAAAGGTGCCGGTTTCAATCTCTTGTTTGATTTGCGCATATCTATTATCAAATCTGAGGGTATGCCCTACCATTAGCAAAAGACCACTTGTTTTCGAAAGCATAAGCAGTTCCTCAGCTTCTTTTGAAGAAACGGCAAGTGGTTTTTCCACGATAACATGTTTGCCCGCGGTCAAAGCCTCCTTTACTAGGGCATAATGGCTTTTTTCATTAACAACAATATCCACTGCTTGAATGTTACTTTTCTGTAAAATCTCCTTATAATCGGTGTACTTCTCTATTTCCTCTTTTTCAAAAGCGTCGAGTTTTGATTTATCAGAATCGCATACTGCGTAGAGGTCGACTCCTCGCATATTCAAAAAATTATTCGCATGTAACTTACCAAAGTTGCCTAAACCAATCACGGCAATTTTTATCAATTAGGTCCCTTTACTGCAAACGTTCGTTTCCTAATAAATATCTTTACGCAGCTGGAAGTTAGGATAGTTTGAACTTCATGAATAACAAAAACATAAAGTCTATTTTAATGGATTTTCAGGTTTATGTTTTTGACTAAACCGTATGACTTTTGAAATCGACTTTGAGAGGCAATAGACAACTTATACAGTGTCTTTTTGCTCAAACTTGCTAAACATATGTATTTTTGCAAACTTTTGACAATCTGAAGTTGCTAACCCCATGCGTACACTTTTCAATATCGCTGAACTTGAGAAAAGCTCAAATTGACTTTTCGAGAATTAGTTAATTACTCTTGATTCTTATACTATTGAAATAAGGGCTAAACCCGCTAAAATAGCAACTACTCCAATTTTTTGATTGTTCACCACTCTCTCTTTCAGAAATAAATATGCAAGCAAAATTGTTACAGCCGGATACGTAGCTGCCACAGGACTTACTATGGATACAAATTCTGTCGTTATTCCAACATTATAAGCTGCGAATCCAAAAGTGTCAAGAGCACTGACAATGATTAAGAACAGAAATACCAGTTTCGTCGGGCGTGAAATTTTTTTTCCTGAAAATCCAACCCACGAAAACAAACTTAGTGTCCCTACAGCCCGAAGAAGGAATAGCGCCATAATTGGTCCAGCTGTACTGACTACAGGTTTAATTACTGCGTAGGCAATTCCCCAGGCAATCATCGATATTATGCCATCCATAATCCCGTTGTACCTCACATGTTTTATGCTCTTTTTTAACTCGGCTAAATTTGTGGATGTAAGAAAGACGCCAACAAAAATAACTATGATGCCGATGATTTGTAACAACGTTAGTTCTTCTTTAAAAAGAAAAATTGCTAACAATGTTGTTATGACTGCCCAACTTGCAGAAATAGGAGAAACAACCGATACTTTGCCTTTTTGAAACCCCCTGTATAAAAAAATATAGCCGATAATTCCTAAAACGCCTGCGACCACTGTGATCGACACTAAACCAATTGTTATTGGTGGTATTTTGGAAAATAAAACTGCAAAAACGAGAATTGGCCCTAAGGAAGCGGACAGATTAAACACGAGGGTGGTAGTGCAACCTATTTTGTCAATTACTTTCTTCGCAAAAAAATCAGCTGTTCCCCAACTCAGCATAGAGACAATTGCGAACAGAATCCCTATCTCTAAAGTCAAGTTTCAGTTGCACCTGTTCTAATCAACTATCAAATGATGGACTTTGAATATAAATTCTGTTGATTCCTTTATCCCTGATACTTCCTCGCGCGCTAATTGTTAACAAGCTATGAAAAAGCTAGTGATCAGAATTTTTCGAAGGAGAATGAGCACATCTGGGCAGAGCTGGTCTTACCAGATGACAGACGAATAGCAAAATGATAGAAATCTACGTGGGTTTTAAAAATTAACCAGAGTTATAGTAGAATGAGGCTAATAATAACGGTTCAAATTCAAACGGTCAATGGTCCCTTAGATCCAACTTCCCTAGGAATCACTCTATCGCATGAACACGTCAATATAAATTTTGAATGTGCTTGGGTTCCTCCGCCTACTGGAAAAGAATATCTCAGAGATTTAGAAGTCACGATTGAACGGATGAATGAGATAAGAAATAACGCGCATTATGTCAAATCTAACTTGATTTTGCACAACGAGATCGCTGCCATTAAAGAAATTAGTTATTTCAAAAAAGCAGGTGGAAATTCAATAATTTCCTTAACAAACGTGGGCCTTTACCCTGACCCCTTATTTCTGCAGGGCGTTTCCCAGTCAACGGGCATAAACATAATTGCTGGGTCTGGTTATTACAGGCGTATCTCACAAAAAAATTCAGTTGTTTCAAAAAAATCTGATCAAATTGCACGTGAAATTATCTACAGCATCTATACTGGAATTGGCAATACCAAAATTCGCGCCGGAATTATTGGTGAAATAGGCACTTCGAGTCCACTGCAACCCTTCGAAAAAGAATCTCTAATAGGAGCAGTAAAGGCTCAACAAGCGACCGGAGCAGCACTTAATATTCATCCTGAAGTCTGGGGACATACACATCTTGATTTACTCGACATTGTTGAAGATGCAGGAGGCGATTTGACTCGAACAATTTTAAGTCATATGGATGAGCTTACCGATTCAAATTACCACCTTAAAGTGGCTGAACGTGGAGTTTATTTGAGCTTCGACACATTTGGCTCAGAGTTTGTTTGCGATGGTATCTCGGAGCCTAACGATGAAGATCGGATTAGTTGCTTGGTCGCATTGTTGAAAGCAGGTTACAAAGATAAAATCGTGCTATCTCACGATATCTGCTACAAGGTTCAGTTGAAGGAGTACGGAGGAAAAGGATATGACCATATTATCGTTAATATTATTCCTCGCCTCAAGAGAATGGGCGTTACTGACAATGAAATTCGCAGCATGATGGTTGATAATCCTAAGCGTATTTTAGCTTTTAAATTGCAACAATAGCAGTCCTCTCTTTTAACATCTCAATTGGTTCGCGGTGCTTTGGGAAGGCTTAAACAACGGCATAGCTTGTGATTTTTGGCATAATTATCAAGCGAAATACCAACATAATTCTTAATTAGATTACAAAATCAAGAGATAATTGAACATACAGGAAAAACCAAACTGCAAGAAATAATGCTTGAAGATATTTCATTTAGTAACTAAAATGGGAGAAGCAACAAAATGAATCCAATTATCACCAGAATAATAGACGAAGCTAAATAAAATGAGAGTTTTCTTAATTTAGGACTAAAGATTTCTTGCCTCGCCTCTTCTCGATCTTTGTACAAAGAGAGTTTTAGTTTTGCGTTATTCCGCTGTTCCAAAAATTCTGCAGGTAGACCGTCACGTGTTGGAGCAGAATTAATCAAGTCATTTAGTTTTTCCAAACTCATCGAAAGGATCGTAAATAGAAAAGCAGACACCAAGAAAAAACTAGCTGCAAGAACCACAGTCCATTTGCTCAAGTGAACGGGTAAAACATTCAATGTAGCACTAGCGAAACAACTAGTTGAAAGGGAAATAAGTATGCCTCCAACCAAGCTAAAGTAGTTTGCCTTAAGTCTGAAAACTAAATCCATTGAACGCCCAAATGATTCCTGCAATTTCATCTAGTTCTTTATTTCTCCTTTATGCTATTTATTTGGTGCCGCGCGCAAGCTAAGCCACTAAAGAATATTTAGAGTGAACCAACCACAATTCATTTTCTCACATTGCCTAATACTTTCACTTAAAGCCCCCTAACCTCATCTTTAATTGAATCGAGGTCCTCGAGCTTCGTGGCAGAAGAAACTTGATCAAGCAAACTATTCTTTCGTTTTTTCAGTTCGCCCTTCAATGCATCACTTCTTGAAATAACTTCTTCCCTCGACTTCTTTGCAAAATCTCCGCCTATTTCTTTCGATTCTTCCGCCCATCTCAGATTGCATTTTTCTGCATCACAAATCTCGTCTTCTTCTTTCTTGAAATGCTGCTTTATCTGGTCCACCAAATCCCGTTTTTCATACTCCAATAATTTCTTATTTCTCTCCACTTGTTCCATCATCAATGCGTGCCAAGTACGATAGTTTGATAATAAGGTGTCGACGTCAAAACCCATATCGAGCCCCACTTCAGCTTGTAAATAATCTTTTGTCTCTTCGTCATAAACTCTGAAGCAGTTCGTCAAGACAGTCACAGTCCCACCATTTTGTTTTTTATCTCCAGCCAAGAAATTTACTTGACGATAGTTTTTATCAATTATTCTCAAGCAGTCCATCTCAGACTGCGTCCTCTCATATTCATCAACAAATAGATCAAGGTAATTCTTGCCTATGGCCTCCTTTGCGGAAATATTGTACATTTTTTCACAATTTCCCGCCCAAACAATTATGTTGAAGTTTCTGTCGCATGCCCAACAGGAATAAGGGGCTTCGTCTAGTATTGCCAACTTTATCTTGTCTTCCCGTGTCTTAGGTGGATTGCTTGCCAGTTCACTCTTTAATTCGCAAATAATACCGTTTAGTCTTATGTTCTCTTTGATAAGATCTTCTTTTGTCAAATCCTTGTATTCCACTTTTCCTCCACCCTCTTATCAATTAGATGATTTTGTCCGTCGCAATTTACTTACAAGCGATTTTTCTACTATATACACCTATTCAGTACTTAAGATTTTTTCAAGAAAACTATCTAAAACTTCAGATTACCCTAAAATTAATAAGCAAAAACTCTACAGAATCAACTGAGCGGGTACAAATGAAAAAAGCGCAAAAAACAGCTCTTGTGACAGGAATGTCTCGAGGGATAGGGAAAGCAATCTGTGAGAAACTCGTGAAAGAGGGCTATTTTGTCTATGGCACGTACAATACGGGTGAGCAAGAAGCAAAGATGGTTAAGGAAACGCTCAAGACTGTAGAGATCTTTCAAGCAGATTTCAAAGACAGAAAACAAACCTTAGCTGTGATAGAAAAACTGGGCAAAATCAAATTTGATGCGATAATCAACAACGCCGGAACGTTCGAAGGCGAATTGTTCGATGAGTTTGACTTTAAGATATGGGATGACATAATCGCCGTCAATCTGACGACCCCGTTATTATTTTCCGTGAAACTACAAAAGAACATCAAAAACGGAGGAAGTATCGTAATCATTGCTAGCACTGACGGACTTCAAGGTTCATTTGCAAGCATATCGTATTCAGCTAGTAAGGCTGGACTGATAAACATAACAAAAAGCCTAGCAAATAATCTTGGCAGCAGAAACATTAGGGTGAACGCAATAGCTCCCGGATGGATTAACACGAAAATGGCCACTGAATCCTCGTATAAGGCAGCACAGATCACACCTTTGGGTAGAAATGGCAAACCTGAAGAAGTGGCGGACCTCGCACATTACCTGATTACGAACTCGGCAAGTTTCATAACAGGGGCAACAGTGATTATTGATGGCGGTTACACTTGCGTCGATACAATTATGAAGATGGAAGCGGAAGAATTCAAAAAGACAGACAACTCTAACTAGTCACTTGGGAGAGCAGAAATACTAACATGAAAATATTGGAGTATGATGAAATCGAGTGGCAACAAGCACTAGAACTGAATCTTGTGGGTTTCGATTGGTATCTCACACCAGATTTGGTGGAAAAGATACTTAAAGCAGATAAACGAGTACCCGAAGGTTACGCAATCTACGCTACTGAAGGTAAGACAGTTCTTGGTCAGGTTGGCATCCTAGTAGATACTGTTCAAACGATAAGTGGCATGGAAAAACTTGGATACCTTTGGACAATTGTTACTAAGCCAGGTTCGACCAACAAAGGAATTGCGACTCGTCTCATCGAGGAAGCCCACTCAAGATTAATCTCACAAAATGTTCGATATTCGTTTCTTGGCACTCAGAAATCTCTTGTAGCTTACAACCTTTTCAAGAAACTAGGCTACTCTGATTTGATAGACCACAATATGGGACTCAAATCCTGTTCCAACGTTCCACCAAATAGCGCCGAGCATAAGTCAACTGGAATCCGACTCCTGCGCGAAATCCGCACATCTTTTGACGATGAGACAATAATGAATATGTTTTCAAAGTACGCAACGGGTCTTTTGGGGTTCGTTCACAGGCCGCAAAATTTTCTCAGCATTCGAAAAGCCTGGGGATGGATGCCAGTAAACTTAATCTGTGTTTTTCAAAAGGAGAACGAATCAGTGGGATATTTATTGGGAACTAAGGAAGATAATAGTATTAAAATTAGAGAATTAATTTGTGTGAACCCGCTTGACCTATCGGCTTGTATTCTTGCCGTCGAGAAAGAGTTGAGGCCCCGTTACATAATATTTGATTTTACATCGAGAGAATGCGTAATTTCGAAACTCGCAAATGTTGGTTTTAGATTCATTAGGCCAACTTATGCCACATATATGATAAAAGACTTGACGAGAGAGCGAAGCATTGAGGAGATAAGAAATTCATTTAGCGTAAAAAACGATAAATTTCAAATGTCGATAATCGACTATTATTAGTAATTACTTTACCAGAATTCCTCTTGGTAAGAATTCGACATTCATCTTGATCGTACCAGCTTCCTTTCTAGGAAATATCGCCCTTAGGGATGGCTAAACTCATATTTGCAATCTTCGGGAGTGAGGTTCTTTAGCAAGTATCTAATGGGCGCGCACACTCTTTCTTTTTTGCCGAACATACTTCCAGTTTCGTTAGTCACTTCTCCAAGGCAATAACCAGCACAATGGTATTTCGCGACGCATCCTTCACAACCGGGCATATTGTCTGCGCATCTGGAACGCAAGGTTTTCATTTTAGCATCGTCGTAAACAATTCTTTTGTTTCTCTTATCCCATTTTCCATATATTAAAGCTGATAAGGGGTTTTTATCTTCACCAAATAAAGCCATGTCGCATGCTGACACGTAGCCATCTGTTGTCAAATGAGGTACGGGTAAGCAAGCTCTACAGGCATAGTTGACTTCTTCGTCAAAGTTGCATGCTAGGAAGCTTCCATAAAACATCCCCTTTCTCTTGGCATGCTCCCTTGCTTTTAGGAACTGGTCGGCATACTCCATAAGACTCATCGTGTCAGTGAGTTCCTTTTCGCCAACGCTTGGGAAAATAGGGTCTGTCCAGATATGTCTAACACCTAAGCTGTAAAAATAGTCAATGTTAGCTTTTTGGCTGAACACATTGTCAGATGTTATAGTCGATCTGATGCCGGTCATTCCTTTGCAAGCCTTCGTTAGGTACTTAACATTCTCTTCAAGTAATTTTGAAGTTGGAAGTCCACTTTTTGTTTTGCGATAACGGTCTTGTTGTTCAGGCAAACCGTCGCAGGAAATCCAGATGTTATCGACATTCTCAGATAGCCAATCTCGTATTCCTTGCCCAAAGGTGCCGTTTGTCTGAATTTCAGATGTTAATTCGTCGCCTACAATCCCGTAAGCGTATTCAGTTATTTTCTTCATTAACTCAAAAGCGCAAGTTGGTTCTCCTGGTCCTTGGAACCTTATGTGCTTTTTCATGTCAGTTTGGAAATAATCGTCCATTCCAACCTTCGCAAATTCAAAATCTAGCGTTTGATTTGCGTGCTCAGATCGGTCTACATAGCAATAACTGCAGCTCAGGTTGCAATTACTTGTCATAAAGAAAGAAATCATTTGTTTTCTGAAATGCCCCATAGATTTTTCCTCTTTTGATGCTTTGTATAAATCTAAGTTGCACTTTGCATTTTTAAGTTTTATTTAATGATGGCGTTATTACTGACTTTTTGAAGCATGCGGAAGAGATTCAAGCGATAGTTACTATGCGAGAACATCCCAAATGTTAACTCCTATATGATTTCGTTGAAAAAATCATGGTCATCAGCGAGTTGTCTTAATCCGTCTCGCCCAAGTTGTAGATAATGCTCAGTTTCCTTTGAGAAATTTTGATTGACTGACTTTTCGTAGGTCGTAAGCAGTATGTGCATTCCAAATGCCAGTTTGATGTACTTTGGAAGGGCTTTACGCTCGAACTCGGTCAAGGGTTTTGTTTTTTGATATTCGTCAAGTGCAATCCTGTACTTTCTTCGAGTTTCGCTCCTGTTTTTTGAGTCAAAAAGAAAGTCGCTGGCAAGAACAGAAATCTCTTGTATGCGTGGGTAGGTATTTGAAACAGAAAAATCAATTATCCAAATTTCGCCTTTTCGATCCTTCATTATGTTCGTACGCACTAAATCCCCATGTACAAAACAATGTGGCAATTTTCGAATCTTCAGGTGATCGAACTCACGATACAGTGAGCTTAGCTGCCTTAAATCTTCCAGCGATAGATATTTTGATTTTCTATCAAACTCTTTTTTGAAATTAGTTACCGCCCAAGCGTCATAGACAAATGGAGGTCTTAACGCAATTGAGTTGATTAGTGCAGCCTGCTGCGCCACCCTTCTAATCGCAACGTCATCCGGTCTCTCTGACAAGTTGAAGAAGTCTTTTCCATCTACATATTCGAGCAAGCAGAATCTAAGATTTGTTTGACCCAACGAGAGAACGTTCAGATATCCGTTTCTTGTTCTTATGAGACTGGGGGTCTTCACGCCTGAGACTATCACCTTTGCCATAATATCTACATACCTTTTGCAATCAAGTATTGTCTTTGAGGTTGCGAAAACTTTTACAAAAAACCTGTTGCGTGTTGTATCCAAAACGAAATTAAAGTCTTCGTATCCGGTGAGAACAAGTTCATTTCCAAGAAAACTCCCGAGTTCAAAATCATTACAAATTTTCCTCGATAAATTATCTAACACATCGTGGTATCCAATTCTCGAGCCAAAACTGGGGTCCATGGATTATCAGTATCATTCAAAGATGTATAAATAATCTCCCAAGCGCTTCGTCATAAATTAGCTCGCGCTAAATAATCATTAACATAATATCGGGACAAACCAGCGCTAATATAGGGCACGCGCGGCTGCCCGTCCCCATGCTCAAACGTCTTCAAAACCTTTCTAACCCGAAGGAGGTATTATGACTTCAAAAGTGGTGTTGAGAGGGGGATCCCAGCACCATTTTACCCGTAAAAAGTTAACTGAGCTGGGTTCTGAAAGTAGCCTAAAATGCTTTTGATGTGGCGGATGACAGCAGCTGCGCGCGCCGACCTTAGGTTGCCTGTCCCCGTACCCAAACGGCTTCGAAATCTTTTACGCTTGAATCTCTGGCGGTTGGGTTACCCGATTTTGCTGCCTTCTGCGATGTCTTTCTCCGGCATCAGCACAGAAACGTGGTCTTCGTTGTCTTCCGCCGCCAGAATCATGCATTGGGATTCGACGCCTGCCAAAACACGCCTTTGCAGGTTGAGGAGGAAAACGCATTTTTTTCCAAGCAGCTGTTCCGGGGTGTAGTATTTTAAGAGCCCTGCAACCGCTGTCCTCTTCTCGGAGCCGAAATCGACCGTTAACTTGATGAGTTTCTTGGATGCGGGAACTTGAGTTGCCTCAACTATTTTGCCTATGCGGAAATCAAATTTTTGGAAGTCTGCGAAGGTTACTTCTTCAGCCAAACATTTCACGCTCGCTATAGCGTTAGTTCACGATTCGGCGATATTTACTTTGCTTTCCAGCGCAAGCCTGATTCTTTCCTGGGTCGCTGACTTATGTACCTGCAAGGTTGGCTCTGGGATACGATTTTTCGCGCAGTGCTTAACGATTTTGACTGCTGTTTCAAGGGAAACCATGTGTCCGACGCTGACGTAAATGGGCTTGGCGCCAAGCTTAGTTGTGACCACGGCGCCGATGACTTCGCCTTTGTCAACCAAATACGCTTGCCCGTTTATTTCTGCAGGTTCGCCGATTAGGCGGCTTTTTGCGGCGCCGACGGTCGGTTTTCCAAGGGCGAGTCCAAGGTGGCTGGCGAATCCGCACCTGAAGGGATGCGCGTACCCTTGCGCGTCAACGAGTAGCACGTCGGGTTGAATCCTCAGTTTTCTTATGGCAGCCATTGCCGGCGGGAGTTCCCTGAAGGAGAGCAACGTCGGGATGTAGGGCATTTTTACTCGGCATGTCGCAACTTGGGACTCCAAAAGCCTGAGCGATTCATAATCCAAGACAACTGCTGCTCCGACGGCGACGTTGCCGACGTACGAAACATCTACGCCTGCCACCGTTGTAATTGGGCAGGGCAGCCTGTCCTTCAGAATTACTTTTTGCGACAAGCAAACCTGAGCGTTACGCGCCTTTTCAACCGAGAAATTCTTCATTAATCTGGGCGCTTGACTCAAGTTTTTGCCTTTCGCGTCTTTCGTTTAGCCGCTGGTTTTGAAGGGGTAAACTTTTTCAAGTAGTCTTCGAGGGATTTTCTGCGGATTTCAAGCGTGACGTCGCCGCGTGTGGCTTCGATTATTCTTCGTGCCGTGTCGGACTTGTGCCTGAGTCCTGGGACAAGCATGTAAGCCTCGTCAAGAGCAAGCAGTTGAATGAAGACTTGATCCATGATTTCGAGGCAGTCCTCAGCCTTTTTGACGTCGCCCTCGCGCAGGTTGTCAAGCGCCAACCGCCTGTACTCGCCTATGACGTCGGCTAAACCGAGAACGTAATCGGTGCAGGGCACGTTAATTTCGGAGGGGTTAACGAAGCGCGACTCCTTAACCAGCACGAAAAATATGCGGGCTTCCGAGTATTCCTGTAGCGCCGCGCTGAACATCCCGCCGTAAATGATGTCTGGATAATCCTTCGATAGCGTCTGAAGGCTTGAAATCTTGTCTTTCGCGTCCGAAATGAATTTTTCAGCCTCCTCGTACTTTTTCTGGTGGATCAGCAGGATGGCTTGTTTGGAGAGGCTTGTGGCTTTGCGCATGCACTCATGCGTTTCTTCCCGGACGCTGTTTTTTTGCATAAGCTCGTTTTTTACTTCTTGAAGCACACTTTCCAAAGAGGACAAACGCATCATCCAGCCTAAACGGTATTGTATCGTGGTTTATTTCAATTTCTTAAAAAGAAGCCGGCGGTTTAGGCTTCGGGCTGGAAGGGGAAGAGTTTGTTTTGTGCTACGGTTTGGGCTGGGCTTTGGCGGCTGCTGTGTCATGTTTCTTCTTTGTCAGCTTAAGTAGCAGTCCCTTTGAGAAGGATCCTTCTTCAAGCGGCTTCGATTCCAAGAACCCTGATTTTTCAGCGTTACTGAAGAGTTCTTCGCCTTTTTCAGTGCGGATGATCGTGAACGTCCAACCGTCGAGTCCAAGTCCACCCACGGAGACGTCTGCGAGTTCGTTGCTGAAGTCTTCACACACACTGCAGCTGGCTCTCACGTAAGGCTTTATGTCGGCAAGCGGTATGGCTGTGGTTCCCGCTGGCGTGGTCACAAGCATTTTTCCTTTTATGTTCATTTTTGTTATGTCGTTGAGGTTGATGCCGAGTTTTCCTTTTATGTGGGTTTCCATGAGTCCTTCGTAGTCGAAGCATTCCGAGCACATGAGCCCCACGAGGTACTTGATGGGTGCGCTCATCTTTTTCACGTTGTTCATCTGCATTTTTCGGACGGCTTGAATCTGGCAGGGCGTGCCCACCAACGCTACCTGGGTTTTTTTCTGTTTAATCACTTCAGGCAAAGCGAGAAGCGCTGAGGAGCACGTGTACTTTGTACCCGCCGACTCTACGATTTTCTCGGGAGTTGTCGCTAGAACTGGGACTGGAAGGAAGGGTTTCTCTTGGCTTTTCCCAGAAACCACTGCGCCGTCGATTAACCCGTTCTTCAAGGCGGCGACAAGCATTGCGGTGGCGGCTCCGCCGTCTTGGCGTGCCTTCAGGATGTCGGTTGGCTTCGCCTGTGCGATGGCTATTCGGCGGTAAACTCCGAATTCTTCCTGTGGATTTCTTATCTTGCTGAAAGTGAATGCTTCAGCTTTTTCCATAGCCCAGTTGTACCGCGGACAGGCTTGAGCGCATATGCCGCAGACCTTGCATTCCTTCACCAAACTGGGTTTTCCCTTAGCCATTTCGAGGCTGCCGAAGGGGCAGGTGACAACACATGTTCCGCAACTCGCGCATTTTCCAGTTTCAACAACTTCGGTTAATAAAGAGTTTCCAAAACCAATCTTTTTAGTGCTCATAACTATTCTTTATAGAAGTGATTCTATTTAAATTTTAAATCATTAACGTTTTCCGGGAGGCTGGTGGAACTTCGCTAAAACCAAGCAGATAGCAGCTGGAAATTCTAAATGAGGTTCAACGGGTAAACAGATTCCGAGAAGCTTGCGGCAAGCGCATTTGTGTTCGATGTGCCAAGAATCGCGTACTCGCCGTCAGTCAGTTGAATTATGAGGTCAGTTGAATTGTCAGACACAACATACGCATTTTTTCCATTTCCAAGCGTAAAAGCCCCAACGTTGAAATGGTCATAGTTTGTTCCATGCTGCTTCGACAGAGTAAAATTTCCTGAACCTATCTGCCCAACGTAAGCAGACGCTATTTTGTCGGCAGCGATGTTCATGTCGCCAGCTCCGAAGAAGCTGGGCGACTTCACACTCACGTATCCTAAGCCGACGGTTATTGTTGAAGGAGTGTTGGAAGCAAAAAACAGAAAAATGCCCGATCCAATGACTGCCACCCCTATAATCATCAGCACGACAAAAGTGCCCTTGATGGTTTTTGCTCTTCTTCCCGTAGCAAGAGCTAACGCCAAGAGAACAGTTCCCATCACCACAAGGATTGCCAAAGCAATAGTTCCAATAAAGGAAGCTGGCTGAACCGTAAACTGCTCAACAGACATCTACGTTGCCTCCTTGGGCTTGCTGTTCATGTTTTGGCTTGTCTTCAAGAAAAGATAAGCAACGTAGGAAAATAGCCAGGCAACTCCGATCGCTAGCAGAATCGTGAATGCAACGATGTACCCATACGTGAACAGCAAAAAGCAACCTATGGCGGCAAATGCCACAAATGGAGCGAACAGCAGAACCATTATCCTTCCGCCGATGCCCGTTTCTGAGTTGTCCCCGTGTGTCGGCAGCGAAGGGTCTGTTCCGATGTGGGTGACGTTAAATCGGTGAAGGTCCCTGCATTGCGGGCACTTGAGTATCCTCTGTGTTCCAAGACGTATCGAGTAGAATGAGACTGACGGGATGAACTCGTAATTGAATCTGTAATGGCAATGCGGGCACTCTACGATTGAAGTAGTCAATTGCTTTCACCTCTCACATAGACACGGGCTTGATTAGCTGACTTGTTGACGGAGATTTAAAACTATAGGCAGATTTCTGGTTAACCTGAGTCATCCGCGAAGTAGCTCTAAACGCGAGGATTATCGTGTGATGTTAGACTTCAGCGTCCCTTTTGAAGTTGTGTACGGAAGTAAACGAGTTTAATGTTGGTCATTAATCAACAGGGCAAACACGAAAAACCACGCTAATGCAAAAACCACGTAAAGAAGCGGTATCAGAGCTAAACCCCCGTTAACAACGGGTGTCATGACCAAATTCCATAAAGCGACAAGCCGTGTTTCTTGCTAAGCAGTCCAGAAGGAAAAAACATCCAGTTTCTCATTCTCAAACTGCTTTTTCAAGATTCCCTTGACTTCATCCTCATCCAAGTTAAAAACGCCTTTCTTATCTTTGTGGAGGGGAATTCCTGTTTCCCTGAGTTTTTCGCCTTTCGGGAAGTCCAAAAAAATGTAGTAGCGCTTGTCGTGGAGCATTATGAGCCTCAGCACGGTTAGTTCCTTGTTTGGAGAAAACCCGTTTTGTTCAAGGATGAAGACTATTGAGCCAGGCTTCTTTTCTGTGACTAAGCGTTTGAATTCCTCCCAGCCTTTGACTCTAACTTGACCTTCATCCACGTGTTTACTTATCATCGACCCTCCTTGTCTTCAACTGAAGATGCTGCGTTTTCAGGTTTTGGCAAAAAGATAAACTTTTTCATTCCTTCACAGTAAGCGGCGATTCTTGCGCCGAAGCATAACCACAAAAAAGGCGAAGAGCGCCAAGACAATTACAACAACTACTGGGTAAATGAGTTCTGCAGGAATATACAGTCTCGACTGGCTTTTTTGCAGAGGCGGCGGCGTGCCAAAAGCGTAAACGTGATGATCCCATGATCCCACGTAAACGATTCCTTCCCAAACGGCAGGCGAAGAACTCACATGGCTCCCAGTTGCGTAGGTCCACACGTCAGCTCCGCTCGACGCGTTCAGGCAGTAAACGTTTCCATCCCAGCCTCCCACGTAAACGTAGCTGCCAGCGACTGCAGGGGAAGAATCTACCCCGTTTTGGGTGGTGGAGTTCCAGATTTTCGCTCCCGTCAAAGCATCGAGGCAGTAAACGTTCTTATCCGGGGTCGAAGACACTCCCGTGCCAACGTAAACGTACCCGTTGACGACAGCGGGGGAGGAATCAACCCAACTTTGAGTTGGGAAGTTCCAAATTTCGTCGCCGCTTGATGCGTTAAGGCAATAGACGTTATCGTCTTCCGACCCGATGTAGAGGCATCCATTAACAACCGCTGGAGAAGACTCCACTATGCCGCCCGTTGTGTAGTTCCAGTTTTCCTCGCCAGACGATGCGTTGAGGCAATAAACGACGCCGTTCGCAGAACCAACATAGACGCAGCCATCAGCGAATGCAGGGGAAGACTCTACCAGCCCGCTTGTTGAATAATTCCATATTTCGGAGCCGTTGGAAGCGTCGAGGCAGTAAACGTTTCCGTCCCATGACCCCACGTACAAGTAGCCGCAGGCAACTGAGGGGCACGACTCCACCACGTTTCCAGTCGTGAAGTTCCAGACTAACCCGCCTGTTGAAGCGTTCAGGCAGTACACGTTACGGTCGTAGCATCCAAAGTAGACGAGGCCGTCAGCAACCGCCATTGAAGAACTTATCGCCATGCCTTCCCCGCCGAGATGCACTCGGCTTGTGCGCACTGAGAAATTCCACACTTGGGATCCGTCCGACGCGTTAAGACAGTAGGCAACTCCGCCGTCAGAACCCACGTAAACGAGGTCATCAACGACTGCAGGCGAGGCGCTGACTACGCTGTTTGTCGTGTAATTCCAAAGTAAGGTATCGTGTGTTGCGGTCGGTTTGCTGGTTGAGTAACCCGTGTGAGCTAGGTCGTGATGAAACATCGGCCAGTCATCCGTGGAAGAATTCGCGTAGGTAAACGAAGCTGGGGACAACAAGAGAAACAAAAACGCCGATGCTACCATGACTGTGGAGACGGAAATAACCAGGGGGCGGCTGGGTTTTTTCATTATGGCGTCATCTTCAATAACCATTGCTCTATCATGGTACTTAAATTTTGATATAATCCAAGTTCCTTTCCGCCTAACACGCCAACCCTGAACGGTCACCGTGAGCTAATCCGAGCCTTCAAAGGAGGAGACAAGGTTTACCTGACGAAATGGTAATGTTTTCTTGGGCTCTCAACCCGGAGTTCATGATTTCCCACTAAAGTGAGCCTTTGTACTTGTTAGTTGCTGGGCACCCGACGCATTTATGTAGCTCATATCGTATGCATGGGTCGCAGTCTACGCTGCATGGAGCAACCGCGGTTCCTTTGTGCGTCAAGTCTTCTCTTACTTGCAGGTAAGGCGTGAAGTAAGTGTCGCTTATGGGGTAAAATTCTGATCGGCGTATGCCCGGACCGCTGCGCATTGAACATTTCTCCATCGATATGCTTTCCAATGTTTCCTGGTTCTCCGCAAGGACTAACGCGATTAGGTTGAAGCCGCCTACGGTTTTGAATATTTGGATTACCCGCGGGCAATCTTTGAACCTGTCTAGAAGGTTTTGCATGGCTTGTGCATTTTCCATTTCCAGCATCACGATGGCTGGGTGTAGTCCGAGTTCGGTTGGGTTTAGCTGGGCTGATACTTTGACGGTGCCGCTTTTTACGAGTTTTTCGAGTCTTTTTTTGGTTCCCATGCTTGTGTACCCAATTTTTTTGGATAGCTCCTTCAGTGTTGTTCTTCCGTCTGTTTGCAGTTGGGTTACTATTTTTCTGTCGATTTCGTCCATTTTCACTCACGAGTTTATATTATAAACGATAATTATTAATAGCATTTATGAAATAAACTCTTTGGTTATAGACAAACATATTGAGGTAAAGAAAATGCCTAACAGACTCATAATTCCAGTAGAAGACAAATCGGGTTTAGACGCGAAAGTTGCGGAACACTTCGGAAGAGCACCCTACTATGCAGTAATAGACCTTGACGAAAAAGGAAAAACACTAACCGTTAAAACAGAGCCTAACACAAACGAACACATGGGCGGCACAGGTCACCCACACGACAGCCTACTTACCCTAAAGCCAACTGCTATCGTTGCCCGCGGCATGGGTCCAGGCGGCCTGCAGAGTTTTCAGGGCGCAGGCGTAACTGTGCTCAAAGCAGTTGATGACACCGTTAAAGCAACCCTTGCTTCTTTCAAAGAAGGCAAGCTCACCGAGCTTACAGGCGGATGCGAACACGCGCATCATCATGAGCACTTTTAATCAATTTAGATGAAGGAAATAGGAAGAGGTGAAAAAAATGCCAAAGATAAAGGCAAAGGCAACTTGGGTTGAAAACGTGCGTTCTATGGTGGACAATCAAAGAACTCACAATGTAGTCTGCGATATGTCAACAGCTGCAGGTGGAACAGATTGCGGGCCAACAGCGCTGGAGCTTAGCATGATGGCTTTAGCTGACTGCGGAGTCACAATCTTCGCTGACGTCTGCAAGAAAAGCAATATACAGCTAAAGAAAGCCGAAGTAACCGTTGAAGCCGATAAATCCCCTGACTCACCTATGGTGACCGCGGTGTCAATGAAAGTTAATGTTGTTTCAAGCGCCCGAAAGGAACTCGTGGACGCGGCGTGGAGACGCACAGAAGCAAACTGTCCTGTCCTATTGATATTCAAAAACCCAACTCCTGTCCAGGTTGAGTTCGAAAGCAAAACAGAATAATCACGACATTTTCGGTTATCTATCAAGCGCTGACCTTAGGGCTATATTGTCCAGAAAGAAAAACATCTATCTTCTCTTTTTCAAACTCTTTTTCTAGGATAGCTTTAACCTCGTCTTCGTCAAGGTTGAGGATGCCTTCCTTGTCCTTATGGAGCGGAATCCCTGTTTCTCTTAGAGTTTCGCCTTTGGGGAAGTCAAGAAAAATGCAGTATCGCCACTTATGGAGCATAATGACTCTGAGTGTGGTTAGCTTTTTGTTGGGTGAAAACCCATTTTGCTCTAGAACATAAACGATTGAGCCAGACTTCTTCTCACGCACTAACCGTTTGAATTCTTCACAGCTTCTAACCCTCACGTGACCCTCACTCATGAGCCTAACCTTTCTCTTCAGGCGACTGCTTCTTTGCCTGCTTTAACAGGTAGGATTTGCGAAGGCCCTTGATTATTTCCTGGGTCTGTTTTTTTGAAGGGTGTTTGATGGCGCCGGATGGGCATATGCTGTCGCAGCCTGTGCAGAGCACCACGCAATTGTTCGGGTTCTTTACGATTGGCTGTTTTTTCCCGTTTTTCTCTTCGAATTCGTAGGTGCCTAGTTTGCAGTAATCTACGCATTTCCCGCAGCTGACGCATTTTTTGTAGTTTATCGTCGGGTACCATGGGATTTTGCTTCTGGGGATGCCATGCCATGTTTCTTCCGACATTTTGATGCCTCTTAAACAGCCAAGCGTTCATAGCAACTTTTGAATGTTGTTATCGATACGAGCAAACTATGCCCAATAAAGAAGAAACATAAATTAACCCTGAAACGGAATTTATTTTAGTTGTGAGATTGTGAAGGTAGCGGTTTCTGGTAAAGGCGGCGTTGGAAAAACCCTTATCGCGGGCGGCTTAGCCCGTGGCTTTGTTGAGCGCGGCTTGAAAACAATAGCGATTGACGCGGATTCTTCTCCAAACCTCGGTTTAACTTTGGGCTTGTCCGCTGAGGAAACCCGTAAAATCGTTCCTATTTCCGAAAACAAAACGCTTGTTGAATCTAAAACAAGCACGGGTTACTCGGGAGTTTACAATTTAAATTTCACCGTTGACGACATAGTCAAACAGTACTCTGTTCCCACTCCGCTGGGCGTAAGTTTGATTGTTATGGGTACGGTGCAGTCAATGGGTGCAGGATGCATGTGTGCCCCGAACGCTGTCATACGCGCCTTGCTTAGGCATCTGGTTGTGGAGCGGGATGAGGCGGTTGTTTTGGATTTGGAAGCCGGCGTCGAACATATTGGCAGGGGCACGGCTCGGCAGGTTGATGCGCTGCTTATCGTGGCTGACTCTAACTTGAAGTCTTTGGAGATTGCCAAGCACATTTATGACATGGCTAAAGAGGCGGGGATGCAGCAGCTTTACCTTGTCGGAAACAGGGTTATGAACGACGCCCAGAAGCAAGCAATCACCGGGTTTGCCGAAAAGAACGGTTTGCCCCTGCTCTCTTTTGTGCCGTTTGACCAGAAAGTCATCGAAGCTGACATGCTGGGTGAAACTCCGCTTAAAAACATGGAAATTGAAGCCGTTAAAACCATAGATAATATATGCGAGCTTTTGCTAAAGAAATCACATTAACTTTGAGGTTTTAACATGAAAACTCTTGTAACAATAGGACGCGGCGGAACAGGAAAATCCAGTTTCACAGCCCTAATGACCAAATCCCTTATTGAATCAGGACAAGCACCCCTGTTGCTGGTTGACGCTGACCCAGACCAGAACCTAGCGGAAATGCTTGGAATCGACCTCAAAGAGGCGGGAAAATCAACCATCGCCGAGTTGCTCGTCAGCACGTTCATTGAGCAGGGAGGCACCACAGTTGGCGTTCCCCCAACCGAACGCATCGAAAGTCGCATCTGGGAAAACGGCCTCTACGAAAGCAAAAACTTCGATTTTCTCGCGGTAGGCACAAAATGGGTTGAGGGTTGCTACTGCATGCCGAACTCCGCGTTGAAAGGTGCCTTGGAATCGTTAACTAAGAATTACAAGTATATTCTGGTTGATTCTCCAGCTGGACTTGAAAACCTGAACAGGCGGATTACCTCAAACGTTGACGATATATTTGACATCTTAGACCACTCTAAGAAATCCCAAGACCACGTAAAAAGAGCCTTCAAAATAGCAAAAGAAGTTGACATGAAGTTTGACAATTTCTACTTGATCGGCGGCTACCGTTTTCCAGCGGAGTTGGGGAAGCAGGCTGAGGCTGACTTGGGATTCAAGTACTTAGGGAAAATCGCAGAAGACGAAACATTGGACGAGTATGTGCTTAACGGGAAATCGCTGCTTGACCTGCCAAATAACAATGAAGCCTACCTTTCAGTGAAGGCTATCATGAAGACGCTTGGCTACTTGTAGCCAGCGGTTTACATTCTAAACTCGTTTCTTTACACAATTTTTCGGAACCTTTGCTTTTCTGCATTTGGAACGTGACTTTTGCCTAGAAATCTGGAAAGGTTTAAAAACAAAGTATGTCAGTCTTTAGTTAAACCTTTACAGAGGTTCCATAATTTGACAACTAAAAACGTTAACGTAAAAATAGACGAAATGAAGACCAACGTTGGTCTAATTAAAAACCTCGAAGTCTCCATCGGCAAAGTTGTCAACGACAACTACACTGAAGAGCCAATGGGACCGACCCCTATGCCATCTATAACTGCCCTTCGGGATTGGGACATGAAGCTTCTCAACAAATACAAACCCTTCTACATGCCCGACTGTGATCTTTGTTGTCTCTGCACTTTTGGAAAATGCGACTTGACCGCTGGAAAACGCGGCGCATGCGGCTTAGACATAGCCTCCCAATCATCCCGTATTGTGATGATCGCCTGTGCCATTGGAGCGGCATGCCACACAGCCCACTCACGACATCTTGTTCACCACTTAATTGAGAAATACGGTCGCCGGTACCCGTTGGACGTAGGCGGCTTAAACGTAAAAGTTGAAGCGCCCGTCACACGCCTCGTTACAGGCATAAAGCCTCAAACGCTCGGCGACCTTGACGATGTTTTAACCTATACCGAAGAGCAAATCACTCAAATCCTTGCCGTAGCGCATACAGGTCAAGAAAGCAACAACTTAGATTTTGAATCCAAAGCCATGCATGTTGGCATGGTTGAC
Organism: Bathyarchaeia archaeon; assembly: GCA_049512935.1. Classification (GTDB taxonomy): domain Archaea; phylum Thermoproteota; class Bathyarchaeia; order Bathyarchaeales; family Bathycorpusculaceae; genus Bathycorpusculum. Next base: position 80,927 of record JBEKWR010000004.1, read on the forward strand.
CACGTAGGCATGGAAGTCGGCGACATCGCGCAAATTTCAGTTCTCGGGTATCCGAAAGCTGATCCTGAAGCTCCACTCGTAAAGCTGGGCATCGGAAGTGTCGACCGAACCAAACCAGTCATTATGTGCATTGGCCACAACGTTGTGCCCTCAGTAGGAATAATCGACTACGCAAAAGACACCAAAGTCGACGATCAAATCGAAGTTGTCGGCTTATGCTGCACTGCCCACGACATGACAAGATACTATAACCGCGCCAGAATCGTCGGGCCAATCAGCTGGGAGCTAAGATTCATCCGTGCAGGATTAGCGGACGTAGTGGTGCTTGACGAGCAATGTATTCGAACAGACATCTATGACGAAGCAACAAAAGTAAACGCGCCAGTCATCGCTGCTTCAGAAAAGAACTGTGTGGGATTCAAGAACCGCACAAACGACCCAGCAGACGAAATCGTCGCTGACCTCGTAAGCGGTAAAGTCAAAGGAGTCCTGATTCTTGACCCAGAAAAAGTCGGCGAAGTAGCAGTCCGCGTCGCACAGAAAGTAGCTCCAACACGCAAGAGAAAGAGCGTTCTTCCATCAATCGAAGAAATCCAACAAATCGCAAAAACCTGCACCCAATGCAAGAGTTGCCAACGCAACTGCCCACAAGACTACGCAATTCCAGCAGCCATGAAGGCAGCAGCAAAAGGCGACCTAAGCCTTCTGGAAGACCTATACGAACAATGTATCGGCTGCGGAAGATGTGAAGAAGCTTGCCCGCAGAAAATCATGATACACAGCCTCATCGTCAAAGCAGGCGAAAAAGCAATGTACGCAGAAAACAACCTGTGCCGCGTAGGCAGAGGTGCAGTCTCAGACGTCGAAATCCGCAACGTGGGCAGCCCAATCGTCCTCGGAGAAATCCCCGGCATCGTTGCAGTTGTAGGCTGCAGTAACTATCCTAAAGGCGGAAAAGACGTATACGACATATGCAGAGAATTCGCGCTTAGACGCTACATCGTTGTCCTGTCAGGATGCTCAGCCATGTCCGCAGGCAGTTACCGCAACAGCGACGGACAAACACTCTACGAAGAATTCCCAGGCGGATTCGAAGCAGGAGGCGTCATGAACGTCGGCTCATGCGTTGCAAACAGCCACATCGCAGGCGCAGCAATCAAAGTAGCAAACATCTTCGCAAAACGCCCACTAAAAGGAAACTACGAAGAAATCGCAGATTACATCCACAACCGCCTCGGCGCAGTCGGCTTAGCTTGGGGTGCATACTCACAGAAAGCAGCAGCCATCGGCGCAGGATTCTGGCGCCTCGGAATACCAGTCCTCGTCGGTCCACACGGTGTAAAATACCGACGTATGCTCCTTGGCAGAAAAGACCATCCAGAAGACTTTGAAGTCTACGATGCACGTACAGGCGACAAAGTTAGAGTCGGACCCGCACCAGAACACCTCTTCAACTCGGTAGAAACCAAAGAGGAATGTATGGTTGCAATCGCCAAACTCTGCATAAGACCAAACGACACCTGGAAAGGACGAAGCATAAAACTAAGTCACTATGTGGACTTAAGCAAACGCTACATGGGAGTTATGCCCACAGACTTGCACTTGTTCGTTAGAACAATGGCTGATGTCCCAATGACGATGAAAGACGAATTCACCAAGATACTGGAAGCGCACGACTGGAAAGAAACAGTAATTCCAGACCCAACATTGCTTCCAAGAATGATCAGAAAAATGAAGGAGTGAAAATGAAATGTCATGTGAACCCTGGCAATGTGCAGAAATAGCCTCAACTAAAAAAGCAAACCCAATAACTAAACCCGAGATAGCAGTAGCGATGATCAAAAAAGCCCAACGCCCCATACTTATTGTGGGCAGCAACGCCACTGAAAGATACATGGAAGGCAAACAACTAATCGAATATGTAATCGACCTCGCAAAAGCATCAAAAGTACCAGTCGTAGCCACAGCCCACATGGTTGGCGAATTCATAAAACGCGGATATCAACCAGCGGCATTTATGAATGCGATGGAGATTGGCAACCTGGTGGTTGATCCAACCTGGCAGGGCTTAGACGGCAAAGGACACCCAGACCTGGTTCTAGTGATCGGGCTGCCTTACTATGTTGAATCATTATTGCTCTGCGGACTCAAACACTTTGCACCTGACCTAAAAACCATGACACTGGACAACTTGTTCCATGTGCATGCAAGCTGGTCTTTCCCAAACGCAACCCCAGAAGAGTGGGCTGCAAACCTCAAAGTCATAACTTCAAAATTTGAAGGAGGACAATAAAAAAATGTCAATGTTTAAAGATATACCCGTTGATGTAGGCGTAATCTACGAAGGAGAACGCATCAGAAGAAACGACATGCAAATAGAACTCGGTGGACCAACAGTCAAACAGAAATTTGAACTCGCAAAAGTAAAACCCATGGATCAAATCGACGACGGAAAAATCACCATAATCGGCCCCGACATCAAAGACATGAAGGAAGGCGGCGCGTACCCGCTAGGCATCCTTGTTGAAGCTGCAGGCTCAAAACTCGACCAAGGCTTAGAAGGAGTCATTGAAAGACGCATCCACGGCTACCTAAACTACATTGAAGGATTCATGCACCTGAACCAGCGTTACGACATCTGGATACGCCTCGGCAAAAAATCGTTCCAGAAAGGCTTAAACAGCTTTGAACCAATCGGCAAAGTATTGTACCGCCTCTTCAAAAGTGAACTGCCAATCATCGAGAAAGTACAAATCACCTTCATAACTGACACGGCGAAACTTGACGAAATGTACCCAGAAGCAATCCAAGCTTACGAGTCTCGCGATGCCAAGGCAAGAGGTCTCAAAGACGAAGACGTCGACACATTCTACGGCTGCGCACTCTGCCAATCATTCGCGCCAAGCCACGTCTGCGTCATCACCCCGCAAAGGTACAGCAACTGCGGCGCCATCAGCTGGTTCGACGGCAAAGCCTCAGCAAGCATCGACCCCAAAGGTCCAGTCTTCGCTATACCCAGAGGACAAATGATAAACGCGGAAAAAGGCGAATTCAGCGGCGTCAACGAAGCAGCAAAGAAACGCAGCATGGGCGAAGTCCAGCAAGTCTGGCTTTACACGGCTTTTGACCACCCGCACACTTCCTGCGGATGCTTCGAGGCAGTAACCTTCTACATCCCTGAAGTCGACGGATTAGCAGTAGTTCACAGAAGCTTCAAAGGACCAACAGTAAACGGCTTACCCTTCAGCACCATCGCGGACTCAGCGGCAGGCGGAAGACAAATCGACGGCTTCCACGGAATGTCCATAGAATACATGAGAAGCAAGAAATTCTTCGCAGCAGACGGCGGATGGAACCGAATCGTTTGGGTACCTAAAGAAGTCAAGGAACGCGTTAAAGACTTCATTCCGCCAGAACTCGTTGACAAGGTAGCAACTGAAGAAGACGCAAAAACCGTTGACGAACTCAAAGCCTTCCTAAAAGCCAAGAACCACCCAGTAGTCGCAAGATGGGCAGCCGAAGAGGCACCAGCAGCACCCGAAGCGCAAGCAGTACAAGTCACCGAAGAAGCAGCAGGCACAATGATGCCAGTTGCAACAGCAGGCACACTACCCATAATGGCAGGCGGGTTCAGAATCATCCTCAAAGACGCGAAAATCTACGCTAACAAAGTAATAATCCAAATAGTCAAAGACGACAAAGACAAGCGGTGACCAAGTTGCCTCAAGACGGCGACAAGAAAAAAGACAGCGAAGAACTAATACTCAGCAAAGAGTTGCTGGACGCGCTTGCGAAGTTCAAGCAAATCGAGATTGAAGACTTCGAGATCGACGTCAAAGAGCTAGAGCTAATCTTTGAGCCTGGAATGGCTGGGCAAGTGATGCCCAAGCTAAAGCTTCCAGCCCCAGTTGCGGCAGGCGGAAAACCCACAGCCATGCTTCAGACGGCTTTCATACCGCCAATCGAAACCTACCCGAACACGATAACAGAAGTCAAACTCGGCGCAACCCGAAGCGAAGGCGGAACACGCGGAAAATCATTCACCATAGGCGGCGAAACGTCACCCCCATTCTACAATTTTGAGCGACCCACCACTCACAAACCAGTAGTCACTTTGGACGTTTTCGACATGGAAGTGCCATTGAGCAAAGCCGTGAAGATGCACGTTAAAGACGTCGTCGGCGACCCAGCGGCATGGGCAAAACTTGCGGTAGACCAATTCAAAGCAGACATGGTTACAATCCATTTAATCAGCATCGACCCATTGCTCAAGGATGCAACACCGAAAGACGCGGTCAAAACGGTTGAAAAAGTTCTGCAAGCCGTGGATGTTCCCTTAGTCATCGGCGGCTGCGGGGACGCAGTAAAAGACGCTGACGTTTTCCAGGCGATCTGCGAGGCTTTCCCAGGCGAACGCTTCCTCATCAGTTCAATCACGCGGGACATGGATGTTGAACGCTGCGCAAAGTTCGTTAAGAAAAACGGGCATGCTGCGCTCTCGTTCACACCGATGGACCTGAACCTGGCAAGGGAGCTTAACAGGCGGCTCTACGATTTCCTCGGCAGAGAAGACATTGTCATGGACTTGACCACCGCGGCGCTTGGCTACGGCTTAGACTACGCATTCACAAACATGGAACGCGCAAGACTCGGCGGATTAATGGGCGACATGGAGCTGGCTCACCCGATGTCTTCGGGAACAACAAACGCTTGGGCTGCCCGTGAAGCCTGGCTGAAAATGTCTGCTGATTGGGAACCGCGCGAACTCCGAGGTCCACTGTGGGAAGTAACAACAGCCTTAACTCTTCTGCTTGCTGGCGTCGACCTGTTCATGATGATGCATCCAGCAGCCGTCAAAACACTCAAAGACGTAACCAACTACCTGACAAGCGGCAAAAAAGCAGACCCAGCTAAATTCGCAGATTGGGTAACCATGAAAGCTCAAGGGGTTGGAAAGCAATGAGCGAGAAAAAAAGAGCCAGCTTAAAAGAATTAAGCCCCATTGACATTTACAAGCTTCTTCCGAAAACTAACTGCAAGGAATGCGGTCAAGACAACTGCATGGCGTTCGCGACAAAAATCGTTAACCGCGAAGTAGAAATCGACAGCTGCAAACCACTGTTCAAGCCCGAAAACGCGAAAGCCTACGCCAAACTCAAAGACCTGCTTAAGCCCGCCGTTAAGGAAGTCATCGTCGGCGTCGGCGACAAATCAAAGAAGCTCGGCGGCAAACTTGTCATGTACCGCCACGAGTTCACTTACAAGAACCCGACAGCTATCGCGATTGACGTGACCGACGAAATGCCAATGCAGGAAGTCGTCTCGCGTGTACAGTACACGGAGAACTTTAGCTTCGAATACATTGGTAACACGCTTAGGCTGGACATGATCGCGGTCAGATGCACTTCAGGAGACGCAGACAAATTCAAGGCAGTAGTCCAGAAAGTCGCGGAAACAACCAAACTTCCAATGATACTTTGCACCCTGAACCCCGTGATCGCTGAAGCAGGCTTAATGGCGGCGCCAAAGGCGAAACCGCTACTGTACGCGGCAACTCAAACCAACTGGAAAGACATGGCTGAACTTGCCCTAATGTACGAGTGCCCGCTAGTTGCTTCTGCACCAAACGACTTGAACACGCTGGTTTCCCTTGCAAAGACACTTATGGCTTACGGAGTAACCGACTTGGTTTTGGACCCAGGCACCTTCCCAAACGAAGGGTTACCTGACACAATCAACAACTTCACGATGCTGCGAAGGGCAGCATGCAAAGGCGGCGAAGAACTAGCAGGTTTCCCACTTATGGGCGTCCCGATGGTCGCTTGGAACGATAGCGCCTCGGCTGAAGACCTGCTGAAATGGCGTGAAGCATACTTAGCAGCAATGCTCATAGTTCGATACTCAGATGTGCTCGTGATGCACAGCGTAAGCGGCTGGTCACTTTTGCCAGATACAGTGCTGCGCCAGAACATCTACACTGACCCACGCAAACCCGTCGCGGTCGCCCCAGGACTCAAAGTGTTCGGGACACCAGACGAGAACTCGCCAGTAATGTTCACCACAAACTTTGCCCTAACCTACTACACCGTCGCCTCAGACCTCGAAAGCAGCAAAATCAACGCCTACCTAATCGTCGTTGAAACAGAGGGCTCAGCCATCGACAGCGGAGTCGCAGGACGAAAACTAACCGCGGAACGAGTAGCCGACGCAATCAAAGCCTCAGGCATCGAAAGCAAAGTCAAACACCGAAAACTCATAATCCCAGGCAAAGCATCACGAATCAGCGGCGAAATCGAAGAACTCAGCGGCTGGAAAGTACTGGTCGGACCAAGAGACAGCAGCGAAATACCCAAATATCTCATAGAGAAATGGCAACCATAAGCCATCCACTCTTCTCACTTTATTTGTTACAACTTTATTTTGCGGACTCTTTCTTAATCAAGATATCAAAATGCTTTTCATAAGAGATTTAAGTGCATGTTGAGTGTAACTCCAATAGCACAGGTATCTGGTGGTTTGAATGGAAGAGTTGCTTGATAGGATAACTGTCGATCCTGATGTTCTCGTTGGAAAGCCCGTTATTAGAGGAACCCGCATTCCTGTTTACCTCATCGTAGAGTTTGTAGCTAACGGGATGACAAATAAAGAAATACTAAAAGAATACCCGCGGCTAAGAGAAGAGGACATCAAGGCAGCGCTAATTTATGCTTCTAAACTTGTAGAAAGCGAAGTCACTGTCACTATCTAAAAAGAAGAACTGAGTAATTGACGCAAACAATTATAGTTGACGAAAATATCCCCCAAAGCGTCGCTAAATATCTTAACACGAAGGGCATAAAGACTTTTAGCATTTCCGACGATTTCCTGAAAAGCGCAAAAGACTCAGTCATAGCTTCGTACGCATCAGAAAAAGGAATGCAGATATTGACGCTAGATTCTGACTTTGCTCAGTTGTATCACAACGTCTTCAGGGGCAGGATTACCGTTTTACTTGTGAAAGCAAATCCAACAACCGCCGAAAACATAATCGATATTCTTGATGCAGCGCTAAATAAAATAAGAAAAACTGAAACCCCAAACAAGCTTGTCATAATCACAAAAAAGAGAATTAGAATAGTTTCTTAACATCTGTCTCTCAGAGAATGGCAGCCATAAGCAATCCGCTCTCTTATTTTTGGTTTTTCACTTAATGTTTTTAGAGAAAAAATCTGTTGCTTACAGGGTGTAAGTACATGCGGGACGTAAGTTCTCAAGATAAAGCCTCAGGCATGAACAGTAAAATTCGCATTTCAAGCATGGTAGACCACGGGGTAGATGTTGCGTACGTCTGGGATTCTTCAGGGGTGCTGTTTGTCTGTCTATTTGGCTCTTCTAGATGCTTCTATTTGGATCATCTAGAAAACCGTAGGGGTAGCTGGGACAAGAAAAGAAAAATGACCCTATAGGGGTCCCTACTATTTGTGGCATAATTCAACCACAAAAAGCGCTTCTCAAATTCATCTTTGCTTTAAACCTTAAAGTGTTAAAAAAGCCATTGTTTTGACTTAAATATGTACTAAAAGCTGATAAACCCCTTCATGCACTACTCCCCCATTCAAGGGTAGAAGGGACGAAAGATAGGCTGCGGTATCTTCGGAGCAAAAAACTTTGAAAACCAAACGGTCTTTCCATACGTTTATTGGGGTCTCCGCGCCCAAAACCATCGAGGACACCAATCACACGGCTTCCTCACGTACGACAACAAGCAGTTTCATGTTTACAAAAGCTTGGATCTGGTTCCCCGCCTGAAAAACGAGGCTATCCACGAATGGTTCGACCGCCTGCCCGGTTCCGTAGGCATCGGCAACGTGCGTTACACCACGTCGGGCAAATGCGATGACGCCTCAATCATCGAGGGCACGCAGCCAGTAGCCGCTTCCGCAGGCGGGATAAAGATTGCGTTGTCGTTTAACGGCAACATCGTTAACACTCTGCCCCTGAAAAAGGAAATGAGCGAAAACTTCTCAGACTTCTACTTCAACTGCGACTCAGACGTGGTCTGCCACAAGCTGCTCCTCGGGCTGAAACAGGGCAAAGACCTGGCGTCTGCGGTGCGCTCTGTCATGGAAAGCCTCGACGGCGCGTTCTCCGTGACGGGCTTAACGGGCGACGGCGACTTTTTCGCCTTCAAAGACCCGCGTGGAATAAAACCCCTCTGCGCAGGGCACGACCCCCAAGGGGCAACCTACGCTTTTTGCTCTGAAACCGTCGGGTTAGACATGAACAGTTTCGTCAGGGACTTTGAATTGAATCCTGGCGAGCTGGTCACGGCTTCAAAAGACGGCTTCAAACGCACACAAATCATCCAAAATCCCCATCCAGCCTTCTGCGCTTTCGAGTACGCCTACTTCGCGAGGCCCGACTCAAGGTTTGACGGCAAGTACGTTTATGAAATCCGCGAGGACTTCGGAAGAAACATCGTTAAAGAGTATCCAGACGTGGTGAAGGACGCTGACATCATCATGTCGGTGCCTGAGACAGGCGATGACCCAGCCATGGGCGTCCATGAGGCGTCAGGTTTACGGTGGGAACGCGCTTCAAGAAGGCACCGCTACGTAACCGAACGCGCCTTCATCCTTCTTAACACCGAGCGTTTCTCGACCATTGACAAGAAAATCAACATCTTAGGCTCCAAAGTAGACGGCAAACGCGTCATAATAACTGAGGACAGCATAGTCCGAGGCGACACCACAAAAGTAATCATAGACAAGCTCCGCAGGGCAGGAGCCAAAAAAGTCTACGTCTTCGTCACGTTCCCAAGAATCATCGGTCCATGCTTCTACGGCATCGACATGTCAACTTACGGGCAACTCGTCGGCTCAAAACACGACGCAGACGGAATCGCCAAAATCATCGGCGCAGACGGGGTATGCTACCAGTCAATTGGAGAGCTGGTGAAAGCGACAGGTCAAACCGAAAATGAACTCTGCATGGCCTGCATCACAGGCAAGTACCCGACGCCCTGCGCTCAAAAGATGGCTGACGCCATGAAAAAGAGGTTCCTTGAAGGCTACGAGGAAAAATCAAGAATCTACGAGACTGAGGACGTTCAGCCGTAAGAACGGCAGCAAAAACATTAAGCCTGCCCTTAACCTCTCGCAGTAACCTGGTGATGTCTTATGGAGAAAATAGGTGTACTCGTCGTTTCCTACGGCGCAAGAGAAGTCGCGATGGCTGACGCGCTTCTGCAGAGCAAACGCTACCAAGTGGAACTCTACGTCGCCGACAAGCAGCGCAACCCCTTCAACGCGGAAAAAGCCGCAAAACATGCTGTCATACCAAGCCTTGACGTGGGAGAAATCTGCAAGTTCGCCGAAGCCTACAAGGAAAAAATCGACTTCGCCTTGGTCGGGTCAGAAAAACCCATAATCGAAGGCGTCCGAGACCAAGTTGAGAAACGCACAGGCATCCCCGTCATCTGCCCCAAGCAACAATATGCCATCGAAGTCAGCAAAGTTGAGCAACGCCAGCTTTTCGACGAGATTGCGCCAGAAGCGAACCCGCGCTTCAAAGTTTTCAACCCAGCCGACTACGCGAACAAATTAGACGTTAAACCTGCCGTTTACAGCTGGCTAGACGAACTTGACAATCAAGCCGTCGTGAAGCCTGATAAGCCAGCCCTTGGAAAAGGCGTAGGCGTTTGGGGCGACCACTTCGCCAACCGAGAAGAACTTTTTGAGCATTTCATGTCCAACTTCCAGTACGGCAGCGTCATAATCGAAGAAAAAATCGACGGAGAAGAATCCAGCTTTATGGCTTTCTGCGACGGCAAACACTTCGTGCCGCTGCCTGACACGCGGGACTACAAACGCGCCTTCGACGACGATCGAGGCCCAAACACGGGCGGCATGGGCTCATACAAAGACGCAGACGACAAGCTGCCCTTCTTAACGGCGGCTGAACGAGAGGCGGAGCTGGCTTTGGCGAACAAGATTTTCAACGGGTGGAGCGCCAAAATCAAAGATTACTCCGCGCTTAGGGGCGTGCCCCTGTATCTTGCCTTCATGCACACGGGGCACGGAATCAAAGTTCTCGAGAACAACAGTCGCCCAGGCGACCCAGAAATAATCAACCTTCTCGCGTTGATCCAGGACGATTTTGTCGACGTCTGCCTCAAAATGATTGAAGGAAACCTGACAAGCATCAAACTGGAAAAGGCTGCGTCTGTCTTGACCTACAAGGTGCCACTTGACTACGGCGGCTACGCAGAAGTCTTCCCGAAAAAAGCGGACAAGACGGCGGTTAACACTCCAGTTGACCTCTCAAAAGCCTATGCGCTGACAAAGAAGTACGGCAGCCGCATCCGCATTTACCCTGGCTCAATGGAAACAAGAGACGGCAAAAACTACGCGCTCAAATCGCGTGCGGTGGGCGTTTTAGGCATCGGCGAAAGCATCGAAGAGGCACGCAGCATAAGCCTGGAAGGAACCAAAGCCATCAGTGGCGGCGCCTTGTGGAGTCGAACAGACGTTGCCTCAAGACAGCATATCGCGAAGAGCGTAAGTCACATGGAAAACCTGAGGCGCAGCGTGTGAAGCGCATCTTTATATCCGACTGTGAGGGACCGATCAGCAAGAACGACAACGCCTTCGAGTTAGCTTCAAACTTCATTCCCAACGGTGACAAACTTTTCGTAAACGTAAGCAGGTACGACGATGTTTTGGCGGATGTTCTGCACAAGCCCGGTTACTCTGCAGGCGCCACGTTGAAGCTCATCTTGCCCTTCTTTAAGGCGTACGGCGTCACCGACAGGCAGATGGAAGAGTACTCAGCCAACAACATAGTCCTAATCACTGACAGCCAAACAACCCTTAGGCACGTGCAATCCATTGCCGACGCCTTCATCGTCAGCACAAGCTACGAACACTACATCAAAGCCCTCTGCAAAACCGTGAGCTTTCCTTTCAAGAACACGTACTGCACCAAAGTAAGCCTCGACAAGACCGCCATCTCCCCGCAGGAAAAAGAGCGCTTAAGAACCATAGCCCAAGAAATCGCGCTGATGCACAAAGTTGACATTCCGAAGGCGGCAAAGGCGCTTGAAGATTTTTCCGAAAGCGACCAAGCGGTCATTCAACGTTTAGACGAGATATTCTGGAGCGAAATTCCAAAGATGTTTGTCGGAAAATTCCTCGTTGACGTGGTGACGGTCGGTGGAGAACAGAAGGCTGAGGCAATCCGCGATGCGGTTCGACGTTCAGGCGCGGATTTGGCGGGTGTCATGTATGTGGGGGACAGCATCACCGACGCGGAAGCCTTCAAACTCGTGCGTGCTAACGGCGGATTAACGGTTTCTTTTAACGGCAACGGATACGCGGTTAGGACCGCTGAAGTCGCCATATTATCGGAGAGCAGTCTCGTCACCGCCGTGGTTGCGGACTTGTTCTGCAGGTTCGGGAAAGAAAAAGCGGTAAGCACGGTTCAAGAGTGGGGTTTTGAAACGCTCAAAAACAGCGGTGTTGACTCTTCACTGCTTAAACAGCTTTCACAACTTTGCCCTGACGTGTTGCCTAAAGTTGAAATAGTGACGCCTCAAAATATGGAGGCGTTGGCAAAGGAAAGCAGCGAGTTCAGAGGGAAAGTGCGGGGAGTTGTGGGGAGGCTCGGGTAAAATGGTGAAGGCGGAAATCGAGGACACGTACGCTGAAGCTTTCACTGGACTCTTTTGCCGCGTAATCGTGACCGCCGACGACGAGGAAACCCTTCGTAAGGCTGCTGCGGATTCTACGGCAACCCCATCGGTCGTTATCGGCAGGACAGAAGGCGGAATCGAAAAGTACCTTACCCAAAAAGAAACCCCTGACCAGCGCTTAGGCGCGTTGCTTCAGTTCTGGGGCGAAATTAACCCGAAGAAAACCTTTGAGCAGTCGCTCAAGAAGTTTGAATCTGAGCTTTCCTACCGCATCCGCCAAGACATTCTTGTTAAGCCTTTCACCGCCGTCTACGACGCCCTGCCAGACGCTGAGGGCAAACTGGACATGATGGAGACTGTTGGACACTGCGGCGACGGGTACGAGTGGATTGAAAAACGCCGTGGCAGAGAGGTCATAGTTGTCCCCTTGATGGTTCCCGACTTCGTTATTGAACGGTGTTTAGGCTACGCGCGTGGCGTTATGGGAGGCAACTTTTGGGTTATGTGCAAAACCAAGCAAGCCATGAAACAGGCGGGAAAGAAGGCTTTAGCCGCAGTCCACACGGTGCTCGGAGTCGTGACACCTTTTGACGTTTGCTCCGCAGGCTCTAAACCCGAAACCCATTTTCCAAAGATCGGTCCAACCACCAATCACCTGTACTGCCCGTCGCTTAAGGCGCGGTTAGGCACGGAATCCCATGTTCCCGACGGCGTAGGTTACATAGCTGAAATAGTCATTGACGGGGTTTCTTTGGAAGCGGTCAAAAAAGCAACTAAAGCGGGAATCCAAGCGGTACGGGACATTGACGGGGTCGTGAGGGTTTCCGCTGGCAATTACGGTGGCAAACTGGGCGACTACAAAATAAGTTTGCGGGAGTTGTTTCCATGACAAAGTTTGATGTTGTCGGCTTTGGCGCGCTTAACGTTGACATGCTCCTCAAAGTCGATAGGCTTGCAGGCGCGGAGGAAGAAAGTTTTATTGCGGATTACGCTGAGGCTTGCGGCGGCTCAGCTGCGAACACCATGGTTGGGCTGGCGAGGCTCGGGTGTAAAGTCGGGTTCATAGGAAAAGTGGCGAACGACCGTGAAGGCAAACTGCAAATTGACTGTTTTAACAGTGAAGGCGTTGACACGGGCGGCATCATTCAGGCAAAGCATGGGAAAAGCGGTTCAGTTTTGGGCTTCGTGGACAAGAAAGGCGCAAGAGCCCTGTACATTAACCCAGGCGTTAATGACACAATTGAGCCTCGGGAAATAAATTACGGTTACACCTTGGAAACGAAATTTCTGCATTACTCATCTTTTGTTGGAGAAAAATCTCTTCGTGCGCAAAAAAAGCTCTTAGGTGCCCTGCACAGCGATGTTAAAATCAGCTTTGACCCAGGTTCAGTTTATGCACAGAAAGGTTTTGCCGCAATAGAACCGATAATTCGCAGTTCTTATGTTTTGATGCCTAACGCTGGTGAACTTGAACTTTTAACTGGAGAAGCTGATGTCCCCAGAGGCGCCGATTTGATGCTTGATGCAGGCGTCAAAATCGTCGCAGTTAAGCTCGGCGACAGGGGCTGCTACGTCACTGACGGGCAGGAACGGCTGAAAATCGAGCCTTTCAAAGTTAAAGTCGTCGACACAACCGGGGCAGGGGACGCTTTCTGCGCGGGATTCCTCTACGGCTTAATCAACGACAAAAGTCTCCAAGAATGCGGGCGACTGGGAAATTTCGTCGCTTCAAGATGCGTCATGCAGATGGGTGCGCGTGCAGGTTTGCCTTACGCTAAAGATTTAGTGGCATTTCTTGGTTAGGTTGTCGATGATGCTTTGGAAGATTAGTTTTCCGTCGCCGTACTGCGTCATCTGCTGTTGCCTTGTCCAGTCAGGCTGCTGCCACCAGTACATCGCCCTCTCCGGGTGAGGCATAAGCCCGAAGACGTTTCCTTCCCTATTGCACAGGCCCGCGATGTCGAAGGTTGAGCCGTTCGGGTTGACTGGGTACTTGCCGTCCGCTACGTCGCCGTTTTTGTCGCAGTAGCGGAAAACCACCATGTCTTTATCAGCCAGTTCCGCAAGCAACTCCCTCTCTTTCTCTTTTGGGAAAAGCAGTCTGCCTTCCCCGTGAGCAATGGGCATCCTCAGCACTTTTCCAGCGGGGATTTTGTTTGTGAACGCGCATTTTCCACGGTTTTCATGCTTCAGGTAAACCCACTGGCACTTGAAGCCTGCAGGTTCATTGTTGGTTAACGTGGCTTCTGGGTAAGTGCTCACGCCTTTGAAGCCTGGCAGCAAACCGTACTCAACCATTATTTGGAAGCCGTTGCATATGCCCAGAATGGGTCTGCCTTCGTCGATGAATTTTTCCATTTCCTTGCCGAGCTTGGCGCTGAGGTGCCTCGCGAAAATCACGCCTGAACGCACATAGTCGCCAAACGAGAAGCCGCCTGGAAAAACCAGAACCTGATAATCCAGCAAACTGTGAAGTTTCGCCAGTTCGTTAACCTGCAAGACGTCCGCTTGGATGCCTAGCTCCTGAAAAGCCCGCTGGGTCTCAGCGTCACAGTTGGTTCCGCCGACACGCATCACGCAAACTTTGATTTCTTCCTGCTCCATCTTAGGAACCTCCACTCAACGTTTTCTTCCAGCTGCCCCGCAGCTCTGCAAGCGAAGCGTCGACAGCGATTTTTCCTTTTAACCCGTTAATGACTAGACGTTGGTCTTCGGTTACCCTGCCAATTTGGGCGCAGGGCTTGCCTTTCATTAGAAGTTCAAAGTCCCGCTTATCCTGCTCTGGCACTTCCAGCAGGAAACGGCTGTTCGACTCGGAAAACAACACAAAATCATCGCGCTCCACTCCTTTAGCGGGCACTTTGCATAAATCCAGCTGCAAACCGTAGCCGCCAGCAAACGCCATCTCCGCCGCCGCCACCGCCAACCCTCCTTCCGAGAGGTCGTGGCATGACCTGATTAAGCCCGAGTCTATGGCTTTAGTTACTGTTCTGAACGTGCGTTTGGCTTTGGCGCCTTTAACTTTTGGAACGCTTGCGCCCAAGTAGCCTTTAAGCCTGTAGTATTCTGAACCGCCAAGCTCGCTGAAGGTTTCGCCAGCGACGTAGAGCAGGTTGCCTGGCGCTTTCAAATCCATCGAAGTGACAAATTGGATGTTTGGAATTATGCCCACAGCGGTTATCAGCAGTGTCGGCGTGACTGGTCCCATCGGAGACTCGTTGTAGAGGCTGTCTTTTCCCGAGATAAACGGCGTCTTGAACGCCACGGCAAAGTCGTAGCATGCTTGGCAGGCTCTCACCAAAGTGCCTAGACGCTCTGGCTTCTCAGGGTTGCCCCATGTGAAGTTGTCCAGCAGCGCTATTCTTCTTCCGCCCACGGAGATGTTGTTGCGTACCGCTTCGTCAATGGCTGAAGCCGCCATCCAGTACGCGTCGATCTTGCCGTAGTTCGGGTTCATTCCGCATGAAATTGCTAAGCCTTTCCAAGAGTCGTCAAGAGGTTTGAGCACGGCGGCATCGTTTGGACCGGCATACTCGCCTTGCAGGGGTTTAAGCGTCGTGTTTCCCTTTACCTCATGATCGTATGTTCGTATGACGCTTTCTTTGCTGGCGATGTTTGGCGCCCCAAGCAGCTGAAGCAGGGTTTCAGTCAGGTTTTTTGGCTCTGGAAACTCGGGTTCAACGAAGTTTTGTCTTTCAAGTGTCGCTGTCTTCGTGCTTTTGCACGGATTAAACAGGAAATCCATGTCCATGTCAGCAACTTTTTCCCCGTTGAAATCAAGCTCAAGCCGACGCAAAGGGGTGAGTTTGCCTATCGCTGTGGCTTCTACGTCTTCTTTTGCGAAAATCGCCATCACTCGCTCCAAGTTCTCAGGCGGCACGGTTATGAGCATTCTTTCCTGTGATTCAGAAATGTAAATCTCCCACGGCGCTACACCTTGATACTTGAGCGGCACCCTGTCAAGTTCAATCGTTACTCCACACCCGAATCTTTCAGCTGTTTCTCCAACAGCAGAGGATAAACCCCCGCCGCCAAGGTCAGTCGTCGCCGACGCAAGCTGCAGGTCGCGGATTTCAATTATTGCCCGTTTGACTTTCTCCTCTTCGATTGGATCGGCGATTTGCACGGCTGGACGGGAAATCTCCTCCGACTTCTCGGTTAATTCCGCAGAGGCGAAGGTAACGCCGTGTATGCCATCGCGTCCAGTTTTTCCACCTGCCAGAACAACGATGTGCCCTGGCTTGGCGTTTTTTGTGAACTTGTCAAGTGGCAAGATTCCTATGCATCCGCAGTAAACGGTGACGTTGCCCGTGTAGCTTTCATCAAAGTAAATTGCCCCGTTCACGGTTGGGATGCCCATGTTGTTTCCGTAGGCGCTGATGCCCGCCGTGACGCCCATGTAAACGTATTTTGGGTGTTTCACGCCCGCGGGAAGCTTGTTGTAATCGTAATCCAGCGGTCCGAAGCCTAAAACGTCCGTGCAGGCGATCGGGTCAGCCCACACGCCGAGGATGTCTCTGATTACGCCGCCGACGCCTGTGGCTGCTCCGCCGAATGGTTCCACAGCGGACGGGTGGTTGTGCGTTTCAACTTTTGCTGCTATGCCGTAGCCCCTGTCGAATCGGACGATGCCTGCGTTGTCTTCGAATACGCTGAAGCACCATGGCGGGTTGATTTGTTTGGTGGCTTTTGCGACGTAGGTTTTGAAGAGGCTGTCGATTTCTTTGCCGTCGAAGAAGATTTTTCCTTTGAAAGTCTTGTGGCAGCAGTGTTCTGACCAGGTTTGGCTGATGGTTTGCAGTTCAACGTCGGTCGGGTTTCTGCCTTCACGTTTGAAGTACGCTCGGATGCTCTTCAACTCTTCAAGGCTTAAGCCTAAGGCTAGCTCGTCGCTGGCTTCGGCGAGTTGCTGCTCGCTGGCTTCGGCTAAGGCTACCTCGTACAGCAGATAGCCCGCTTTGCGTGGGACGTAGAGGTTGGCGTTCTTAGCGTTCATTGCTGCGCCTCAAGGGTCACCGTGTAATTGTCTTTGGTCGGGTTTGCCAGAAGGCGCTTGCACATTTCTTCCGCCTTTGCCTTTGCCTCTTTAGGTGTTGCTGCGTCAAGCGTCACAGTGTAGACTTTGCTCACGTCTACGGCTTCCACCTTGTAGCCGAGTTCCTTCAGTAAACGGGCTGTTGTTTCCCCTTCAGGGTTGCTGTGCCCTGGCTTTAGGCTGACTTCGATTTTGGCTTGGTATTTCATAAATCCTTTAAATTATCCTACAGGATTTAAACGCTTTCGACATAAAAAAAGCAAAACTTTACGTTAAAACCAGCCTTTTATTTTGGTACTCTATTACCACCGTTTGCTTGTCCGTCACTTTGCCTATCAATTCAGGCTGTGCACCTTGCCGTTCCAGCGTGCTCATGGCTTTATCAACCTCCGCTCTGCCGACAATTATGCCGAAGCCCCATCCCATGTTGAAAGTTTTGAACATCTCCTCATCAGAAATGCTGTAGCCCAGTTCCAGAGCGGTTTTTTGGATTAACCCAAATATGGGTTGAGGTTTGAAGTTTGTGAATTTAAATCCTATTCCAGGCGAAAAATTGGCAAGGTTGCCAAATTTCATGTAAGCGTCGCCCGTTATGTGAACCGCGGCTTTAACCTTAACCTGCTTGGCTACTTTGAGAAGCGGTTTAACGTAGATTTTTGTGGGCTTCAGCGCCTCAAGAACGATCTCCGTGTCGAAGCCGTCGGGGATGTCGTTGGGTTCGTATTTTCCGCCCCACAGCTTAAAGAGAATCTTTCGCACCATCGTCAAGCCGTTGCTGTGTACCCCGCTGCTTGCCAAGCCTATTATTGGGTCTTCGGGCTTGATGTTTTCGCCCGTGATGATCTCCTGCCTTTCAACGGTGCCGACCGACGTAACCACCATGTCAAAACCGACCCTTTGAGCCAAGCCCTTTATTATCTCCGCCACGTCGCCCGTTTCGCCTCCCGTGACTGGGCACTCGGCGTCGGCGGCGCCTTGAATTATCCCCTTCAGGAGTTCTCTGACAAGCTTAGGTTTGCTGGCTTGCACGTGGATGTTGTCGGCTATGGAGAGTGGTCTGGCTCCTGAACGTATCACGTCGTTGACCGCCATCGCCACGGCGTCCACGCCTATTGTGTCGTACTTGTCGGCTAGCTGCGCGAGCAGCACTTTGGTGCCAACGCCTTCGATGACAAGGTCCAGGAAGGTGTTTTCTCCCACTGGGAAGATGTTGCCGTATGGGAGCCTCATGACGTTTCCGAAGTGGCTGTGTTTGTAGGTCTCCGTAAGTTTTTTAAGCGCCTTTTTGGATTCGACGCGTTGCTCCCGGTTTACTCCTGCGTCCGTGTATGTGTAGTTTTTAGGCAAGCTGCTTCTCCTCGCGTATTCTTTCTGACACGTTAAAGATAACGATTGTGCTTGCTTTTTCGCTGAGGCTACTTTTTTTTGGTTTTTTGCTGGATTAATTCAAGTTCTTGAGGCTTAACTGGCTTCTCCAAAAACGATCCGCTTGTCATGATGTTTTTTGTCAGCCTTCACTTAAAAAACTGTTATTCCAAAAAATGGAATACGCAAACAAGAACTAATGTGTTGCCCCGCTTTCTTTGTTTCGGGGTTGTGTTTTTTAAGTTGAGGCTTTTGTCCTGAGAAAAGCCGTGGTTTTCCGCCTCAGCGCGACCCATTTTTACATTGGAATTTTGATGTAAATACTAGACCCCCTCCCCTCGGTCGATGGTTTTGGGAAGGACTCAATTCTGGTTGGCTTTTTGGTTTAGAGCCGAAATTAAGCTGAAAAGATTTCTTGTTCTCACGCAGAAGACAAAGAACTAGCCGAAAAAACAGGTATAAACCCATTGATACCTGATTCGCGGCATCTGTTCCTTGCGACAGGTCGCACAAGTCAGGGTTTGTTTTGGGTTGATTTGTTGGTTTAGGCTTGGCTTCAGCTTTTTCATTGCGACTTCCGCATGGGCAGAATGCGACTTTCCATGTTGACTCCTTGTTAGCGGCATTGTCGGTTATGGGCGAATCGGGTTTCGGGTTCGGTGGGTTTTGGAGCCGTAATGGAAGGATTCGAGGTTTTCACGGCTGCTGCTTTTGGGATGGGCGGCTGCGGTGTCCCTGCGGCGCGTAGCAGAGAGTCATTCTTTATATTTTAGCCATCAATTTCAATTACTGCATCCCGCGCGGTCGTAGTCTAGCTTGGTTAGGACATCAGGTTCCCAACCTGACAACCCGGGTTCAAATCCCGGTGACCGCACCATCATGCTACACACTAAAGAACGGTAAACCGTCTGGTTTGATTTGTGCCGTCTGTACCAGTTCTTACCGACACTTTTGAGTTTTCAGACGCGGCATTCTTTTGGGCTTTGATTCTTTGCTTTTTGTTCCTAACCTGTTTTGCAACTACCGCTATTAGGATAATGACTCCGACGACAACCAACACCACCACCGTTAGCTGAACCCATTGGCGACTTAAGGCAACGTTTGATTGATTTGAGTTGCCCAAAACGATTATTTGATAGTCAACTGAACCGATGTATATTTTTCCGTCCGCGACCGCGGGGGAAGAAGCCAAGTAATCACCAAAACGAGGATTGCTTGATTGAAGACGGAAAGTCCACAACGTATTGCCGTCCGAGCAATTAAGCGCGTACAGGTTCCCATCGGTAGAACAAACTAAAACCATACCGCCAACAACAATTGGAGAAGCCTGCACCCCTTTATCAATACCACCGCCAGCCTCAGCTATTTTGCTGCTCCAGACTTTTTCGCCGCTGTAAGCATTAATTGCATATACATTTCCGTCGTAAGCGCCTATGTACACAATTCCGTTGGCAACTGCGGGGTAAGATGAACTGCCTAGATATGGTGCATCAACAGCGTAATTCCATACGGGTTTACCCGTGGAATCGTTGAAACAGTAGAGAACAGCGTTGACTTTTACGTAGACGAAGCCAGAAGAGACGGCGGGGGAAAAGCTAACTGGCGTGGGAGACGGAAACTCCCATGTTTGAGTGCCGGTGGAGGCGTTTAGGGCAACGAAGTTGTCTTCTGTCCCGAAGTAAAGGCAGCCGTCTGCTACTGCAGGTGAGTCGTACACGTAGCTGTAGTTTGCGCTTTTCCAAATTAGATTGCCCGAAGCAATGTTGTAGTCTACTAGACAGCCTTCGTTCATCCCGTAGAAGTATCCGTCGCCAACCGCAAGGATTGTGGCGTTAAAAATGGAGGAAGAACCAGTTAGTGTGGCTCCAGTAGAAGCGTTGTAGGCGTGTATGCCGAAGGTTCCTGGTGTTACAGCGTAGATAATATCGTTTTCTATGAGTGGCGTAAATTCAACGCTGGTGTTAGCCCAAAGTAGTTTTCCAGTGTCTGCGTTGTAGGCGTTTGAGTCAATATACACGATGCCGTTAGCTACAACTGGCGAGGCAACGTAACTTCCGTAAGGCACACTCCACAAAACATGAGGCTTTGCAATTGGCACCGAACTGTTCGTTGCTCCTGTATGCTCGGGGTCATGTTGAACCATTGGCCAATCGTCTCCCATAGAGGCTATGTTTGTGCCTGTCGCTGGGGCGGGCAATGCTGAAACTGTTGAAAGTAAAAAAATAGCGGTAAACAGCAAGCCAGAGATTTTTCTCGAGACTTCCATAGCGGTCAGGGTGGTTGCTTCTTAATAAAAGGCTTCTCGTAAAGGTTTTTTTACTATTTTTAGTCAAGAAACCTTGACTGGACTGCTTCCGCTCAACACCGACTTTCCAAACTAATATACCCGGGTTCAAATCCCGGTGACCGCACCTGAAAACATCTCTCAGCAACACTCGGAAAAATGGAAAGATCCGTCTCGGATTCTCCCATTTTTGGGGTGTATTGACGAATTGTATCATCTTTCCGTATCTACAATTGACCCCTATAGGCTACTGTTGCACGCACACAAATCAGCGTTCACGGGCTCAGCCAACCAGCTTGTCTGCCTACATGGTTCAGAGAAAGATAAAAGAGCGACGTTTCGTTGCATGATTATAGGTGTTAAATCATACTTTCCGCTTACCTTATGGTTCCCGTCCCATCTTACGCTCAGCCGCAGTACGTGAGGTGCCCGAACTGCGGGTCACAGGTCACAGCGAACTCGAACTACTGCAACATCTGCGGCGAACCCCTGCATCAACCAGTTCTGCTTAAAATCTGCCCCCGATGCAGCAACCGCATTCCCGCAAGAGCCAAGTTCTGTCCTGAGTGTGGAAAAAAGCAGCCGGGCGTGATTGTCCAGCAGACGCTCACGGAGAAGGCGGTAGACCACCGCTAGCTTTTTTGCTTAAGTGTTTGCAGGGTTTACAGCAGGTGTATTAGGAAGATTAATCTATTTTTCATTGAGGCTGTTTTGACGTGTCAATGGATGCAGAAGACTTCAAAGTGCCATCGGGCAAAAAAGTCAGCTTGAAAGATTACGATTCAGGGTGGCTGCCCAAGTGGGCTAAAAAGGAGGAAGAGAAAGAGGGCAAGAAAGCAGTGAAGCAGCAGGCAATGGCTATTCTTGAAGGCAACCGGCAGAAGCTGGTTGAGATGCAGGAGCTTTTTTGGGCAAACGGCACTTATTCAATGCTTATTGTTCTGCAAGGTATGGATGCGGCTGGGAAAGACGGCACGATACGGCATGTGATGTCGGGGGTGAATCCTCAAGGCTGCCAAGTTACAGGCTTTAAAGCGCCATGCGAAGACGAGTTGATGCATGATTTTCTCTGGCGAAACGTGAAGGCTCTTCCAGAAAGGGGAATAATAGGCATTTTCAACCGCTCGTACTACGAAGACGTGCTTATAGTCAAGGTTCGCCCAGAGGTCCTGCAAAGGGAGAAGCTGCCGCAGGGGCAGGAAGGAAAACAATTATGGAATCAACGGTACGAGGACATAAACATGTTTGAACGCCACCTGACAAGGAACGGCACGGTTGTTTTGAAGTTCTTTCTTAACCTTTCAAAGAAGCGGCAGAAGCAGCGGCTGCTTAAGCGTCTGGAGAACCCTGACAAGTACTGGAAATTTTCGCTCAACGACCTCTCCGAACGTTCTAAATGGGACGATTATGCTGCAACGTACGAGGAGATGCTTAGCATGACGAGCACCGACTGGGCGCCATGGTACATCATTCCCGCAGACAAGAAATGGGTTGCCCACGCCTCAATCTCCGAAATCATCGTGTCTCAGATCAAGAAGCTCAACTTGAAATATCCAGTTTTAAGCAAAGACCAAGTTGCAGCTTTGGAAAAGGCGAAGGCTGAACTGGAAAAAGAATAAACCCACTTCCTATATGTTTACGGGCTAGGCACAACTGTGCAGTGGACGTCTAGTTGCTTTTTGAAGGCTTCATAGAACGCTTGCCTGTTCTGTATGACGCTCCATGCCTCGAAGCTGCAGTCTGACTCTGAGTAGAACGACAGCAACACTTGATCCTTGTTGACCTTGACGAATTCGGCTTTTTTAACCAGCCCAGTGTGGCTTCTGTCCAGCTTCTCTGCAAACCTGAGAAACGTTGAAAGAATGCCGACGCACTCCTTGGTTTTTTCATCTAATCCTGAAGCTTTCATGGCTTTTTTTGAAGGCAACTTTTTCCTGTGAAAACGCGCGATGTTGCCCATTATTTGGATTTCTTTGCGGTCAAAACCGAGAAGTTCAGCGTTGCAGATGATGTATTGGGAATGAAGCTGATGGTTGTTAAATGAGAGAAAGTCGCCGACGTCATGCAGGATGGCTGCGTATTTTAAGAGTTCTTTTTCGTCTTCTCCCAGGTTGTGTAACCCAATTTGCTTCGCGCTGTCAAAAAGTTGCGTTGCCAAAGAAGCCACTGCCTCTGAATGTTTCTCGTCAAAGTTGCAGGACCTACCCAAATGCAGAACGCTCCTGTTCCTCATCGGTGTCTTCTGGAGGTTTCGGAAGCCTTCAAAGTTCGACAGGTAATCAACCAGCATTCCATCCCGCAGTTCTCGGTGGCTAATGTTGATTTCTTCCAAGCCAAGCTCCTCCATAATTGCCTCCATTATGGCTGCCCCAGCAATTATGATGTCGGCTCGGTCAGGATTGACGGCGGGAAAGTTTCTTCTTTCTTCAAGCGACACGGAGCAAAGAATGGGCGCCAGTTTCTTCAGGTTCTTCCTCGATAACGTCGGGCTTTCTCCGTTGCCGTTCTTCTTGAAGAGTTTGCCTGCGATCTCCGCCAAGTTGATAACGGTGCCTGATGATCCCCATGCCAGCCGCACACCGTACTCTTGGACTTTTGCTTTAACCACTCGAGACTTGCTGCAAGCGTACTGCTTTATCTGCTTGTAAGTGTTAGCCGCCACGGGTCCAGTCCAGCCTTCCCCGATGAACTGCGCCGTAAGCCTGATAGCGCCTAACCTGAGACTGTTCACGTAGAAGCATTCATACTGGTTTCCGATGCAGATTTCGGTGCTGCCTCCGCCTAAATCTATGAAAACGGCTTTTTCTTCGCCGATGTCTATCCCGCTTGATACGCCGAGGCAAATCAAACGGGCTTCTTCCTCACCAGAAATCACTCTTACATTAAGCCCCGTTTCATTCTGAAGTTTTTGGAGGAACTCACTCTGGTTTTGAGCTTCCCGAATTGCCGACGTGCCAACCGCTATTATTTCGCTGGCACCGTAAGTTTTAGCCAACTCGACAAATTTTCCGCACACAAAGATGGCTCTTTCCATGGCTTCTGGCTTCAGCAAGTTGTCTTTGAACTCTTCTTCTCCTAAACGGACAACTTCCTTTTCTTGGCTAATGGTGGTGTAGGAGAAGTTAGGGTTTATTCTTACGACTAAAAGGCGCACGGCGTTGGTGCCGACGTCTATGAACCCCACTACTTTCTCAGAAGATTTCACTGTTGCTTCCATACCAGCACCAATTTCTTTGCAAAGACCGCTTCAAACAAGTCTTTCTTCTTATTAAAAGCGCGCTCTTCCTCTGTTGATTTAGTTTCACATAGGCATTCGGCAGTGATTTTTTTGGTGCCTAATCTGAATTTCAATGCTTTTACGTTTGACTCGTGAGTGTAATCTAAGCTGTCTGCCACTCGTAACAGGCTGGATAGAATCTTTATTACTTTTACGGTTTGACGGTCTAAACTTTTGAGGTTAAAGTGTTTTTGTTTGGGCAAGCCTTTCCGGTGATAACGAGCGATGCTTGCTACTATGCGCCTTTCCCTTGACGTGAAAGGCAATTTCAAATCGTTAAGGATGAGCCTTGCTGATTCCTTATGGTGCCCGCCACGCCCCTTTGACAAGCCTACGTCATGCATGATCGCGGCGCATTCAAGCCAGCATCTTTCCTTCCTGCCCAGATTGTGAACGCTGCCCAATTTGTCAAAGAACTCTAAAGACAGCTTGATTACCTGCTCGTAATGATCCGTGTCCCGCCAGTACCTCTTGGCAAACTCTCGAGCGTCTGCAACTAGTTCTTCGCAGTTTTCAGTTTCCGTCTTTTCTCTTGCGGCGTCCTCTTCGATTATTGCTTCAAGAGAAACGCCTCGAAGCAGCATCTGGGAAAAACTTTCAGGTAACGATTTTTTTCTTAATGCGTCCGCGGCGGCTTCGACGTCATAATCTAACCGAATCCACTCAACTTTGAAAGGATTAAACTTCAGCATCACGTAGGCTGCCTGCGGGTTTCCGTCGCCAGGTCTCCCCACGCTTCCTGGGTTGATGAAGGAGATGCCGTTTATCTGCCGCAGTAGCTGTTCATGCGAGTGTCCCACGATTATGACGTCAGCCTTAGAGGTTTCGGCAAGAATTTTCAGCCGCTCAACTGGCGTGTCCTTGTAAATGTGCTCTTCAATGTTCTCGGGGCTTCCATGAGTCACCAGCAGTTTTACGCCTGCGGCTTCAAGCCTGAGCTCCCGAGGCAAAGAATGGAGGTACTGCTGGCACGACTTTGCTAACTCTTTCTTGGTAAACTTGTAGGCAACCTTTTTTTCGCCTTTAGCGTCGGCTTTACCCTCGACGACTTCGGCATCGTAGTTCCCCAAGACGCTTAGAACGTTTTTTTCACATAATAGCTCAACAACCTCGTTTGGGTTTGCCCCGTACCCCACTGAGTCTCCTGCGTTGAGAAAAACGTCTGCGCCTCTTTCTTGAGCGTCTTGGATAACTGCCTCTAAGGCTTGAAGATTAGCGTGGACGTCGGATAAAACTGCGACTTTAACGTCGGGGTTTGCAAGGATTTGGTTTGTTTTTTCCTCAGTCAATGTTAATCCAGCCTTAACTGTTTCTCTGAGGTTTTCAAAAAAGTTTTCCTTTTTATTATCTTCCCAGAGTTGCACAAATCTTCTATAATGATCCGTTCTTTGATCCTTTATGAAGGCTAAAAAGTTCTTTATGGCTTGTTCAAACTTTGCCTGGTCCAATTTTCTGGCGTTTTTCGCTTTGGTTTCCTTCACAAACTTTGGAAGATATTCTATCCAAACCTCAAGGTCGTGCTTTTCGCCAAGTATGTCCTGATAAGCTTTTGCTGTTTCGATTTCGTTCTTAAGCTTGTTCTTGTACAACGGGGCGAAAAACTCCATGGTGTAACGCAGCTTCTTAGCGTTTATCCTCATTTCATGGTGCTTTTGGTTTGCGTTTTCCTCGTGGACGTACTTTTCAAGCGATTGGAAATCATCAAGTCTGAAGGATATGTGCCACCGAGCTTTTTCGAGCACTCGGTTTTGATCAAAACTTACATTTGCTTGCTCCGCAACCGTGTCTTTACAAAACATGCCCATATCTTCCAAAACGCCTGATGCCTTCAACTTGTCAATTCCGACGGTGACCAAAGGTTGAATGCTTTCTCTCTTGTCAAGACGGTTACGAAGCAGAATGTTGACCCATTTTTTTTCTGCTGGATTAACGTTTTTCAAGTATTTTTTGACAAAGGCAATTTGGACATCAAGATCCCTTGCCTCTCCAAGCAGCCGAGTGACTTTTTTTATTTCATTGTTCCATCTTTTGTATTTCTTGCGGGGAAGGCACGGTTGGAACAACGGCAGGGCTGCTCTGAGCTTGCGTGATGTGACGCGGGTTTTGTGGATGCATTCTATGTCCTCGTTCTGTATTACGCCGTCAATGTTCTCTTCGAACCCGCCAAGTAAATCAATAATCGTTTCACAGCCGAATTTGCAGTAGCTTGTGTCAGTTCGGCATTTTTGATTATTACTTG
Source organism: Bathyarchaeia archaeon (assembly GCA_049512935.1). GTDB lineage: Archaea > Thermoproteota > Bathyarchaeia > Bathyarchaeales > Bathycorpusculaceae > Bathycorpusculum. Next base: position 106,798 of record JBEKWR010000004.1, read on the forward strand.
GGTCGTTCATTCCAGATGCCCCTGTTCTTGATAAGCCACGCTTGACTGTCAATGACCTCCTCTTCTCCCTGAGGTTTCACCCTCTCGTAAGTTCCATTCGGCATCAGTCTTCTCGCTTTCACGTTGTCGTGAAGATGAATTTTAAGCATGTTTTCAAGGAGGGCGCTGCGCATGAAGGGGTCAGGCACGGACAAGAGAACTTCGATTCTCTCGTTGAGGTTTCTAAACATCATGTCGGAGCTGCCGATAAGAACTTCGTCTTCCGTCTCGCCACGGAAGTAATAGATTCTTGCGTGCTCAAGGAACCGTCCGACGATGGATATTACCGAAATGTTGTCGCTGATTCCTGGAATTCCAGGTCTTAAGCAGCATAAGCCCCGCACGTTGAGGTCAACTTTTATTCCAGCCATTGACGCCCTGTACAGGGCTTGAATAATTTCGGTTTCTTCCAGATTGTTCAATTTAAAAGCCAGGTACCCTTTCCCAGTTTTCTGGTGGAAACTAATTTCCTTATCTATTCGCCGCAGAATTTCTTTCTTAAGCGTTTTCGGCGCTACAAGCAGGTTTTTGAACTCTTTTTCCTGAAGCCCGTTTATGATGATGCTGAAAAGCTCGTCAAGCTCCATTCCCACTTCAGCGTTCGCCGTTAAATAGCCGATGTCGGCGTAGATTTTCGCCGTCACCGAATTGTAGTTACCTGACCCGATGTGCGAGTACCTTATGTACCCACCGTTTTCTTTTTTAACTATCAGGCACAGTTTTGCGTGAACCTTAAAATTGGGAAAATTGTAGACGGCATTTATTCCGCCTTCTCTTAGCTTCGAAACAAGGCGGATGTTGTTTTCCTCGTCAAACTTGGCTTTCAACTCCACGATCGCCGTAACTTTCTTGCCTTGTTCCGCAGCCTCAACGAGCGCGTCAACGACTGGCGAGTTATGATCCATGCGGTACATGGTTATGCAGATTTCCAAGACATCTTTGTCCCGCGCGGCTTCTTTTAGCAGATTAATGAGTACGTCAAAACTGTCATACGGGTGATACAGGACGAAGTCTTGTTTGGATACGCTTGCGAGGATGCTTTTTTCCGAAGCAAGAAGGGGCGAGATGCATGGTTGGAAAGTCTTATCTTTAATGTCGGGACGATTTATCTTCAGCAACTGCCAAAGATCCACAAGTCCAAGCGGACCATCAAACTCGTAAGTGAGATAATCCTGCAAGCCTAACTCCGTGGCTATCGACTCTTTGATTACTGCAGGCACTTTTCTTTCAAATTCTAGCCTGCTCGGGAACCCAGTTTTCCTAGTTGACAAACTCTTTTTTACTGAATAGAGCAAGTCTGAGGATTCTTTCATTAAAATGGCTATTTCGCCATTCCGTGTAAGCCTAAACTGGTAAGCGGTGAGGTTTTTTTCGTTCGGGAAGATCAGATCCAGATTGTTCACCATCAAGTCTTCAACAAAAACGAAGTTGTACTCTACTTGCTGGCTGTAAACGCTCTTCGGAATTCTTATCAGCCTTCCGAACTCTTCGGTCGGGGCATCAACTAAGCAGTGGGCATCTTGTTTTGAGAAACCTGTCACGTACAGCGTTATGTGAAGGTTCTCGATTGATGCGTTGTCGAAGCCCTTTGTAATCTGGACAAAAGGAAGAATAGACTGCTTGAGGAACTCCCGCAAGTTTTCCTTGTCTTTTAAGCCTAAATCGTTGAATTTCCAAATGAAAATTTTTTCTTTTGCTAAAGCTGGAAGAAGCTCGTCTCGCCAGCAAGCCGCATGCTTCTTGATCAGCGGTAATATTTCTTTTCTTGTAGCTTCAATCTGTTCGCGGGCTGACATTCCATCCATCGATTTCTCTTCAGACCCCACCTTGATTTTCTTCATAAGCCTCGGGATTCGCGTCATGAAGAACTCGTCAAGGTTGCTCCCGCAGATAGCGATAAATTTGACTCTTTCCAGAAGGGGATGCCTCAGGTCTTGGGCTTCCTCAAGAACACGAACATTAAACCTTATCCAGCTGAGTTCTCTGTTGATGAAGTAGTTTGGATTGTCTAGTGGTTTTTTCTGGCTTGAGGCAGTTTTTGCGTCAGAATCAACGTTCGGGTCAGCCAAGTCCTTCGCCTAGCATGTTCTCAGGGGTCGCTGATTGATCAAGCATACTCTTTAACTATTAGGAATCGTGGTTTATCAACTAATCTAAAAACACTCTTAAATTGAAGCTTGAACCGTTGGTTTTCAGCGGTCTTGCTTTCTTGGTAGATCGTTAGCTTCTACGCATTTTGCTCTGCGAACTGTGAAAGTTTCATACTTGAAGAGTGGAATCTGTTTGTTCATGTTAACTGTCTCCTTGACCCTTCATAAGGAAAGACGTTGTGATTAAGGGCTCCGAAAATAGTCTATATAGTACTATATAGACTATATAGCTGTTATCTATATAGCAAAGGTTAAATTCCGCATCGAATTACTAAAACGCATGAATTCTTTAACTCTTAAAGAAAAAGGTTTTGCAGAATTTGTTCCTTTGAAAGGACTCCCCTTTTCCAGTCTTCCCTTCGATAAAGGCAGCGTCTTCGTTCTAGCAGACAGCACACTCACTGGAAAACCCACCTCAGACATACTGTACATTGGCAAATCAAAGAAACCGACAAAAAGAATCTTCGGCGGCTACTTAGCTGGGTACGGCGGAAAAACAACCCGGAAAATTAATTCAAAGCTGCTCGACGACGGCTTCATCGAAAAAGTCTCAGTCAGCTGGATGCTGAGTGAGGATCCGAAGTTGGCACAGCAAGAGTTGCTGGACAGCTTCAAAAAAGAACACGGCGAATACCCCGCTTGGAACGCCGCAAAGAAGCCTCAGCAGAATAGCAAGCCAGCCCCGGCAAAGGTTCCCAAAACACGACGCGCAAACAAAACCGCCAAGAGCGCTGCTCCTCAAAAACCCGCGGCTTAACGAGTCTTGCCTTTACCTCTTGAATAGTGCTGGATTAATTCAGTAGTTGACCATGGCAAACAGTCTTCAACTTTGTACCCTAATAGCTGCGCGTACCTGTGGATTAAACCTGCATTTTCAGCCTCTATCTCCATGAACTCAGGGATGTAGGCGTAGATGCCGAAGTAGCGGTCGATGTCAAAACGCACGTCGGTAAGCGTATAGCTGACCCGGTGTTTTTGCATGCTTTCCGTTACCGATAAACCGAGGTTTTCCAAGATCCGCTTCACCGTTTCCAGACTTGAGACTTCAACAGTGTACTCTTCCGCCGTTTTGGCTGTCTGGGTGACGTGAACTTTCTTGTAAGTCAATTCAGGCTTGTCTTGCTCCATTCTTAAGCGCAAGACGTCTTTCGCCTTGATTATTCTGCCGTCTTTGAAGTCAAAGAAGAAGGTTTGGATGTCGCCGTCGAAAACCTTTTTTGCACCCAGACCGATGAGAGTCTGCTCCACCTTTCTTCTGTCAATCTCGAGAATTTTGACTTCGACTTCCCGCATAAAACCCAATGAAGAGCAAGGAAGTTATAAACATGTTTACACTCAAAACCCGGGAGTTTCTCATGATCGAAATAACAGCTTTGCGCTCCCCTAACTTACCGAAAGCCCTCTAGCGGCACTGAAACGTTGACTTCAGCCAAAGTCCGCCCAAGCATAAAGAACAAAGAACTAAACCGAGTCAAAAGCGAGAACGCGTATGTCGCACTGGCAACGGAAAGGTTATTACTTTTAGAGTGAAATTACCGTATAGCGGAGAGACTAAAGTGCCCCTTGCGTTTATTATTGGAACAGCTGGTTCAGGCAAATCCCTGTTCACAGCAGCCTTCAGCGAATGGCTGAAAATGTCAAAACAAGACGTCGCCGTCGTTAACTTGGATCCTGGCGCGTTGAAGCTTCCTTACTCGCCTGATGTTGACGTGCGCAACTATGTTGACGTCGGCGACTTGATGGAAAAATACGGGTTGGGACCTAACGGCGCGTTGATTATGGCTGCGGATTTGATTGCTGACGAAATCGAAAACTTGACCCGTGACATCGAGGAGGCGCACGCTGACATCGTTTTGGTGGATACTCCTGGGCAGATGGAGTTGTTCGCTTTCAGGGCAAGCGGACCCTACATCGTTGACGAGTTGACTAAGGAGCCTAAGGCTTTGATTTACCTCTTTGACGCCGTCTTCTCAGCTAATCCAATGAATTATGTTTCAAACATGTTCCTTTCAGCCGCAGTTTATAACCGCTTCTTCCAGCCGCAGCTTCATGTTCTATCCAAAATCGATTTGCTGCCGAAAAAGGACGTGCAGGCCATTGCCTCTTGGTCAGCTAACACTAGATTATTGGAGGATGCGATTGAAGAGAAACTTGAAGGTACAAAACGCCTTTTCAGCCGCAACATGATGCAAGCCATCAACAAGCTTGGCTTACAATTTTTGTTGATGCCGCTTTCATCTAAAACAAACGAAGGCATGACTAACATTAACACGACGCTTGAACGAATCTTAAATCAAGGCGAAAAATACACAACTTAAGCGGAAAGCAGCGACCAGCTTGCTGCGAAAGCTCCCCGCTTGGCTCTCAAAGCTGTGTCGGCGCCGGCGATGATGATGACGTCGTTGTCTTCAGGCGTCAGTTCCTTAAGAATCAGGGTTGCCGCGTTCGGGTAATCTTTCTCGATGCGGTCGCTGACGGATTCAATTCGTAAGTGCCCATCCTTGAAAACGATGACCAAGGCTTTTTTTGCCCCGGCGATGATGGCTGCGTCCCTCTGGTCAATTCCTGACTTCACCTTGTCTCCGCTGTTCTTAACTAAAAAGGCAAAGTTAAACTCCGACGTGCTTAATTCTGACTTGGGGATTTCAACTCGTTTTGGGAAAACCAATTCAAACTGGCGCCAAGTTTCTAACCCTTTTTCTGTTAAGTTGCAGCCTTCTTTGCTGGTTTCAATCAATTCAGCGCTTCTGAGCCTGCTTATTATCGTGCGCACCGCCCCATCACCAACGTTAAGTTTCTTGGCAAGTTTGTTCCTGCCAAGAGGCTCCTGCGACAACAACTCCAGCGCGTAGAAAACATGGAAGACCGTAAAGCTTGTAGACGGTCCTGGAGCTTTTTTCCCCGCGATTTCCTGTATAAATTTCTTTAACGACGTAGCCATACTCTGCACTGCTGTAACATAGCGTTGACTAGGTTTTTATAATTTGTCAAAGACTTTGGCATCTTAGTCTTTGTAAGCGACAGCGGAGACCTCGAGAAGGGCGCCTGCTTTCAACTCGCAAGCCACTGTGGCGCGCGCGGGGAATTCGCCGTCAAAGTGCTTTGCGTATTCCGTGTTAAATTGGTCAAACAGGGTCATGGAGGAGAGGTACGCGACGGTTGAGACAACATCATTCATCGTGTAGTCTGCGGCTTCCAAGACGGCTTTTACGTTCTCCATAACCTGCCTCGTCTGTGCTGCCATGTCAGCGACAACTATTTTGCCTTCAACCGGATCAATCGGCAACTGTCCCGAAACAAAGAGAAACTTGCCTGCCTTCACCGCTTGCGCGTACGGACCCACGGGTTTTGGAGCATTTGCGCTGAACACTACTTTTTTCATCTTATCCCTCTCTTTGCTGTGCTGTCTTGGGGTTAAAATTGTTTTTTGCTATGCAGCATATTACTGGTTGGTTTTTTAATTGTCTGTTTGGTAGAAAGATTTTTAAGAAAAACGGCAAGTATCTTATGTTCCTATAACAACCTTGGATGGAAAGAGATTCCTATGAGAATAAACGGAAAATACTTGTTCACTTCTGAATCTGTTGGCGAAGGACACCCAGACAAAGTAGCCGACCAAATATCCGATAGCGTGCTCGACGCAATATTCACGAATGATCCCAAGGCGCATGTTGACTGCGAAACTCTCGTTATGCAGGGAACCGTAATGATTACGGGTCAAATCACCACTTGCACCTATGTGGACATCCCCAAAATCGTCCGCGGGACGCTCAAGGAAATTGGGTTTGACAACGCCAAAGACGGGCTGGACTGGGAAACCTGCGGCATCTTGGTTTCGTTGACGGCGCAGTCTCCCGACATTGCTATGGGTGTGACTGAATCGAAGGGTCATGAGCAAGGCGCAGGTGACCAAGGCATGGTTTTCGGCTACGCTTCCAACGAGACAAAGGAGCTTATGCCGCTGCCCATTATGCTGGCGCATAAACTTGTTAAGCGGTTGGCGGAGTGCAGAAAAACAAAGCTTATTCCATGCTTGCGTCCAGACTGCAAGTCACAAGTTACAGTTGAATACGTGAATGGCAAACCAAAATGCGTAAAAACCGTTGTCATCGCTGCACAGAATAACGGTACACTTGATGATGCAACTCTCAAAAAAGAAATCATTGAAAAAGTTATCAAAAACGTTATTCCCGCGAACATGCTGGCTGAAGACGTAAATTACGTTATCAACGGCACAGGAAGGTTCGTTATCGGCGGAACCCTTGCTGACTCAGGCTTAACAGGAAGAAAAATCATAGTCGACACATACGGCGGAGTTGGAAGCCACGGAGGCGGATGCTTCAGCGGCAAAGACCCCTCAAAAGTCGACCGTTCAGGCTGCTACATGGCAAGGTACATCGCCAAAAACATCGTTGCTGCCGGGATAGCTGACCAATGCGAAATCCAAATTTCATACGCCATCGGTGTCGCCCAGCCAATCTCCGTGCTGGTGAACACGTACGAAACTGGGAAGTTGCCGGATTCGAAGATTCTTGAGTTGATCAAGAAGTACTTTGACATGAGACCGAAAGCAATCATCGACCAACTCAACCTGCTGAGACCCATCTACAAGAAAACCGCATGCTTTGGGCACTTCGGACGAGAAGAACCAGACTTCACTTGGGAAAAAACCGACAAAGCCGGCGTTCTCAAAACGGAACTGGAAAACGCTAAAAAAGCGTAAACCAGAAAACCCATTTTCATTTTATTAAAAATCGCTTTTCAAAGATCGCTTTCCGCCGTTTTCTTCAACCAAGCGGGCAAGTTCATGCATGGCTTTTGTCAGCATTGCATCGGGTTTTTCTTCCTCTTTTGCCGCCGCGGTCAAGTGGATTTCGATGTGCGGTTTATTCTCTGCGCCCATGGGATGCGACTTGATGTAGACGCCTTTGTTGGCGCTCATAACCTTGTCGATTAGAGGCGCCAACTGCGACTCCATAATGTTCTCCAAAAACAAGCTTTTTTCGCAGAAAACCCTGTCACCCACGGCTTCCTTAAGCAGGGGCGCTATGGTCTCAGTAAAAATCGCCTCCATCTCCGTAGGCACACCTGGCAGCGCAAACAAAACCGTTCCCTCCAAATCCACGCGCACGCCCGGTGCAGTGCCGATTGGGTTGTTGACTGGCTCGGTTTTTTCTGGCAGAGTCGCCATTTTAACTCTGGCAGGAGTCATCTCACCCTGAGGTAGGTTTCTTTTTTTGGCGTATTCAACGTATCTAGCTTTTACCATCGCTAGGGCTTTCTCGTTGACTTCCAATTTGCGGTCAAACGCCTTCGCTACGCCTTCCAAAGTTTTGTCGTCAAAGGTTGGGCCTAACCCGCCGGAAGTAACGATAAACTGGGGTTTCCGCGCGACGGCTTCCCGTATTGCTTTGGCTATTTCGTCAACGACGTCTTGGACAACCGTTATGCGCTTGACGTTTACTCCGAGGTTCGTTGCTTGTTTTCCCATCCAGTAAGCGTTTGTGTTAACTGTTTTGCCGATTAGCAGCTCGTTGCCTACGCAGATTATTTCCATGTCCACCATCATGGTCTTCACCGTCTTTGTTTTAATTAAAATTAGGTTGTTTTCTTTTATACCGTTTGCTTGAGGCGTTTAATGCTTCATCACTCCGAAATGCCGCATTAAAGAGGAATGCGTTTTCAGCACAACGATGGAGCTGTTAAACTCTGTTGGAACAAAAATAGTCAAAGCTAAAGAAAAGGTCGGGTAGCCCTCTTCTAAACAGAATTATTTCTTTTTGCTGCTAAGATACCACTTGAGGTATTCTTTTCTGCGGTTTTGTTTCTGTTCTTCTTCTGTTTCTTCTGCTGGTCTGTTCTTATCTCGTAAATCATTGAGTTCCTGTTGTGTCATTTGCAACCCGCAGCTTTTGCAAATGTAGCGTTTGGTGCCTATTTCGTAATGGCATTCTCCGCCGCATTCAGGACAGTAAATCATCTACGTTCCTCTCACGGGCAATTTTATAGGTTAATCGCCGACGCAGACATATTAGTCTTCGCATAGACCGAGACAGTTTTAGCCAAAAAACCAGTGGAGTTCTCAAACTGGGCATAGACTTTGTCGCTGCTGTACCTGCCCGTGTCCCATCTCCTGCTCGATTTCCCGCAGAAGCAAAATCCGCTTGAACGTCGGCGGATGCATTGACAACAAGCTGTTAATTCGGTGCCACGGGCTTCTGGATTCCTTCTGCATCGCCAACTCTAACTCCCGCTCGCGCGCGCTTAGATGGCGTTAGGAATTTAGCCTTCCCAACAGTTGCTAAGCTTAGAGAAACTGAAAAAATAAAAGAGAAGATTTTAGATGGGGTAAGCTCCGCAGGTTTTGCAGAACTGGATTTTGGTTTTGATGTAGCTCTTGCACTTAGGGCATTGGATGGCTCCTTCGACCTTGGGGAAGACGTCTTTGGGTTTGCCGAACTTCTTTCGGAAGTGCTCGTAGTAAAGCAGTTGTTCCTTGTCTTGGATTTCAACGTCGTCTGCCTTCTTGATGGCTGCCTTTTTCTCCGCGAACTCCTTGTCGGTTATCATGTCGTTAAAGTACGTTCTGAGCGCTTCTGTTCCTGTTCCCTGCTCAAGCGGCGCCTTAGGTCTCCAGATGATGTCTTTCGGAATCACGTCCTCGTAAGCCTTGCGCAAAATCCACTTGCTGAACTTAACGCCGTCGTGAGTGTTTATCTTGAGCTTGATAGGCAGCTTCATTGCCCAATCCATGAATTCTGGGTCACGGTAAGGAGCCTTGATTTGCATTCCAAGAGACTCCGCCATCGGGAACGAGGAGAAACCCATCTCAGCCCACATCTCCTGCTGCTTCACTGCGAACTCCGCCTCGGACAGATGGAACTGCCACGGGTACCCGAAGAGCTCGTCGAGCGCGTCGCCCGTGAACACGGTTTTTATTCCTTTTGGCTTAAGCAGCGTCAAGCCGATGTATACGGGTAGGCTGTTTCTGATTTCCATGGGGTCGAATTTTTTGAGTGCTTCCACGACTTTGGGGTAGAACTTCATCACGTCTTCTTTGCCGAACTGGTAGGTCTCCTGCTTCAGATGCAAGAGCTCAACCATCCGCTTCACGTACTCAGTGTCCTTGGGGGCTCCGTGTTTGAATGCTAAGGTGAGGCATGGAATGTCAGGTTTGTACTTTACCGCTTCATAAGCGATTATTTGGGTGTCGGTTCCAGCTGAGAACAAGAAGCCGTCAGCCATGTTTCTCTTGACAACCTTGTTTACTAATGTTCTAACTTTTGGCAAAAGCTTGGTATATTCTGAAGGGTCTAGCGTCATACTTTATCCTCGCATTACATTGTTTTTCATTCAACAAGTATTTAAGTTTACCGTATGCATACAAAAGGCATGAAATAATAAACATCTGTGTTGAAAGTGACCAAAATACTGAACAGACGAGGCATATCACGAAACAAAATCTCCTGCCGCTTAAAACATCACATTTAAAAGTTAAAAAACTGACAGTCATAACCACACCCACAAAACCGCGGGAGAACCAAACTTTGAAGGCAAGTCTGCTCCACATGGAAATCCGCAACACACTGCAAGCCAACATAGCAGCAGCCAAGGCAGCAGTCGACAAAGCAGCCAAGCAAAAACCCGCCCTAATCGCTCTCCCCGAATATTTCACCGTCCCAAACTGCATGGCAGACTTCACCGACGCCCAAAAAATATCCCGCGAAACCTGCAAAGAAACCCTGCTTTTTCTCCAGGAAAAATCAAAACAGATCGGCGACATCTACCTTCTCGGCGGCTCGGTGCTTGAAGAAGACGGCG
>JBEKWR010000005.1:0-129393 GCA_049512935.1 Bathyarchaeia archaeon
CTTTCTCATCTTCGTTCTTCTGCCGAACATGTTCCTAACTTGCTCTTCTGTCATCGCAACCACGATGGTCGTCGGTTTACCTTCCCAACTACTGTCAACTTCCAGTAACTGGATTTCCGGCGTCAATTCACTAGCAATGATACTGAACTCCGGCACGCTAAGCTCGCCCATAAGAAAGGTCACTGGAAAGTCCTCCGAAATGTCCTCGATGAACACCTTCTTCCCGGTCTTCTTGTTTCTGAACGAGTCCATCTCCATTTCCTCATCCTTTCCTTGGAATTCCCAACTCTTGCTTGTCAGGAACTCGCGAACTCTTGAATAGGTCATCGCTATTTTGAACACGTTTTCTACTTCCAAGACCAACGCCTCTCCCGATCTCTTTATTGTATACTTTCTCACCAAATAATAGTATGTCGGTTGCATTACTGGTTGCGCGCGCTTGGATTCATTCACTGGTATGCCGCTAAGAAGCTTGAAAAATACAAGTTTGAGCTTCGCACCCGCCGCTGGAAATATTAAGATGGCGTGTACAATATTCGCTGTGATACTTTGGAGTATGAGAGCATAACCTCAGAAGACTTCTTCAACCACCTAAGAAATGAAGAAGCGGAATGGCTAGCTCGCTGGTACAACCCCTCTTACAAATCCTTTGAGTTCTTCTACAAAATCTTTTTGGATTCAGAGAAAATCAAGCACCTGTGCGCTTATCACCACGCTCTCTATATGAGCATGAGATGCGCTCTGTATGAGTATAAGAAAATCTACGAACCTCTCGGAGTGGGCGAATCAGACTATATCAAGCCCACCTATTACTCACTCGAAGAAATGGTTAATAGGGTTAAAAATGAGGAAAAAATACTTTCCTCAAACGAATGGTGGCAGGCTGTGGGCACTTGGCGCTTGCGGGAAATCGAGTTTGCTAGGAAACCGATAACCGTGAGGGAACTGGAACCTGAAAAATTCGAAGTCATGGACGGGAATCACAGAATAATTGCGAAAGCCCTTAAGGAAGGGTTTAATTTTGGCTGTCAGGCATTTGTGATGTGCAAGCAAAGACATTAGCTCGGCGCCGTTGATGCGCTCGTTGGCTAGCTAGCTAAGTTGTCATCACATGACTGTTTGCACCCGCAAACCCTCTTTTTCTTTGTTATTTTTCTACTGTTTGTTTCTTTTTTAGTCGGATTATGAGTTTGTGGTTTTTCTTTTCAAGAACCACATCTTCCTTTGCAATGTTATCTACAACTACTTCCCCATTATACTTCATTCTGCTAACAAAGCCTAGTTCCTTTAACTCTTGCGTGAGTCGTTCGCGAGACTTTTTCAAAAGGTCGCTTGACACCTCAGGGCTTCTGTTGAAGCAGAATGTAATGGTTTTCTTTTCGGGGTCGTAGTTTGCTTTTGTGCCTTTGCCAATTTTTTCCACTTGACCCCATACGGCTTCTTCCTTTGAATCTTTCAGATTTATCGCCTTCTATTATTCTCTTTTAAATGATTAATGCTCCCATGCTTTAGCTTATAATGGTGCAGGGGGTGGGATTTGAACCCACGAACGCCTGCGCGATAGGGTCCTAAGCCCTACTCCTTTGACCAGACTTGGAGACCCCTGCAACCGCCGATGTGAATCGAGCTAAATCTGTGCAGTCGTTACTAATTAACTTGAAGCCGCCAGACTGATCTGCCAAATGATGTTCCCACGGCGGGGTAGCGCGAAAAGAGTTGCCTTCAAAGCGCAGGCTGAACAGGCTGTTTTCCAGCAGGCTCAACCAACGTTTTGGAGGATACCCTTTTCCATCCTGAGAGAGCCACATAGATGGCGGCGATTATCACGATTATACCGATTGTAAGCAGCATGCCGACCAAGTATTGGCTTGGCGTTAAAGCAGGGTTTGTCAACTCCAGTATCAAGAAGACTCCGATAGTAATCAGCACTAACCCAGCGACGAGATACCAGACAAAGCCGTATTCAGCTTTCTTCGGTTTCTCAACCGTCTTCGGAGCCTCGTTCTTCTCTTGTTTTGTGCCCACCACGGGTTCTTTTTGTTCCTGAGGCGGCTCGATTGCTGGCGTCGGTGGTGCCTGGCTGGGTGCCGTGTCCTTGAGTTGTGTCCCGCATTTGGGGCAGAAAATCATCGTATCGTCAACTTTGTTGCCGCATTTCGGACAAAACGACATGCAAGTTCCCCTCAGCAATCATACTTTATCAACTCAGACAAATAAAAACATGCACTTCACATAAGGATAGAAAGATATATTTGCCCTAAAGTTGTTTTTCGAGTGGGAAACAAATGGGGTTTCTAAAGAAGCTGAACATGCAAGCGCTGCCTGAAAAGAAAAAGGAAGACTTCATTACAGGCACGTACATTGGACTTTTCTTTATCCTGCTCGCCGCCATCTACTACGTCAACGTTAACACCAGCCTCTGGAACAGCTTCGTCACCTTCATCAACAATTTTGTCCTCGCAACAGTTCCAGGCACAAGCATAGGGCTGCCGGCTCCACATAACCCGGCGGCTTTCGTCAGCCTCTACACCGCCGTCTTCCAGTTTTGCCTGGGGCTGGGCTTGATGGAGATCGTGATTCTAACGCTCAGGGTGTGGCTTAACTCGCCGATCACTAGAAAGGCAGAAACTATTGAAAACCTTGTTTTCTGGCTTGGAACAAGCTACCTCGTGCTCACGTACCTAGTTAATATTTCGATAATCAGCGAGTGGTTTGTCTTCTGGGCTGGGGTAATAGTGATCGGAGGCTTATCGCTGGTTGCAAGATCGTTTGTTCTCATGGCAACCCGATAAGATTTAGCCTTTTGTTTTCAGCTTCCACCATAGCCTGGTCACTTGCCAAAACATGTTCCAGGAGTCTTTGGCGAAGTTAACTTTCGTGTCCCTACCACTTGTCCACTCAACAGGAATCTCCTTAACCTTAAAGCCGCGGCGCTGCGCCCTCACAAGAATTTCCGTGTCCCAGAACCAATGCGTCGCCTCCACCTCACCCAGCAAACCCAAAACCGCTTCTCTCTTGAAAGCTTTAAAACCACACTGGTGATCCCTGACTTTGGAGCCGAGCATGCGTCGGACAAGGAAATTGTAGCTTTTGGAGCTGATGTTTCTGCGCAGGGAGCGTTCAACCTTGCTTTCGGGCAGCATCCTTGAACCCGTCGAAAGATCAAAGCCTTCGACCGTGATGGCGTCAACGAGGGGTTTTAGCGCTTTGAGGTCGGTGGCAAGGTCCAAATCCATGTAAACGAAAACTTCGCCGTTACATTGCCTAAACGCGTTGTTAAGGGCGGTTCCTCTCCCCAGCCTTTTTTCTCGGTGGATATGCCTAACAAAGGGGTATTTCTGCGTTAACTCTTCAGCGCGTTCAGCGGTGCCGTCGGTGCTGCCGTCTTCAGCGATAACGATCTCAAAACGGTACCCAGCATCTTTTAGGGCTTGACTTACCTTCTCAACGGCGCCGTCCAGTTTGTCTGCTTCATTGTATGCTGGAAGAACAATTGAAACCGTCACTTTGGCTTCTGCGGCAGTTTCATCCCCCATTTAGAACACCCAGTCTTTGAACCACTTCAAACTGTTAATCGTTGAGGTGGAGGTTGGCACGCCTGAAATCACAGGGTAGAAAAGAACAAACAGTGCCACCACAAGTGCAAAGTACGCTACAGTCAACACTTTTACCCATTTGTTACTCCAATACCTGTTTATGAAAAATGTCGAAGCCAAGCAGAGGAATGGCACGTTAGAGTAGAAATGGTAGTCGTAGGTACCGCGGGAAATAAAAATGTACACCAGCCACTGGAAAAAGAAGTACACAAGGATAAATACGGCAGGCAAGTTGTCTTTCAGGCTAAAGCTAAACCGCTTCTTAAGGATTTTTGGCACGGTGAAAACTGTTAATCCGATTATTGCGGCAAACCCCACCCACCAAACAGCGGGATTACCCAGCAAAGTAATTATTGATTGCGTTCCGTTAGGAAGGGATGCTAATTCTAGCCAATATGGAACAAGCACTTTGGAATTGAAAGGATCAAACAAGAAAGGCCAAGTGTACCACGGGGATTCCCAACCGTTTCTTGCCGTCAAGGTTGAATGGTAAATGTACATTTGATTTTGCAGGTTAAGGACGTCAAGAAATGACCTGCCCATGAGCATGTCTGGAATGTAAACGATAAAGTAGACAAGTATCGCTAGGAGCAGCATGATGACAATTGCAGAGTACGGGTGATCAAGCAACGTGTAGAACTTGTCAGACAGTTTTCCCCTCACTTTCTTAACCTCGCTTAAACGCATCACCAAAAGAATGGCAAGCGCCCCAGCAAACCCGAAAAGAACAACCCACTTTGTCGCGGTGCCCAATGCCGCAAACATGATGCATAAGAACAATGGTATGATGCTGGTCTTCCAGCCTTTGTCAACCACGTTCTTGAGGTAGATCAAAAAGAACAGCTCCGAAGCCACCGAGAAGAAGACCACGTAAGTGTCGGCTGTTCCCAGTCTCCCCATGGTGAAATGCATGAAGTCGAAGGTCAACAAAAACGCCGCAGCGAAACCGCCTATCCACGTGCCGTACAGCTTCTTGCCTACCAAGTAGATCAGCGCAATCATGAGCGTGGCGAAGATGACACCCATTATACGCCATCCGAACGGGGTGAAACCGAAAATCAGTATGCCTCCTGCCTGGATTAGTTTGCCAAGCGGCGGATGAGTCCACTCGTAGATCGGCATCTGCAAATGCATGTATTCCTGCGCGGTTCTTACAAAGTAGATTTCGTCAAAGTACGTGTTTTCCATGTAATCCGCTGGGTAATGAACGGCGCTTTGCGCGTTGACAAGGTTGTTAACGTCCAGGTTGCCTGTGCCTGCGTTAGTGATTGATTGGATCGTGACTATCTGGTCATTCTGGTTCAAGACGGCAATCTGCAGAAGCATCGTCTCGTAACTTCCCACTGGGCCAATGTCAACCTTCAAGTACTGAGTAGTCTGGTCAACGGACACTTCGTTCTGTCCCGTGTCGTTATTTTGAACATATTTGCAGTAATCTTCAGACCATGCACCATTTGAGTAGGGCCAAAGATCGTGCTCCACAGCAGTCCAGTTGCCAGGCGAACCTGTGGAGATTGTGCCGTTAAATGCGCCTTGGTACAGGATAATAAGCATCGATTTAACGTTGGTTTGGCTGCCGAGGTTAACGTAGAAGCTTTGCCCAGCAGTCAACTGAGTCACTGTGTTCGGGTAGGTTGTGGCGCCAAGGTTGACCACTGCGATTGAGAAGAAAACGACGCAGAGCAAAACGATTGTCAAGGCGTCTTTCTTGTCGATTTTTAGTCCTAAGTCAACGTTCAAGCGGGCTCACCTCTTTCGACGGCTTGGCTGGGTTGCGCGGGTTCCGCCTTTAGCCATGTCCTCTTGTCCCACATGACTATTGAAGCGTAAGCGAGCATTAATAAATTAATTGCGCTAACCGCGATAACCACTGGGTCGCCAGTCAAGTTCGGAGCGTAAGGATAATCATGGTTAAGCCAGTACAGAACGTAAGCTTCATTCACGAGCAAGGTCGCCGTCAAAATCGCGTAGAACGGTCTGGCTTTCTTGACGAATGGGAACATCAAAGCTAACATGCTGATGGCTGGGAACAGGTAACGCTCGTGAATCCTTGTGGGAAGCATGAAAAAGGCGAAGAGAAGCATGAACGCCGCGTAAACAGCCATGAACTCGCTTGAAGTTTTGAAACGCTTGTTCAGGATGTACAGGGTGAAAGCGGCGAAGGCTGCGAAAAGTGCCCAACCGACAATGTACAGGTTTCCGTCAGGCACCCACATGCCCGATATCAAGCCCCAGAGGTTGAAGGCGTTGATTGAAGTGTACGCGTACCCCTTGTAAGCCACAACATAAATGTTAGTCAAGAAAGAGACAGGGCTGCCTCCCCAGTTGAAAGGAAGAATCACAACGAAAACCGTGACGGCAAACGTAAGCACGGAAAACAGCATCTGCCTCAAACCGTTCTTCTTGTAAATCAGAAATGCAACCAGCGGCGCGAGGGCTATTCCCTGCGGTTTTGTCAGGATCCCGAGGGCGAAGGCAGCCGCGGAAAGTTTCGGCTTGCTTCTGAGCGCAAGCATAAGAGAAAGCACAAGGAAGAACGTGTAGATGGCGTCGTACTGACCCCAGACCGCCGCGTCGTAGATTACCGCGGGGTTGAAAGTGTAGAGCGCCGTTGCGGCTATCGCGAGTTTGAAGCTTGCTTGTTTACGGACAAAAATGAAGATTAAAATTGCAGTGCCCAAGTCGAAGATGTTTGGCGCCAACTTTACAATGTTCACAGCGCTGATGCCGACTGTTGACGCCGCGTTCGCTATGGAGCCGAACAACCAGAAAACGTAAACGTTAAAGGGCGGATAATCGGACCATCCAGTGTCACTGTAAAACGGTCTTATGCCATGCGTTGCCGCCGTGTTAAACCAGGCGAGAAAATCGTCGGTGTCGATTTTGTATCCAGGCAGGGGAAACAGGAGAAGCCTGACTAGGAAGGAAACGGCAAGAACTGCGGTTAAAATGACGATTTCCTGTCTTGCAGTGAAGTTAACCGCGTTTCCCCTCCGTCTTCTGGAAAATACTGGTAGTCTTGGAATAAGAAGGTTTTTCAAAATCCACCAATTAATTTTTCTTGATTATCAACGGACTAAGCGGCGTCTTCAGGTCAAAATAAAGGTGAAGAACGATTAAAATTTAAATGCAAGCTCGCTTGAGCCTCAATTTAGCGATTAGCGCCGAATTTGGAAATCTTTTAATTCTAGTCTGCGCTTAATGCTCATAGCGGATCAAAATTTGATCCTTAAAAGGCGTTTTTCATGTGGACAATGCGCAGACTATCGTCAATTCTTGTTGGTTCACTCATGCTACTCGCTGCTTTCAGCCCAGCAATAGCCATGCCCGCCATGTCAATGCCGCCGGGAATAGGCATCATGCGTTTAGGCAACAGCAATTGGACAAGCACTAACTGGAGCGGTTACGCGGTTACAGGCGCGTCTGGTTCAGTAACTTCAGCCAGCGGATCATGGAAGGTTCCCGCGGTCACACCTGGAACCAGCCCAACCGCAACTTACTACGCCGCGTTTTGGGTAGGCATCGACGGGTTCAGCTCAAACACCGTTGAACAAACGGGCACAATCTCCGAAATTCAAGGTAGCACCGCAGTGTACTACGCATGGTACGAGTTCTATCCGAGCGCAATGTACGAGATTACCTCGATGACGATTCACACAGGCGACGTTATGAACGCAACTGTAGCCTACACGGGCACAACCAGAGGCTTCTTCGGCAGATCAAGCAGCACGTTCACCGTAACCATCACGGACAAGACAACAAGCAAAACCTACACGACTACTGCAACAGTTTCAAACGCAGCCAGATCGTCAGCAGAGTGGATTGCAGAAGCACCATCATCCAACCGCGGGATTCTGCCTCTGGCAAACTTTGCCACGGCATCGTACGGTTACGACAACACAGCTGTCACGAGAACCTGTTACGCCACAGTGGCTGGCACAGCGGGGCAAATCAGCGCTTTCGGGTCAGCAGTTCAGAAGATAACCATGGTTACCAACAGCGGCGCAACCAAAGCCTCACCCTCAGCGCTGTCAACCGACGGAACAAGCTTTCAGGTAACTTGGGCAAGCGCTGGACCGTAAAAGGCAAGCTAGCGAACCAACATCCATCTTTTTATGTCTCATGAACCTGCGCTGCGCTTCCGTTTGAAAAAGGCAGACAAACAACAAACAAATGGATAAGCAAAAATTCCTGTCAGTCGGCTACAAAGTCTGATACGTGAACATCAGTTCATTTTGCTTGAATGTTTGGTGCATAACGTAAGTCAGGTCAGCGGCATGCTTGGTCTCACGAAAATCCAAGAATTTGGCAGAATGATTGAAGATTTCAACCGAGCTAGCCCGTCCTACCAAGCAAGACTCCTATGCAATCGAGCGCCCGCCGGAGCCGAAACCCCAGTTTTTCCGTTAATTGAGGCTCAAGCAAATTAATGGATGGTTACAGTAAGGTTAATCATTGCGCTTAAACTATGCCTAACAGCGGAAACAACCAATTTGTCGGCCATCAAGTATCTTTCAACTCGAAAAGCTTTTTTCTTCATGTTCATAGGGCTGTCTGTCTTCGTTCTGTACCTGTACTTTTTTGCAGGGTTCAAAAGAATAGTTGTTGTCCTCAGCGGAGTCAACCCGATGCAGTACGCCCTTTTCTATTCTCTGGCGATAGGCGCCGTGCTGCTTGGCAACTTTTTTTGGCTCCTGTCCTGGCGCAAGGTTCTGAACACGCTTCACGTCAAGATCAGCCTGAAAAACGCGTTTCTGTACTACTGGACGGGCTACTTCGTTGACCTCATCGTTCCCTGCGAAACCGTTTGCGGCGAGGTCACAAGACTGTACCTTGTCCACAAAGAAACAGACGACGACTACGGCGTCATAGCCGCTGGAGGAGTTACAAACCGCATAATAGCCTACATAATAGTGGTGACAGGTCTTTACGCGAGCGCTGGGCTTCTGTTCCTGAAGGCAAACATCCCGCTGGTTATCTTGAGCGTTTTCATTTTCATTTTGATCGGCGCCTCGCTTTACCTTGTAGTTCTTTTGTACTTGGCGTTCAGCCAGCAGGCGGCTGGAAAACTTGCGAAGATAGGATTAAAAGTAATGAGGGCGCTGCGCCCGAAGAAGTACGGTTCAAGCGATCTTTCCGAAGACACAAAAAAGAGTCTCGCCGCCTTTTACACGGGATTCAAAACCTTCCGCGAAAAGCCTCGCCATCTGGTTGTGCCGTTCTTCTATCTGACACTTGCATGGATTTTTAACCTCACCCAGTACATTCTGGTTTTTTACGCCCTCGGAATCTTCAACGAGTCCTTCGCTTTTTTCATCATAATTTACTTCGTGGCGGGGTCGTTGACGGACGCCGCGGCTAGTTTTTCGGTTGGAACCCTTGACATTCTCTTGGCAAGCATTTTTGTCCTTTACGGGTTAAGCCCTGCCCTGAGCGGAATCACAGCGGCGCTCGTGAGAAGCGTTACGTTCTGGTCGCCTCTCATAATAGGCTACGTTATGGTTCAGATCCTCGGAGGTAAACGCATGCTGGGACCACGCGTCAACGAAGCAAAGGCCGTGGTTGCGCAAAAAGCAAGCGGATGAACCTCAAAATTCTGTATCCATGTTGTACACGTCTACAAATTTGATGCGCAATTCACAACGTTTATTATTTTTCCTTTAAAAGACAAGCTATGCATCCGCCGCTGAAAGACCCAAAGCACAAAGAACCTTCAAAACGCGCCATAAAAAGGGTTCTCGCCAACTCGGGGTACTCTATGAACGCGACGGATAAGATTTGGGAATGGTACAATCCGCCGAGGAAAAAAGCCGCTTCAAACCGACCGAAGACGGATGACGCTTAACTTGAATTGTATGGAGCCTTCGGCGGGATTTGGACCCGCGATTATTGCCTTCAAAGTAACGCCTATCAGGCTTCCCAGTGGTGGGAGAGGAGGTGGATGATGGCTTCCACTGTTTCTTGGAGAAAATCATTAGAACGCCGAAATGTTGAAGTCACCTGTAAACACAATCATGATGCTCATATCTTCTTATAGTAACTACATTCCTTGCCTCATCTATGTCGTAGACAAGCACGAATGAGCCGATGTGAACCCTCCGCATTTGCTGCATTGGACTCTTCAGAGGCTTGAATTGCTGCGGATTTTCCAATATTTCTCTTACTTTCTTAGTTAAGCAATCGAACTGTGCCGGATCCTTCTTTTGCAGTTTCTTGAATGTCTTGTCTACTCTTTCGACGACTTCCAGAGAATACACGCAATCACTTTGAAGAATACCTTTTTTCAAAATCTTTGACTTTTACGGACCTTTCGCTTTCGGAGGCTTTCAAGCTTTCAACGAATTCTGGTCTTAGCTCTGGCTCCATGACGCAAGCCTCGAACTCCTGCGCCATCAGGTTTATCGCTTGACTTTTGTCCCTTAAGCCATGCTTGGCTTTGAGTACGTTGAGTATCCTGTTTGTCCTTTCATCAAGCGTGACTATCGCCTTGACCAAATCATCACCGTGTTAATGTGATGTTAATATGGAATATATAAGTTGCGTGTTGCAAAAAACTGAACAACCCCGCAAACTAACAACAACGAAAGTTTGGTGGAGCCTTCGGCGGGATTTGGACCCGCGACCATTACCTTACCAAGGTAACGCCCCACCGGGCTAGGCTACGAAGGCAAGCACTGTTCCCGTGAAACAACGCTTCTAGCCAATAAAACGGTTACGGTTAAATCCACCTGAAAAATCATGACCTGCGAAACTGTCGCCGTTACAAATCGGCTTATATGCTTCTTTCCCGAAATAGTAAATCAAGCAGAAACATCATTGGCTTAGGTTTGAGAAATTATGAGTCAAGAAGTCCGTGCCGCGGCTGAGAGGATAAGGAGGCTGGAGGTTCAGGGCGCAAGAAACGTTGCGATAGCCGCCCTCAAAGCAGTCCAAACCCTGGCGGAGCAGACGAAAGCAAACAGCAAAGCAGCCTTCCTGGGTGAGCTTAGAGAGGCGCAAGCCGTGCTTTTCGCGTCAAGAGAAACCGAGCCGCTGATGAGAAACGCCCTGCGATACGTAATCATTCAAGCCCAAGACAGCAGCGCCGAAAAGGTTGACGCCCTCAGCGAACAGGTCGTCGCCAACGTCGGCTTGTTTTTGCAGAATCTTGAAGCCTCACGGGAAACCACGGCGGAAATAGGCGCCAAACGCATCCGCGACGGCATGCTGATTTTCACGCATTGCCACTCGTCAACGGTGACGCGAATGATCGCCAAAGCCAAAGCCGACGGCAAAAACTTCACCGTAATCTGCACCGAAACCCGACCCGCCTATCAGGGAAGAATCACCGCTCGCGAAATGGTCGAGCTCGGCGTACAAACCATCTTCATCGTTGATTCAGCCGCCCGCTCATACATGGGAGACGTTGACTTGGTTCTTGTCGGCGCGGACGCCATCACGTCTGAGGGCAACGTGGTTAACAAGATAGGCACCAGCGGCATCGCTGTGCTGGCGAGCGAGGCGAGAAAACCGTTCTACGTGGTTTCGGAACTGCTAAAGTTCGACCCAGAAACCCTCGGCGGCGCCTACGAACGCATCGAGCAGCGAAACCCAGCGGAAGTCTGGAGCGAACCGCCCGAAGGATTGTCGGTGCGAAACCCCGCTTTCGACGTTACCCCAAGCAGATACATACACGGAATCATCTGCGAAGAAGGCATAATCCCGCCCCAATCCATAGTCGAAACCGTGAACAGAAGCTACCCATGGGTGCTCAAACAAGTTTAGATTTGAATCTAACAGATGAGTGCGTATTAAGTTTGACGAAAAACCTATTTTCAAAAAGTAAATCTCTGAGGAAAAAAGGCTTATGTCAAGCTAGCGATTTTTCGATGCTTTAGGATTAAGGCAATGGTGAGCATGGAAAGAAACAATGGCGCAATAGCTATCATTGGTAGCTCTGGAACAGTAGGAGTTGGGCTTGGTGAAGCAGAGGTAGAACTTGCAGGTATAGTTATTGTTTGTATCGCGCTTATGTCACTTGTTCCTACAAGATAGTAAACTGTTTCATTACTTGGATAACCACGGCCATCAGGTGGGTAGACCATAACTTGGGACGAGTTTAATTCAAGTTCTTGAACTGCAAAGTCAATTTTTGAATTAGGGTCATATCGGTTCGCTGGAATAGAAATTTCACTGTATGATGAATTTGAAGAAGCTAATCCATAGTTTGTTTCAAGAGACTGTGGCAGGTGATATAGAGGTCCATTACCTAGATTCTGGGCGTTTGGAAGGATATACGTCCAATCTGCTTCAAAGTGACCCTTTGTCGTGACATTGTAGTATATTATGGCCTGCTGACCCTGATAGTACAATGGTTCGTTTTTGATGGATACGACTATGCTGCTGTTGTCAACTTGCTGACTTACATCTGTATACGGATCTGTAGTATTGTAGGATGAAGGCACATATTTCACAGTGAACTCTGGAACAGGGACTGACTGAGCAGTTACAGATTTAACCGCCAGTAAGGCTAGGCAGGAGATAGCCACGATTAGAATTAAACCTGAACTCTTGCCGATACTAGCCATAATTATTAACAGTGATTAAAGGGAATAAAAGGCTGTTCGTAAAAGTTTCTTGACTAAATTAAGTCAAGGTTTTTTGACTAACTTTAGCATTTCATGAGTTGAGAGCCATTACGTTTTCCAGTGCTCCAATGCAGCTCTGAGTTCCTTGTGTGTCTTCGCGTACTCTTTCAGCATTACCCCTTCTAATGCCGCATCAACCGCTTGCCGCATCGCCTTTGCACCCGCCATTGTCCCGTCTGGGTGCCCGTGGATTCCGCCTCCCGCCTGGATAACAACATCGTTGCCGAAGGTTTCAAGCAGCGCGGGAACCAGCGTCGGGTACAGTCCCCCTGAAGCTACGGGTAGAACGGGTTTCAGGTTGCCGAGCGGCGCTTTGCACGCATCGATGTTTTCGAGCACTTCAGCCTTGGTTTCGCTCATTTTTCCCACGACCGTGCCCACGTGCAATTGGTCGACCCCGATTACCCGCGCCACCGTTGCGATGGGTCGCATGGCGATGCCGTGCAGCTGGTTCTTGGTGAAGGCGGCGTGTCCTGCCCTATGCGCGTGGATAACGAGTTTGAGGTTTTGGTCTCGCAGCGTTTGGAGCGCTGACCAACCCGTGGTTAAAATGTCAACCATGATGTATTCGCCGCCTTGGGCGACCACGGCTTCCGCCCGCTTCAGCATCACGTTGGTTTCGGCGGTGACGTTGACCATGTAGACTTTGCGTTCGCCCGTCTCCTCTCGCGCTTTGTCGCGGGCTTCCAAGGTTTGCGTTAGGCGCTCTTCGAATGGGTTGAAGGATTGGCTGCTTAGGTTTTCGTCGTCTTTCACGACGTCGCATCCGCCGCTCCAAGCGTCATAAGCTACCTTCGCGTGGTCCCTGGTGTTTAATCCGAGTTTAGGCTTGATTATCGTGCCCACGAGCGGGCGGGTTGGGACTTTTAGGAGGCTGCGGATTCCCTCTATGCCAAAGGCGGGTCCCTTGAAGCTATCCAGTAAGTTTTTTGGGAACTGGATGTCGAGGAGACGCAGGTTTTTGAGCGCCTTGAGTCCGAAGACGTTTCCTGCTACGCTGCTCAGGATGTTGGGCATGTTGGCGGGCTCGAAAAGTTCGATGGGGTACGCGATTTTGATTACGTTGCCGTCTATGCTGAAGACGTGGGCTGCCAGCCGCTTCACGTACGGCTTCTCAGTTGTTAGTTCCGTCCACGTGCCCACCGAGCTTTCCGCAGCTACCCCGCCTGCCGCTTCCTGGAGGCTGATGCCTTCGGGTTCAACGTAAAACGTGCAGGTCAAATCGGTTTCTTTAGGCTTGTAAGCGGGGTCAACAAAATCAAGGTACTTCACGGCGTTCCTCTCAAGCTAATTGCAACCATTCTTCCCTTAAAATCTTTAACTATCCTTATTCGAGAGTAGTTAAAGAAACCCATCAGGATTGACCACGAACAGTCAGAGAGACAATTGAAGAAAGTCCAGTCAAGAAACTTTGACTAAGGTTAGTCAAGGAACCTTTACGAATAGGCTTTTATCATCTGTTCAAACCTATTAATAAGCATGGGTAAAATCGGCAAGACTTTCGCATTATTCCTAACCCTTATTATTGCCATGCCATGTCTGACCTTGTTGACAGTAAAACCTGCAAATGCTCAAACAACGCCAACAGTTTCTGTTCCAGAGTTTACCGTCAAGTTTATCGACAACTCGTATAACATTCCAGCGAACACCACAATAGATCCATTTACTGGGAAAACCGTAACAATCCCTGCCCAACACATTAACAATCAAACGATAGAACTTTCCATCAAGAATCAAACAAGCCCAAACGGGACTAACTTGTATTACGAAATTCGCATGAAAGGTCATTATTCACAAGAGTGGACTAACATTTCTTCTGTTCAGGCAAACCCTCGGTCAGAATACACGATTTTGACTTATGCAATAGATGGAAACAATGCTTCTGGTCAGTTTGACAGTCGTTTGAATCAAATTTCCTCTGGTGGTACGGCAGATTTTCAAGTGCAAGCCCAAATATGGCCGTATCCCACAAATCGTTTTTCGCAGTTTAGAACGCCCCCTTTTGGCTTGATATCCGAAAGTGACTGGAGTCCAACGCAAACAATAACCCTTACCGATGGAGCAACCACCAGTTCCATAAGCACCTCACCGACTCCAAACCAAACATCAACGCCTTCCAATACGCCTGCCATTCCAGAGTTTCCATCTTTAACAATTCTACCGTTATTTCTCTCAACACTCTTGGTCTATGCTACACTTAGACAACGGAGGATTAACGTTGATTAGTGCCAGCAAAAGCCTTTCAGTGGTTCTTGTTTGCATCTTGGCTATCTCAAACGCAAGTTTGCTTATGATTAAACCTGTAAATGCTCAATCGATACCTACGCCGTCTGTGCCACAGTTTACTGTTAAATTTGTAAATGCTTCTTACAGCGTTACTTCGACAAATTTGTCCACCGAGAAAAATCAAACCGAGCTAGTTGCCAATGACTCTATTGAAATTACAATTAATAACCAACCCTTTGCCTATTCAAATAATAGCATAATTTACAATGAATACTTTAACATCAGAGTAAAACCTAACTTAGCGAAAGAAAATTGGACTGAAATTTATCCAGTAGAAAGCAAATGGTTTCGACCCATTGGAATGGGTAGAATCCAGTACGCAGACTATATTTGTGATAACTCTCCAATCCAATTGGTCTCAAAAGATACAACTGTTAGTTTTTGGGTTATACCCGTAGAACCATCCAACGTTTCTCAAGGCTATGACATAACGGGCGCGCTTTGGGGTGACAATAATGAAACCTTCTTGAGTGGGGTTCGAACGGGTGACATCCTTGATTTTCAAGTACAGGCGCTAATTGGACATAATTCTACTATGTGGTGTCCTGGAAACCCTTCCGATAGCGAGTACGTACCTGCAGTTGCTTATGATGCAGCAGGCGACTGGAGTCCCACACAAACTGTTACTATGGGTCAAAGTTCAACCTCTTCAACTTCTAGCGTTCCAGAGTTTCCAGCTTTGGCAATTCTCCCTTTGCTCCTTTCCGTGTTCTCTGTTGCTGTGATAGTTAGGCATCGAAGTGTTCAGTCAAGAAACTTTGACTAAAGTCAGTCAAGGAACCTTTACGAATAGGCTTTTATCTCCAGTAATTTTAGTCATTTAATATGGGAAGCATTGGCAAAGGGTTGGCAATAGGTCTGATTCTTGTGATGGCTATCTCAAGTGTAGAATTAATGATGGCTAAACCTGTATGTGCTCAGTCTGTACCTACGCCGTCTGTGCCACAGTTTACTGTTAAATTTGTTGATTCATCCTATGATGCGCCAACAACCACTTCTACAAACCAGTACAATGGTCAAACAACCACAAATCCAGGATACCATGTAGAAAATAGAACTATACAAATCACCATTAAGAACCAACCATTTACCTCATACATACAAAACGGAGAAAACATTTCCTTCTACTACAACGTAAAAGAGAAAGGTCAATACGCAACGAACTGGACAACACTCTATAGCCCGGGCTATTACTTTCCGACTGAATCCAATACTGGCTACACTACACTTGTCTATCTCATAGATGCAAATGAACCTCCATTTTGGGATAATCTTGTCAATGGTGGAACTGTAGATTTTCAAGTCCAAGCAATGATAGGCTCTGTGCATCGCATTTCTAATATTACTGCGGGTAACGAGCTCCCATGGGAAATGTTTCCTTGGATATTTGATGGACAAACAAGTGACTGGAGTCCAACTCAAACAGTAACTGTTCCATCAAGCTCTCCGTCACCAAGTCAACCTCCTACCGTAACAGAGTTTCCAGTTTTGGTGATTGTGCCTTTGCTTCTTTCCGTGTTCTCCGTTGCTATGATAGTTAGACGTCGAAAACAAGTCAAGAAATTTAACTAACAACAGCGAATAACCTCAAAATAGGCCTCAGTCACCAATAGAAGGCTGTTCAAATACTCCCCACCATTAAAACTTTTTATGGGAGATTGTTTTGGCAGCCCGTGTCGGTGGTTAGAACGGAGTAGGGATTTAGGGGGTCCAAGTATCCCCGTGGCATTGAAGAATCAGCTTAGTTTTCTGTTTTGGTTTACGCTTAAGATTTGAGCAAAAATTTTCGATGGATATTAAGAAATTTCTGTGCATTAAAGGTTAATTACTTCGGGTTTCAAATTTGTTTTCTCGTTCCATAGATCTTTTCTCATGGCAATAACTGCCTTAGCGTAAGTAGTGTTATCAGGTTTTTGAATGAATTCTTTCAATGCTTTAACGAAATCGTCAGAAGCAAACATCACTGAGTAAAACCATTCTACCTCCAATTCTTTCTTGAAGTTATTAGGATTAGACTTACGTCCTTCCCAATCGAAATAACCAGTGTATTCTGGGTTTAGATGAGAACACATTAAAGCCAATATGTGCTGGTACCTTTTTTCCTTGAGTTGTTGTTCGTTTAACTTGATTTGTTTTCTCTTATCAAAATAATACGTTAGCGAAGTCGCAATAATGCCAGCACTACCAATGAACGCCACAACGGAGAGGATTATCTCTTCATAGATCATGCTTGATAGTCAGTCGTTCCAGTTTTAAGTTTTTGCGTCTTGACTCTGGTGTTAGAGTTTCCGATTTTTTTAAGCAAACCCCCGCCTATATTATTGTAGGCAACTCGAGAATTTCTTGGATAATCATTTGATTTTTTGTCTTCTAAGCAAAACCAGCCCCTTTTTTTATTGCCGTAAACGCAGGAGGGAACTAAAGAATTGGCGCTAATAAGAAAACTTAAACTATACTTAAAGATTATCCGTTGCGTTTTAGCCAGCCTAAGAAATAGATACTTCTGAATTTTAGTCTAAGAATGAATTTAGCGATTTCAATTTTCCTAATCCCCATTTTTTACCAGTCAACTCCCTGGCTGACCTATTAGGGTTTCTAGTTTTTTCATTTCTTAGCTTTTGACCATCCGAATTAGGCTTTTTTCTTCTTTTTTCCTGGTCTACCTAAAACTATGCCTATTTTTTTCTTGAGAGCCTTTTCGATAGTTCCTTTTACAGGGTCGTCCAATGAATCAAATTTGAGCACAATTTCCTCGTTAATTTTGCCATCATCACTAAATCCACGAACAATAAGTTCTATGGGATAATCAGGTCTATCACCTCTCTTAGCCCCTTCTGAGCGAGCTTTAATTATTGCCGTAATCAAATCAATTACGCTCTTGGCGAGAGTGATTCCAGTGGTGCCCAAAGCGACATACAATAGTAGTTCTGGACCGCTTTCGTGTTCTATGAAGGAAAATTCCTTATCATGCGAAGGGTATGACTCCAATCGGGCATCGATTAATCTATAAGCATATGGTGAGTGTTCACGGTGAAAGCATCCACTAGTTACTCGTATCTTAATGGATATTGCCTTCCCTTTGCTTTTGGCTGAGAAAGGAGCCTCAAAAGTTTCAATTCGATGTCGGAATTCATTCTCCCATGGCGAATTCATAGTACCGCTTCCACCATTATGGATTGAATAATACTTGTTAGCGCTTGTCTAATTTAAAACATTTCCAAAGCAATTATTGGTATAGAAGTATAATCTTATCGGAAGGAACTTCTCAAGAGATTAGTACCACTTATAATTGGTGGGGCACACCTAATCCTCAAGCACAAGTACAATAATTACAACACCGACCATAAGCCCAGAACAACCCTAAACATCAATATCGCCTCACCCCGCATTAACTCCTTCTGTTGAGTTGCTTTGGTGGTTGATTGTGCCTTTGCTCCTTTCTGTGCTCTGTATTGCTGCGGCAATTAGGCATCGGAAATACAGTAAGCTTGCAAGTTGCAGGCATAAACTTTTGGAATATTCCAAAAGCGGCAGGCAAAAACCCACACTTCTTGCACTTGCCCACTCAAAATCATCCTAAAGAATCAAGCCCTAAACCAAAAAAGCAATCCAAAATAAGCCCTGGCTCTGCCTGACCCGACGGGGGAGGGGGTCTAGTATTTGTGGCAAAATTCCAACACAAAAATGGTTTTGCCGTCCAGATGGGGTTTGGCTTTAAATCTTTAACTATTTCTAGGCTGCATCAATTGTAGGTGTGATTGTGGATGGAGTTAACGGTTGAACTCTTACCTATATTTACGGGCGGAAGCAGAATCGCCATCCTCAGCGAAGAAGCCGCCAGCTCGTTGGGCGTGCACAGTTCCGACAGGATACGGATAAAATACGGCAACCAGGAAATGATTGCCATCGCGAACATCGCGGAGTTTTTTTCCAAAAGACGCATCGGGCTTTACGAGGAAACCGCCAAGGCGCTCGGCGTGAAGGAGGCGGAAACCGTTTCGGTGCATTTGGCTCCCCTTCCTGAATCGCTGTTCAACGTGAGAGCGAAGCTGCATGGGGAACGGCTACGCGAGAAAGACATCGTGACCATCGTAAAAGACGTGGTTGAGAGGCATTTGAGCTCGGCTGAAATTTCGGCTTTCTTAACCGCCCTGAGCATTTACGGCTTAAGCGCAAGCGAAAACGAGGCGTTGTCGAGGGCTATGGTCTCGACGGGAAAAACGATTAGCCTCGGCGAAGGACCCATCCTTGACAAGCACAGCGTCGGCGGGATACCTGGCGACAAAACGTCCATGTTGGTTGTGCCCATCGTTGCCGCTGCTGGGTACACGATTCCTAAGACTTCTTCGCGGGCAATCACTTCTCCCGCTGGAACCGCAGATAGGGTGGAAACCCTGTGCCCCGTGAACCTCAGCATAGAAGAGATAAAGGCGGTGGTGGCGAAGACAGGCGGCTGCCTGGTTTGGGGAGGCGCCTTAGAGCTTGCGCCAGCCGACGACCTATTCATCCAAGTTGAATACCCCTTGGGGATTGACCCGATGCTGCTGCCTTCGATTCTCAGCAAGAAAAAAGCCATGGGCGCCACGCACGTTGCAATTGACATCCCGACAGGTATGGGAGCGAAAATTAAGAGTCGAACCGAAGCGTATACTTTGGCATCGGATTTCGTGGATTTAGGGAAACGTTTAGGCTTAAACATTCAATGCGCCCTAACTTTCGGTGACCAGCCGCTTGGCTGCGGCATTGGACCAGCACTCGAAGCCAGAGAAGCAGTAGCGACTCTTCTAGGCGGCGGACCACCCGACCTGCGCGACAAAGCCGTGAGCCTTGCAGGAATGCTTTTTGAGATGGTGGGAGCAGAGAACGGACGAGCCAAAGCTGAAGACATGATTGACTCTGGCAAAGCAGCGGCGAAGATGCGGGAAATCATCGCGGCGCAGGGCGGAAACCCCAAGGTTCAACCCGACGACATACCCGTGGGTCCCGAATATGCCGAGGTGAAATCTGACCGCTCGGGAAAAGTCATTTGGCTCAGCACCGACAACATCGTGCGAATCGCAAGAGAAGCAGGCGCCCCCAAAGAGAAGGGTGCAGGCATGATTCTACACGCGAAGCTCGGCGAAACCGTTCATAAGGACAGCGTGCTCTTCGAAGTCTACGCTGAGAAAAGCAGCAAATTGACGTCGGCGCTGGAGCTTGCCAAGCAACTGCCGCCTGTCCTGTTAACGAACAAACCAGCGGAAAAGATGATTCTGGACCAAGTGCCTGAGAAACTCGCACACGAAAAAACATTCAGCTTAGACCGATAAACAAAAGCGCCGCCAAAAAAGGGGCAATGAAGCGTTTTCAGCCCTCAATCTTTCAGGTTGAACCAAGCGCAATATAGTTTATATGGGGAACTGTTAAGTACGTTTTACCACTTAACATACGTTAATTTTAATAAAGGGATGTTGCAACTATCCTTAAAAGCACGTAGAAGAGCAGAAAAAAAGGGGTCTTTCTAGGATTTGACGAAGCGACAAGCAGTTTGGGTGTGGACCAAAAAAGTATTCAGTCTAACACTAATTCTAAACGCATTGATAACAATAACTACGCTTGCAGGAATCCTCTACGGCGTCTTCTTTCAGTGGTGGAAACCTTGGTATCCAGAGTTAATCAGCGGCAACCTCTTTATCGTTGTAGCCATAGCTGCAATCATCAACATTTTCCCAAGCGCAAGCATCGGGCGAGCCTTGCACACGGGGCGATTTTTATTCCATCATTATGTCTACGGTTTTTTTGTCCTATTTTCATCAGCCATCTACGTCGTGGCATTCACATCGGTTTCGTTAGTCATGCTTTTTCTGGTGAACTCTTCAAGCGTTGCGGTTAACGCAGGACGACTTTTCCTCTTGACAGGCTTAACCCTGGTCTTAGATGACCTCCCAGATGTTTCAAAGAGAGTTGAATTCTCCCTAAACAAGATAAAATCAGCGGTCTGCCGAATACGAAGGGTCTTCCATTATCTGCAGTTAGCGACGGGGGTCGTCACATTCTACATTTCAGTCGCTATCGCCGTCTTCGAAGTTTACCATCCATCCACAAACATTGAAAACTACCTTACCATGACCACCCTGATGATAACCAGCTTGACATCGTTTGCCTGCGTGAAGCGGAAATCGTGGCTTAAGATTACGCCGCCAAACGGCAGCGCTCATTAGTCTTTGTGTTTTAGGATTTCTTTAGCTACCTCTTCTAGCTGCTGCTGGGTGTAGCCGTCTTGGCTTTGTTGCGTTGTTATGTAGTTGGGCAGTTGGGAAAGTTTAAGGATTGGGACGGTGGGGTTGGATAGGTGAAGCGTGGCATGGTTGTTTGTGAAGACCAGTATGCCTTCAACCCAGATCCTTGGCAACTTGGGCGAGGAGTCTATGATTCTCTTTATTTTCGCTGCGTTACGCTTAACCTGCAGGCTTGGGCTGCCCTTGAACCCGCGTTTACCTGCCCTTTGCCACTCGTCGCCGTGGCAAGTTACGTCGCCGCTCCAGTTCTTGGTTTCCAAAACGAAGACGCCGCTTGGACCCAGAACGACGTGGTCGATGTCTCCGCCGCCGTCACGCAGGTACAAGCCGTTCAGCAGGGTGTAATCATCGCTTAGCCTGCTGCTTAACAGCTTAGTAACTTGTTTCTCGCCGACCCAGCCGCCATTGTAAACTCTGTACTTGCGAAGGTAATAGAAAAAAGCGCCAAGCGGCACCAAAGAAACCAGCAGCAAGGCAGCCTCAAAAACGTTCAGCCGCAACGTCAAAAGTGCATAAGAAGCTACGGCGAAAAGGATCAGGCAAACCAAGGCTAGGCATAGAACTGCTTTTGCCAGGTTTTTTCTAACCTGATTCTTCAGGTAGCTGCCTGACCCCTTCATCTTCCTCATGGATTAATCGCTCATGACCTTTTCGTCTTGAGGCTATATTACCTTAATGCATTTGACACGTGATACTTCAGGGAAGACAAAGCGGCGTATCACATCGTTTGAACACAATTAGGCAATCTTTATTATCGCTCACGCTGAATGAAGCAAGCATGACTGCTGAAAAAAGAGAAACTGCCCATGGAAGGTTTTTTCTTCCCGCTTTAGGGTTGGCAGTTTTTTCTGTGTGGCTTGTTACAGTCACTTTTGAACTTTTGCTGATTGACATTGCAAACACGTTTCATGTTCAAGTGGGAACGGCAGGTTTCGTGGCTGCGGTAGGTTCCATCTCGGGTATAGCCGCTGGGCTGCTATTATCCGTCATAAGCGTACGCTTTAACCACAAACTGCTCTTGATGGTCGGATTGGCGTGCACCAGCGTGGCGGCGGTAGGCTTCTTTTTTGCCCCAACGTTTGATTTGCTGTTAATCCCGAACATTGCGGTGGGAGCCGGAATAGCGATGGCTACTGCCATGGCTTACTCCTTAATCGGCGAATTTTACCCGCTTGAAAAAAGAGGCAGAGCAATCGGCTGGATAGTTGCAGCCTCCGCGTTGACGTACATCATCGGAACGCCCATAATCGGGCTGATTGCCAGCGTCAGCAATTGGAGGGCAACGATGATTTGGTTTTCGTTGCCAGTCGCTTTGGCAAGTTTAGTTTTGGTTTTCATCGCGGTTCCCAAAAAATCAAATGAAAACTTCGCCGCTGTGAAGGAGCCCTTTTTTGAGGGGTGCAAACAAGCGATCTTGAACAGGTCAGCGGTCGCAGCTTTGTTCGTTACGATGTTCATCATGGCGGAGGGATCAATCAGCTTTTACGCTGTTTCCTTCTTCAGGTCTCAATTTGCCATTACGATAGCGCTGGGTTCCATTGTCATTTTAGTCGGAAACGTTCTTTCGGCTGCAGGCGGCGTCGTTGCAGGATTCTTCGTGAATCGGATAGGTCGAAAACCTTTAGGAACCTTCACCTGTTTGGTGGCGGCTTTTCTCACGTTGTCTTTCACGTTTATGCCTTCGTTCGGGTTGTCTTGGGGGTTGAGCGCTCTTCGATTCTGGTTTGCTGGGATGTCATTCACTGCAAGCGGCAGCTTAATTATTGAGCAACTGCCTAGATTTCGCGGTCCCATGATGTCGCTTAACGCGGTTTTCATGAACCTGGGAATGCTTTTGGCATCCGTCGCAGGGGGAATAGCCCTCGACCTCTACGGTTACCAAACATTAGCGTTGATACTGGGAGGTTTGGGCGTGCTTGGCGCAGTAGTTTGGGTGACTCTGGTCAGGGACCCATGCAAAAAACAAGAAACAAAATTCCCATCATAAAACAAAAGAAACAAAAGTGAAAAAATGGCTGCCTTCAAAAAGGCAAGGGTGCTTGATTTATTTCTTGTTCATCAAGTATTCGTGCATTGCTTTTGCCGCGCGTTTGCCTGCGCCCATTGCGCTGATGACTGTTGCTGCTCCTGTGGCGACGTCTCCGCCTGCGTAGACTCCGTCTAGGCTGGTTTTGCCTACGTCGTTGACGCATATGGTTCCGTGTCTGGAGTCGCTTTGCAAGCCTTCAGTTGTGCGCTGTATGATGGGGTTGGGTGTTTGTCCGATGGCAACGATGACTGTGTCGACGTCCATGGTGAATTCTGAGCCTGGAACCTCTTTCACTCCCCGCCTGCCTTTCGCGTCGGGTTCGGTGAGCTCCATTGCGATGACCTTCATGGCTTTAACCCAGCCTTTCTCGTCGCCGTAGAACTCGACTGGTGCAGCGAGGAACTTGCAGACTAAGCCTTCTTCTTCAGCGTTTTCGATTTCCTCGTGTCTTGCGGGTAATTCGTTGCGTGAACGTCTGTACACCAAGCAAACTTCGGAGCCTAAACGCATACTGCATCTTGCGCAGTCCATAGCCACGTTTCCGCCGCCGATAACGACGACTTTTTTGCCGAGGCGTATAGGCGTGTCGTAATCTGGGAACTGAAATGCTTTCATGAGGTTGACGCGTATCAGGAACTCGTTGGCTGAGTAGATTCCGCCGAGGTTTTCTCCTGGGCAGCCCGTGAACTGTGGCAATCCTGCGCCGCTGCCGATAAAGACCGCGTCGTAACCGCCTTCCTTCATGAGTTCTGGGATGGTGTGGATTCTTCCAACCAAGTTACCGAGACGCAAATCAACGCCGAGCTTCTGGATGTAGGAGACCTCGTTCTGCACGATTGCCTTGGGCAAACGGAACTCGGGGATACCGTAGGATAACACTCCGCCGCCGACGTGCAATGCTTCAAACATTGTAACTTTGTGACCGAGCTTTATCAAATCAGCCGCAGCCGTTAAACCTGCAGGACCAGCGCCGACGATGGCGACTTTCTTGCCTGTTGGCGCGGCTTTCGGTGGAAGCGCGGAGCCGTTGTCGCGTTCCCAGTCTGCGAGGAATCGTTCAAGCCGTCCGATGCTGAGGGGTTCGCCGATTTTTCCAACGATACATTTGGCTTGGCATTGCACTTCTTGGGGGCAAACTCTTCCGCAGACGGCTGGCAACGCATTCTTCGACTTGATCAGGGCGATGGCTTCACCGTGCTTCTTTTCTTTAAGCAGTTTGATGAATGCTGGAATTGGAACTTCCACTGGGCAGCCTGTCATGCATTGAGGTTTGACGCACTGCAGACATCGGCTTGCTTCTTCAAGCGCCTGCTCTTCAGTGTAGCCTAAAGCCACTTCGTTAAAGTTTTTAGCCCTAATCTTAGGTTCTTGTTTTGCCATTTCAACTGCTTTCTTTTTTATCTGGGGTCTCGGTTTAGCTTCTGGTTTTGCTTCAGGTTTAGTTTCTGCCACACTTGCAGCCTCCTCTCATTTCCCACAGTACCGAGCTTAACCTTTCTTCAGGCAACATCGTGCGTTGCCGAAGGATCAGCCCGTCAAAATCTACTTTGTGACCGTCAAATTCTGGTCCGTCAACGCAGCCGAACTGCATTTTGCCGTCAACCATGACTCGGCACACTCCGCACATGCCCATGCCGTCAATCATTATCGGCGTGGTCGTCACAATCGTTGGGATGCAGTAGGGCTTGGTGATTTCGCTGACGTCTTTCATCAGGATGACTGGGCCCATGACGATGCAGCGGTCGAATTTTTCCTTCTTCAACAAGTCTTTGAGGAAATCTAAGCCTTGGTAGCCCATTGTGCCGTCGTCAGTTGCGATGTAGACCTTGTCGCTGTAGCGTTTAGCTTCGTCCTCCATCATTATGAACTCTTTTGTACGGGCTCCGAGAATCGTGGTCACATTGTTGCCTGCTTCCTTCATGGCTTTAGCCTGCAGGAGCAATGGGGCAATCATCACGCTTCCGCCGACGCAGAGGACCTTGCCATATACTTCTGGAACAGCGCTGAAGTTTTTGACTTCAGATGGGTTCCCAAGCGGGCCAGTAACGTTGTCGATGCAGTCTCCTTCGTTAAGCAAGCCAAGGGCTTTTGTGGTTTTGCCAACTTCATGGAAAGCAAACGAGACCGTGCCCTTCGCCGCGTCGTACGCGCAGATCGTCAGGGGTATTCTTTCGCCTTCTTTGCCGTTTATGACTATGACGAATTGTCCAGCATGCGATTTAGCGGCTATGTCTGGGGCTTCAACCTCGAACAGCTTGATCTTCGGAACCAGTTCTTTTTTAGTTACTATTTTGTACGTTTTGCAGTCGCCTCCACAACCACCATTTCACGTTTAGGTAATGCTGAAATCTTTTTGCAGAAAGCATCCAGTTTCGCGTCGAATTCGCCCTCGCATCTGGGTGACTCCTCATAAAGCTCGAACCTGTCAAGCAGACCATTCTTTTTGAGCACGTTCAGTATCACGCCCAAGTTGCGTTCTGCAGTGTCTCTGCCTTCTTGAAGCTTGCAGTCCTTAGACGGGCAAACCACAGCCATGACGCCGTCGAAACCGCATCTTAATGCGTTGACGACGTGAACTGGGTCTAAGGATTTGAAGCAAGGAACTTCGAGAGCTAAGACGTTTTTGCCTTCGAACGTCTTGTTCGGGTTGTCTAGGTCCGAGAACTCTGACCACTGGCAGACAAAAGCCAAGATTACTGGAGCCGGGTTTTTGGCTTTCAGCTTTTCTGCCGAGGTGCCGTAGCGTTTGAGGACGTTTTCGAATTCGAAGCCTTTAACTTGGATTGCGTGATGTGGACAAACCAGTTGGCATGCGCCGCAGCCCACGCATTTCTCAACGATCACCTTCGGAGTGGCGAAGGATTCGAACTCCAATGCCTTGTATGGGCAGATGAAGATGCATTTGTCGCAGCCGACGCATTCCTGCACGTCGTAGATTGCTTTGCGGGAGAACTTTACGATCTTAACTGCGTTCTCGTCAAAGCCTAGCTGTTTTAGAACGCCTCTGGCTAAAACAAGCCTGCGAGTGTTGATTTTTGCGCCTTCTTTATTTCGACAGAACGGGTCTTCACATTGCACCGAAACAATATTTTTTACGCCTAAATCTAGTGCTTCAAAAACAAAATCAGTCGGAACTCTGCCTGCACAAGGCAAACGCAGGGCAATGTAATCGCCGACTTTCAATCCTTGTTCTTTAAGGAGGTCATGGACTTCGCCTGTTGACGGCGAGTTTCCGCGGCACATCAGAACAAGGGTGTCAACTTTTTTGGTTTTTTGAATTGCCTGTTTTACGTAGTTTGACAGGTTATCGTAAGTGTAATATTGTGATTTTATGGCTGAACTTGGGCAAGCGCTGTAGCATATACCGCAAACTTCGCAGTCTTGGCTGCTGACTTCCACTTTCCCTGCTGAGTCGCGTTTTATTGCATCATAGGGGCAAATTGATTGGCAAACGTAACATTTGCAGCATAAGTCCTGGTCGAT
This sequence comes from Bathyarchaeia archaeon, assembly GCA_049512935.1. GTDB lineage: Archaea > Thermoproteota > Bathyarchaeia > Bathyarchaeales > Bathycorpusculaceae > Bathycorpusculum. The sequence continues at coordinate 26,300 of JBEKWR010000005.1, forward strand.
TTCTACCACAGCGAGACATTTTTCACTCATTCTGAAACCTCTTTCATACACCGCTGCTACTTTAAACCGCAATCGTTGGGCTTGCTGGCTTAAAGCCTATTGAAAGCATGGAAAGGGCTTTAGAATCATATAATCCTTTCCCTAGAGTTTCGGCGATATCTATATAATTTTGTCGGCGACACTTCTGCATCTAAGAATCAGGAGCCAATCGAAACCCGATAAGCGGCACTAGAAGCTGCTTAAGAAGCCTCGTGTTACTTCTCTGGCTGATTGGCGAAGGGGATGCTTAATCGTTGAAGGGTCAGTTAGGTTTCGCAGTCTTGCCACTCGGAAGTAGATAGGCGGGTGGGGATCCCAGTTTAGCCATTCTTGAAAACGGAAAGATGGGTTGCGTTCATAGAATAGCCTTTGGAACCCTATTTTCTCCAGCGAATCAGCTAAAACCTGCGGTTTACCTATGATTATGGCGGAGAGTAAGTCGGCTCTGGCTTCAAAAAACTTTGAAACGAAATAGGTCAACGTCAACAGTACCCATAGATAGAGGATTAGCACAAACACTGAGCCATTTCGCAGCAGCTCGAAAATCAGGAAGAACCAGAAAAGATATTGAATTCCGGATATGGCGTACAACCACAGTGGGTCACGTCCCTTCAAGTGACCGAACTCATGCCCCAAGACAGATTCGATTTCCTCATCGTTAAGCTGCAGGAACGTTCCCGTCGTTATCAAAACTATGCCTCGGCTGGGACTCGGCCCCGAAGCCGCCGCGTTGGGAAGCAGCGTGTTGGATACGATGGTTTCAGGGACTTTATAGCCGAATTTGTCGGCAGTCCTTTTCACAATGCCGTAGACGTCTACTTTCTTGGCGATCAGGTCTTCCGATTTGCAGTCAATTCCAAACTCGGCGAAGATCGAATGTGCCTTTTGACAGTCAAGTTCGCCGTTCTCAGCTATGGTAGCCTTGTAAACTTCCTGTTTAAGCCGCGCCAAATCTTTTTTCGGCAGCATCTTGTTGTCCTTGTCTTTATCCATTCCAGCGGACAGGGGATACTGCAGGATGTGAATGTAGGGGTCTTTCTCGGTGATATGCCAATCCGCCGACCTGGCAATTATCTTGTTCGAGTAGAAAACGAAGATGAACTGTACTGCAAGCAGCACAATCACAACCAAAGGTCCGATGATGAAAAACAGCAAAACTCCGACGGTCATGAAGACAGCTATGAGCAGAATCTGCGTTTCCAAAAAAATACGGCGCAGAGATTTGTTTTCTTTACCTGAAACCGCTTCAGGCACCACTGATTCCCCTTCTCTCCAAGCGAAGAACAAACTGTTCTTTCTAATCTGTTCTTCAAATGCGTCGACGGCTATTTTGATGTCCTCTTTGGATTTTAAGAAGGCGTCTTCCGTAACCGCCTGAGTAAGAGGCGCAATGACCGCGTTGATTGATTCTTGACCTGAAGCCTGAACGCTGAGGATTTTTTTTCCATAGGAATCCAAAACAGAGTAGCTGACGGAAAAGTTGCCGTTGGAGATGTCGGCGAACCTGTTCTTTTGAGAGGGAAGAAAAAACCGGTACATGTACTCATAAAATTTGCCAATGTAATCTGCTGGAATTTCAGGAGTGATAGTGAATGAGAGTTGGTTTTCAGGCAAGTTCTTCACCGCAAAGCTCAAAACGGCAAGTCATTTGGCTTCTGTTACAACTACGTAACTTGACATTATTATCTTTTCGTACAAACAAAAAAGGTTCCAATTCGTCAGTTAATACGCCCGTCTTTTTCCGGCGCATCAGATTGTTTTCGGATTTTCAAAACATCAAGCAAACCCCTTTTCGATTCGGCGTTAATGTTCTTAGGGTTAGACCTAATCAGAGGAATGCCAGTGTTAAAGACGATTGCTTGAAAGGCAACGAAAGAGATTATTACCCTGAACCAGAAGGTTGGAAAAGTCGCCAGCAAGCTTGACGCTGCGCTGACAAGAGCCGCTGTGCCAAGCATTCTGTAGAGCACGCTTGAAAGAAGCGGCAAGAATCCAGCTAGTGCAAAGCCTTGGGTTTGAAGGTTACTCGTTATCGAGTTAGCTATTATGATTTTCTCCGGGTTTATGATGTAGCCTATTGAGGCAAAAATTAAGAACAAAGTTAATATGCCAAACATCCAGGATACCGCCTGTAAGATCATCGGCTGGAACATTTTTTGAGGGTTCGTTTTCATCGTCATAATCCCATCGTGAAATTCGCCGATTGAGTGTCTGAGCCTGTTCTCCATTTCTGGCGTGTCAACACTCTTCCCCCTTATCAAATTAGAAAAACGGCGTACCAACCCGAAGACCGTCTGGCTTGTTTTAGCGCTCAGGCTGAGATAGAGAATCAGCACTAAAGGCAAAGACATTAGAACCATCATAACGCCAATGACGATGACCAAGTCGTTGTCTAAGGAGTAATTCGAAATTAAAAGAAACATGCCAACAACCAACGCTGCTAAAGTCACCAACAACTCGAAAACCTTCTTAACCACAATTGAAGCCGCTGCTTTTGAGCCGTCAACCCCCCGATCCTTCGACAGCAAGTACGCCTTCAAGATGTCTCCAGACCAGCCTCCTGGGACGATAGCGTCAACGAATATCCCGACCCAACTCAGGGTGAAAGCGCGGCGAAAAGTCGTTTTCACTGAGAGCCTGCCGAGAATCTGACGCCACGTAAGAGCGTCAAAAACAGTTCCGAACAGGACACAGATAAAAGCTAACATGTAAACGGGGATGCTCGTTTTTTCCATGATGCCGACGATGGAGCCGACGTTGGAGAAAAACAAGAGGTAGAGCAGGAAAACGGAGAAACCGATAAGAGACGTGACAGAAACGGACTTTTTCAGTTTTTCACGCATTTTTTTTCCTTCAAGTTCTCTTGATTTATTACCGGTCTAATGTGCACCGCGTAATTCGCTAAAAATTTCACGTGTAACTTGCGTAGGCTGAAGCACTTAAGATGATGTGGTTGTGCGTTGTGACAACAAACATTAGTTAATCACTTTAAACCCCTCTCAAAAAATGAACACTGACTCTCACAAGAAAATGCACTATGAAAAAGCGCGAATTTCCAATTTACCCAGTAAAAGAAATGAAGTTGTTAAGAAAAATAAACAAAAAGAAAAAAGATTAAATTTTAATCCAGAGCAAGATGCCCATGATTAAACCGTAGATTGCCAATGCTTCAGCCAGCGCCACGATCAAGAAGCTTCTGAAGAACGTGTCAGGTTTCTCAGCTAACGCACTGATGGCTGCACTGCCTGCTCCTGAAATGCCGATTCCTGCGCCTAAAGCCGCTAAGCCAATTGAGAGCCCAGCGCCGATGGCGAGTCCGAATGTGTCGTATGTCCCGCCTGTCGTCGGCGTACTTGTTTGAATGGTTGAAACTGTTATCGCGGCAGCAAATCCGATGGGTATAAGAAGCGCTAGTGGAAGCACGAATAAAGCGATTAGTTTCCCCTTCATGCCACTCTATCTCCAATAAAACACAATCAACCAACCGCTAGCTATTAACCTTTTTCCTTTCTTCTTTGGCTTCGCTACCCTTTAAAGAGCCCTCGACGGCTTCACCGATCTTGGTAACTTCCGCTTTTATGGCGTCGGCTTTCTCCTTGATGCTCTTCACTTCTTCTTCCGCCATTTTTTCAATTTGCAGGCTAAAATTCTGGTAGTCTTTTTCCAACTTTTCTTTTGACATGCTCGTCACGTCCTAGCGCTTATTTAATAACCAAGACAGGGCAAGGCGCGTATTCAATCACTCGTTCAGCGACGCTTCCGATGAGAATCCTATCGGTGCCCCTTCGCCCATACGTGCCCATCACAATTAGATCAGCGTTCAACTCTTTGGCTAAATGCACAATCTGCTCGAATGGTCTTCCCTCAGTGATTAAAGATGAAGAATTAACGCCTTCCTTCCCCGCTAAGCCGACAACATAATTCACGTAGCCTTTCCCATCTTCCTTCAGTTCCCGCTCAGCAACTTCATGTGCAGTTATTTTCGCTATTTGGTCAAGCACAACATCGTCAACGACGAAAACCACCACAATTTGAGCACCGATCATTTTGGCTACACTTATCCCATACTCGGCGGCACGCAGGCTAATTTCTGAACCGTCAGTCGGGACCAAAATTTTCTTGACATTCTTAAAGTTCAGACTCAATTTTTCAACGCCTTCTAATCATATATTTAATTCTTTTAGTGCGAACGAATTCCTCGCGGTCTTTTTCTTCCAAAACCAGCGCAATCTGCTTGACAATGTTGCGGTACATGGGAATGAGGACGTAATTCAGTGCGTTAACCCGCCGCTGCGTCCTTTTAACGTCGCTAGCGATCTGAAACGTTGTGCCTTCAGCCTTGGCTAAATCAGCGAGTAACGCCAGCAAACTGTAAAACTGCTTAAACGCTTTATCCAACTCGGAACTTGTGTTGGCGAAACCATAATCAGGCTTAACTTCGGCGGTACTGCAGAACTCAACAGCGGGGACGACTACGCCCATTATGCTTTTGAAGTCCATCAAGAAATCAGCTTCAAAACGGGAACCGCAAGCGACGTTTGAAATTGTCTCTGAGCCCTTAGCCATGTTTGCCTCTTTTATAGCCTGATAAGCCTTCGCAAGGGCTTCCAGTAAATCCGCTCGCGCCCGTTCAGCCTCGTAAATGCTGTTTCTTAGTTCCCGAAGCAGAATGTCACGTTTGCGTTCCAGCACGTCACGTCCTGACTGAGCCAAAGCCAGAGTCTTTTTTGTCTGAATCAAGTTTATTCTTGTTGGGCTGATGTTTTCAGCAGACAACCGCTTACTTTACCTCTTGAGCCTTCTTTGGATAATACTTCTCAATGTACTCAGGATGCACGTGTATCAATTCCTCATCAGGCAAAACTGACAAGGTATCCCATGCAATATTGAGAGTGTCCTCGATCGTCCTGTTCTCATCCTTGCCTTGGTTAATCAGCGTCTTCTCGAAACGTTCACCGAAACGCAGGTATTCCCTGTCTCTTGTTCCCAAACCTTCTTCTCCGATGATCGTCGCGAGAGACTTCACAGAGTTGTACTGCGCATAAGCCGCGTAAAGCTGGCTTGCAACGTCGGCGTGATCCGCCCTTGTTCGCCCTTTCCCAATGCCGTCCTTCATGATTCTGGACAAACTCGTGGTGATATAGATCGGCGGGTAAATGCTCTGCTTTTCCAAGTTGCGGGACAGCACAATCTGCCCTTCAGTGATGTAGCCTGTGAGGTCAGGGATAGGATGAGTTATGTCGTCGTTGGGCATGGTTAAAATAGGCATCTGGGTGATCGAGCCTTTCTTGCCAGCGACTCTTCCTGCGCGCTCATACACGCTTGCAAGGTCACTGTACATGTAGCCTGGATAGCCTTTCCTACTCGGAACCTCCTCCATTGAAGCACTCACTTCCCGCAGAGCCTCGCAGTAGTTGGTCATGTCAGTCAAGATTACCAGAACGTGCGATTCCTGATCAAACGCCAGATACTCCGCCAAAGTCAAGCCAGCCCTCGGCGTGATAATACGCTCAACAGGCGGGTCTTCAGCCAAGTTAAGAAACATCGCCACGTTCTTGATTGCGCCAGTCTCCTCAAAGCTTCTTCTGAAAAACGCCGCGTCATCATGCTCCAGCCCCATGGCTATGAAGACGATGAAGAATTCTTCACTTGCACCTCGAATGGTTGCCTGCCTGACAATTTGAGCGGCAAGCTCGTTGTGCGATAAGCCTGGACCGCTGAAGATGGGGAGCTTTTGACCTCGCACCAGGCTGTCTAAGCCGTCAATCGCCGAAATGCCCGTTTGAATGAAGTCCCTTGGATACTCTCTGGAAGTGGGATTCAGGGGGAACCCGTTAACGTCACGTCGCTCTTCACTGAAAAACCGTGGGTGACCGTCGATGGGCTCGCCGAAACTGTTCATCACGCGCCCCAGCATCTCGGTTGACACTGGCACTTCCAGCGGTTTTCCTAAAAATCGAGTGCGTGTTTCTGAAGGTGACAGGCCCGTTGTGCCCTCGAAGACTTGTACTGTTACGGCTTTCTGAGTGACTTGAATCACTTTGCCCAGTCGTATTTCGCCAGTTTGAGCCCTCACCGCTACGAGTTCTTCGTAACCGACGCCCTGCACGTTTTCCACGACGATGATTGGCCCTGAAATTGAAGCGACGCCCTTATACTCTACTCCTAAACCTGCCATACGCTTTACCTCAGGCTAGCCTCCAACTCTTCGAAGGTCTTCTGCATCCTGCTTTCTAAATCGTCCAGACTACTTACTTTGTCGTTAGGTACCGAAGTTTTCATGCGAATAATCTCCTCTGTTATGGGTAACTGAGTTATCTTAAAGATGGGTGCACCCTTGCTTACTACCTTGTCCGAATAGTGATAGTAGTCGACGATGATCTTCATCATCTTAAACTGCTTCTGCGGAGAACAGTAAGTGTCCACAGGGTCCAAAGCGTTCTGCTGTAAGAGGGCAACACGGATTACTCGAGCCGCCTCCAAAATCAAACGCTGCTTATCAGGCAAAGCCTCGGGACCGACCAGTTTAACGATGTTTTTCAAGTCGTCCTCAGCCTGCAAGATACGCATAGCCTCTATCCTGTAGGAGTTCCAGTCCTTATTCACCTCTTTATGCCACCAGCCTTTGAGTTCATCAATGTAGCCGCTATAACTTTGCATCCAGTTAATCGCAGGGTAATGTCTTGAATCAGCCAACTCGGAATCTAAAGCCCAGAAAACCCGTGTGAAACGCTTTGTGTGCTGCGTGACAGGCTCGGAAAAGTCGCCGCCTGGAGGAGAAACCGCTCCGATTGCACAGATTGAACCCAGACGCTTGTCTGAGCCCAACGCCTCAACGACGCCTGTGCGCTCGTAAAACTCCGCCAGCCTTGAAGGCAGATAGCTCGGGAATCCTTCTTCCGCAGGCATCTCTTCAAGCCTTCCTGAAACCTCCCTTAGCGCCTCAGCCCATCTGCTTGTAGAGTCAGCCATCAAAGCCACCGCGTACCCCATGTCACGGTAGTATTCAGCCAACGTGATGCCCGTGTAGATGCTTGCTTCACGCGCGGAAACTGGCATGTTGCTTGTGTTAGCCACCAGAATTGTTCGCTCCATAAGCGGGTGCCCACTCGTCGGGTCAACCAGCTTGGGGAAACTAGTCAGCACATCCACCATCTCGTTGCCGCGCTCGCCACAGCCCACGTAAATTATCACTTTCGCGTCTGACCATTTAGCAAGCTGCTGCTGAGTAACCGTCTTGCCCGTGCCGAATCCTCCTGGGATCGAAGCGCTACCGCCCTTGGCGATCGGGAAGAAAGTGTCAATTATCCGTTGTCCCGTGATGAGGGGGATAGACGGAGGAAGCCTTCGACCGTAAGGCCGCGATTTCCGCACAGGCCACTTCTGCAACATTGCAATTTCGGATTTTACACCGTTAGCCTCCAAAGTCCCTATCGGCTCAACGATCATGTAATCTCCTTCAGCTACAACGTTGACCAGTGTGCCGCGCATCAAAGGCGGAACAAGTATGCGATGTTCAATCAGATCGGTTTCCTGCACGGTGCCAACGATGTCGCCGCCTACAAGTTTAGCTCCAACTTCTACTTTAGGCTTAAAATGCCATTTCTTCTCTTTCGAAAGAGGAGTCACGCCGCGCACTTGCTTGATATACATGCCCGTAAGAGCCCTTAACACTTCGAGAGGCCGCTGTATCCCGTCGAAAACGGTTCCAACCAGCCCAGGCGCCAACTCCACCGAAAGCAGGCTTCCGGTACCCAAAACTGGCTCGCCGACTTTAAGCCCTGTGGTGTTCTGGTAAACTTGGATTGTGGCACGTTCGCCTTCCAGTCGAATGATTTCGCCGATCAGGTTTTCGTTACCTACTTCAACGAGTTCATACATGATTGCTCCAGCCATGTCTTTAGCTTCAACGACTGGTCCTGCAACGCGGATTACGCTTCCTTTAGCGGGCATTTTCTCAATGTTCCTCCTTAAACATTATTTTTGCAAGTTCAACTCGCAACAGGGGCTTCAATTCAGCCAACTTGTTATCGATGGTGCTGTCGTAGGTTATTTTGCCATCCACGGTTTGCGTTTTGAAGCCGCCGATGAAGTCTCCTGTCTCGTCTAATATTTTTAATTCGCAATTTATCTTTTTGGATAAGCGGTTCAACTCGTCTTGGGTGAGCCACTCTTTGTCTTTAGCGTTAAGTTGTATGACAAGGCTTTTCTGTCCTAACTGTTTAGCAACTTCCCTTAGAAGCTTAAGCAAATAACGATGATAACCCTCAGTTGCCACATACTCTTTGAGTCTAACAAGGGCTTTTTCGAAAGCAATATCAACCAGCTCCTCCTTCGCTTGAAGCAGAAAATTCCTCATTTCCACCTCAGTTATAGAAGCGATTCTTCGTTTCTCCGCTTCAGCCCTCGCCGCAGCCTGATTCAGTATGGTCTGGTAGTTTTTGTCTGCTTGCTGTTTAGCCTGTTTCAAAGCTTCTTTCGCGTCATTCTTAGCCGTTAAAACAATGGCTTCAGCTTCTTTTTGCACATCAGCTAAGACTTCGTTTGAAATCGCCGATAGACCTTCTTTAACGCTCACTTTTTAACCCTCCCTCTTTAAATCCGTACACCCAAGGTTTTGCTGATTAGGTCTGACATTCGGGTTTCGCTTGGTTTTCCTTTGCTTCCTGGGACCTCCACGATTAAAGGTTCTCTTCGTTCGCGACGTATCTTCTCGATTGTCTCATGCAGTTGCGGTTGAGTTGAAAACTCTTCGCTTATAATAATAATTGCGAGATCATTGCGTGCAAGAGCCTTGTTCAGGGCTCGCCCTGCCTCGTCCACCGAAGTTGCTTCGACGCCTTCGACGCCGACAAGTCTGAAACCCGTTATCATGTCGGCATCACCTATTATGTAGCCAAGCATGCAATCTCTTGATAAAGCTTAAATTACTAGTTAAATAACGTTATGGCGCATATGTTGCGACCTGAACGGATGACCGAGACGTCGGTAATATGCGTCAAGCAAGACGTTGAATCTCTGCTGGAAGCGCTAAGCAGCTTCGGAGAATTCCACATCGAAGAATCGGTTGAAAACGCAAATCCGCAACAGTATAATCAGGAAATCCAGAAAGCTGAAGAAGCGCTGACAAGCGCCAACGACCTGATCAAACAGCTTTGCCAAGAAAAAGCAGGCGCGTTTGACCTTTTCAAAGCGGAGGAGCCCGCAAAAACCCAGGTTACGGCGGAGAATTGGCAAGCCCTCGCTGGGTCCACTTCTCAACAAGTCTCTGTGTTGAAGAAGCAAGTTGACGAATTAAACAATTCTATGTCTAGCCTTCAAGAAAAAACCGCGCAGCTAAACAACATCAAACGAATGCTTGCCATAATTGACGAGAAGCATGCGGATCTTGAGGCTATACAGAACCTGGAATTAATCCATGTTACAGCGGCGACCGTGCCAAACAAAAACTTCGAGGCGTTAAAGGCCGAACTTGCAAAGTTCCCGCTTATCTTGAGCCCCGCTTTCCTAACGAAGGATACCAGTTTCGTAAGCATCGCCGTCCCAGGCAAGCAAAGCGCCGAAGTAGAAAAAATCGTCAAGGCGCACCATGCCGAAATCTTTTCAATCCCCAAAGACATGCCTCACAACGCTAAGGACGCGCTCAAGGAAGTCAAAGACCGCTTGAAAGACAGCGCGGACAAGGAAAAAGCAATTTCAGAGTCATTAAGCAAGTTAGGCAAAGAAAACAAAACCAGCCTTTCAACTTGGAAAGAAAACGCTGAAAACATTCTGGCGCTGCTTAACGCGGAAAAGAAGATGCTTCAGTCAGGAAGGCTCGTGACCATCAAGGGATTCGCGCCTAAGAAAAACATGGTTGCTCTCAAGGAAAAAGTCCATTCCCTCCTTGGAGAAAAAGCGATAGTGCTGCAAGAAGACCCTGCTAAAGTGGAAGACATCCCCACGAAGATCAGCAACAACAGGTTCGTAAAGCCGTTCGAAGTAATCACGAAGCTTTACGGTTTGCCAAATTACGGCGAAGTAGACCCAACACCCTACATGGCTATTTCGTTCCCGATTCTTTTCGGTTTAATGTTCGGAGACATGGGCCACGGCTTAATCCTGCTGGTAGGCGGCTTCACCGTCGGGATGCTTGTGAAGAAGAACCAAGGAATAAAGGACATGGCGTACATCTTGGCAATGTGCGGTTTTGCCGCAACCATTGCAGGCGCCCTGTTCGGCGAATGCTTCGGCAAGGAACTTTTTCCCCCGTTATGGTTCAGACCATTTGCTGTTACCAACGTCTTTAGCTTCCTTGTCTTCGCCCTGATTATTGGCGTGATACAGATAGTCAGCGGCTTAACTCTGGAAATGGTGAACTTTGTCCTTAAACACGACCTCGTTGACGCCGTTTTGACGTCGATCCCTAAAATGGCATTCTACCTCGGCGGGGTTTACATAGTCTTAGTTTACAAGTTAAACTTTGGAGCGTGGTTTTCGGGTCCCGTGCTGCTTTTGATTGTTCCGTTTATTTTCGTGGTTTTCGCGAAGCCTGCTTACACTGCTGCTAGGAAAATGTCAATGCACACGGCAGTTGCGCTTTCTGAGGACACGGGAATTGAACTTCCTTCGGAAAAGCCAGAGCCTTTAGGTCAGAGGATTTTCGAGAGCGGAGACATGGTGACACGTTTACTCAGCAACAGCATCTCCTATGCTCGAATTCTCGCCCTGCTTATGGCTCACTGGGCACTGCTCCTTGTCACTTACACGGTTGCAGCCCTGATAGGCGGACCCACAGGTTTCGGCTTGATCATCAGCGGCATAATCATCATCGGCGGAAACATGTTCGTCATCGCTTTCGAAGGATTAATCGTTTTCATCCACGCCTTAAGATTACACTTCTACGAATGGTTCAGCAAGTTCTACGCGGGAAACGGCAAAGAATTCCAGCCGTTCAAACAAAACTTTGTCTACACCAACGTAGAGCTGAACGGAAAAGGGAAAGAAGCCTAAAGCAGCGTTTGACTCAAAATGTAATCCATGCTGACGGCGCCTTCGACGCCCGCGCTTGCCGCCATCAGGTTGCGCACTTCCGCCTCCTTGATCATCATGAAAGCGAGCGGCGCGCCAACATTGAAGATTTCTCCGACAGTGGCTGCCTTAGCGTGTTGAAACACGAATTTCTTGAAGGCTTTTTCAGCGGCTGCCAACGTTTCCTCTGGGCTTGGAGCTTTAGCAAATAACTTTCCGTAGAAGGTTTCAGAAGCGACTTTTAGCGTTGATTCGAAGTCAGCTGACATAAGCAGCGCATCAACAGTTTCTGAAGTGAGCTTAAAGTTTTTAGGAGGCACCGCCGCTCTCAGCCAGCTGGCGTCGTAATTCAGGGCTTTTCCCCTAAGGATAGTGAGAAGCGTGAAGCTGTCGTTCTCTGTCGCCGCGTAAAAGAGCACGTGGTTCCTCTGATTCCTAGGCAACTCTTCATAGGCGTCGTGTAAACTGTCATAGAACACCTTGTCCAGCAGAATGTCAAGCGCCGAAGTCGACCCGTTCTCTTCATAAGCCTGCATCCCCTTGCTGAGGGCGCCCGTGTACAGCGAGCTTTTGATGGAATTCTGCATCTGCTTCAAAGTTGAAGCCTTAGCCGCTTCCTCCAGCATGACGCGTTTCCCAAGAAAATCTTCAGCGGAAAAGTAGATTCTGCCGAGTTTCTCCTCAGCGCTCATTTCCCCGTTGATTGCCTTGATGAGGGTCTTAATGTTTTCCACTTCAAACCGCAAGATGTAAACGGAAAGGAAGTCTGCCGCCTTCTTCGGCGAGTTCTTAATCATCTTCACGTAGGATTCGATGAGGTTCTCGTTGAATGCCCGCTCCAGCTTTCGACTGTTAAGCGGCAACGGAACCTTTGATATTTGCGTTTGATAGGTGGTGTCTCTGAGCTGAGCCGCGAACGCAGGCACATTTTTGCTTTCGATTAGAGATTTAATCTTTGCTTCGCTGAGAAGCTTGCTTTTTTCAGCCCCAATCTTCGCGAAAACAGCCGCGTACTGTGTTGTCTGACTCAAGGTTTAGCTTCCTTAAGCACTGAGTTCACAACTTTAGCAATCGCGGGCTCCATGTACTTTCCAGCGTGCACTTTCAGTTTCTCAGTGGCTGCCTCGTTAGCTTTCAGTTGTTCATCGCGCTTGCGGTTGGCTTCCTCAACCGTACTCGCGAACAGCTGCTGCCCCTCTTCTTCGGCGTAAGCTTGACTGTTGACAACCAGTTTCTCGCTGTTCTGCTGAGCTTGAGCCGTCATGCTCTGGGCTTTCTGTTGAGCGTCGCTTCGGATCTTTTCTGCCTCGGCTTCGATTTTTTTAAGTTCTTCCCACACTTTCTCCATTATTCCACAAGCTACCAAGTGCTGTATCTCTTGAAAAGCCTTTTGCTTCTTTTGGAAAAAACCTGTCCATTCATTAACCCGCTTGACGCTCAGCCAATCATCTTGGGCTTGCTCCGCGCAAATTCGTGACTAGGTTTGGCTGTTCCTTAGTCAACAAATACTATTCTGCAGTATACTCTTGCGGTGAAAAACAAGATGAGTCAACTATCTAACCCCTTAGAAGTCCTCAAATCGCTCTCAGAAGCAACAAGCATGCTGATCGGCAAAGTTTCGAAGTCCGTGGTCAGCGTTAAAGCGCAGATGTCACACGGCACAGGCGTCGTCTTAACCAAAGACGGGTACATCGTCACATGCAACCACGTGCTCGGAGGCTGCAGCGCAGTCAAAATCGGTCAAGGAGAAAAAACCTTCAACGCCAAAATCGTCGGCGCAGACCCCTACAACGACATAGCCCTGCTCAAGGCGGAGACTGGCGCGTTCACACCCATCGAGGTGGGCGATTCAGAAAAACTCAGCGTAGGCCAATACGTTCTGGCTCTCGCCAACCCGTTTAACAGGAAACAGCCGACCGCCACAAGCGGAATGGTCACAAACGTAAACAGCACAATCAGGGGCTGGCGCGGAATGACCCAGATGGAAAACGTCATCGCCACCGACGCACAGCTGAACCCAGGCTTCAGCGGCGGACCACTCGTAGACGCCGAAGGCAGAATCATCGGCATAAACACGGCTTACGTCTGGCAAAGAGGCATCGCCATCCCAATCAACAAAGTCAAAGCGGTCACCGACAGGTTGATGACTGGACGCATAACGCAGAGAGGCTACTTAGGCATAATCGCAAACACCGTCGCCATCCCAGAGGAAATCGCGGAGCAAGCAGGCTTAGAACAGGAGACAGGCGTGATGATCTTCAGCGTCGAGGCAGGCTCACCCGCGCGCAAAGCAGGCTTAGCCATGGGCGACGTACTCGTTAAATTCAACGGCAAACCAGTCACCGACTTCTACGACCTGCCAAGGCTGCTCGCGGAAGACGTCATAGGCAAAGAAACCAAGCTGACCGTCATCAGACGCGAAACCCTGCTGGAAGCAACCGTAGTGCCAACCGTTCACGGAGGCGAAGAAGACTGATAGAACACATCCCGCTGGAGATTGAACCGCCACAGCCAATGCCGTCGCCGCCGCTCAGAAGAAGACCCTCCCCAACGCCACAAATCAGCACGGCAAACCCAGCTGCTTCAACCCCTTCTTTCCTGCCCATTTTTGACTAGGCGGAAAGAAGCAAATTTTTTTCTTATTTTCTGCAGTCAACTTACGCATATTCATCCTTGGTGAGAAGGTCTTTGATCCTTATTTTGTGTCACTTTGAACGTGCGCAGATCCTTCAGAAATAGTGAAGCCAACCCTGTCAGCAGGAGCCCTATTCCGGCGACCTCGAAGTCTGGAATGATTCCGTAGAATTGGATGATGAGCCCTCCTGCAATCTGGGCAAGCGGGATGGCGGCGAAGCTTCCTACCTCGTCAGCACTTATCACTCTACCGAGGACGTGCCCCGGTACGACGGTCTGGATTATGGAGAAATACAGCACTATGCTAAGTCCGAGCGCAAGACCAGCCGCGAAGAGCATCGAGACGGCGAATGCCACGTTGTGAAGTAAGATCATGCCGAGCGTTCCCAGCCCGAAGCCTACGTTGCAGGCTATCAGGACCTTACCCGCATGGTTGAAGGCGTTCAACCTTCCCATGACCAACGCGCCGACCGCGCTTCCAAGGGAGAAGGAGGCGAGCAGGATGCCGTAGATGAGCCCCGAGGACGTGAGCAGGAACTTCGCCTCGTACACGACGAGGAAGTTTGTCCCCATAGTGAAGAAGAAGTTGATGACGGAGGCGGTGACCGTCATCTCCAAAATGGCTTTTTTGCCTAACATGAACCTGACGCCCTCGCGCACGTCACTTAGCAGCGAGGTTTTCTTGGCAGCGGCAGTCTTCTCGCTCTGGGCTTGAACGCCAGCCTGCGCCTTGACGGTCGCTGATGAGGGAACTAGGATGAGGAAGATCATCGTGGCAGAAATCAAGTAGGTTGCCGTGTTGTAGAAAAGGCTCATGGACGCTCCGATAAGCTCTATCATCACTCCTCCTATTCCAAGGGAGGCCGAGTTCGCGAGCGACTCTGCGGCGGTCATGAGACCGTTCGCTCTCGGGATTAGGTCGCTCTGGACAAGCAGCGGCATGATGGCCCTCGCGGCGGGCCTGAAAAGTGTGGAGAACAGCGAGATAGCCAAGACAACCGCTAAAATTACGGCGAGGTTGAACCCCTCAAAGAACATGTAGACGGGTATTATCACCACTGCAGCTGAACGGGCGAGGTCGCAGGCGATCATCATGCGTCGCTTGTTGGACCTGTCGACCAAGGCGCCCGCGAAGAGCCCGATAATGATCGTGGGAACGAACGAGGCTATGCCGACGTAGGCGACAGCCAGGGCCGAATGTGTCGATATGTAGACCAGGTAGCTGATCGCGGACGAGAATATCGCGGCTCCCGACGTGGAAACTATATCCCCGACGAACAAGGGGAGAAACCCACGTGCTTGGCGAAGCAATTGGATGAATGGCGATCGCGGCTTCTCGGACATAGAGGACCAACTCTTTTTTTATCAATATTGTCGGGAAGCTATAAAAAGCCAAGATAATTTTTGAGCGCTCACCTTTTTCAAACATGGTAAATTTGGGTATATTCTGGGGAAAATTTAAGTGAAAGCTAAACGTCATCTAAAGAAAACTATTGGTGAATAATTTGTATTGTCCCAATTGTGGCACTCAGCTGCCAGATGAAACGAAATTCTGCACTAAATGCGGAAAAAGCACAACGGTAAACGCTTCCAACCCGGCTAAGACGGCTTCTTCCGGGCCAGTCGTTGCGCCGTCAGGGGCGACGTCGCTGAAGTGTCCCAGCTGCGGGGCGCCGATCGCGCCCAAGTTCGGCGAGATGGTTATAACGTGCCAGTACTGTGGCAGCGGAGTCACCCTTAGCGACCAAGGCTGGACCAACATACAGAAGCAGACGATGCTCACGTTGAAGGTTGCCACGGTTGAGCAGGCAACCGCGATAATCAAGCCGCTGGTGAACAACGGCATCCTGCACAGGCACCGCCTTGAAGACTCCAAGCAGGAGGAGCTGAGCCTCACCTACGTGCCCTACTGGATCGTAAGCGTTTCCGCACGCACAAGCATCACCGTTGCAAACCAAGCCGCCCAACTTGCCCAAACCGCAACGGCAGCCGCGTTGGCAGGCGTAATCTTCGGCGGAATGGGGGGAGGCTTCGGCGGCGGGGGAGGAAGACGAGGCGGCAGAGGAGGCAGACGTGCTTTTGAAGGTCAATTGGCAATGGACAACCCGTTTGCGGGAATTCTGGGTTTGAAGCGGCTTAGGATAATGGCGTTCGGGATGGGGATGGGGCGCGGAGGCGGGAACAAGAAAGCCGAGCAGATGGATGAAAACTACAATTTCCCAGTTATCGCCCTCAAGGCGCTCACGGATTATCAGCCGCACGACTACCAATTCAACCTTGAAGGCAGAGAACTCTTCGACATTGGAAAGCTTCCTAAAGAATTTAAGATCCTTAACGGCGACATAAGCGAAGAAGGCGCCAAAACCCAAGCCAAAACCCTGGTTGATCAGCTTCAGTCGCAGAAGGCTCACGCGAAATATCAGTCGATCCAGTCGATAAATACGGATCTTGACGTCGGCGACGTGGAGCTGCTTCACGTTCCAGTGTGGTTCGCAAGGTTCGACAATAAAGGCAAAAAAATGGTGCTGGTCATCGACGCCAACTCGGGCAAGGTAATCAACAGCAGCGGCCTATAGACGACGCCTGCCGCATCCACTTGTTATCCCCGAATTTCTAAAAGTGTTTTTCAGTACATTGTAATGTACTAATAATTGAATTATCAGTACATTGGGATGTACACAAATGATAAATTCAAGAAAAATAGGGAAATGAAGTCCCGTCCAGAAGGCTATTCACTATTGCGCGCTGTCTTCTTGTGGCGGCTTTGCTTCCATCGATGGATCTTTTGTTTCGTCGCTTTTGCCCTGAGCCGCTTTGACCTCCGCCAGGAGCCTTTCCAGTTCATCTAAGTCTTCGTCGATCTGCCGCTCGTCATACCGTTTTGATAGATTGCCCATGACCATTCCAATGTTCGCCGCCACCTGCGCCCACATCTGCCGCTCCTTAGGAGTAATAGGCTGCACCTTGTCGCCGAACTGTTGCTGCGTAACCTTGCCCTTCGCGATCGAAGTAGCCATGCTGAATAACTCATCAAGCTCGCCAATCCAGCGGTTCCTCAAATCCTGCGTGTCAACCTTCACGTCCCGCTGAAGATGACAAATACGCCTATAGACCTGAACAGAAAAACCCGATTTACGCCTCATATACACTCTCACCTCCCGAAATTTTTGTTCCATTTTGAAAAGTTGTTAATTCGAAAATAGCCTAGAAAATGCAGAAAAACCAAGCGAAAAGAAGCCCACAAATTTCTAATCTGTTTCACGCAAAACGTCAGCTAAGCGCCACTCAAAGGCGGCAAAAGAAAACAGGCGCCATCCAAAGCGCGCACCCGCAAGTTTTCTATTGATTTCAATTGAAGCAGGAACTTAAAAGCGTTACGAAATTCCCGAAATCGGTTCTGGTGCTTCCTGTAAAAATCTTCTCCATGTAAACTTTCGGTTAGGGTGTTAAGAATCAAGTGATATTTCTGTTGTCTCAAAAAGGACTGTTAACCTTAAGGCGATAGAATGACCGCTTGTTGTATCCTTCTGTTGCCCACAAACCTTTATACTAACAAAACTCGACTAGCAATTGAGCGTTAGCTTCTCGGACGGTGTCTTTTTCTTTGACTAAATGTCCCCATTGCGGAGAAAAAACTTCAAAACCTAACAAATCATTCGAAAACGAAGATTTCCAAATTCACGCCTATACATGTAAAGTATGCGGAGCAAGTTTCAAAGAAACAAGAGACGGTTTTGGTTCTGAAATCATATCGAGTGACCCACAAAAAGAAACTATGCTTTCTTGCTAGCCATTCTGTATCAAGGTTAGCCACTTGTTTTTTCCCTCAATTTTGTGTCTTCACCCAAGTTCAAGTTGTAAGCGACCGTAAGTTTATGGTCTCCGAAAGGTGTCCCCTGATTCCCAAAGGTCAATCGTTCCAACACATGGAGCATAGACGTTCTCAAATTCATATTGATTGCTGATCGTCCGCATGGCTGCAAAGGCACGTATGTGACTTTTTGGAAAAGCATCTACCAACCGATTTGCAGCACCTAGAAGGGTTGCTCCACGAGTAACTACATCATCGACTAACAAAATTTCTTCTGGTTTATAGAGGCTTCCTTGGACACTCATCGATTCATAATGTTGCTCTGCAGTTGGCCTCTCACTTGGTGAACTTGATGCTGCCTTCGGCACAGGTTTAGCCCTAACGAGGAATGAGGCAACATCTTTTCCAATGCCTTTCATGACTAGGGCAGTTGCAATTCGTTGTGGGACCCATAGTGTGTTTGGCTGCATCAAAGAACTCCTTGGGACAGGAACTAAGATCGTGTTTGGTTGAAAAAATGACGCAAATGGAAGTTCAGCCATTTTTCGTTGTATTGTCTGTGCTATCCATTCTGACATCAATGTCGGTGGTGTGCCTACGAATCCGTCCCTCTTAAGTGCAAGCATAACATCCTTAGAGTGCCGTATTTCTGGGGAATCCCCATGAGGCGCGTAAGTTAAGAGTGCACCAAACTCAAGTTGAGAGAGATTCATGTTTCATGGAACCACTTCAAGGATTCTTTCCCGAGAGGGTAAAACATCCAGCACTTCTTCTGGGTCTGTGAATTCTATTGCGCCATACATAGCCATCTTTTTTGGCCAGTTCAATGAAGGGTCATGCATGATGGGACTCCAAATGAATAGCGGTCGTCCAAGCCTGAGAGCTTCCCATCCTTGATGCAGAGAACCGCTGGCATCCCCAGCCTCAACAATAATTGAGGCATCAGAGATAAGTGCCATTGTTCGATTTCTGAGAACGAAATTCTTTGGCTGAATCGGGTATCCAATTGGAAATTGGGAAATGATCAAGTGATGACGCATAATGACTTCTTGAAGTTGTAGGTTTTTTCGTGGGTAAACTCGATCCAATGGCGTCCCAAGAACCGCGATTGTATGTCCACCTTCTTCAATGGCAGCTTTGTGTGCCGAAGTGTCAATTCCCTCAGCAAGCCCGCTAACAACTATTACACTATGTCTTGCAAGGGTTCTTGCAATGTTGCCAGCTGCGTTAAGACCTCTAAGAGAGGCTTTCCGTGAGCCTATGACTGCGACTCTTGGACTTGGTAATGGAATCGACAGTTGCCCTATAACATAGAGTTCTTTTGGTGCATATTTCTTTTCCACGTCGTTCAGTGGGCCAATAAGCTCTTCGAGGCTATAAGTGGAAGTGCTTATCCCTGTTAGCATCTCCTCATCGTCTCCCTTGAAAAACAGT
This sequence comes from Bathyarchaeia archaeon, assembly GCA_049512935.1. Classification (GTDB taxonomy): domain Archaea; phylum Thermoproteota; class Bathyarchaeia; order Bathyarchaeales; family Bathycorpusculaceae; genus Bathycorpusculum. The sequence continues at coordinate 45,228 of JBEKWR010000005.1, forward strand.
GTAGTTAGTAATCTTAAGAATATTATAACACTATCGGTAGGGTTGACCGAATATCCTTTTTAAGAAAATATTGTAGAAAAAATGGAGACCTAACCTTTCATTCACATTTTGAATTGACGTTTTTCAATTGTTTTCTCCTTCCTTGGCTATTCCGCATACTTCGCTTGGGGTCTTGCCGTCTAAGGCTTCATGCGGTCGAAAGTTATTGTGGAATAGCTGATGACCTGTTAGAACGGCTTTTTCGTTCCGTGGGAATTCTGAGTTCAGGAAGCCTCAAAAAACCGAGGCAACCTCAATTTGTTTTGAAGAGTGGGAGGCTTTTGCGTTTCTTGAAGACCGCGCAAGCCGCTAGACAGGCTGCTAATGCGAGGAAACCGCCCAAAGCGTACTCGGGAAGCGGAAATGTAATGCCGCCGCCCATGACAAAGCCGTTAACGTCAATTCCTGAGTAAGCGGTGTATGACTGCCCCGCAGCAAGCGTTAAACTCCAGGTCTTTGGACTCCATACATCAGCACCATTATAATCAAGGTGCGTTACTGTTAGCGTAACACTTCCGCCTGAAGGGTCGAATACTTCAACATTGAAGTTGTGCCCGCCGCCTTCAAATCCATTATCGGCCCACAGTTGGACTTCTTGAGGGCTTATCACGAATGCATAAACATTAGAACCATCATCAGCAGGATAGGTATTGGTGCTTGTAGAGGGCGAGGTATAGCCTGCTTGGTAGCCATTGTCAGGATCGATTACAAGGATGTAGGCGTTGGCGGAATCAACTTTAATATCAACCATCTAATGAGGAACCGCTGCTTTGACTTCGCCTGCCAAAAAAGGCACAGCTAACAACAAAACTATCACGGTTAGAGTTGCAAATAGACCAGTTGTTTTCCTCGTTTCTTTCCTCTCCTCGTAATCAAGTGAAATGTCTTTGCTTATAAAACAATATGAAGCAAAACTGTTTGTTTTCTATGTGCCAACGTATGCAAACTTATCAAGATAAAACGACGAAGCCCTAAACCATGGAAAAGGTTAACGGGGTAAGATTTGCTCCATTAGGATTCTGTCGGCGTAGGTTCCGTCCGCGAACTTGATGTCGCGCTTTAGTTTTCCGCATTTTTTGAAGCCACATTTTCTGTAAACGTGCACCGCCCGCTTGTTGTTGGAGAAAGCGGAAAGCTGAATGGTTTCGAAATGGCTTTTCTTGGCGATTTCGATGAACACTTTTAGGATGAGTGTTCCAAGCCCCATGTTGCGGTGGCTTTCAACTATAGAGATGCCGAATTCCGCGACGTGTGCTCTTTTGCCTGTGAAAGGCGTCATGCCTGCGCTGCCGACTACTTTACCGTCTACTCTGACGACAAGAGAGCGCATTCCAGCTTCCTGGCTTTCCCTGAACCAGCGTCGCTCCGCTTCCATGTCGGTTAGTTCCTTGTCCATCAGCAGGTACTTGTCTTCCCGAATCACGCTGTTGAGCGCCTCCATCACCTCGGGCAGGTCGCCCTCTTCCAGCCAACTCAATGACGCCGTCTGCCCATTTCTCAAAGTCACGGTTTTGTACAGCAAGGGATTTCACGGCTCTATCTATTGCAAGGATTCATTGATAAAACATTGCGTGCCAACCAGCCTCGCTACGCTGGTTCAAGCGTTACTTCCGCCACGTAGCCAGCCAGGCTTGCCCCTTCAGCCGCGAAGAGGCCCCGCACCAGCTTGGGTATGGTTATTCTTCCGTTTTTGTTCATTTTTGCGTAAAAAAACTGCCAGCCTTTGTGCAGGTCTAAAAAGTTTACGCCGACTTTCAGCGCCTGGTCAGACTCCAACTTGAAGCGCCAGCGAATTAGCTTGGGGATCTGCACTGTGTTTGTGGTTTGGAGGGCTGCGGTGAAGGTGACTTTTTCTGTTAGCGGCATATGCATCGTGCAGTATTCTCTTCGGCGAAGGCGTTAATAAACGCTGACCAACGCTAATCCACGGGATTCAACGGGAAAACACGGGAAACAACGGGAACCCACGGGATTCAACGGGAAAAAACGTGACCTGCCAACCCAGCAAACCCCAAACCAAAAAAGCAACCCAAAACAAACCCAACAAAAACCAGACGCAAAACCGCCCAGAAACCCATCGAGCCCTCTACCACATCTTCCAGGGCAAGTCATCCATGTACTCGTTGAGCGAGCGAATCGAGTTGCCGTTCTCGCTTTTATGCTTAAGCACATCCACCAGGGCAGCCGCCAACTGCAGGTTAGTTATAACCGGCACGTTGAACTCTACTGCTTGACGCCGAATGATGTAGCCGTCAGTCAAGATATCGCTGTAACTGGTCTGCTTGTTAGCCATCGGCACATTAATCACCAAGTCAATCTTACGCTCCTGCAAATAATCCAACACATTAGGAGAAACCCCAGCCTCCTTAACCTTAAAAAGCTTCACAGCAGCAACCCCCGACGCGTTAAGCACGTCAGCCGTATGATCCGTCGCGTAAATCTTGAAGCCCATGTCGACAAAAGCCCGCGCTATCGGCACAACCCGCCTCTTGCGTTCAATACTACCGCCGACGCTGATGAAAACCACACCGTCCCTGTCCGGGATACTGAACTCCGCCGAACGCAAAGCCTTACTGAAAGCATCCGAAAAGTTCTCACCCAAACATGCAACCTCACCAGTGCTAAGCATTTCAACTCCGAGGACAGGATCGGCGCCGCTCAAACGCATGAAACTGAACTGCGGAACCTTCACGCCCACGTGATTAGCCACCGTCATAGGCGACAGCTTCACATCAATCTTCTTGCCAAGCATCGCCAAAGTCGCCAGCTCAATCAGGTTTACTCCCCGGGTTTTGCTGACAAACGGCATCGACCGCGACGCCCGCAAGTTACATTCGATAACGTTAACCACGTCATCCTTAACCAAGTACTGAATGTTGTATGGCCCATGGATCTTGAGCGCCTTAACGATGCGCTGCGTGCAATCCTCAATTTTCTGCTGAACCTCAATCTTCAACGCCTGAGGAGGAATAGTCATGGTCGCGTCGCCGCTGTGAACACCAGCGTACTCCACATGCTCCATTATCGCGCCGATAAACACGTTCTCCCCGTCAGAGACACCGTCCACCTCAACTTCCTTGGCGTGCTCAATGAACTTGCTGATTACAACAGGATGGTCACGCGAAACTTTCGCAGCCAGCTTTAAGAAGTTCTCAAGCGACTCCGCATTATAAGCCACACGCATCGCCGAACCAGACAGCACATAGCTCGGACGCACAATAACGGGGTAACCTATTTTCTCCGCAAACCGCTTAGCCTCACCGATCGACAGAAGCTTACTCCAGCTTGGCTGGCAAATCTGGAGCTGATCAAGCAGCGCACTGAACTTGGAGCGGTCTTCAGCCAAATCAACGTTTTCAGCTGACGTGCCGAGCAGTTTGACGCCTGCTTCCGAAAGCCCCATGGCGAGGTTGTTTGGAATCTGACCGCCGACGCTGGTTATGACGCCCATCGGGTTCTCTTTCTCGTAGATGTCCAAGATCCGCTCGATGGTAAGCTCCTCGAAGTAGAGTTTGTCTGAAACATCGTAATCCGTTGAGACTGTCTCAGGGTTGTAGTTGACCATGATGGCTTCTTGAATGCCGTTCTTCTTGAGCGCCCAAATCGTGTTGACGCCGCACCAGTCAAACTCCACGCTTGAGCCTATCCTGAAGACCCCAGCGCCTAAAACAATAACTTTGCTTATACCACTTTTGAGTTCGATGTCGTCCTCGTCTCCGCCGTAGGTGAGATAGAGGTAGTTCGTTTTCGCCGGCCACTCAGCCGCCAACGTATCGATCTGCTTGATGACAGGAAGTATGTTCGCGTTTTTCCTAAATGTTCTGATCGTGGATTCATCAGTGTTCTGGCACACGGCTATTTGCTCGTCTGAGAAGCCAATGCGTTTGGCTTCCCGAACGACTTCAGCAGCGCAGCCGTCGCCAAGGTTTAACTGCCTGAGTTCCTTTTCCATGTCTATGATGTTTTGAATCTTGTTTAGGAAAAAGGGGTCTACGCCGCTTAAACGGTAAATTTCAGCGATAGGTATTCCCATCTTTAAGGCTTTAACAATCTTGTAGAGACGCTCGTCAGTAGGGTTCGCAAGCACGTCGCGAATTCTCGCTTCTGACTCTGGCTCTGAATCTTCAGGGTTGCAAACCAAGCCTATCTTGCCCGTATCCAACATGCGAACGGCTTTCTGCAGCGCCTCTTCGAAACAGCGGCCGATCGACATTACTTCGCCTACAGAACGCATCTGAGGACCAACATGGCGGTCAGCGTTCTTGAACTTCTGCAGGTCCCACCGCGGAATCTTTACGGTTATGTAGTCTAAGGCTGGTTCGAAGCAGGCGGTTGTAACTTCAGTCACTTTGTTGATGAGCTCAGGCAGCAAATAGCCCAACGTCAGCTTCGTCGCTATGTAAGCCAACGGGTACCCAGTCACTTTGCTGGCCAAGGCGCTGCTTCGGGACATTCGCGAGTTAACTTCGATTACACGATACTCTTCAGACTTCGGATGCAGAGCCCACTGAATGTTGCATTCGCCCACGATGCCTAAAGCGCGGATAGCATTTATCGACGTTGAACGGATAAGATGATACTCCCTGTTAGACAATGTCTGCGACGGCGCAACCACTATTGAGTCGCCCGTGTGCACACCCATCGGGTCGAAGTTTTCCATGTTGCAGACGGTTAAGCAGTTGTCCGCGTAGTCCCGCATAACCTCGTACTCGACTTCTTTCCAGTGCCCAACATACTCCTCGATGAGAACTTGGCAGATTCTGCTTTGAGCCAAACCGCGAGTTGCCACTTCTTTCAGTTCTTCACAGTTATGGGCTACACCCGCCCCCTTGCCGCCGAGAGTGTAGGCAACCCGAACTATGACTGGGTAACCAATCTCGTTAGCCACGTCCAAGGCTTGCTGGACGCTTGTGGCTGACTTGCTATTCAACGGCGGAACATTTGCCTTAAGCATTGCTTGGCGGAAGCGTTCGCGGTCACCTGTGTCTTCTATTGAGTGTATGGGTGTGCCTAAAACTTTGCAGTTGTACTTTTGCAAGATGCCTTTTTTCTCAAGTTCCACGCCGCAGTTCAAGGCAGTTTGTCCGCCGAAGCCTAACAAGATGCCGTCGGGACGTTCTTTTTCGATGACTTTCTCAACGTATTCAGGAGTAACGGGTAAAAGGTAAACTTTGCCTGACAGGCGCGGGTCAGTCTGGATAGTCGCGATGTTTGGGTTAACCAAAACGGTTTCTATGCCCTCTTCCTTCAAAGCCTTGAGGCATTGGCTGCCTGAATAGTCAAATTCGGCTGCTTCACCGATCTTTATGGCGCCGCTGCCGAGAACCAGCACCTTCTTTATCCAGTCGAACTTTGGCATCTATGGAGCCTCCATTGTTTTTGCGAATTTGTCAAACAACATTTCGGTGTCGTATGGTCCCGGCGAGGCTTCTGGGTGCCATTGCACTGCAAAGACAGGTTTGGTTTTGTGCTTGATACCTTCTGAGGTTTTGTCGTTAGCGTTAAGGAACCATGGCTCCAACGGAGTTTTCTTTAGAGAATCGACGTCTACGGCGTAACCGTGATTTTGCGTAGTTATGTAACAGCGTTGACTGTTCAGGTCCAAGGCTGGCTGGTTTTGGGCTCGGTGACCAAATTTTAACTTGTAAGTGTCTCCGCCTAACGCCAAGGCTAATATTTGGGCTCCAAGGCAGATGCCCATGAACGGAACTTTATCAACAACTTCGCGGACGCACTCGATGGTTTTCTCACATTTCTTCGGGTCGCCTGGACCATTGCTTAAAAAGACGCCGTCAGGGTTGTAAGCCAAGACTTCGCTGGCTGAAGCGTCATAGGGCACGCGAACAACGTTTATGCCCCGTTTAAGCAAATTGCGGATAATGCTGTTTTTTACTCCGCAGTCGATTAAGACCACGGTTTTTTTGCCGTCAGCATTGTACTTGACGGGTTGTTTCACGGACACTTCCTTAACCAAATCTGTCAAGTTAGGGTCAGCAATGTTTTTGCCACTCTTTAAAACCGCTTCCAAATCAGGCTCTTCACCTGCATCGAAAACCTGCAGAACCCCAAGCATTACGCCGTGAGTTCTCAGCTTCTTTGTGAGGCGCCGTGTGTCGACGCCGTATATTCCTGGAACGCCTTCGTCAAGCAGCCACTTGTCCAAGGTTCTTGTTGACGCCCAATGGAACGGTTCAAGACATAACTCGTGAATAACTAAGCCTTGCACTTGAATGTGGTCTGACTCGAAGTAAAGAGGTAAACCCAGATTCAACTCGTTTGATGGAACGCCATAGTTGCCTATAAGCGGATAAGTTAAGGTTAAAACTTGCCCCTTGTATGACGGGTCAGTAAGCGCTTCTGGATAGCCAACCATCTGAGTTGAAAAAACCACTTCACCTGAAATTTTCCCTGTCGCACCAAAACCATTGCCGAGAAATGACGTTCCGTCCTCAAGAACTAGAATCGCTTTTTTGCTTTTTGCGGACGTGCTATGTTGTGGGACCAAAGCCCTATTCAACCTATAAGTTTGGATTTTTAAATCTTACGTTTTCAGTCACGGGCAACTCTGAAGTGGCGTAGGATTCAACGACCTCTTTGAGTTTCCTTTGTGCATCTTCAAGGTTGTTTTTAAGCTTAACTATGGTACTTTTCGCATCCGCCATGTTTTTACTGCATGTTTTGATGGCTCTTTCAACCTCGACGGGTGAAGGACCACCCAGCACTTTATATGTTTCGACAAGTTTGCGCGGATTCGCGCAATCCACTATGTCGCCTATTTTAACCGATAATTTTACGCCTGCAGCTTCCTGAGCTACCTTCTGCAACAGCTCTGGCGTCGCATCCAGCAAGGTTTGGTGGGAATCGACCAAGGACTTCACGAGAGCGCCGACTATTTTATGTGAGGTTCTGAAAGCAACTTTATGCTTTCGCACAAGCATGTTAGCAAGCTCAGTTGCGCCGACGAAACCTGCCGCCGCCTTGCTTTCAACGTTTGACGAGACCTTCAGGTTGGGGATAAGAGCGGCAAATATGCCAAGAGAACTGGACAGATCGTCGATTGAAGCCCAAAGCTTTGGTGTCACTTCTTGAAAATCAAGATTGTACACTGTTGGCAGGCTTTTTATCGCGGCTGCTGAAGCTACAAAGTTGCCGAGCACGTAGCTGGCTCTTGCGCGGATTACTTCGAGCGCCTCGGGATTCTTTTTTTGCGGCATGATGCTGCTCGTTGACGCGAAATCGTCGGGCAACTCAACGGTGCCGAATTCTTGTGAACTCCAAATGATCAAGTCCTCAGCCAAACGGCTCAAGTTCACCGCTAGCAACGTGAGTGCAGATTGGGTTTCCAGGATGAAGTCTCGGCTGCCGACCGCGTCAATCGAGTTCGCCAACACTGAATTGAAGCCTAAGAGCTCAGCTGTTCTCTCGCGGTTTATGGGAAAACTTGTTGTTGCCAATGCGCCAGCGCCGAGAGGGCTCTGGTTAACCCGTTCATAAGCACCCAGTAGCCGAGCCAAGTCGCGTTCTAAAGCTTGAGCGTACGATAACAGATAATGGGCGAACGTTACTGGCTGCGCTGCCTGGAGGTGCGTGTACTCCAAAATGACTGTGTCGAGATTTTTGGAGGCGGTTTCCAGAAGGCTTTTCTCCATCTGGAGCGCCTGAAGCATCAGCGCGACAAGTTCGGTTCGAAGTTGCATCCGTATGGCTGTCGTGACCTGGTCGTTTCTGCTTTTTGCTATGTGAAGGTTGCCGCCGACTTCAGGTCCTGTTTCGCTGAGGACGGCTTCTTCAACTGCCATGTGAACGTCTTCAGCCTCAGGGTCAAGAGGGACGCCTTCCAGTTTTTGGAGGGCTCTTAGGATTTTTGCTCCGTCTTTCTGCTGAATTATTTTCTGTTCAATAAGCATCGCAACGTGGGCTTTGTTGATGTCGACGACACTTGAGGCTAAGCGTTCATCATCCTTTCGAGAAGAAGTAAACTTGGCTACGTCTTCACGCACAGACGAAAGCCGCCCGCCATGCAGTATCTTCGACACGAACTTTATCCTCCGTTTTCAGCGCCTTGTTTAGGTTTTCTTTGTTTTTTCAGCCGGTTTTTGACCTGTCTTTTTTAAGGCGTTGTACATTCTCGTTTGAAGTCCCCAGAGTTCAATGAAGCCTTTGGAGTAGGACTGGTTGAACGTTGTTTTTATGTTGTAATTAGCCAAGTTCTTGTCGTAAAGCGACATCGCCGATGAGCGTCCAATAACCTGCATGCCGCCTTTGTACAGCTTAAGTTTGACTTCCCCAGTCACGTTTTCCTGAGACTTGTTGATGAAAGCGTCAAGATCGTCTTTAAGAGGATCAACCCACAAGCCAGCGTAGGCTAAAAACACCCATTCCGCGTCAATCTGCTGCTTGAAGAGAACTTGGTGGCGGGTCATAACCATTTTTTCAAGGTCTTTGTGAGCCTCCAAAATCACAGTTGCGGCTGGACACTCATAGACTTCTCTTGATTTTATGCCCACCAGGCGGTCTTCAATGTGGTCTATGCGGCCGACGCCGTTTCTGCCAGCGATTTTATTCATCGCTTCGACCAGTCCAAGAGGCTTCATGTTTTCGCCATTAACCGCCACTGGCACTCCAGCCTCGAACTTTAAGGTGACAAGTTCAGGCTTCTTCGGCGCCTTTTCGGGTGAAACCGTCCATTCGTAAGCGTCTTCAGGCGGCTCTTGACTTGCATCCTCCAGCAAACCGCATTCGATTGCTCTTCCCCACACGCTTGCATCTATGCTGTATTTTTTGGCTGCGTTGGAGACGGGTATGCCTTTGGTTTTTGCGTAAGCGATTTCTTCTTCCCGGGTCATTCCCCACTCCCGTACTGGCGCGATGATTTTTTTGTCAGGTGCTAAGGAGCCGAGTGTAACGTCGAAGCGGACTTGATCGTTTCCTCTTCCCGTGCAGCCGTGTGCAAGGGCTGTTGCGCCTTCCTTTTCGGCTACTTCAACCATCTTGGATGCTATGAGCGGTCGCGACAGGCTCGTGCTTATGGGGTACTTTCCCTCATAAAGAGCATTGGCTTTTATAGCTGGGAAAATGTAGTTTTCTGCAAACTCGTCTTTTGCGTCTATCGAAAAATGCTTCAGGACGCCGAGTTTCTTGGCTTTTTCCTCAGCGGCTTTGAGGTCTTCTTGCTGTCCGACATCAACGGTTACGGTTATTACTTGCGCGTTGTATTTTTCTTGGAGATACTTGATCAGGACAGACGTGTCTAACCCGCCTGAGTACGCTAATACTATTTTTTCACTTATCTTTCGAGCCCCCATTTTTTAGCTTAAACTATTTCCCTAACCTCGAACCCTGTCTTCTTAAACCTTGCGACTTTTTTGTCACTTAACAAAACTTAAATGTTCCATTTGATACACTTTGCAGTAACATGAGTGTAGCTAAAAACGTCAGAAATTACCTGCGAAACAAACCTTACCTACTTGAGGCGCTGGAAAAAGGCATCGTGAACCTAAGCGAGCTGGCGCGGCAAATACAGAAAGAACTGAAAGCCAACGATCCAAGCGCCATAAAGGCCGCCTTGCGCCGCTACTCGGAGGAACTACAGAAACACAAACAGAAAAGAGAAGAAAAAGTGCTTCACCTGCTTAAGCGTAGCAGCATAGCCGTTTACGACCGAAAATCAGTAATGATAACAGGAAAAGAATTTAACCAAAAAACCGGCTTGAAAGTGGATTTGCTCGACAAGTTCGTTTATTTGCTTGACAGAAACGATTTGCCTGAACGCATAAATGCCCTTGTGAAGCACGATAACTGCACAATGATCGTTGTTCATTCGCCTGAAGAGCTAGAGGCAACGCCGGGAGTTGTCGCCTTCATAGCTACACTCTTAGCTGAGCAAAGTGTGAACATAGTTGAGTTCATTTCCTGCTGGACTGAAACCATCATCGTCATCGAGAAAAAAGACAGCCTGAAAGTCTATGAGACTCTGTCTAATCTGGTGGGTTAAACGGGGCGATGCAAGCAGCAAAATTAATAATGCCTCAGACGATAGTTCAGCTACAGCCTTCGCTTCATCGTCCAAATGGGGCATTCACTTGAAGGAGACTCGAAAACATGGTACATCAAGAATGCATAAACTGCAAGGAACGGTACGACATTAACGATGTGGTTTACTTCTGCAGGAAATGCGGAGACATCCTTGAAATAAAATTCGATTTCAAAGAGTTAGCGCAAACCCTACAAAGGAGCGACTGGAAAACAAGGCCCCTGTCAGTTTGGCGATACCGCGACTTCATGCCTTTCCACGAAGCCACACGCATCGTAACTCTTAACGAAGGCGGCACTGGACTGCACCGTTCCCAACGTTTAGGAGACGAAGTGGGCTTAAAAGAAGTGTACGTTAAAAACGAGGGAGAGAACCCGACAGGCAGCTTCAAAGACCGCGGCATGACCGTCGGCGTCACAAAAGCCCTTGAACTGGGAGCAAGGCACGTTATTTGCGCTTCAACAGGCAACACCAGCGCAAGTTTAGCAGCTTACGCTGCCAGAGCGGGATTAAAATGCACCGTTCTCATTCCGTCGGGCAAGATTGCTTATGGCAAGCTGGCGCAAGCCATGATTCACGGTGCCAAAGTCCTGCAGGTCAGAGGCAACTTTGACCAAGCATTGGAATTCGTGCTTAAACTTGCTGAAAAGCACAAAAACATCTACCTTCTTAACTCGATTAACCCGTTCCGCATTGAAGGCCAAAAATCGTTGGGCTTCGAAATCTGCGAGCAACTAAACAACGAAGCTCCAGACAGAATCATCATACCCGTCGGCAACGCCGGCAACATAAGCGCCGTGTGGAAAGGCTTAACTGAATTCCACAAACTCGGCTACATAAGAAACCTGCCTAAAATGACAGGTATACAAGCAGTCGGCTCAGCACCCATAGCTCAAGCAATCAAAACCAACAGCGACAAAATCATCCCCGTTGAACACCCCGAAACAATCGCCACCGCCATACGCATCGGCGCCCCAGTAAGCTGGAAAAAAGCCGTAAACGCCATCCGCGAATCCCACGGCACCGCTGAAACCGTCACCGACGAGGAAATCTTGGATGCACAGAAAATGCTGGCGAGAATTGAAGGCATCTTTGTGGAGCCTGCTAGCGCGTCATCCATCGCGGGATTAAAGAAACTGGTTAAGAACGGCGTCATAGGCAAGGACGAGCGGGTTGTCTGCATAACCACGGGGCACGGGTTAAAAGATCCCGACACCGCAATCAAGCAATGCGAAAAACCAATAGAAGTCGACGCTGACATGCTAGCTATCGAAAATGCTCTGGGAATAAGACAAGAAAAAGTTATTCTTGCAAGGTGAAAACAAAATTGAGGATAATCTTAGTTGGCTTCGGAGTAGTTGGAAAAAGCGTTACAACCATTCTAGCGAAAAGATACGCAGAGAAGGTTAAGGATTACGGGTTTAACCCTAAAATCGTCGCCATAGCTGACATAGACGGCGCGGTTATAAACCCGAAAGGTCTAAGCCCCGAAAAACTTGACGAAATAAGACAAAAGGGATTTCCTATATCCAAAGACCCCGAGTTTGGTCACCCAGGAATGTCAGTGTTAGATGTTATCGACTCAGTCGAAGCAGAAGTAGTTGTCGAAGTGACTCCCGTTAACATCAAAAACGCTGAACCAGCCATCTCGCACATCACTAAAGCCTTCAAAACAGGAAAACATGTCGTCACAACTAACAAAGGGCCATTAGCCTTAGCAATGCCAGCCCTCACAGAACTAGCTGAATACAATAATGTTTACCTTCGATTCAGCGGAACCGTCGGCGGTGGAACACCCGTCCTTGAGTTTGCCAAGCGATGCTTGGCAGGAGACAAAATCTTAGCCATACGAGGCATACTAAACGGGACAACTAACTACATATTGACTGAAATGGCTCAGAACCGCTTGACCTTCCAAGAAGCGCTGACAAATGCGCAGAAGCTCGGTTACGCCGAGCGAGAACCGTCCATGGATGTTGACGGGTTCGACGCCGCCTGCAAAGTAGTCATTCTGGCGAACTGGATATTGAACAAGAAAATAACGTTAAAAGACGTTGATATTACGGGCATCCGCGAGGTTTCTTTGCAAGCGCTTGATGAAGCTTCAAAGAGGGGAAACACAATCAAGCTCATAGGGTCAATAGACGGCGACGGAGCAGTGGTCAAACCCATGGAGATAGCGAAAAACAGCCCCTTGTGCGTCAGCGGAGTCCTAAATGCGGTAACTTTCTACACTGAATATGCGGGTGAGGAAACTATTATCGGTAAGGGCGCAGGTGGAATGGAAACTGCCAGTGCAGTTTTAAGAGACCTCTTAGATATAAGACATAAGTTAGCAGACCGAATGCTATATGAAAGCTCGGAGTCTTGAAAATGAAAATAGTCATGAAGTTCGGCGGCAGCAGTGTAGCCACAGGAGAAAACATACGCCACGTAGGCGAGATAGTGACTCAAAACGCCAAGAACAATTGCAGAATCACTGTAGTTGTGTCAGCGTTAGCAGGAGTGACTAACAGCCTAATTGAAGTGGCTGAACAAGCAAAGAGAAGCGACGAAAAACATGTTGAAGCCTTCACCAAGGAACTTTTAGAGAAGCACCTATCGGTAATCGAATCAGCTATAATTAGCAAGCCGATCCAGAAAGAAGTAACCCAGATCACGGAGAAAACCATCGCTGAACTGGAAAAAGTGTTAACAGGTATATGCTACGTTGGCGAGCTGACGCCAAAATCAAAAGATTACGTCTTATCGTTCGGCGAGCGGCTGTCAGCGCCCATTGTTTGGGGAGCCCTAAAAGATCGCAAGCTGGAAACACAATGCTTCACAGGCAAAGAAGCAGGCATCGTAACAGACTCAAACTTCGGCGAAGCTGATCCCCTCATGAACTTTACCACACACCTAATCCGAGAAAGGCTAAGTCCACTGCTAGAAAAAGGCGTCATCCCAGTTGTTACAGGTTACATAGCCGCGGATCAAAACGGAGTTGTGACAACGGTTGGAAGGGGCGGGTCAGATTACACCGCAACAATTTTGGGCGTTGCATTAGGCGTTGACGAAGTCTGGATATGGACGGACGTAGACGGCATAATGACCACTGACCCAAAAATAGTTCCCGCCGCCAAAATGCTACCGCAACTGAGCTATCAAGAAGCTGCGGAAATGGCGATTTTCGGCGCAAAAGCCATGCACCCACGAGCTCTGGAACCCGTAATTAAGGAAAACGTGCCAGTGAGGATACGCAGCGTTTTTCACCCAGAAAACCAAGGCACGTTGATTACTGGAGAACCCGACGCGAACGCAAAAGAAGTCGTTAAAGCCGTAGCAATGATAAAGGATGTTGCCATGCTAAACGTCAGCGGCGCCGGAATGGTAGGTGCTCCTGGAAGCTACGCGAAAGTCTTTGATGTACTGGGAAAAAACAACATTAACGTGATGATGATATCCACCGCCGCCTCAGAAGCCAACATATCAATGGTTATCCGAAGAGGGCTCTTGGGCAGAGCAATAAGCAACCTTGAAATCGCCTTGCTCGACAGAGGCGGCTTAGTAAGCGACATCTCATCGGAAGACGACGTCGCGGTCATCGCGGTTGTTGGCGCCAACATGAAGGGCACCTTGGGCGTAGCCTCAAAAATATTCACAACCGTTGCGAAGAAAGGCATAAACATCCGCATGATCGCGCAAGGCTCGTCGGAGCTGAACATTTCTTTTGTCGTCAAAGAAAAAGACGGAGAAGCAGTAGTCCGAGCAATCCACGAAGCATTCAACCTTGACAAAATATAGGGATTTCGGGGCTTGGAAAAGCCTCGAGCTTTTTGTTTTACTGCTGATATGGCGCTGTGTTCTGCGTCCAGCGGTCTCGCCGATATTTGCGTCTTGCCCGCCAGAATAGCATTCGAGCCACAAACATCACGATTAAAACAACCAGCAGGATGAGGAGGATTTCGCCTGGAAAGTACCCCGCTCCGTGGTAAACGTAGAGGTAAAACAGCAGAAGACCGATGACGATGATGCCGATCGGCAGCATGAGTAAAATTCCGCCGTAACGCATCCAGCCTGGAGCACCGCCTTGCCTACCATAGCCGCCGCTTCCGCCAGCCATGTTAGCGCGTTGTTCCTGGATTTGTTTAAGCCGCTCTTCGTTGAGGTAGTATTTGCCGTTTACTTCCACAATAATGCCCGATTGTCCGAGTCTTCGCTGCATTGCTTGTTCAAATCGAGGCGGCAAACCCAGTTCTTGGATTGTCATTGCTTTTTCGGGGGCTGTGGCTCCTTTTTCCCTGAACTTCTGAATTATTTCTTGCAGTCGTCTGCGTCTTTGGTCTTGGTTGTTGAACATTTAGGTTTCCTCCATGGCGTGTTTTTCAGGCTTTTCTTCCGTTGCAGTGTCGAGTCCCTGCATTATTTTTTCTGCAAGTTCTCTCATCGCGTCGGCTTTAACCATGGTGATGCCTCGGCGGTTTCTGCCTGTCATGACGAAGAGCATGTCGCCTGGTTTGATGTCTAGTTCTTTGCGGGCGTCGGCTGGGATGACTACTTGTCCTCTTTCGCCGACTTTTACGGTTCCGTACAGTCGCCCTTCATGTTTTGTTTCAGTCATAAACAGCACACTTTTCCTACATTTCATACATGGCGTTTTGTATTTAAGAATTACGCCGCTGACGCCTCGGCTCTAAGTTTAGTGTTGGGGGTTTGGCTTTTTTGTGGTCTGTGTTTTGGGTTGTTTTTTTGGTTTGGTGTTTGAGGCGTTGGCGGGTTGCGACCCGTAGCGACCCTGCCCGACTCGTAGCGACCCTAAACGACCCATTTCGTCCCTAATTGACCCAGCCCGTCCTTTCCCCACCCGCGCGTTTGCCGTGCGAGTAACTCTGATTGTACACACGTTAAGGTCTGTACAACAGCAAAAATTAGGGTTTGACGTTTTGTTACACGCTACCGACAGGGTTTTTTGGAAAAAACCTTTTAAAGTTTTCTATGGATCGATACTGTTAAGTTATTTGACCCAACATGCTAAAACCTGATTTAAAAAAAACCTCGGGGTTAAGAAAGGTTAGCGCTGTGTTTCTTTGTAAATCTGTTGAGCTGCTTTATCCCACCACTTTGGGTAATCTTCTGGCATGTCCTCGCCACCATATATTTTTTTCAAAGTCAAAACCTTTGTAAGCGTAGAACTCGCAGTTTCACTCCCTTCTTCGGTAGTTCTCAAAAGAAACACTAGCCTTCCAATTCTAATTTGCATTCCTTCGAGCCGCTGGGGGTCAAGGTCTGAACCGCAGAAGGGACATTCTTTCTCGTCTTTTATTTTGCCAGATTGAACGGATTCGTGTATTAGCTCAAAAAATTGCTTTGAATTAGTCTTTGTGCTCAATTTATCGCCTCACTCTTTTATGAGTTCCATTGCTATGATGTTCCAAGGAATCGTTTTAATTTCAAAGTTTTCCTCTTTGTAAGTTATGCTCATCAATTCTAAAGTCTCTGTTTTAGTTCCGCCTTTCAAGTATTCCTTTACCTTTTTGACTGATGGTGATAACTCATTGAAGACCATCATCGAATTTGCTTTTGCCTCTTTGTTCAAAAGGACATAAAATGTACTGTCCTTAACTTGAAACTCCATTTTTATTTTTCATCCTCCGTTTTGTCTTCTAATTCTAACATTTTCCTTCTTTTTTCTATATAATCTAATTCTTGTCTAATATTTAGACCATCAAAGGTTAAACCGAAATCCTGTCCATCTCGAAGGCGAGTTATCGCTCTGTTTAATGCCTCTCGAAGAACATCATGGTCATAGGATTCAAATTGTCTAAAACTAGGTTCAACCCATTCGCCGCTATGATGCGACTTAGGTAAAACGAAATAAAATCCATCCTTATGTAATTTTCCAATTGCATATTGCCAACTGTTTTCGTCTCTTACGGTTGTAGGAATATGTACGTAACTCAGAAAACGTTTTGAATCGTTCGAATATGCTCTTATTGTTTGATATACGTTATAATATTCCGTATCAAAATCATTTGCAAGGTCTCTTATTCTAAAACTTTGTATGTTCGGAGGATGTTTACGCAAATAAATGGTAAGTAGGTAATAATACCTACTACATCTCCTAGTTGTGCGCAGATTTTTTGGTACATTTTCCCAAGGACAATTCCTATAGACATCATAGGGAGTTTTTGGCAATTAAGCACTCACGTGTCTAACACTTTCACATTTCCCAACTTTCTTAACAGTTCACCAATTCTGTTTTGAAGGCGGGTTAATAGTGTTAGCATCTCTTCCTTTTGCTTCGCATTTAACTCATTTAAAGCGTCAGGGTTTATACTGAGCAACTCATTAGAAGGGTTTCTGACCTTATCAATTAACCATTGACCCTGAACAACAAACTGCCTTTCAACAAAAGCTTCTTTCCCTTCTTCCCGTGAACGCTTAATATCATGAACTCTTGCAGTTACTTCATCTTCTGTCAGACGAAGTTGAACTGCTTCTTTAAGAACTTCTTCTTGGTCCTCTTTTGAAGGTAATTTTTCGACAATTGTCTCTGCCATTTTCGGCGTAATATGAGACTTTGGTTTCAGCAATTCTCTCTTAACCGATTCTGAAGCTTTCTTAACAACTTTAGAAACTACATAAACATCTCGTGCTTTTATTTCGTCAGCATCCACTTTTTCAATAATTCGTCTCCTAACCGCTGGTTCAAGTCCCTTAGATTCTTTAATAACATATGTAGATGCTGATGCCACCGCGGTGGCATCTTTTTCTTTATGTCTAAAATCCCAAGCCTCAAGGTCATTATCTACTCTGTCAACCGTTGTTCCTAAAAGCTGAGCAAAGTTTGCTTTCTGCTCCACACCTAACGTCTTTCTCTTTTCCCATAAATCGTGGACTGCATTTTCTCTTTCTCTGTCGCTCAAGTCTAGTCTATGCAAATTCTCAACTAATGATTCAAGTAAGATCCTATTTTCCACGACATCTTTGACCACGGCAGGAATTGTTTTTACGTTTGCCATTCGTGTGGCTCGCCAACGCCTTTCCCCCGCAATTATCTCATAATTGGCTCCATGTTTTCGGACAACAATGGGCTGGATAATTCCGCCATGTTTAATGGACTCAGAAAGTTCTTGAAGGGATTCCTTTTCAAATTGTTCTCTCGGCTGGAATGGGTTTGGGCGGATTTGGTCAACATCAATATACTCTAATTTCATTCGATTTTCCGTCATTTTTATTTTCTCCAATGATTACTCAATAAGAGTTTGGTGCCTTTAATTTTTGCGTTTAGTCGTTAACTTCTTTGGAAGTAAGTATTATATAAAATCTAGCAAAGGTGAAAGTGTTTTTTGGTATCCTCAGGATATACTAAAAGCATACACTGTGGTATACATTAGGATACCTGAGGAATACCAAATGAACTGTAAATACTGCCAAAGCGAAAACGTCACAAAGAAAGGCTTTGTAAAAGGCAAGCAACTTTACAAGTGCAAAGAATGCGGGAAACGCTTCTTTGAGAACGGCAAGTTCGCCAAGATGAGAACTGACAAGCGCATAATTGTGGCAGCCTTAAACTTCTATTATGATGGCTTAAGCCTAAGGAAAGCAGAACGGAACATACAGCAAATCTTTGGCGAAACAGTAACTCAAGTTACAATTCTGAATTGGATAAAGAAATACTTAGCACTTGTTAAGGAATTTGTCACCGCTCAAGTTCCACAACTCTCAGGCATGTGGCATGAAGACGAAACCATGTTAGGCGTAGAAGGTCGTAATATATGGTTCTGAGAAATGATAGACGAAGACACAAAATTCATGGTTGCTTCTCACATTTCAAACACAAGAACCTTCGAGAATACAGTTGCAATCTTCAAGAAAGGATTCCAGCAAAGCAAGGTGAAGCCGAGAGCCGTCTTTGTGGATGGATGCAACGCTTACCAAGCAGCATTCAATAATGTATTCTACACCATGCGAAAAGACACACGTCCCGAATTAGTTCAAAGAGTTGGCATAAGAGCAAGAGAGACAAACAATGTAGTTGAGCGTCTGCATGGTACACTCAAAGACAGAACACGGTGTATGAGGGGCTTACACAGCTATGAATCAACAAAACTCTTACTCGAAGGTTGGAGTGTCCACTACAACTGCGTTAGACCTCACCAAACACTAGGCGGTGAGACACCAGCGCAGGCAGCAAGAATGGAAATCCCCAATACTTGGAAAGGCTTGATTGACGAAGCAACAAAGCATGAAGCCCAACTCTTAGCCAACGCAACCAAAGCCAACCCACAAACAAACGCTCAAGAAATCGAGGCGAAAGCACAATGAAAAAAGTACTAGTGCTTTACCCGAAGGAATAGTTAACCTGTTAGACGATGAACTAGCGGGAAAACTTTGACGGCAGAAGCGACACATTAAGAACTATAATCATGAATTGGCTAGGAGAAAAGGGCTATTTGACAAAGATAGGTGAGCCATGTGAATAAAACTAAGAAAGAGCTTGAAGAAGAGGTTGATTTACTCAGCACAATGCTTGAAAGCCTAGTTGAACTATTAGAAAGAAAGGCATATTGACGCAAGCCGAATGGGAGAAAAGAATCAAAGAACGAGTAAAAGTTTGAAATCGCTAAGATACCCTAATGTTATGAGCTATAGATTCTAGCTTTTTCATTGAGACAGTATCGACCCCTTCTTTAGTCTGTAAATACTTCTTGACTTTTTCGTCTCCAATAATCCCTCTCACTTTATATGTTTCTTTAAGTTGCTCAAGCCTATTGTGTTCCTTCAGAGTGTAATAGGTCAAATTCTTTCCAATAGCTTGACTTGCAGCCGAGTACGTTGGGTAAACATCATAGGCATAATCTTCTCTAGAGAAAACTTTAGCTCGTGATGAACCTCCTCCAAATCTAGGCTTAGAAGTTAGCCCCAGAACATCTACATAAGCAAAAATTGAGAGAAAATCATCTGACCTTATAGCATGCTGTTCATATTGTGGGTTTCCAACATTGAATGCAAAAATAACTGTTTCGTTTAGTGGTTTTTCATTGTTGATTTCGGTTAGAATGAGCCGAAAATCACCTTCATTAAGAATGATGTCTTTAAAATTTGCATCTATGGCAAAAGCCTGAATCTCCTGTTCTATGTAGAAATCGATGATTGGTCTAACAAATTTTGGAGGAATAAGAGGTATTGTTCCTACTAATTCTTTTCCATTTCTGAATTTGTTAGTGTCAATTATTGTTCTCATCATTTTAAGGTAGTCATCTATTTTCCGAATGGAGTAAACTGGAGTTTTGCGAGTGGGAATTATTTCTTGTAACAAAGCGGCTCTGACAGTAGGTAGAACCATAACGTCTTTGCTCGAACTGTATAGAGCATTAGCCAAGAGCCTAGTAGTTCTTTCGTCTGGAACTCTGTCAAAAGTCAAATTAAATAAAGTAAGATTTAGTCTGTCAGTGAATTGTTCCCTTTTGATTTCGTACGCAAAAGGCGTAATTCCGCGAGTCTCTAGCTCATTTATGGATTTTTTTGTAATTGGTCTAGAAACTTCATTGATTTTGAGAGGGTTCAATCCTTCAGTTGTCTTAGGTCTTCTTTGGGAAACAACAGGTGTTTCGAAAGAAAAATCACCATTTTGAGCCGATATCTGCTTTTTTACAGATCCCAGTTCATCATCTCTCTCCAATTCGCGGATTTTTAGTATTTGACCCATAAGTTATTTATATAGAATAACAGAATTTAAAGCATGTCATATATTCTTGATTACAACCTTGAAGAACCATCGAGAAAATGGTCGGTTCTTGTTTTGTCCATAGACGACAGGTTACACGACAAGGCTATGGACACAATGCACATTCAGAAAGTAATCAGGTATTTTGAGTACCTAAGAGAGACTCACGAAGTTGCTTATTCGGACTTCAAATACGGAGCAGTTTCCGATGAGTTGCAGCAAAACTTGGATACTCTCGTTGAATCAGGTCTACTCGATCAAGAAGGAGATTACTATTGCCTAACATTAGAAGGCGAGGAAGCTGTTAAAGAAATAAGAAAAACTGTTGATCATGATCAACTCAGATTGTTAAATTTTGCAAAACAACAGCTTAATGATTTGCCACTTGATGAATTGATGTATTTTCTCTACAAACTCATACCTTCTACACAAAAGAACTCAACAGAATACCCGCGACTGGAACGAAGGCGAAATCAACTAGTCTGTAGCCTATTTCGTAAAGGACGTATAAACTCCACAATGGCAGCAAAATGGCTTGGTATCAGCGAGATAGAATTTCTTGACTCACTATCCAGCTAAAGCAAAATATGTCTTTGATACTTCACCAGCCGTAATGCTCTTAGAAAAGTGCCAACTAAGAAAACAATTGTTACGCTTTGGCGAAAACAACGCTTTAGTCGCTCCTTATCGAGTCTCAGAAGAATATGCTGTGGGAGACAGCGAAACAACAAAGCCAAATCTTGTTTTGTTTAGAGAAGTTTTTTCTCCTGTTTTTGTCGAAGAAAACCGAGAGTTGCTAAGATATTTCCACTTCGATAATAGCTCAGGAGAATACTGGGTTATCGCGTATGCTCTCGGTCATCCAGATTTCATATGTGTTATTGATGAATATTTTGGAAGAACCATAAGCGGCTATTTTAATGCTAAACTCACGGGAACAATAGGTATTCTGAAAAGAATGAAAGCAGAAAATTGTTTGACACTGGAAGATTTAGATTGTATAAAAAACACAATTAAGAAAAGCCGATTCTACCTTTCAAAAGACTTGCTCAGAGAATTGGATCAAATAACTTAACAATATCGTCACCACAAAAGACTTAACAGTATCCTATGGATCAATTTGCCGTCAATCAGCAACTCGACTCATGCTTTTCCCGCGCGCGCTTTTCAACTGTGACTCCGCTGGCTTCAGGCGATAGGTTCTTGGACCAAAAACAGCCTGACCATATCGGGTACGCTGGATCGCCACGCTCAAACTCAACCCAAACATTGGTTCCGATTGCAGGGATGGGGAAAAACCCAATCCCTTCCGCAGAATAGGGAAGGCATGGAAGAGCCCAACTAGAAGTAAGCGTGTCACCGAAAACCTCAGGTACAATGGCGCGAATGCGACATATCATTAATGGATCCTGATTGTCAACAACCACGCCTCTGTATTTTCCAAAAAACTTCTTGCTTGAACTCAAAATGCTCATCTTCTTAATTCACAAATATTATGCCCTTGATCGTTTTAAAGTGTTACTTGATCCGAATTGAGCCTTAGGGCACGCACGCAGATGTTACCGACAGCGCCCGTGCTTGAAACCGTCGTTCAGACCTTAAGCATGGTTTTCTTCAATTCAGTCGATTGCTTAGGTCAGTTCAGCTGTTCCATCCTGCTGTGTTTTTAACGGTTGCATGTGTTTTTGGAGAAAACCAAAGTTTTGTGCACGGAAAAGGTGGCTGCTGCATTTGCAGTCTGAGCAGCCGAACCCCGCGATTGGCTGGGCGTTTGCCCCTAGCAAGCTGGCGATTTCGCACTCTTTAGCTTTAAGACCAGCACTGCAGAAGACCGCTATTACATTTGCTGCTTCGCTGCCTAGAAAGTAGTCGATGTGCCAGAACAACCGTTTCTCTTTCTTCGATGCCTTGCCACCCGAAGCTCCAAGTTGCTTTGAGCTGAGCCAACATAAGCGTATAAACCCTCAGCGAAGGCTATCTCTCCTAAGGCGCCGATTTTGATGAGGACAGCTTTGTTGATTCGGATGATCAGTACATAGACGCCTTTCAACTGCTTCGCCGCAGAGAAAAAACAGTTTTTAAGGCTTTAATGTTTTTCTTCTTTTAGCCCGAGCTGTTGAAGCATCAGCTCAGTGCTGTTGGTTGGTGGAAGGCATGTTTGGTTTCGGCACACGTAAGCAGTGGCGTTGCCTTCGATTTGCTGGTAACCCAAGCCAGCCTTGTCGGGAAGCTTAAGCGCGGTTATCGTGGTTGGCAGGTAATGTTGCCTAAGCGCCTTGAGCATTTCTTGAGTGTCCTTTGCGTTTAGTTCGCCGACTACCGTGACGCTGTAGAATGGGCCAAGCTGAAAGTCAACTGCTGAAAGAAAGAATGTGAAGGCGTCGGGTGCTCCTTCGACTTCTTCCGCGAAGGTTTTAGTCATCTGGGTTGCCATCTGCTCATACGTGGGCTGGTCCGTTAATCGGCTGAGCCACAGCAGGTCATGCAGCGCCACCGAGTTTCCCGATGGAGTTGCGCCGTCATAGAGCTGTTTGATTTTCGGCATTCCATGCTGATTGCCTTGTGTCTGGTAGAATCCGCCGTTTTGCTGGTCCCAAAACTTGCTCACCATGTTTTTTGTCAGGTCGGCGGCGGCTTGAAGGTACACGTCGTTGAACGTTGCCTCGTACAGCTGTATGAGCCCATACACAGTGCAGGCATAGTCGTCTAGAAACCCCTCTACAGCCACCTCGCCTTTCGCGTAACGATGATACAACACATCACCTTTCCGCATATTGTTTAACATAAAGTCTGCTGTCTTGGACGCTGCCTCAAGATACTCTGCGCTGCCGAAAACGACGCCAGCTCTGGCTAAAGCCGCAATCATTAAGCCGTTCCAGTCGGCTAAGACCTTGTCATCTATCGCTGGAGCGACACGCTTTTGTCTGGCTTTAAAAAGGGCGTTTCGGATTTTTCCCATCTGCATGATTAATTCATCGACGCTTAAGCCCTTGTACGCGGCAAGGTCTTCAAGGGGTTCTGCTATGTGCAGAATGTTTTTGCCGTTTGTATGCCTTGTTTCGCTAATGTAGTTGCCTTCGGGTTTCAAGCCGTAGAGGTGAACTGCCAACTCTGCATCCGCAGGAGATAAAACATCGAGTACTTCGTCGACGGTCCAGATGTAAAACTTGCCTTCTTCCCCCTCCGAGTCAGCGTCTTGAGCCGAATAAAACCCGCCTCCGTCTCCTGCAGACAGGTCGCGAAGGACGTACTCCAAAGTCTCTTTTGCCGAAATCTTGAACTTGGGGGAACCCGTCGCCTGATACGCCTCAACATACGCCAGCGTCAGCAACGCCTGGTCGTAAAGCATCTTTTCAAAATGAGGAACCAGCCATTCCGGGTCAGTGCTGTACCTGTGAAAACCAAAACCGAGTTGGTCAAAAATTCCGCCCAAACGCATCTGGCGCAGAGTATTTTCAGCCATAGAAAGCGCGGTTTTTTCCCCAGTGTGTGCATAGCGGCGCAGAAGATACAGGAGCTTGTGCGGCGTGGGAAACTTCGGCGCAAACCCGAACCCGCCGTTTTCCTTGTCGTAATCCAGCTTAAGGCGGTCAAATCCGTCCTGCAAGACCTCAGCGTTGAGTTGGTTTTGGGGCGCTCGTTTCTCGACGGCTTCTATGCGCGCTTTGATATCTGCACCGACCATTTCCATTTGGGAACGCTGCATTTTCCATATTTGCGTGACCTGCGGCACAAGGTCAAACATGCCGATTATGCCTGGTCGACTGTGTTTAGGTATATAGCTTTGGGCAAAGAACGGGTTTAGCTTGGGTGTCATTATTATGTTGAGGGGCCAGCCGCAATTTCTGCCCATGGCTTGACACACAGCCATGTATTGAGCGTCAAGGTCGGGTCTTTCTTCACGGTCAACTTTAATGCACACGAACGCTTGGTTCAGCAGGTCGGCGACTTGCTGGTCGCTGAAGCACTCCATTTCCATCACGTGGCACCAGTGGCAAGTCGAGTAGCCTATGCTGAGAAAGACTGGTTTGTCTTCAGCCTGCGCATTGTCTAAAGCTTCTTGGCTCCAAGGATACCAGTCCACAGGGTTGTAGGCGTGCTGGAGAAGGTACGGGCTTTTTTCCTTGATAAGCCTGTTAGGTTTGGGTTCTGGTTTTTGCTGCATAAAACTTGCGCTTCCTGCTTTCAGTATAAGTTTAGTGCCTTTTATTAACCGTTAAGGTTTTTGGTTTAGACTGTTTTCTGTTTTTGCCTTTTTTTGATTCAAGAGCAAGAAATTGAATTATTCGCTAGGTTGCCTAAGTGGCGTGAAAAGCGAAGGGAACTATTTTTAATAATAGTAGAGTGGGTGACGTTTGCGGGTTGATGAGAGAAGACCAAGCAACAAAAAAACTGCGCCGATTAAAGCAACAAAGCAGCCTACCAACAATTCAACGCTAGAACCTGACAGCGCCGATGATGAATCAAAAGAGCTCTGCTGCGTCACGCCTGCCGATGCCCAGCAAAGAACGAGTCCTATAATTAGAACAATGAACCCGAAAAATGCAAGGTACACATTTAATGACCAATTATTCAAACGGCTCATTGTCCCACGGCTCATGTTCTCCTATTTTTGAAAGTTAAGCTTTATGAATTATAAAGCCAGAAGTCGCGAAGCCTCAGAATCCCCTCTTGGGGGGTTGGGTGAGTTCGTAGGTTCTGAAAAAATCTGAATTGTTAAGACGGGATTTGCGGGGAGTTACTTTAATATATCTCTGATGAGATAATTTTGTTCCTTCGGTAGTTTCCGTATATAACCTACCTTAAAAAACCCGGGTTGAATGAAATGAAATTGAATGCTAAGAGTTTAGCTGTTATGGCTATCTTTGCCGCTTTGTATGCGGTTGGAGTTATTGTATTGGCGCCGATAAGCTTCAGTATCGTCCAAGTAAGAGTTGCAGATGCATTATTGCCGTTGGCTATGATTTTTGGGTTGCCAAGCGCTTTGGGTCTTAGTTTAGGATGTATAGTTTCAAATGTCTATGGAGGGCTTGGAGTAATTGACATTGTTGGGGGAGCAGCCGCAAATCTTGTTGCTTGCACTTTGGCATGGTACATTGGAAGAAAAGGAAACGGACTTCAACGATTTACAGGAACTGTTGCAGAAACAGTAGCTGTCACTTTGATTGTTGGAGGATACCTATCGATTATATTTCAAGTGCCACTGGAGTTCAGTCTATTGGGATTATCCATAGGGGAAATAATTGCCATAAACCTCATCGGGTTTCCTCTGCAGGAAGTCATAAGAAAAAGCAAAATTTTCAGCAAATTCACCTAAAAATGGTGCCCAAAGGATAGAAAACGCGGTTTCTTTATTTTTGTAGCTGGCAGTTTTTTATGCATTCTACCAGTGACCTGAGGTTTTGCACACTTTTGTCTAGAGTGACGAAGTTTTCGATTTCGCCTATTGCGCTGCCTGGAATAATTACGATTACCTTGCTCAGGAAGGGTCTGCTGAACCCGAGTTCCATAGCAGCTTTATCATTCAAGGCAACCTGCAAGCCATTGACTCTCCAGTTGTCCAAATCCACATCTACCCCATCGACTTCTCCCAAAACCTCGCCATTTGGGCTGAATACTTTTTTGCCTTCGACTTTGACATTATCTACCTGCATCTCTTTTTCCGCGATATCTTTGAGGTTTCTTATCGGTTCCTTGAGTTCTATCACGTCGCCGACTGCCTTGATTAATTCAGTTGGTAGGCACACCATTATTTTTCGTAGAAATTGCTTTTTCATGTCGAGTTCTGCTGCCGCTTCATCGCTGAGGATGACGTAGAAGGCGGTGGCTTGCCACGCGTCGAAGTCAAAATGCAGATCATTGATTTCTCCCAGGATATAGCCTTCGGTTCCGACAACTTTTTTTGCTTTTAACAGTACAGGATTCATCGGGTTTCACTCTCTTGGTTATTTCAGCTGTTTCAAGAATAAATAATTTGCTTAAGTGCCAGCCCGTCAAGCTGGGGCGAGGCGGGAACCTTAGAGACTTGGCAGCTTAAATCTTCTTTATTTGGGTTGCTTGCCTATCAATTCTTCTAAAGATAAAGTTAGCAACCAGCCCCACCAAAAGGCCACCGATGAGGAATTCGATCAGATTTAGGAATCTGAAGGGTGGCTCATACAAGATTAGAAGAAGAATCACCAGTACGAGACCTACTATACCAACGATACGCTTCTTCCTGCGGGCAGCCTCATCCATCTGTGTAATCCCAACCTCAACAATCCACCAATAGCCTATAATCATTGCTGCTAGTGCATAGGGAAAAGGAAGGCACGTTTTGTCCTTTACGTTCGGGTTGATTTCCACCTTTCCGTTTGAGTCTTTTTCGCGGGTTACCACTTTCACGTTGCAACCGACCCTTAACGTCTCTTCACGACTTTTCCCGTCACTTCTGAAAGAACACAATCAAGGTTATGACGCCATTTTGTTAAGCGACCTCAAACCCCACAAGAACACGAGAACAGCAAGCACGCCTATTATTACGAATCCTTCTACTATTGCAACGTTCGAAAAGTTCCCAGCGAACAATGCACGGGTCGCGTTGACCGCGTAGGAGAACGGGTTAACCTTCGAGGCGTCTTGAAGCCAAATCGGCGCGAGCGCCAAGGGAAGAATGATGCCTGACAGCAGGGAAACGGGAAGGGTTATGGTGTTCAGCGTCGGCGCAAGAGGGTCTTCAATCTTGTAGATAAGCGCGAAACCGTATGAAATAGACGCCATGGTGATTCCGATCAGAGCGTACAGCAGCAGAGAGAGCAAGAACCCGTAAATATTTATGCTAAGCCCAAACGGAATAGCAACCAGTGTAATTAGGACGCATTGAAGAAGCAGGATTATTGCATCCCTTAGAACCCTGCCTAAAAGAATGGCGGGTCGTTTCACTGGGGTGACTAAGAATCGTTCTATAACTCCAGTTCTTATATCGTCAATAAGTGAGAATCCGACGAAGGCTGTGCCGAAGAGCGCTTGCAGAACAAGAAGTCCAGGAATGAAAACATCTACTGCTTTTCCAGGGGGAATACCAGGAACGCTGCCAAGCCCGTTAAGGAGCGGCATAAACAAGATCAAGTACATGAGCGGCTGGAACATGCTTACGAAAACAAAAACTGGGCTCCTCAGCGTGTGTTGCATGTTGCGGATAAACATCAATTTAGTGTCGCGTAGAAATGTCATTTTATGTTATCCTCCCTGAGCGAGCGGCCCGTGTACTTAAGGAAAACATCATCTAAACTTGGCCTAGACAACGTTACAGCTTGCGCCTCCAAGTTGCTCGCGTCGAGCGAGCGTAAAAGGTCAGGCATAATTCTCTCTCCGTCTTTAACAGTAAGATGCACAGCGTTGTTCATAGTTTGAATTTTCTCCACCTTAACCTTCTCGGTTAACAAAGTTTCAGCCTTGCAAGCAACTTCCTCCGACACAAAACTAAACACTATCGTGTCGCCGCCAACCGAGCTTTTCAATTCTTCCGGTGTTCCCTCCACAACAATTTTTCCGTTATCTATGATGGCTATTATGTCGCACAGCTTATCGGCTTCATCCATGTATTGAGTTGTTAAAAAGATGGTGACGCCGTCAGCCTTCAGTTTTTTAATTTCTCCCCACAAGTATGCTCTGCTCTGCGGGTCAAGCCCTGTTGTCGGCTCGTCGAGAAGAAGCAGTTTCGGATGGTGAATCATTCCAAGCGCAATGTCTAAACGACGTTTTTGTCCGCCCGAGTAGGTCTGGGCTGGCCGCGCAATGAATGAGCCCATCTGCAAGCGCTCCACAAATTCGGAGGCGTATTTCTTCGCGGTTAAAGTGTCTAAACCGTACAGTTGAGCTTGAAGGACCAGGTTCTCAACGCCTGTAGAACTCAAGTCGGCTCCACCTGCTTGGCTCACGCACCCAACGTTCTGCCTGATCTGCTCCTGCTGACCCGCCAAATCGTACCCGAGAACCTTCGCTTCCCCACCAGTTGGGCACAACAACGTGGAAAGCATCTTCTGCGTGGTGGATTTGCCAGCGCCGTTTGGACCTAGAAAACCGAAGATTTCCCCTTTCCTAACGGCGAGATCTATACCTCTAACTGCTTCTACCTCTTTTTTGCCGCCCCGCCCGTTAGTAACGAAGGTCTTCCGAAGCCCTTTCGTTTCTATCACTAAATTTTCTGTCATACCTAACCGCCATAGTTAATTGATCAAATTTCAATACCGAAATCGTTTAACCGATATTGATCAAGCGCTATAAACGTTGTCTTCATTTAGAAAAGGAGCCATGGAAGGATGATGCGCCTTGTTGACCAAAAAACGGTCAGAGACACTGTTGCTAAGCGATGTTACGCACATAGTTTTAAGAACAATCTTAGGCAATCTCTGCTTGAATCGTCATGTGCAACTTACCGAATATGCAAAGATCAGATCTTAACGAGATCCCGAAGCCCGAAAGAAAACAAAAAAGAGAAATCGAAGTTGACCCAGTCAACATGTTTACGGTCGACTACAAGCTGCTGAAGAATCTCCGTTAACACGCGAAATGCCACGCTTGCAACAGCCCAGCTTAAAGCGTTTCCAGAAAACAGAGCGCTGCCTAACCGTAATCGTGCTGCTTCCCGTGTGAAAACTCATACGTTATCTGAGATGCCAAAAAACGTTTTCCATTAAACTTTGGAAAGACAGAAAAGTGAGGCTTAACTTTCTGTTTTCTCTTCGTTCGTTTCTTCGAAGGCGATTTCTTGCTCGGCTTGCGCTTTAGCTTCTTGCTCAGCCTTCGTCTCGGCTTCTTTCCGAGCGTGCACTTCTGCGTCCAGCGATTCTGACTCTGAGTTTATCGCGTTTGACGTGACGATCGCCACTACGAAGGAAATAACGCCGGCAACTATGAACGGCAAAGATGCTGTTAACACGCTCATGTAAACTAACTTCGCAGGAGCCGTTGACAAGTAGAGCACCGTATCTAACTCGTAAGTCGCCACCGCCGCTATCCCAGTGAAAACTATGAACACAATGCCGAACAGGAAGGAGAGTTTGTTTACGATTTTCCAGTTATCCATTCGTCCTCGCCAGTTACCTCTGCTTACTCGCTCTCTCCTTTTAAACCCATTGCATCCCAAACCGACCGCGGAGTTGGCTGCAAAAACGCCTCAAGCCAGCAGATCGAAGCGGATATTTGTTTTGTCTGATGTTTCAGGAAGACAGAGCGGGACGCGGAATCGAAGCGCCAATAAACATATAAGGTACCAAACGTCACGTTATTTTGGGTATTTTGCCCTTTCTTCTGTTTTAAGAAAACAAGAGGACTTTTTATGAAATTTAAGGTTTGTAAGCTTGTAGCATTAGTATTCGTAGTTTTTATCATGACTTTTGCATTGTTAGCTACTAATGGAGCCCGCGGGGCGGCAGTGAACTCAACAGTAACGGTGGGAGCCAGTCCTGTTGGTGTGGCTTACGACTCGGGCACGGGCGAAATATTCGTGTCTAACACCGGCGCTAACACCGTTTCAGTCATTTCGGACAGCACTGACAGCGTCGTTGCAAACGTCACAGTCGGGAACTCTCCCAGCGGCGTGGCTTACGACTCAGGCACGGGCAACATATTCGTAGCTAACACTAACTCAAACACTGTCTCGGTCATCTCGGACGGCACCAACAGCGTAGTTGCAAGCGTAACGGTGGCGGCTAATCCCGTGGGAGTGGCTTACGATTGGGGCAAAGGCGAAGTTTTCGTGGCTGACTCGGGCGCTGGCAACGTTTCAGTGATATCTGACAGCACCAACAAAGTGGTTGCTAACGTGGCGGTGGGAACAAATCCCCAAGGCTTGGCTTATGATTCTGCCAAAGGCGAAGTGTTCGTGACAAACTACGGGTCTAACACGGTCTCAGTCATATCAGACAGCACCAACAAAGTGGTCGCGACCATCAACGTGGGAAACAACCCCTTGGGCGTCGACTACGACTCGAACAAAGGAGAAATATTCGCAGCGAACTACGGAAGCAGTACGGTTTCGGTGATATATGACGGCAACAACTCGGTGATTGCGACCGTCACTGGGGAAAACAACCCGTACGGTGTGGCCTACGATGCGGGAATAGGCGAGGTCTTCGTAACAGACGCTGGCTCAGGCTCGGTCTCGGTTATATCGGAAGAAACTAACACGGTGGTTGAAAACATAGCGGTGGGAAACAGCCCGTACGGCATAGCTTATGACTCTGGAATGGGCAAGATACTGGTGGCTAATCACGGGTCTAACTCGGTGTCGGTCATATTGGATGCGGTTGTTGCATCCGTGCCCACGGGAAGTTGGCCCCAAGACTTAGCTTATGACTCTGGCAAGGGCGAAATATTCGTGGCCAACTGGGGCGACAACACGGTATCCATAATATCAGACAACATCAACAGCGTGGTTGCAACCGTAAACGTGGAAAACTGGACTTATGGCGTAGGTTATGACGCTGCCAAGGGCGAAGTGTTTGTAGCCAACTATGGAAACGACACGGTCTCAATCATATCGGATAAAACTAACACCGTGGTTGCAACCTTGAATGTCGGAGCAGGCCCCTCATGCGTGGCTTACGACCCTGCCAAGGGCGAAATCTTCGTAACCGAGTACGACGGCAACGCGGTGACAATCATATCCGACAGCGCCAACAGCGTAGTCGCGACGGTGCCCGTGGGAGCAGGCGCATATGGCATAGCTTACGATTCTGGCAAAGGCGAAGTTTTCGTGGCTGACCTCAACTCCAACTCTGTTTCAGTCATTTCTGACAGCACCAACAGCGTAGTCGCAACCATAAGCATGCCGCATGCTGACGGTGTGGCTTACGATTCTGGCAAAGGCGAAGTTTTCGTCACGAACTATTACGAGGGCACGGTCTCGGTGATATCGGACAGCAGCAACTCTGTCGTGGCAACTGTAAACGTTGGAACGTCTCCTGAATGCGATGTTTATGACCCGGCGAACGGTCAGGTTTACGTGACTAACGAGGGGTCAGACTCTGTGTCGGTGATATCTGACAGCAGCAACAGTGTGGTGGCAACCTTAACTTTGGGGTACTACCCCTACGGCATAACTTACGATTCTGCAAGAGACGAAATATTTGTAGGCAACACTTTCTCCCAGACGGTTTCCGTATTGTCTGACGGCACAACTTTTGCTACGCACGCGCTCACAGGCACGGTGGATCAGGGTCAGACATCCACGTTGACCTCGACCCTGCCTACCTCGGGCACCCCGCCTTACACGTACCAGTGGTTCAGCAAAGCGCCAAGCGCCTCATCATACACGGCGGTTAGCGATGCCAACTCGTTCAGCTACAACTTCGCAACCTCAACTTCAACAGCCGCTGGAATCTGGAGCTTCCGCCTACAAGCAACCGACAGCACAG
Source organism: Bathyarchaeia archaeon (assembly GCA_049512935.1). Classification (GTDB taxonomy): domain Archaea; phylum Thermoproteota; class Bathyarchaeia; order Bathyarchaeales; family Bathycorpusculaceae; genus Bathycorpusculum. The sequence goes on from JBEKWR010000005.1 coordinate 76,408, forward strand.
GAACAGCAGTAAACTCCACTGCCACAACCGTAACTGTTAACACTGCGTTGTCCGCTCCCTCTGCCTCGTCCTCGCCAAGCGCAATCGATCAAGGACAAACCTCAAGCCTAACCTCCACAACGGTGACGACGGGAACGGCGCCTTACACGTATCAGTGGTTCAGCGAAGCCCCAGGAGCATCAACGTACACGGCAATCAATGGCGCAACATCGTCTGGCTACAGCTTCGTAACGTCGGGTTCTACGGCAGCGGGAAGCTGGAACTTCATGCTTCAAGTAACAGACAGCACTGGTGCAACGGCAAATTCCAATGCAGCCGCAGTTACGGTAAACGCCGCTGCAATTGTCTCTGTAACGCCTTCTTCCTGGACTATGGATGTTGGCCAGTCTAAACCCTTTACAGCTGCTGTTTCAGGCGGCACTGGCACGCTTAGCTATCAATGGTACTTGAGCGGTTCCTCCGTTTCAGGTCAGACTGCCTCAACCTACACGTTCACCGCGTCTTCTGCTGGCTCGCCGACAATCTACTGTGTGGTCAAGGACGGCACTTCCAAAGTGGTACAGTCGAACACGGTTTCCGTTACGGTGAATCCTGCCTTGACGGTTGCCGTGTCACCCGCATCCGCCGCGATGGACAGCGGTCAGTCTGAACTGTTCACGGCGACAACCTCAGGTGGCAGCGGCACTCTCAGCTATCAATGGTACCTAAACAGTTTATCCGTTTCAGGCCAGACGAGTTCAACCTACACGTTCATTGCTTCGTCCTCTGGCTCACAAACGATTTACTGCAAAGTGACCGACCAAGCTTCCGCCCCTATAACTATCCAGTCAACGACGTCAACTGTTTCGGTGAATTCCGCTTTAATCGCTCCAACCGCCTCCTCGTCGCCCAGCACTTTGAACCAGGGTCAGACTTCAAGTTTGACTTCTACCGCGGTGACAACGGGGACAGCGCCTTACACGTACCAGTGGTTCAGCAAAGCGCCAAGCGCATCAACATACGCGACAGTTAGCGGCGCGAACTCTTTGAGCTACAACTTTGCAACGTCAACCTCGACAGCCGCGGGAGAATGGAACTTCAAGTTTCAAGTGACCGACAGCGCAGGAGCGGCAGTAAACTCTACTGCCACAACCGTAACAGTCAACCCCGCACTAGCCGTACCCACTGCAACTTCCAATCTAAACCCAGTTGTCCAAGGACAAACCGCAACCTTAACCATCACAACCGTCACAACAGGAACCGCACCCTACGCATACCAATGGTTTAGCGAAACGCCCGGAGCATCAACGTACACTGCAATCAATGGCGCAACATCGTCTGGCTACAGCTTCGCAACGTCGGCATCCACGGCAACTGGCACCTGGAGTTTCGTGCTTCAAACTACGGACAACGTTGGAGCCGCAATCAACTCAACAGTTGCCACAGTGACCGTTAATGCAGTCAGCACAGGTAACTCCCAGCCTAACCCGACACAAACTCCGTACGTAAGCCCAACTGCCCCTCCTTCAACTCCAAGCCCGACACCAAAGCCGACCGCTTCTCCTTCTCCAACCCCCACAGCAACGCCAACATCGTCTGCCTCTCAAAAACAAACTGGATCCAAGTTCAGCACTGCAGCGCTCGTTTTGATGGGATTAGGAATCGCGGCGGTCGCCGTTTCATTGGTTGTTGTGGCAATAAAGAAGTTTAAGCATTAGCATCGCTGTTTGCAGACAAAAGAGAATTAGGAGTTTCTGGGTAAGTAATGCTCCCTATTTTTTTCTTTTTTTTTGAAACGGTGCCTTCAAACCGAAATCGACCTGTCTTAAACAACAGGGTACAGCCCACGTTTTTTTAGAAAAACAATTCTGGCGTCAATGGATCCCGCGATGGAGAAAAGCTGAGTAGGAACCAGTGCTCCTCTGCTCCATTTGTTTTTCGGAAAGAACCTGTCGACGGCTTCGTCAGTTACGGGGTTAAACCTTTCTTGACCCGTTTCTATGCTTGCACCCCTAATCAGCATGTGCCCCCGGGGTTTCAAGACACGGAAAACCTCGCTGCTGAACCTTGACCGATCAGCATCTTCTATAAGGTGGAACAAGCCCCGGTCAGTGACGAGGTCGAAGGTTTGGCTTTCAAGCGGCAAATCAAAAACGCTGCCGAGCACCCAATCAACCTTAACTTGGGCGGCGTCGGCTCTTGCTTTGGCGATTTTGAGCGCTTTCCTGCTTAAATCAACGCCAGCCAGTTTGAAGCCGCATCGCGCCATGAAAATCGCGTCCAACCCGCCTCCGCAGCCGACGTCCAAGATTTTATCGGTTTTCCTCAGCAATCCAGCAGCCACCAGCGCCGCAAGCTCGGGAGACGAGCTGTTTGGCTCCCAATGCCTAAAATCTCCAGACACGTAATCAGAATCCCAATTGTAATCTGACATTGATTTCGGCTCGCTGCCTTGATTAATTCTCCGGGTCGTAGAAAGCCTTTTTCGTTGAGTTTATTTTGTCGAAGAGGTTAATAACCAAGTTTACAATCTAGGTATTGACCCTAAAACGCAGGCGCAGACGCATCACACGGCTGCATCTCATTCTTGATGGGGTTCTTGAACAGAAGAAAAATGTGAAGTGTCAAGTATGGCTTCGAGGTATCAACTGTTTATCAACGGAGAATGGGTGAACTCAGAGTCAGGAGAAACCTTCCAAAGAGTTAACCCTGCAGACCCAGACGAAGTTATCGGAGAATTCCAGAAGGGAAACGTTCTTGACGTGCAGAAGGCTGTTGACGCCGCCGAAAAAGCTTTTGAGGCTTGGTCGGATACGCCCGCTCCGAAACGCGCCGAATACCTGTTTAAGGCTGCCCAGCTGCTGAACGAAAACAAGGTTGAGTTGTCTCGCATCATGACTCGAGAAATGGGCAAGACCTTGTCCGACGCAGGCGCTGACGTTCAAGAGGCAATCGATGTCGGGTTCTACGCCGCTGGCGAAGGCAAAAGGCTCTTCGGATACACCGCGCCCTCGGAAAAACCGAACAAGTTTGCGATGACCATAAGACTGCCCATCGGCGTGGCGGGGCTGATTCCACCTTGGAACTTCCCGATTGCCATTCCTGCCAAGAAGGTTTTCTACTCGCTTCTCTGCGGAAACACCGCCGTTCTAAAGCCAGCGTCAGACACTCCCCTCTGCGCCATTAAGCTGGTTGAGCTGGTGGAAAAGGCTGGAGTCCCGAAAGGCGTCATCAACTTGGTTACTGGACCAGGCGAAACCGTAGGGATGGCTTTGATAAGAGACAAGCGTGTGCGAGTCATCAGCTTCACGGGGCACAAAGACACGGGCGCAACGATTTTGAGGGAAGCAGGGCTTAAACGGTTAAATCTTGAGATGGGAGGAAAAAACCCGATTATAGTTATGGACGACGCAGACCTTAAACTTGCAGTGAACGGGGTTTTATGGGGCGGCTTCGAAACCACGGGGCAGAGATGCACCGCTGCGTCCAGAGTGATTGTTCACCAGAAAATCAAGGAGACCTTTGAGGCTATGCTGCTTGATCAGGTTCGCAGGCTTAAGCTTGGAAACGGCTTAGACCCGAAGACCGATATTGGACCCTTAGTCAACAAGGCGGCGCAGGACAAGGTAAGCAGGTACGTTGAGATCGGAAAAAATGAGGGCGCTAAGCTGCTGGTAGGAGGCAACGTGCCCAAGGATTTGAAGGGGTACTTCTTTGACCCAACAGTTTTTACAGACTGCACGGCGAACATGCGGATTGCTCAGGAAGAAATTTTCGGACCAGTAATCTCGATTTTCTCAGCCCAAAACCTAAGTGAGGCAATCGAAATCGCGAATTCCGTCGAGTACGGTTTAAGCTCCTCGATATACACCAACAGCATAAACAACGCGTTTGTCGCAATCAACAAGCTTCAGGCAGGATTAACCTACGTTAACAGTCCAACAATCGGCGCTGAAAGCCACCTTCCCTTCGGAGGCATGAAACACTCAGGAAACACGCGGGAAGACGGACCTGAAGGCGTAAAGGAATTCACGGAGTTAAAAACGGTTTACGTTGACTTCTCAGGGAAACTTCAGAAAGCGTACATAGATTAAATCAAGCCCTTCGACTGATGCTTTGCTAAAGCCGCTTATCATTCCCACATGATTTACTGGCAGATTTAGCCGCTGTTTTCTTCTTTCGCAAGTTCTAAATACGGGCTTGAATGTCTGATGTTTTATGAACGAGAAATCCGCGGTCAATAAGGGCTTTAAAAGGGTGCTGCTGCTTCCCGCCGTGCTGTTAGGTACGTTTCTCGCATATTCAATTAGTGTTTTTACCAGCACACTTCTTGTCGACATCGCCTCATCATTTAAAGTTTCGATCGGCACGGCAAGCCAGCTTGGGTTGATTAGCAGTCTTATAGGCTTAATAATGGGTTTAGCGATGGGTGCCATTTCATTAAAGTTCAAACATAAATCGCTGTTTCTTTTGGGTATCGCATCCTTTGCGGTTGGAACATTGGGTTTCTTCGTTGCCCAAAACTTCGCTACAGTTCTGTTGTTCCAGTTCTTCATAGGCGTTGGCGCAGCGATTATCAGCATCATGAGTTACGCCTTGATTGGGGACCTGTTTCCTTTGGAAAGAAGAGGATGGGTTGTCGGCTTGACAGTTTCAGCCGTAATGGCGTCCTTTGTTATTGTTGCGCCATTGTCTGGATTTATCGCAGGCATTGCAGGATGGCGGATGGTGCTCCTCAGCTTTATCTTCCCGTTGTCTATCGCTTGCCTTGCAATCGGCTTTTTCGGCATTCCTTCAAAACAGTCACTGCCACAGTCGAGCAAATCTCTGTATTCGGAGGCGTTCAAACAGATTTTGCTCAATAAGTCAGCCATGGCATGCGTCATAGGGACCACACTCTTCACATGCATCGGTGTTATACCCGTGTATGCGGTTTCCTTCTACAGAATAGCATTCTCAGTGTCTCCTGCGATTGGAGGGGTATTTTCATCAGTCGCCGCTTTTGGAGGCATTTTGGGAGGAGTCACAAGCGGGAAACTTATAAACAGATGTGGCAGAAAGCCATTAACGGTAGCTGCAAGTGTCGCTTCAGGAATATCATCCATCTTATTCACTTACATCCCTAACATGCTGATTTCAGTTGCCTTCTGGGCGATTGCAGCAACCTTCGCCTCCATAACCGTCGCAGCACTTTACAGCTTGGTTCTTGAACAAGTACCGAGTTTTAAGGCGTCGATGATGTCAATTAACTTGACGTTCCAAAATGCTGGTTTAATTTTGGGATTAATCATAGGTGGACTGGTGCTGAACCTCGACCACAACAACTTCCAATTGCTAATGACTATTTTCGGAGCCTTGGGAGCTACTGCAGGCGCTATTGTACTTCTTTTAGCAAAAGACACATGCAAAACAGCTCAATTTGAAAGTTTAAGTCAGAAATAGCCTTTTAAATATTCACAAGAACCAAAAAATAATTTTTCTCAAACCTTACCGCTTTAATTTCTCTTCCTAAAAAATTGCTCCGGCAATTGAACGTGAGTTGACTGCGTTTGTAAATAATTAAAAGAAACTCGGGAGGCTAAGGCAGGATGCCTTTATGATTTTGTTGGATAGCTAGCTTTGCGGAGATTTCCTGTTTAGCCTCTTCTTTTCCGCGGCGAAAACAGCGAATGTCGTGCATACTGTCATGGCAACTAACGCGAGGGCAAGCGCTTGGCTGGGGAACTCTGGAACTGGCGGTGGAGTTGGCTGGGGAACCGTGATTGCGCCGAAAGCGTACAGGCTGTCGTCGTTTGAGCCGACGTACACTACGCCGTTAGCGATTGCAGGAGAGGAGTCTACAAGACCGCCAGTCCCGTAAGTCCACACGGTGCCACCCGTTGTAGCGTTCAAGGCGTAAACGTTATTGTCGTCAGAGCCCACGTAGACAACGCCGCCCGCAACTGCAGGAGAAGATTCCAGTTGGCTGCCCGTGGGATAGCTCCAAATTTTGCTTCCCGTCAAGGCGTTAAAAGCGTACAGGTTATTGTCTAATGAACCAACGTAGACCACGCCGTTGGCGACGGCGGGACAAGAGACGACTTGGTCACCTGTGCTGAAACTCCAGACTTTATCGCCGTTTGCAATGTTCAAACCGTATACGTAGTAGTCGTCTGAGCCAATGTAGACTAAGTTGCCAGCAACTGCGGGAGAAGAATCAACAGAATCACCAGTGGGGTAACTCCATTGCTCTGCGCCGGTTTGCGCGTTCAGCGCGTACACGTTGTCGTCTTCAGAGCCGACGTAAACCACGTTGTTTGAAACAGCGGGAGACGAAACCACGGAGTCACCTGTTTTGAAACTCCACTCTTTCGTGCCTGTTTGAGCGTTCAGTGCGTAAACCTTGTTGTCGTCTGAGCCAACGTAGACTACGCCGTTAGCAACCGCTGGGGAAGACTCCACTTGGTCGCCTGTCTTGTAGCTCCAAATCTTTGCGCCTGTAATTGCGTTTAAAGCGTAAATGCTGTGATCTTCGGAGCCAACGTAGACTATGCCGTTTGCAACGGCGGGGGAAGAATCTATAGCGCCGCCAGTCTTGTAACTCCAAATGAATGCGCCAGTGGCCGCGTTTAGGGCGTAAAGGTAATGGTCATATGAGCCCACGTAAACCTCTCCGTTCACTACGGCGGGAGAAGAGTAATCTATCTTGTTGTCTGTCGCGTAACTCCACAGCTTGGTGTTTGCGAGCGGACCTGCTGAAGTGGAGGAGCAGGTGTGGGTCAAGTCATGACCGAACATGGACCACCAATCTACCGTAGATTGCGCGTTGACTTCAGACGCCAAAACCGAAAACATCGACAAACATAAGATCCCAATAATAACCACGCTAAGGATTTTTTTCATTTTGTCTCATCCTCAAGAAATCTGCTTTGAACTACATAAACGCAATGGGCTTTTAAGATTTTCCATCAATAAAAGGCAAGCTAAAGTTCCATGGCGACTGCTTGCTTAGAGACACCCAATTATCGCCGCTACTTAGAAGTTTGAATGTGATAGAGGTAGAAGGTTTTGTGTCCATTTTGGCATTCGGGAATTTCATCCGCTTTTAACGTTTTCAGCCAGTCATCAACCTTGGAGAACCCAGATCTTGCAACGAAAAACCCCAAGTTAGAAGGCATCGTGTTCAACGGAGACGCTACGTTAAATATCCTGACGGAAAACCCTGCTTGTGAGCCTTGTTCGTCAACTGGGGAGTCAGGGGTGTTTTTGCAGATTTCAACGAACTCTTCGAACTCGATCTTTAGGTTGGCGTCGTAATCCTTAATCCTGTAGTATTTGTACTGTGGATTTTCAACTTCTACTAACACGTAGACGTCGCCTTTTTTCTTAAGATATTCAAGAGCGTTAGGGTCGATTTCGATTTCTAAAACATCTGAGCTAGTGTTTTCGATCATCCTTTTTCACCCAGTCTATGAGCCACCGATCAATTACCTGCATCTTTGGTTTAATATTTAACAGTTTAGCTAAAAACCCTCTTGCTGAACCGACTTCTGGTTGAACCCCTTGAACCCTTGGCTTCTCTGGATGTTCTCCAAGTGGCTGCCGACCGCTCCGTCCCGACCAAACGTTGAAGCCTGCTCACGGGTCAACCTCGCGAATACTCGTCGGCTGCACGGCAGGGTCAAAAATGGATTTCGCATAAACTTAAAACTTTGATTTCGCTTATTTTCATCATCGCAGGCACGGTGCATGTAACTTGGCGGTTTCTGTTACCAAGGCAGATGGTTCTAAACAGTTGTTTGATAGAGAAAAGATTGTGCAGACTTGTTTGAGGATGGGCGCGAACATTCAGGTTGCCGAGCAAGTTGCAGGGCGGGTTGAAAGAAGACTGTACGAGGGCATGGCTACTCGAGTGATTCTTAGCCTTGTTTTCCAGTTCCTTCGAGAATATAAGCCTGGCGTCAGGCATCTCTTTGACTTAAGGCGAGGCATAAGCCTGATGGAGCCTAAGCCTGAATTCGAAAGGTTCGTGCGAGTCTTATTAGCTCACAGCGGCTTCGAGGTTACGCCTAACCAGGTTCTCAGGGGAAAATGCGGTGAACACGAGGTTGACGGCGTTGCCAAGAAGGACGGCGTCACGTATTTTGTGGAAGTGAAACATCATTCCAGCTATCACGCTTTAACGGGGCTGGATGAAAGCCGCATTGCACAGGCTGTGCTGGAGGACGCCGCTGACGGTTTTGCCATCGGCGTGAACGACCTGAAGATTGACCGCGCCATGATAGTGACTAACACCAGGTACTCGGAGCATGCGATACAATACGGAAGATGCAAGAACATCCTGCAGATTGGGTGGAGTTCGCCTCAATACCTTGGTTTAAGAGATATGATTGAGAAAGGCAGGTTGTATCCGCTGAGTTGCCTCCGAGGCGTAAACCACGAGGCGAGGATGAGGCTTGTCAACTCGGGGATGATGCTTATAAAAGAGTTACTTAACCAAGACCCAGGAGCGTTAGCGGTGAAAACAGGGTTGCCGCGGGAAATCGTTGGGGAAATCATGGAAAAAGCCCGGCAGAGCGCAAACGAACTATGGCTTTAGTGTTTTATTTCTTATTTGCCATTTCAACATATATCCTGCCGTTTTCAACTTTACAGCGGTAGCACTCCAGCTTCACCTGCGGAATTTCTAGGTATTCCCCGTTTCTCACGTCGAACTTCCAACCGTGGCACGGGCACATCAACGTATAACCCGTAAGGATTCCCCCTTGAAACCTGCAGCCTGCGTGAGGGCAAAGGTTTGAAACGCCGTAAACTTCGCCGCCAACCCTTAACAGCAACACAGGCTTACCCTTAAGCCGCACAGCTTTCATCATTCCTTCCTCAAGCTCGCTCTCTTTTGCCGAAGGCAAAAAATTAGTCCTGCTCAAACAATGGCACCTTTGAATGTAAGCAAGAGTCGCGTGAAAGCTCAAAAACCTTGCTCAAAAAAGCTTTTAACCGCTTTTTTACCCTAACCAATATAGGGAAAGCCGCTGGACCTAAAATACAAAAAAGATAAATGCACTGGTTTCATAATGTATTTGGTTAAAAACCGCAAGTCGCAGGACTAATCATGAATTTTTTGAATTATCAAAAATGCAGCGTCCTTCTGTTCGCCATTCTTTTAGTCGCCTTCATATTGCCCGCAACTGCAGCAGGCAACATAGAAAAGTCCTACACGGTCCAACCCCAATCAACTATCAGCCGCCAATTCAGCCTAATCAACATTCAACCCAGACTCCTCAGCCAAACCCACAACCAAAAACTTTACGTTTCCATACCAGCCTCGCTCATCAACTATTACGGCAACCTGACGCACATAGTAAACGGCGACAGCGACTACGTACAGTTCGTCACGCCTCAAACAGTAGCGCCAATCGCAGATTCCATCCTAAAAGTCACTGACAAGTTACCCAACAGTCAAGAGCAGTTTGCAGATGCGGTATTGGCGCTCGTCCACCAAATCCCATACAACGTAACTACTCCCAAATATCCCGTCGAAACACTTGCTGAAGACACAGGTGACTGCGTCGGACTATCACTCCTTGCCGCATCCATCATGGAAGCAGGCGGCTTAAACGTCGTTTTAATTCACTACATCGACATAAACCCCCAGCACATGAACGTTGGGGTCTACCTGCCCTACACACCCGTCTACCATACCATCCTCATGGCACCAACAAGCTTCACATACGACGACAAAACCTACTGGACGGCTGAAGCCACCCCTGGTGCCAACTGGAAGGTCGGAGACCAATCGCCAATGCTAGCCAACGCACAAGCAATCGTTATACCTCTCAATAACTCCGAGCAGCCGCTGCTCCAAGGGCAGGTCTCAGCCAGCTTAAACAGCAATTTACTTCCGTCATCAATAACTCTTAACCCAACTCAACAAACAACAAGCACCGAAGTAAACGATGAACGAACCATAACAATCTCAGGCACAATCACACCCGCAATCCCCGACCAAACAGTCACCATTTACGTAGACAGCAGCAACAACAACAATGAAGCATACAACTTCTTCACGGCAGCGACTAATAATGCCGGCGATTACAGCCTGAATTGGAACTTCACCACCTCAGGCGCGTACTACTTAACGGCAAGCTGGAACGGCGCCTCAAACTACGCAGGCTCCGACAGCCAAACAGTACCAGTGTTTATCGGACCCCAATCATACTACCAATTTGACGCAGGTTCATACAACTACATTTATGGGCAACCAAGCCTGCCAGCTTTCGCCACAGTTCCAATGCAAGGCGCCAACAGTTTTCTCTCCTTGACGATTGGCACAAACGTTTCATTGAGCTACGATTTTATTGTGCTGCAGGCAGGACAAACGATCTCGAACGTGCAAACAATAAACGTCACAGTACCAGCAAGCATAGAAAGAGTATTAACCTATAACGGGAGGCTGCAAACAGTAAATGTACCCGCCCACAACGAAACAGTCCCCGTAAACATACCAGACGGTTTAGCGCCATTAATGCTGCCAGACGATTTTAACCAAACCCTCGACAACCAGTTCTGCTTCATCCTGCAAGACAAAGCGGGCAACTACGTCCTAAACGTTAACGGATTAAGCCAAGACGACCTATCCAACATGCAAGCCTACGCAGCCATCACAAACGCCACATCAAACATAAAACAGGACACATGGTACCATGTAACCACAAAGGCAACGGGCAACACATCAACTACCAACTTGGAAAATAGCAACGGCACAATAATAGAAAACACAAGCACCCAAAACAGCAACAACCAAACAGTGCTGCTCATAACAAACAATGAAGACACCGCCATAGTGCTCAAAAACCTAACAATCCAAACCCAAAACAGCCCAGTCCAGACGCCACAAGCCACGCAAAAACCAACCAGCAACCCCTTAAACGAAACCATAGCATTATACGTGTTTGCGTCGTTTTTGGCAGCGGCAACAGTAGCCTTGCTTTACGCGAGGAGACAAAGAAAAACCCAAAGACAGACAGAGAACAATCAAAGCCGAGTTTTTAAGTAGTTACGTGTGCTTGTTTGCCTGTTTGGCTCTTCTAGATGCTTCTATTCGGATCGTCTAGTGAACCTATAGAGGCTGGACGCAAAAAGAAAATAGGCAAGAAGAAGCCTAATCCAGACTAAGCAGTCTACGCGATTGTTGATGATGATGAAGATGATGACACAACTGTTTCCCACACGCTCAAAGACCTAAGCCTCGCTTCAAGGTTGTTGATGATGAAGGAGTATTTTCCTTCTTTCTGGAAACAATAACGTCTAGTAGACGCCTACCGATAGGGTACCCCATTTTTACATCAAAAATCAATGCTAAAACGGGTTTAAAGAGCCGACCCTGAGAGGAGGTCTACTATTTGTGACAAAAAACCGCCACAAAAAGCGGTTCAGAAAAAACGTGGAAGAGGCGGCGGTGCACAGCGCCGTTTAGGGTTGGGCTTTGGCTCTTATCGGGATTCTTGTGAAGGCGTGGATGGTTGATTCGTGGTACCAAGCGTCAGGGTTCTGGTACTTAACGACAGGCGTCACATGCCGCAACCGCTCAGCCTCCTTCGCCTCCAAACTGCTGATGACGTCGATCAAGACTTCACGATGCTCCTCCTTCTGCTCCACAAACGAGTCGAAAACACGCCTGAAGTTGTTGGAGCTCTGCGGATTCAACTTGGAAAACTCGTCAGCCACAAACTTAGTTGTCGAAGACTGCAAATAGCTAGTGTACGCCTCATTAATCAAATCCTCCATGTTGATAAGCTCACTTAAAACCTCACAGGTCAGCAACGTGCTCAAATTGTTAATCTTACCGATAACCCGAGAAAACGTCGCAACCTCAACAGTCAACTCCGCAATCTCCTTCTTACACTCACCCCCCTCAACCTCCGAAAGATCAAGGTGAGAAAGCATCCCCTGAAGAATCTTTGCACACTTAAGACTGTCATAGGCTAAACCCAAAATAAAACTACTCTCAGGCTGGTTTACCTTCTTGGACAGAACCTCATAAACCCGAAAAGACTCAACCTCAAGATTGTTAAAACACCTCAAATACTGAGCGCTCTCTTGCAACTTTTCATTCATGTCAGGCAGCTCCGAAAAAAACATGTATAGGGAATCTTAATAAGGATTATTGATTCCGGCTTCAACTTCATGTCTGTTCAACACGGCTACAAAATCCCACGAAGAAAACCGCGAATCAATCAGGCTCAACCACGAATCGCGCGGGTCACGAGCTACGCAGTACAATCATCGTGTTGGTTTTGACGATGCCTTCCACCATGCGGATCTTTTCTATACACTCGTTAACTTCCGTCATGTTCATACCGCCGATGACGGCAACAATGTCGTATTCGCCGCTGACCTCATAAGTTGTCTCAACGTTCGGAATCGCCTGAACCTTCTTCGAAACCTCCTGCGTCGGATACGCCGGGTTGGCGGTTAGCAAAGTTATGGCCTGCGCGCCTTCCGCAAGGCTAATCTTCACAGTGAATTTGCGGATAACCCCCTCGTCAGTCAACGTTTTAATTCTTTTCCGCACCGCGCCCTCCGACAACCCAACTTTCGCCCCTATGTCCCCGAAGCCTGCTCGCGCATTGTCTTTAAGAAGCTTGATTATTTCCTTGTCTTTAATGTCCATTGAATAACGCCGAATGGTTATTATTGCAGCAAAAATTTAACGGTTTCCCTTGCAGAGCTTCGACGTACGGTTCGTTTTCCGCATTTTTCGTGGGTTAACTGTTTCCTAAATCGCGTGCTTGCTAGATGCACCAAATGGAACATTACTGGCTCAAGTTGTAACAATTTAGTCACAACGTTTAAATTTGGAATTAGAATTAATGAAAAAGTCATTTCCCATAAAAAATAAAGTGACGAATAAAAAATGATTAAACCTGTAAATTCAAACATCCAAAACATGAAGGCAAGATGCCCCGACTGTGACGCAGAGCTTGACGTTCCAGCAGACACGGAGAAAGGAGAAATCCTCAGTTGCCCGGGTTGCGGGCTTGAACTTGAAGTTAAACAAGTTAAGGGCGGATGCGTAGACCTTCAAGAGTTAACGATTGAAGGGGAAGACTGGGGAGAATAAGCAGTATTCACCGCTAAGCCCTCATTTAACACGGTTTTTTGAATATTTTTTGTTGGAAGCGGAGAAGCGATGAGCATTGCTCTTTTGTATGAACGTTCAGAAAACGACGAAAACGGCATCAAACTAACCGCGCAACAATTAGATGTTGACTTGACTTTTCTGCCCTTCAGAAAAATCGCCTTCTCAATTTCCAAAGACGGCGTTACGGCTAAAACAAAAGGCAGAGACTACACGGAAGCGCTCAAAAACGTCGCCGTCGTGCTTAACCGTGCGCAAAGCAAAAACCGCCGTCTCCAAGCTTCGTACATCATGGAGCAGCTTGGCAAAAAAACTTTAAACACCTCTCAAGCCGAGTTTGTCTGCTACAGCAAACTGCGCACGCTTCTGAACCTTTGGAAGGCAGGTATACCGATTCCAAAGACAGTCTACGTTCCCTGCGACTCGACAGACACGCTGAAGAATGGACAGGAAATCCATAACGAGAAGGATATTGCAGAACTGTTCCAGAAAGAAATTTCCCTGTCAGACGGCATAGTGATTAAGGCTGACGCTGGAACTCACGGCAAGATGATTATGCTAGCTAAAAACACTGAAGAGCTCATCGCGAACATAAAGGAAACAAAGCCGTCAATCATTAACCCTGTCGGCGTAGTCGCACAGGAACTCGTTGAAAAATGGTTTTACGACCTTCGGATAATCGTCTCAAAAGAAAAAGGCAAACAACCTGTTTGCTACCCCACCGCGATGGCGCGAGCCGGCTTTAAAGATTTTAGAACAAACACCTTTTTGGGCAACTTGGTTTTCGGTACCAAACTTCCCAAAAGTGTTCAGGAACTCGCGGTAAAATGCGGCAAGACCCTTGGCAAAGGCAGCGAAGCTTGGATTTTTGCCTTGGACGCGATGGTGAATGTAAAAGGAGAAAAAACTGCAGATGATGCGTACGTTAAAGCTCAGTTGGACAAGGCTGGGCAAGCGTTTTTGCCAGTGCAGAAAGTAAAGCGGGATGAGGGACGCCTGACTGATTTTTCATTATGGACATCTAAGCTGGAAAAAGCGTTTCAGGTTTACGCGAACAGCGAGTGTTACGAAAATATCAAGAACGTTATTGAAGAAAGTGTAGAAAAAAAGAAGAGCGCCTTAGTGTTTCATGAATCAAATTCGTGCCCCGAGTTTTGGGAGAACACTCGGCTTACGACCGGCCTTAACGTTGCAGTTCCCCTCTTGAAGGGCGCTCAAAGCTTAATCGACCATTAATCAAAGTATCAAGGAAAGATTGGAAAATGTTGAAAATTGGAATAATAGGCGGTTCAGGATACGTTGGCAGCGAGCTCCTGCGGCTGCTTCTTCTTCACCCGCAAGCAGAGGTAACTACAGTTACTTCTCGCCAAAGCGCAGGGGAATACGTGTTTAATATTCACCCAAACCTGCGGGGTTTAACTCAGCTGAAGTTTGTGCCACTGGACATTGCTGAACTGCAGAAAAACTGCGATTTAATTTTCACAGCAACACCACACGGCGGCTCAGTTAACCTTGTTCCCAAACTATTGGAGGCGGGCTTAAAGGTAATTGACATGAGCGCTGACTTCCGCCTCAAAAACCCAGCGGACTACGAAACCTACTATGGCTGGAAGCACGCTCACCCCGAGATGCTCAAAGACGCGGCGTACGGATTACCTGAACTTCACCGCGAAGAAATAAAAAAAGCCAAGCTCGTTGCTTGTCCCGGCTGCGAGGCAACAGCCGCCATTTTAGGTCTAGCGCCCATAGTGAAGGCGGGGCTTGTTGACGAGGACAAAATTGTGATAGACCTAAAAGTTGGGTCCTCAGGAGGAGGAAGCAAACCATCGGTGTCTTCACATCACCCTGAACGGGCAAGCGGAGTACGACCATACAAGGTTGTTGGGCACCGCCACATCGCCGAGGTTGAGCAAGAACTGGACGCTTTAGCAAAGGAGCCAGTGATAATCTCTTTCACGCCGCACGCCGTAAACATGATTCGGGGAATCCTTGCAACAATCCACACGTTCCCGAAGCAAAAACTGGAGAACAAAGACCTTTGGCGTGCCTTCCGCGGAATGTACGGCAATGAACCGTTCATACGCTTAGTGAAGTACCAAAAAGGACCATATCAGCTGCCTGACCCCAAAGTCACCTTAGGCACAAACTTCTGCGACATCGGCTTCGAAATTGACGAGCATGCAAATCGGCTTTTGCTTTTCTCTGCACTGGATAACATGTGCAAAGGCGCTTCAGGGCAAGGCGTACAATGCATGAACATCCTTATGGGCTTTGACGAGACAGCTGGGCTAAAAAGCACTGGTTTCCACCCGATGTGATAGCTATGCTGCTTGTAATTAAGATGGGTGGAAGCATACTCAAAGAGGGGGCGTCCCAAGACTTGGTCGCAGACCTTAAAGAAGTGACCAAAACCAACAAAGTCGTTTTAGTCCACGGCGGCGGCGTGGAAGTCACCGAAGTCGCTTCTAAACTTGGGAAGGAGCAGAAGTTCATTGTTTCACCCGAGGGATTCAGAAGCCGCTACACCGATAAGGAAACAATAGAGATTTACACCATGGTTATGGCTGGCAAAATCAACAAGCAAATCGTTTTGGCCCTGCAGAGCCAAGGCATCCCGGCGGTGGGCATAACTGGGTTAGATGCGGCGACGTTGAAGGCTGAGCGGAAAACCAAGCTTATCGCGGTTGATGAGCGTGGACGCAAGAAGGTTATCGACGGCGGCTACACTGGAAAGATTACGCAGGTTAACAGTGGATTGCTCTCTCTTTTGCTTGAGAGGGGTTATGTGCCGATTGTGACGCCTATCGCGGTTAGCCAAGACTTTGAACCTCTTAACGTGGACGGCGACCGAACAGCGGCGGTAATTGCTGGCGCCCTGAAGGCTGACCGCCTGATTCTACTCACCGATGTGCAGGGCTTGATGCTTAAGGGTGAATGTGTTTCCAAGATTGCTGCAACCGAGGTTAAAGAGGTCTTGTCAAGCGTCGGTCAGGGCATGAGCACTAAGGTGCACGCGGCGTTGGAGGCGTTGAACCAGGGCGTCAAAGAGGTCATTGTCACTGCAGGCGCTGGGAAAGAGCCTATAAGTTCAGCGTTGAATCACAAAGTGGGTACGGTGATAACTGGTGAATGAACAAGAAATAATGAATGTTGAAACGCGTTTCATGGCGAACGTTTTCTCAAAAAAACCCGTTGTCCTCACGAAGGGCAAGGGCGCGCTTGTCTGGGACATCAACGGCAAAGAATACGTGGACTGTTCAACCAGCTATGGCGTGGCTTTGCTGGGGCACTGTCACCCGAAGGTTGTGGCGGCTATTCATGCTCAGGCGGAACAGCTTATCACCTGCCACGGCTGCTACTACAACGACAAACGCGCGGAATTCGTTGAGAAACTTGTCCACATAACGCCAAATGGCTTAGACAAGGTGTTTCTTTCTAACAGCGGCGCCGAATCGGTTGAGTGCGCCATAAAACTCGCTCGTAAATTCACTGGTAAACCAGAGGTTATCGCGTTGATGGGGGCGTTTCACGGCAAAACTATGGGGGCGCTTTCTGCAACTTGGGACAAAAAGTACCGTGAGCCTTTCATGCCGCTTCTGCCTGAAATCAAGCACGTTGCCCCCGATAATGCTGATAAAATCCGTGAGGCTATTAGCGAGAAGACGGCGGCGGTTCTTATGGAGCCTATTCGGGGGGAGGGCGGCGTTCGGGTTCCTCCTGACGGGTATTTGCAGGCAGTGCGGGAAATCTGTGATGAGAAGAATGTTCTGTTGATTTTTGATGAGGTGCAGACGAGCTTTGGGCGCACGGGTAAGCTGTTCGGTTGCCAGAATTGGGGTGTTACGCCTGACGTGATGTGTTTAGCTAAGCCGTTTGCAGGCGGTTTACCCATCGGCATAACTGTTGCTAAGGAAAATGTTATGTCAGCTCTCAAGGTTGGTGAGCACTCAACTACTTTTAGCGGTAGCCCGCTGGTTTGTGCGGCTGGATGTGCGGCGATAGATGCGCTTGTCGAGGAAAACTTGACTGACCGCGCTTTGGAGATGGGTGGTTACTTCAAGGCTGAGCTGGAGGGTTTGCAGGCAAAGCATAGAATCGTGAAGGAAGTTCGCGGTTTAGGCTTAATGCTGGGCATGGAGCTACGCTTTGATGTTTTGAATGTTATTTTGAAGGCTGCTGAGAAGGGTGTTCTGGTTCTGGACGCGGGACGCACCGTGGTTCGTCTGTTGCCGCCTTTGGTGATTTCAAAGGAGCAGATTGACCGAGCAGTGACGGTGCTGGATGAAGTGTTGGGAGACGAGGAAAATGAGCGAGCAGGAAGCAGTACGGTTTCTAACTAACCTCCTGGGCATCTATAGCCCTTCAGGCAAAGAAGAAGATGCAGCTAACTTTTTAGCGGTTGAAATGAAGAAGATAGGGTTCGAGGTCGGTAAAGACGCAATTGGAAACGTGATCGGCGTCGTCGGCGAGGGTGAACCCGTCATCCTGCTTTGCGGACACATGGATACTGTGGCTGGGCATCTGCCGCTTCGGATTGAGGAGGGCAAAATCTACGCTCGGGGCGCCGTGGATGCGAAGGGTCCGCTTGCCGCGATGATTATGGCTGCCGTTTCTGCTTCGAGGGAACCTGGGTTTAAGGGTAAAATCTTGGTTGCAAGCGTGGTTGAGGAGGAAGCTACGAGCCGAGGGGTTAAGCACCTTATCACTCAGGGCATTAAGGCTGACTACGCTATTTTCGGTGAGCCCAGCGGCGTTGAAAACATAACCGTCGGGTACAAAGGGCAAATCCAGTTGAAAATCGTTTGCGTGACCGAGACGGGGCATTCTTCTACGCCGTGGCTTTATGATAACGCGTTAGAGAAGGCGTTTGAGGTTTGGGAGCAAATCAAGCACGCTTCGTCTTACCCGTCGCTGGATCCTTCGGAGAGCCCTTTCAATGCGGTCACGGCCTGTTTGGTTCGGGTTGCAGGCGGCAGAGCGACATCCGTTGTCCCATTTGAGGCTGAAATGAACATTGATGTGCGGGTGCCGATTCAGTTTTCTACGGCTCAGGTTTTTGAGCAGATTGAGAAGATAATCGCGAAGTACCAGGCTGCTAACCCGAAGGTCTCGGTGAAGGCGACGGTGATGGATACTGTGGAGCCGTTCGAGGTGAACAAGGCTTCGCCGCTTGTGCATGTTTTTTCCTCCTCCGTCAGAAAAGTGCTGAACAAGCCCGCGACGCTTCTGCGCAAGACGGGGACAGGCGACATGAACATACTGGGCAAAGCCATGAGCCTGCCCATCGTCACTTACGGACCAGGCAACAGCCGCCTCGACCACACTCTGGAAGAACACATCGAAATAAGCGAATACCTCACAGCCATCCAAGTCTACAAAGAAACCCTGCTGCGGCTATCGGAACTTTACAACAACAAGAACCCAAGCGACCAAGGCTGAACCGCTTTTTGTGGCGGTTTTTTGTCACAAATAGTAGACCTCCTCTCAGGGTCGGCTCTTTAAACCCATATTTGTGATGGTTTTTGGTCACAAATACTAGACCCCTCCCCGTCTTTGTGAACCCATATTTACATTGGAATTTTGATGTAAATACTAGACCCCCTCCCTCGGTAGGCGGGTTCCAGTCAGGGCTTGTTTTGGGTTGATTTATTGATTTAGAGCCCAAATCAAGTTCAAACTAACCTCATTTTCCAAGACAGAAAAAAAGAGCGGCCTACCGAGCAGGTATAAACCCATTCATACCTGACCGCCAGATAACCCCGCCAAAAACTCTTCAGTTTGTTGCTTTCAGCGCCCAACCTCCATTTTGTAATCCTTCACTTTCACTTATCCCTCCACTGTGCGTCACTGCAGTTTCGCAGGTTGCTTTTTAACCGCCCTCCACGGATAGGCGTGAGTCAAGGATGATTCGCATGAAAAAGAAAACAGCAGTCTTAGCCGCGCAGGAGGACCTTGAGGTTGACTTGACGCTCCACAATGTCCCTGCTGTGCTCATCAGCGAATTTGCAGAAAAAATCGTGAGACCCTACTACAACGGCAACTTAAACGCTGCCATACAAGACTTGATTGGGAAGGCGTTGTCGGAGCAGGAATTCGTCCACTCGCACATAACCCACACGAGAAGCCCTTAGAATTGAACGCAAAGCGCTTTTTCGTGGGAAAAGACCCATTTTACATGACCTTAAAAGATTTGCAAAATTGAAAACTTTTCAACATTACTAATGTGTTGATATTAGATGGTTACCGCCCGATGACTGTCTAAACGATAACTTGGTTGCTGGTTAGCAGACTTGAATATTTAGAAAGTTCCTTACGATTTATCTTTGAGGAAGAAGTAAGCACTGGGCGCGAAAAGAAGAAAAAAGGTTTGCTGAGGCTCTGGAAACTTTAAGGAGAAGAGACACGCAAAGCTTGCTAAAGGCTATTGCCTCTCGTGAATTTAACCAGAGCCTACTCAGCCCTATTTTTCTTCTCCACTGCTTTTTAAGACTAAAAAAAAGGGAAAGATTGGGTTTGCTTGTTTTTTTCGGTTTTATGGCCTTCTTCTAAGCAAGAGCAAGCCGACTACGGCGATTGCGATGACTATTACGATTATTGCGGCTGCGAACCCTATAGTTACCTCTGCTGCTGTTGCTGCGTTTGATGCGGGTGTAGCTGTTGGTGGTGGTGTTACTGCTTGTTGCATCACGTTAAAGCTTGTTGTGTCAGATGACCCATAGTATCCGTTGTTGCCACAGAAGGTTGCTGTGACAGTGAAGTTGCCTGGGATGTCTGGAATCCACGCGAGGGTGTACATTCCGTTTGCATTGGTCATTGCTGTGCCTATGACTCTGGTGTTGCCGTTTGAGTCATGAACGCTTATGGTGACTGGAACTCCGGTGAAGTTGGCTGGTTCCGGCTGCTGCTGGTAAACATAGCCCATCCACTGAGCCATGCTCGCGTCAGAGCAGACTGGAACACCGTTCGGGAAGTCTGCTGCCTGTTCTGCTTGTGTTGTGCCTGCGGATATGTCCGTGACTGTGCCGCTGATCACTACTGATTGTCCATAGGTTAAGCCGCTGTTTGGTGCCGTAACTGTGGTTTTGCTTGGTCCTTGGCCTACAACGTAGATTGATGAGTCGTAGCCGTTGAACCATGTGTTGTACCCGTCTGCCGCAGCGTAACTGAACGTCTCAAATTCGCCAGTGTAGTCTGAAATTGACCAGATCAGTTTTCCAGTGGTAGCGTTGATTGCACTTGCAACTCCGCCTTTGAAGAGTGGTGATTCAGGGGTGTGCTCAGTAGTGACTAAGTATACTACATCGCCGCCGATTGCTTGGATGAAGGTTGGATAGTGGGCGAAAGGAGTTTCAACTCCTGAGCCGGTGTTGTTGCCTTCGCCGCCGTTGCCGTAAGTCCATAGAATGTCGCCTGTCTTTGTGTCGTAGCAGTAGACGATTCCAGCGTAGGCGCTGCTGTACATCTTTCCGTAGGCAAATGCGTTTGATAAGCTGCCAGATGCGGGGCTGCCATAGTAGTCAAGGTCTGCTTGAGGCACGGTTGGACCCCAAAGGTGCGCACCCGTGGTTAAGCTGTAGCCTACGTATTGCTGAGTTTCTCTCCAGTTTTCAACGAAAACCATGTTTACTGGGTCAATTCCAGCTTCCATGACGGTTATGTTTCCTGCTGGTGCGGTTTCAGTCTGGTGCCATTGTGGCGTCGTAGTTGTCGATTTTGAGGTCAATCCTGCCGTGCTGATTGCGACGTACTGGTACGGTGCAGTGCTTTGTCCACCTGCGAACAGGAATTGTCCTGATGATGGTAGAGAACCGGTGTAGCAGAGTAGCAGGTCATTGTAGATGGCTCCGACTACGGTGGGTGAACCTGCTGCAGTGTTTAGGTACGGCACTGAGACGTTGAAGTCATACATGCTAGGAATGTACGTTGGGGCGGGTCCGAACATGCTATTTTCCATCACGGTGCCGCCTGCCCAATTTGCTGCAATACCACCTTGAGTGCTTATAAATGGAACGACTGGTGGCACTGTAGACGGACCAGAATAGTCGTCGCCCCACAGCCTAGACGAATTCCATTCTTGCAGATAGTATTGATTAGGTCCTAATTGAGTGTATATCGGACCAAAAGGACCGTACCCCGTTATTTCGGTTGGTGCGAGGTTTACGAGTGATAGTATTAGCATTTCACCGCTTGGGCCGAGTATGGTTGTGCCTGATGGAACGTCGGTTTCGCTGAACAAGAAAGCTCCAGTGAATGCGTCGTAAGCTTGTGCGAAGCCGCTTGTGAACAGGATTGGCGGGTAAACTCCGTGGTCGTTAGGGTCTTGAACATCGTAGACGTAGGCGAAACTTATTTGGACTTGAGGACCTACCCAAACTGTGGCGCCTGTCTGCAGGTTAACGCAAGTGAGGTTTCCAGTGGATCCATCGGCAAAAGAGAGTGGTGGATTGTAGTAAAGCATTCCGTCGACTATTATCGGGTTCTCGAATCTTTGGCAGTAGGCAGAACCCTCGAAGTACGAGTCTCCAGCAATTGAAGTTTGGTTTCCTCCGACTATTCCGCCTGGGCCAATTTGTTTGGTCCACATTATGTGGCTCGTCATGGAACCTACAACGTCATTTGCTCCGGCTAATGTTTCACCGTTGCCTCCAGCGTTGTATGTGCCTGCGAAGCCTGTGTATCCAGGTGCGCCGTCACCGAGCCAGTTTGATGCTACGGTGTACCAGGCGCTGTTCTCGCCGTAAATTGGCCGTGTCCAGTAAGCTGTTGGAAGCGGAGTTTGTGGGAGTGCGGGTATTGTGGCTGATTGGACAGTGAGGCTGCATGATGCTGTGCTGGGTTCATAGTAAGTGCCGTCGTATGCATTAACTGTACCACCGAATAGGCCTGGGTAACCCGTCCATGTGAATGTTAGTCCTGGAAAACTGAAGGTCAACATGTAATTGCCTGTTGTGGAGGGCGTGAAGGCGTAGTCCTGTGCTGATGTTGGGTCTTCGACGGTTGCGAATGTTTGTGAGGTGTTTGTGCCGTCTGGTTCTGTTATTGTGAGTTTGTAGTTGGAGAATCGGATTGGGTTTCCTGGTTCTGCGCCTGGCAGTACGATGTTTAGCCACATGATAACTTCTACTGATTGACCGTGACCGACTGGGTTAGTTGAAACAGCTATGTAAGCGTAAGTTGGTACATTTGGTCCTGTTGCTGCCTTAGCGTTCGGAATAAGTAACAATGAAGCTGACATTGAAAGTATTAAGAATGTTGCGATCGCAATAGCTCCGATTTTGTTTTTAGAAATTCCAAATAGTTTATTTACCATTTGCTTTTTTCTCCTTTTTCGGTGATTAGCTCTCTTTTTGTTTTTGTATTTAAAACTTCTTAAGATTGGTAAAAATGCTGAATAAAATCGCAGTTTTTAATAAAAAAAGGCAATAATATAAGATTAAAATTCAGAAATGAGACATTAACCAGAGCCTTCTCAGCCCAAACCTTTTGATCATTGATTTTAAAAAGTAAAAAAAAGAAAAGAGGATTATGTTTATGCGTTGTTTTGGCTTACTAGCGTTTTCTTGAGACGAGGACTGCGAGTACTGCGCCGATTACGATTATGACGATGATGATTGCGACGCCTATGTATTCGAGCGTGCTTTGTGTGGCGAGTCCGCTAGGTGGTGAGGCTGTTGGTGCTGGAGTTGCTGCTGTTGGCCCGGCGTAGAATGCGGTTTCGGCTGAAGACCCGTAGTATCCGTGGTTGCCTGCGAAGGTTGCGAAGACTGTGAAGTTGCCTGCGATGTCTGGTGTCCATGTGAGGTGGTATGTGCCGCTCTCGTCTGTGTATGCAGTGCCGATGACGTAGTGGTTACCGTTGGAGTCTAAGACAGCTATCTGAACTGGAACGCCTGTGAAAGTGGTTGGTTCAGCTTGCTGCTGGTAAACGTAGCCCATCCATGCTGTCATGCTCGCATCAGAGCAGACTGGAACACCGTTCGGGAAGTCAGCTTTTTGTTCGAATTGTGTTGTGCCTGTGGAAACGTCTGTTACCGTGCCTGTTATCACTACTGGTGTGGCAGTTGTCACGCCTGAACCTGGTGCCGAAACTGTTGTAGCGCTTGGTCCTTGGCCCACACAGTAGATTTGGTTGTCGTAGCCGTTGAACCATACTGCGTAGCCGTCTGCCATGGCGTAGCTGCTAGTCGTGAATTCGCCTGTGAAATCCGAAAGTTGCCAGAGTAGTGCTCCAGTTGTTGCATTGATTGCAGATGCTACTGCGCCTTTGAAAATGGGTGTTTCCTGAGTGTGTTCAGTTGTGACCAAGTATATTACTCCGGAGCCAACGGCATTTACGAAGGTTGGATAGTGGCCGAATGGAGTTTCAACACCAGAGTTTGTGCTGTTGCTTGATCCTGTTGGACCGTTGCCGTAGGTAAAGACAATGTTTCCTGTCAAATCGTTGTAGCAGTAGACTATTCCTCCGTATTCGCTGCTGTAGATATTGCCGTATGCGATAGTATCGCTTATACTGCCTGACGCGTCTGAGCCATAGTAGTCAAGTGACACTTGTTCCGGGGTTGGACCCCAAATTTCCTTGCCTGTAGTCAAACTGTATCCGACGAACTGCATAGTTTCCCTCCAGTTTTCAACGAAGACATGGTTGATTGGGTCGATTCCAGCCCATAGGACAGTGATGTTGCCTGCTGGCGGTTGAACCGTGTTGGACCATAACTCCTGACCCAGATTTACGCTACCAGTTGCAGTTGTTGCAGGAGTTGTTGCACCCACAACGAGTCCAGTTGTGTTGAGGCCGATGCAATAATATGTGTAGGGAAGCCAGCTTTGTCCACCAAAGAAGCTGTTTTCGCCAGTTGATGGATAAGCGCCAGCGCGTACGAGCAGTACACCATTTTGGACGGCTGCGAGAGCACTATAGGATGTTATGAGAGCCCCGTTGAGCGTTTGAGTGTTGAGCCACGGTACTGAAACGTTAAAGTCGTTTGTTACAACTTGGTTAATTCCGTTTACCAAGACTGTGGTGGTTGCACTAGTTACCGGCGGAGGAATTGTTGGCGTTGTTGATGGACCAGAGTAATCATTTTCCCAAAGCCTAGATGAATTCCATTCTAACATATACCAATTTGGAGCCGCATTTGTTCCATAGTTATGCAGGTAAACTACCAGATATTCGCCGTTTGGACCCATCATTGTTGTGCCCGAGGGAACGCTTGTTACGTTAAAGAGTGCGTCTCCTGTGAAAGCATCATAAACTTGCCAGCTACTCGATACTAGCATTGGTGGCCAAACTCCGTGTTGGTTGGGGTCTTCAGGATCGTATACGTAGGCGAAGTTTATTGCAGGTACGGGGTTGTTAGGGGTGCCAGTTGCGGTGCCAATCCATTGTATCTTTCCAGTTTGCAGGTTAAGGCAGACGGTTGGTCCGTTTGAGGGCAAAGTTTGACTGAGTGGTTCTCTGAAGATGAGCAGTCCGTCCACAATTATCGGGTTAGTGAATTTTTGATCGTATGCGGATCCATCGGCGTAAGTGTTTGCCTGTATTGAAGCGGTGGTTTGTCCGACTTCTCCGCCACTGCATAGAGGTGAAGTCCACATAACGTGAGAAGTCAGTGGTCCTACGTTGGTTGTTGAGCCGTCTGGGTTTGTGCCGAACTCTTCACCGTTGCCGCCTAAGTTAGTTCCGCCGCCAAGCGCTATATAGCCAGGTGAACCGAAACCTAGCCAGTTCGAACCGACCGTGTACCACGCGGTATTTTCACCGTATATGGGTCGCGTCCAGTACGAGGTTGGAAGCGGAGTTTGCGGAAGTGGGAGTACTTGCGTTTGCTGAACAGTGAGGTTCGTTGATATAGACGCTGCTAGATAAGTATTGCCAACTATGGAGGATGAAATACCGTCGTTAGCGGTAGTTAGTTGTGTTTGCGGGAAATTGAAGGTGAGCATGTAGTTGCCGACCGCTGGAGGAGTGTAGTAATAGTCATAGGTAGATGTTGGGCTTGAGATAGTGGTAAAAGTAGTGGATGTATTTGTACCGCTTGGCGAAGTAATGGTGAGTACCCAGTTTGAGAATCGATAATTATTGGTTAATTCTGCAATGTTGCCGCCGTCTACCCCGAAAACTGTCTGAACCCACATGATAACTTCGACTTGTTGGCCGACGCCTGCAGGGTTAGGTGATGCATTGATGTAGGCGTATATTGGAATATTATAAGGAGCGGCTGCGTGCGCGTTTGGTATTAGCATCATTGAAGCTGTCATTGAAAATGCAAAGAGTAAAGTGATCGCAATAGCTAATACTTTGTTTTTATGGATATCTCTTAGTTTAAAAGACATTTGTTCGTTTTTCTCCTTTTATTTGTAACCTACAGTTTACTAAAGTTAATTATTTAAGAGTTTAGGGAGCGCCCAATAAAATAGCCATTGTTCAGCAATAAAGGCAACATTATAAGTTTCAATTTTCAGAAAAAAATCTAAATAGTGATAAATTCCAATAGAAACACAAGTTATTTGAAGATGAATTTAAATATTATTGAGTGCGCCATTAACGTCAGCGAGGGACAGCAGCCTTAAACGAGCAAATTAGCCAAGTTCAATCAAAAATTCTCAAAGAATTATTAGCAGATGGTCGCAAAACTGAAAACGAAATTGCCAAAACAATAGGCGAAACAAAAGAAAATGTGAAGAAAAATATTCGCGAAATGGAAGAAATGGGAGTAATTACTGGCGCGACAATTCACATTAATTATAAGAGTTTTGGTTACAAGGTAGTAGCGCACATATTGCTAAATGTCGATTCTCAGCAAGAAGCTGAACTTATTGAGTACTTGCAGAAAATGCCCGAGCTTTATGCCTTCTATAGCAGGGAAGTCAAGGGGAACTTGGATGTTATTATGATCCTTAAAACGCTTGGACATTTAAACGACATCAAAGATGCAATCAAGAGACGTTTTTCGATCTTGGAGATGAAGACTGCAATCTGGACAGATGTAAAAGAAATGAACCATAACTTGTCAATAGCCACAGATAACACGAAAAAGGAAGAGGAGACAACCAGTTGTCAAGTAGATACTCGAAGAAGTAATCCTCAAACGATGGTTGTAAATCAAATTGACCAAAAAATAGCGGATAAGCTCTCCGAGAATGGACGGGTTTCTATGGAGACGCTCGGTAGAGAAATAGGAATCTCATCTGACGCCGCTAAAAGAAGATACGAAAAACTAAAGAAAAATGGAGTATTAAAAGTCACAATCCAATTTAACCCTGGCAAAATTGGATACAGAGCCATGTGCATTTTCTTTGCCGCGACCTCGCATGAAAACTTGTTCGTAATCATTGAAAAAATCAGCAAAATACCTGACGTCATAAGCATTATGAAAACAACAGGGGACTACGACCTGCAAATATGGTTGATGGTAAGGGATATAGGTCAATTGCTTTGCGTTCAAGAAGAACTTGGAAAGACGCCCGGCATAATAAGAATGGATAAGGAGATATGGCGATTAGATAACTGGGAGAAATGGCCGAGTCCTCGCCAATGCATATCAACGTTCTAAGAGTTAACCTTAGTCAGTCGTCGAATTCGCCAAAATAGTTAAGTAATTGGCGATTTTATCTTAATTCTTGAAAACTCGAACAACCTAAGCGACAGAAAAGAACATGCCTAAAATCAATGAGCTTGACTCAAAAATACTGAAAATTCTGCTAAAAGACGGGCGAACAGGCTATTATGAAATAGCAAAGCAGTGCGGAGTGTCGAAGAACAAAGTTTGGAAACGCTGCAGGTCAATGGAGAATAAAGGAATAATTAATGGCGGGACAGTTCAGATGAATTTTGCTCATTTCGGTTATGACGCACTTGCCACGCTACTTATCAGTGTTGAGGCTCAGCAGATTGAACAGGTTATGGAATTCATAGGTAAAATAACTGAGGTGCGTGCTTATCGGCAGTATAACAGTGTTTACAATATCAGGGCAGTTGCAAATTTGAGGGACCTCAATGAATTGGACTATGTGAAGCAGACGATTAAGCGAAAGCTACCCACTATAGGTTTAAAAACTTACATCTGGACTGGCATCAGAAACATTCCCGAAAACTTGAACCTCGCTCAGAAAGAAACCGTCGAGAGCAATCAACCGAGTTCAGATTATGCAACTATTGCCGTGGCTGACAAAATCGTCATCGATGATTTGGATAAGCAGATAGTGGCAAAACTCACTCTTGATGGGCGCGCTTCATTTACTGAAATCGCGAAGGAACTGGAATTATCTACCGACACAGTCGTAAAAAGGTATCACAGGCTCAAGGAAAAAGGCACGATAAAAGTTTCAACCCAAATAAACCCAAATAAAATTGGGTACTCCGCAATATTAGATTTCAACATAGCGTTTACCACTCCTGGCGGCTTGTCGAATCCGGTAGTTGACTCGCTCACGAAAATACCCGACATAATTATCATTACAAAAACGAGCGGCGATTACGACCTGCAATTGACGGCTATGATAAGAGACGTTGCGCAGGCATTTCTCATACAAGACCAAATCGCAAGAATCTGCGGAATAACAAAAATTGAAGCCACAGCAAGGAAAATTCCTGATAAGTGGCCAACGCCGCAACAATACATATCCACGTTCTAATCTGAGTGGCAACTGCTCAAAAAAACTACTTGCGCTTATGCTTCTCGATTTTCTCCACGGCGCCAGCGACGGTTCCAACATAGGCAACATCGGTTAACCCAACGAAAAAGCCCGTTTCCACCACGCCCGGAATCATCTTCACCTTGACAGCCAAGTCGGCTGGAGCCGCGATTTCGCCGAAAAACGAGTCTAAAATCGCGTTGCCATTATCAGTTATGGTTGGCCCAAGCTTGCCTTTGCCCTCACGCAAAACAGGCTTCCCACCGATGGCGGCGATTTTCCGCTTAGCCAGTGAGATGGCGAAGGGCAAAACCTCCACGGGGACGCCTTGACCTT
This sequence comes from Bathyarchaeia archaeon, assembly GCA_049512935.1. Taxonomy (GTDB): domain Archaea; phylum Thermoproteota; class Bathyarchaeia; order Bathyarchaeales; family Bathycorpusculaceae; genus Bathycorpusculum. The sequence goes on from JBEKWR010000005.1 coordinate 104,477, forward strand.
TCTCGCCTAGCAGCTTAACTTTCTTTTGTTCGTCGGCGATTATCACGTTGAGCTTTGAGGCTGCGGCAACAATCTTTTCCCTCGCCAAGGCCGCGCCCATGCCCTTGATCAGGTAGAGCTCGGGGGTTACCTGGTCGGCGCCGTCGATGGTCACGTCAACTTCGGGGTGCTCATCCAAACTCGTAATCTGGATTCCGCACTCGACTGCCAAAAGAAAAGCTTGATACGAAGTAGGAATACCCATGATACGCAGTTTTTCAAGTTTTATTCTTTCGCCCAACGCTTCGATGGCAAACGCGGCTGTGCTTCCACTGCCTAAACCAACAATAAAGCCGTCCTTAACATGCTTAACCGCGGCCAACGCTGCATTCCGCTTCGCCTCCTGAATCGGGTCAAGGTTAGCTTTCAATTTCCATCTGCCCCAGCTTATCTAAAACCTTCTCAACTTCACTTCGAATCGACTCAATCCTCTTCTCAGCCTCGGTTTTCTGGTCAGGCTTCTCTTCAGGCGGCTTACGCTTCCGCTTCTGCTTCTCCTCACCCGCAGCCTCCTCCTCCACCTCTTCTTCCTCTTCAGCCGTCTCCATTTGGGAAGCAGGCGTCGCCGACGGCATTTTCACGGGTATTTCTTTGATCGGTTTGACGTCGATTCGGGTTCTCAGTTCCTCAACCTTAGAAGTTAATTCAGTGAAGCGTTCGCTGAAAAGCTTCATCAGGTCTTCCTGCATGCTTTCAAGGTCGTGCAGCGCGACGATGGATTCGTCTTTTGAGATGGATTCTTTAATAGACATCATCCTTGCAGTGTAGGTGCCCGCAAGCTTCTCGCGTTCCTGCTCAGTGATTTTTCCTTCAGCCTGCGCCTCGTAGAGTCGGCGGAGCGCGTCGCTTAAGATATCCCGCTCTAAATCCAGCATGCGCAACTCGTCTTTCGCGCTGGTCGCCGTTGACGCCTGAACACTCTTTGAAATCTTGAAGGGAACGCCAGAGGTTTCAAGGTTTAGGTCGCCAGCCATTGACTGGGTCTTCTGCGGCTTTTTCTTCGACGGACCCATCGATCCGAGGCGTCGCATGGCATAGATAACCACTCCGCAAGCGAAAATTATCACTACCGCAACCGCAGTGACTGTTACTGGGTCGTCATACCAAGCCATGCCAAGCTGTCCTCGGTATCTTGATTATGTACCATTAATATATAAATTATACAAATCTCAACCGTGAATGCGAACCAAACGCGCGGTAAAAAACGGTTTTTTCACTTCTCCGCGTCCAAGGTTCTAAGCATGCTTCCCGACTGGTAACCTTCCAAATCAAAGGTGACGTACTTGAAACCGAGTTTTTTGAGGTTTTCAGCCACGCCGTCCAAAACGTCGATGTTGCAGAATAGTGCTCTCTCCGCTTTTGCAACCTCTATCCTTGCCAAGCCGTTGTGGTCCCTCACCCGAACCTGCTTAGCCCCAGTTAACGCCTTCACAGCCCGCTCTGCCCTGTCGATTCTGACCAGCTTTTCAGCCGTTATTCTCTCGTTGAACGGTATCCTCGACGCTAAACACGCCAAGGCAGGCTTGTCATGAACGCTAAGCCCCATGCTTTTCGCAACTTGGCGAATCTCGCCTTTGGTGAACTTGTTAACCATCCATGGGCTGTAAACGTTTTCTGCCTCCTTAACCGCTTTAAAGCCTGGCCTATGATCGCCAAGGTCTGAGAAGTTGGTGCCTTCAAAAACCGCGTGGAACCCGATTTCATGTGCGAAGTCAACGAGGCGCGCGAGCAGCTCTTTTTTGCAGTAGTAGCAGCGGTTTTCGGGGTTTCGGCTGAAATCCTCGTTGGATAACTCGTCAGTTTCAATGATGAAAAGCTTGATGCCTATTTCTTTGGCTACCCTCTTGGCATCCTGTAGCTCTTCAGACGTGTAAGTGGGCGACTTGGCAATAACAGCCACCGCTTTCTCGCCTAGAACCTCGTGGCTGACCGCCGCCAAGGTCGAGCTGTCTACGCCGCCAGAAAACGCGATGACGACACCGTCTTTCCCAGTTTCCGAAATGAAAGTTCGAAGCTGCTCAAGCTTGCCGTTTAACTCGTCCATGCAGATTACCTACTTTTGGATGAAGATTTCCCTTGCCTTTGAAACAGCCATTTCAGCAAGCTCTCGCAGGGGTTTTTTGGTTTTTTCAGCCAGCCGTTTAAGGTCATCGTACTCGGGTTTTACCCGAATAACTTTCCCGTCTGCGTCTTTGACAACTTTGACTTTAACATGCTCCGTTATGCCCCCTAAAACCAAGTCAACCACGCATGATTCCCGACTCATGATGTGCCGCTCACACGCATAGACTCTGACGCCCAGCGTGCCAGTCTCCTCAATCAGCACGCGCGAAAGACGCTGAGAATCCCCTTGGTCGGCGATGACCTTGATTATTTGCCCGGGCCTGTTCTTTTTGGTGAACATGGGAATGATGGCTACATCTTTTGCGCCTTCGGCGAGAAGTCTGTCAACGGCGTGCCCAACAATCTCGCCTGACACGTCGTCAACGTTGGTTTCCAACACCGCAATCTGATCCTTGCCCAAGCAGCTCTCCAAAGGTTTGCCCACTACGATTCGGAGAACGTTGGGGACTTCAGCGAAATCTTTGCCGCCTGCCCCGTAACCAACCTTTAGAGGAGCCATCTCAGGGTAGAAACAGCTCACTTCCTGAGCCAAATTAACTATCAATGACGCGCCCGTGGGCGTGGCCAACTCTGACTCGACAGGCCCGCCTTTAATCGGGAAACTTTTTGATTGAAAAATGGCCAGCGCGGCAGGGGAAGGACTTGAGACGGTGCCGTGCGAGAACTGAAATAGCCCTCCGCCCACCGAGACGGGTGTCGCAACGATCTTAGCGTTGAAGAAGCCGAGGTCGTCCATGGCAACCGCTGAACCTATGATTTCCGCTGCCGTGTCAACTAGTCCAACTTCGTGCAGGTGCGCATTTGCCAAGTGGTGTCCATGAAGCTTTGATTCAGCGTCTACAAGCGTGTGTATGACGTTGGAGGCAAACTGCTTTGCTTTCTCGGACAAGCCGAGTTTTTCCGCCGTTTCTTCAACTATCGCGATTAGTTGTGCGCCGTCTTTTCTTGATTTTCCTTCGGCTGTAACGTCAACTTTGGTGGCTCGGAAGCCTTTCCGCATCACGTGCTTGATGTCCACCGTCACGTTCTTGTACCCGTACTCGGCGTTTTCCAGACTCTTTATCGCCAAAGTAACCTTGTTTACGTCAGCGCCGAGGTCCAGCAGCGCACCCAGCATCATATCTCCGGAAATACCTGCGACTTGGCAGTCAATGGTAACTATTTGGGAAAATTCAGTCATTATGTTTCGACCGCTGGCTACTATTAAAAAGGCAAAAACGATATATTACTTGTGGTTCTATGGCAAGTGATTAAACAATGTACGCTTTGAAGGATATTTTGGAAAAAACCGCCAAAGGCGAGGTCACGGTAGAAGAAGCCGAAAAACTGGTGCGTTTGCAAGCCGTCGCTGAGCTTGAAGGCGTGGCGAAGATTGATTTTAACAGGGAGCAGCGCAAGGGCATTCCTGAAGTTGTTTTGGCTGAAAACAAGATGCCAGCAGACGTTGTTGAAATAACCCTGCGGATGATGCGTGAGAGCGGCAGAGTGATAGTTAGCAGATGCAGCCCAGAACACATTCAAGCCCTCAGAGGCGGGTTGCCGCGTGACGCTGTTTTCCAAGTTAATGAAAAAGCAAGAATGGCGGTTGTAAAAAACAGGGATTTCTCGGTTAAGGCTACTGGCGGAAAAATCGGGATTTTAACGGCTGGCACCTCTGACATTCCAGTCGCTGAAGAGGCGAAAGTGATTGCGGAGGAGATGGGCTGCCAAGTTTTTGCTTCGTACGACCTGGGCGTTGCTGGCATCCACAGGCTGCTTGGCCCGCTTAAGGATTTAATCATGAAGGACGTCGACGTTGTCGTTGTGGTCGCAGGCAGGGAAGGCGCCTTGTGCTCCGTTGTCGCAGGGTTAGTTAATGTTCCAGTCATCGCGGTTCCAACCTCTAACAGCTACGGCTTCGGCGAAAAAGGTGTAGGCACGCTGATGGCTATGCTTCAGTCATGCTCGCTGGGCTTAGCGGTAGTCAACATCGACGCGGGAGTTGCCGCTGGCGCGATGGCTACGTTGATCGCTAATCGAGCCGCCAAATTTAGAAAAACCTGACGGGAACCGATTTTCAACGGGCATCTTTGATTCGCGTGGCTCGGTTGACAGTATAATTTATCTTTAGCAAGTTACCCTTTTTCTGTTTAGGCATCAGACGAATGTGTGAGTTTTGGGAGAAATGGCGACGGCAGAGAAACGTAAGCTTGTAGTTTTCGACGTTGAAGGGGTGCTTATTCCGAAAAACCGCTTCATTTTCGAAATTGGAAAAGGCTTAGGTTTTTTTAGGCTGGTTAAGCTCCTTTTTTACGGTTTCCTCTATGAATCAGGCATTCTTGGGCTGCAATCAGTGCTTAAGCGTCTCTTCAGTGAACTCAGAGGAGTTAAGCTTGACGTTATAGTGGCGATTTTCGGTAAAATCTCTTCAACTTCTAGTCAGCAAACCGTCTTTGCACAACTCAAAGCGAGGAACTGCAAGACCGCTTTAGTCAGCTCTGGTTTGCCAACGGTTGTCGTGAAAATGTTAGCTGACCAACTGGGCGCGGACTACGCTTACGGCGTTGAAGTCGGCACGGAAGACGGCAGATTAACAGGCGAAATCTGCGGCGACGCAACCGAACCTAACGGGAAACTGAAGATTCTCACGCAGATATTAACGGCTGAAAACTTGAGGTTAAGCGACTGCGTGGTCGTGGCTGACGACAGAAACAACCGTTGCATTTTCCTGCCTGGGGTGTTGAAGATCGGTTTTAACCCTGATTTTGTCTTGCGTGTTAAAGCAGACAGGGTGGTGAGCGGGTCGCTTTCAGCCGTTATTCCCATAGTTGACGGGGAACGGCGTCGGCGTTCTTTCCCGTCGGTGAACGATTTCGTGCGGGAAGACATTCATGCGTCGGGGGTTTTCATGCCTATCATCGCCAGCTTGATAGGTGTCCCCGCAGTTGGCGTGCTGATTTTCGTTATAGCAGCAGTCTACACAGTGTCTGAGCTTTGGCGCTTGGAGGGAAAAGAGCTTCCGTTCATCTCGGCTGTAACCCGCCGTCGCTTTTCGGAGGCTTGATTTCATCGTCTTTGCCGTTTAATAAGGGGAAAACTTGGGAGGGCTCGTTGGCAGGGGTGTTCTTCGCGTTTCTAGCTGGAATGTTCTTTTTGCCTGGCAAGCCGCTTATTGCCTTGGCTGGCGCGGCGATCGCGATGACCGTTGAGGTTCTTCCGCTGCCTGTAAACGACAACGTGCTGGTTCCAGTGATAACGGGAGCGGCATTATCACTGCTCGTCTAAACTTACACGGTTTTTTCAAGCAGTGTTCCGAGACGGTTTTTTATTTTGGGAATTGATCAGGTCGCCTTTCTGCTGGTGGCTTAGCTTTTTTATTTCTCTTTCCCGCTTCATCGCTGCACCCCGGGAACCGAAAAGTTCAGTGTACGCGATTTTCAACGGCTTGTGTGTCTTGGTGTATCTTGCGCCGTTGCCGTTTTGGTGGAGCCTTGTTCTCGCGTCCAGATCTTTGGTGTAGCCCGTGTAGAAGCTTCCGTCGGCGCAGAGCAGGATGTAAACGCAGAACGACACTTGCCCTATTGCCCCCTGACCTCGGCGGGCATGTAATCATAAACGATCCCTCGCTGGATGGCTCTTTTCAGGTATGCCTCAGGGTCGATTTCCTGGACCTTCGCGTGGTCAACGTCGATAATGTAGATTTCGTGAATGCGCGCGTTTTTTATCTCTTCAAGCGTAACAGGCGGCCTCTGATAGTACGCGTCGCAGAGCCTTTTTATCTGCTGGATTTCCCAGTCTTCACGGTTCCTGGGCGGTTTGGCGAGCGCACGGGGAAACGGCAGGATATAGTGGGGAGGCACGCCCAACGCGAATTTTCCCGCGAAGCTGCTGTACCGTATTATTTTGCTTGCTAACCGAGCTGAAGTGTACGTTAACGGCGCCAGTGCGTTTTCAGGCGGAATGAAGCCTGTTTCAACCTCTACGATAAGGTTTCCTAACCCTTTTGTGGCGAAAAGGTCGCAGGTTAAAATTTCGTTCAGTTTGTTTTCAATTTGAACCTCGTAGCCCTTTTCAATCAGGTACTTTGCGCATACAAGCTCGTTTACGGAGTGGTTGATTTTTACGATGTTTTCTTTGCGCAGGTTCACCAGGCAGTTTTTGAGGAAGCCGAGTTTGTTTTTGACTTGCTCGTCGCAGTCGCTTGTTAGCCTAGAGAGTAAAGTCGTTAAATCATCTTCGAACTCTTGCCTGCTGCTCATTTACGTTTCCTTTCCAAGTTGACTTGCCCTTTGCACTTAAACTATTTGGTTTCGAAAATATATAAACTCAGAAACGCGCTGGGTGTTGAATCATTCTGTGCACAACTACGCTTATATAGAATTTCTGCGCATTTATACAGTGTCCAAGTTGAGGAGCAGGCTGAAAGTCAACTAAGCTTGGCTCGGTGTAAATATTAACTTCACCGCTTGGCGCTGTCTCGGCGAAAAGTGAACGGGACACATGTTTCCCGGGGTTTAGTTAACCAGCTGGCTGAACCTTGCTAGTTGCTCAGGCTTTGACTCAACTTGGCATCCTTTTGCTTACAGAAGCCGCATGTAAAGGGTAGACAGGGGTCGGCGGTTTTTTGTTGGGTTTGTTTTGGGTTGATTTTGTGGTTTGGGGCTTGTGGCGTTTGCAGGTCACGTTCTTTCCCGTGGAATCCCGTGGATTAGCGTTGTTTCCCGTTTTTTCCCGTTCATTACCGTTTCTTAGCGTTTTGGCAACGTATTCAGTTAGTGAATTATTCAGCAAGTGAATACAAACTGAGACTTGTTGATCGCTACCTCGCCTATGGCTTTATGGACGAGAGCACAAGCCGTGTGTTGGGCACGTCCACATCCACAATCTTGCAACCTTTGAACTCTTTCGCTTCCCCAAGGATGCTTTTGACTGTCACGTTGTCGCCTTCGACTTTAGCGTAGATTACATCTTTAAACTGGGTTTTCCCATCAAGGATAACGTTAAATTCACACATGAATCTTCACTGCTAGCAAAAAGAGAATTGTCGGTAATAAGCGTTTTATGGAAACAACTAACTGTTCCTGAGAAACCTTTACTTATATCAGCTTAAGGCTTTTTGAGGAAAAGCGGTCTTGAGTCGCCTTTACTAAGTTAAAGCGGCAGAGGAAAAGTGTAAACTTCAGGGGCAGTTCAGCGTGGACACCGTAAACTTTTTATGTTTACATGGCTGATTCTTTAGAGTACGCGGTATTAAGAGGCATGAAAATGAGGGATTGTCACCTCCATAGCTGGAATCGTCGGGTACTTATTCTTTGATTCTCCCAGGAAACCCTCTGAAAAAGCCGCGTCAAAATTTGCAATCATTTCTTCCCGAGACGAGGGTATATTTGTTGGAAAAGGAGAAAGCGATGAAAAATGACTAGAATGTCTGGTGCGCAAGCACTGTTAGAATCTCTTGAACGGCAAAACGTGAACACCATATTCGGCATCTTAGGCGGAGCCATCCTGCCAGTTTACGACGCTTTATTGGGCAGCACGAAAATCAGGCATATCCTTGCTAGGCACGAGCAATGCGCAGCGCATGAAGCCGAAGGCTACGCACGAGCCAGCGGGCGAGTCGGAGTCTGCATGGCAACTTCAGGTCCTGGAGCGACCAACCTGGTTACGGGCATAGCGAACGCGTACATGGATTCTTCACCCATAGTGGCATTGACAGGACAGGTTCCATCCAAAGCCGTTAACTCGTCCTACATGATCGGCAAAGACGCCTTCCAAGAAGCAGACATCATCGGCATCACAACCCCAATCACGAAGTACAATTTCCAGCCAAGAACCGTCGCTGAAATTCCGACGATCGTTAACACGGCGTTCTACATTGCGTCCACGGGCAGGCCGGGACCAGTTCTGATTGATCTGCCAAAGGACGTGCAGTCAGACATGGGTGAGGTGGAGGTGACTGACAAGATCGAAGCCCGCGGTTACAAGTCAATGATCGAGATAGACTTAACAAAGATTAGCGAAGCCGCCAGTTTGCTTGTCAGTGCGGAGCGACCCCTGATTCTGTCAGGCGGCGGAGTCATAATCTCGAACGCTTCAGACGAAATCATGGAGATGTCTGACTTGCTGATGGCGCCGGTCGCCACAACACTTATGGGCAAAGGCTCTTTCCCCGAAGTACACCCCCTATCGGTCGGAAGCATAGGGATGCATGGAAACCCGGCGGCGAACAGGCTGCTGGGTGAAGCCGACGTGCTTCTGGCTGTGGGAACAAGATTCTCTGATCGTGCAACGGCAAACCTGGACACTTTCGCGTCTGAAGCCAAGAAGATACACATCGACATTGACGAGGCAGAAATCGGCAAAAACGTCGAGGTCGAAGTGCCCATAGTCGGCGACGCCAAAACCGTCTTGAAACTTTTGTTAGCCGCCTTAGCCGATAAATTGCATAAAGGTGAAGGAACCGCTTGGACAAAACGGGTTAAAGAGGCAAAAGAGAAGCTGAGTCCGCTGCTGAAGGATAGACCCCGAGACATCGTTCCGAAAGCGTTGCTGATGGAGTTAAGGAAACTGCTGCCTGAAAGCGCGATAGTCACCACGGAGGTTGGGCAAAACCAGATGTGGTCGGCTCTGTACTTCCAAGCCCTAAGGCCTAGAAGCTTCATCAGCTCAGGCGGGTTAGGAACCATGGGCTTCGGTTTCCCAGCGGCAATCGGCGCAAAAGTCGCCTGCCCAGACAGACCAGTCGTTGACATAGCGGGCGACGGCAGCTTCATAATGAGCGAACAGGAACTCGCATGCTCCGTCACGGAAAAGATTCCCGTCACCGTCATAGTGCTGAACAATTCGGTGCTGGGCATGGTGGCGCAGTGGCAGAGAATGCTCTACAAACGCCGCTACATGGCTGTTCATCTGGGTAAAACGCCTGACTTCGTAAAGCTGGCTGAGGCTTACGGAGCGCAGGGGCTGCGGGCAACGTCAATCGAGGAATTCCACAAAGCAGTTAAGACAGCACTTGACAGTAAGGTTACCACGGTGATCGATGTGCCTATAGGCTCAGAGCATGACGTCGTGCCCTTTGTGCCTCCAGGCTGCGGTTTACCGCAACAGAGAGGTGACTACTAATGGAAGCTGGAAGAACCAAAATAATTTCGGTGCTCGTCGAAAACAAGCCGGGTGTGCTCTTCGGGGTTTCAAACCTGTTCCGACGTAGAAACTTTAACATCGAAAGCATCACGGTCGGCCCGAGCGAGCAAAAGGACATGGCGCGGATGACAATAACCGTCAACGAGGATGAAAGAACAATCGTCCAAGTCGTCAAGCAAGTCGCGAAACTCATCGATGTGCTTAAAGTCGAGGAGCTGGAGCCTGGAAACTTTGTGATGCGGGAGCTGGCTTTGATAAAAGTTAACGCGCCAACCGCGAAAGATCGCTCCGACATCATCAACTGCGTTGAAGTCTTCCGAGGGCGAATCATCGACGTTTCAACCGACAGTTTAACCGTGGAAATCACGGGGACACCTGACAAGCTAGACGCGTTCCTAAACCTGATGAAGGCGACAGGAGTCATTGAACTTGCAAGAACAGGCATAACCGCGTTGGCAAGAGGAGCAAAATCCGTGAGAATAGACGAATAAACCGCCTCTGTGAACGGAAACCCTTAATTTCAAGTTTTCTTAAAATGACAAACTTGTCATTGTTATCGGCAGCAAAAAAGCAACTGATAGAAGAAGAGAGTAAAAATGAACATAACAGAAAAAATCTTGGCTAAAGCTTCGGGAAAAGAAGCCGTGCATCCAGGAGAAATAGTCGACGCGAACGTTGACATGGTGATGGTGCACGATTTAACTGGACCTTTAGCCGTTGAAGCCTTCAAGAAAATAGGCGTACAGAAAGTTTGGGATAGCCAAAAAGTAGTGGTTATACTGGACCATCAGGTACCAGCTGAATCCATCAGAGCTGCGGAACTGCACAAGACCATGCGTCAATTCGCCAAAGACCAGAAACTGCGCATATACGACGTCGGCAGAGGCGGAATCTGCCATCAAGTCATGCCTGAGAAGGGGCATGTTGTTCCTGGAACAGTTATCGTAGGCGCCGACTCGCACACTTGCACCTACGGAGCCTTCGGAGCCTTCGCCACGGGAATAGGCTCAACCGAGGCAGCGGCGGTTATGGCGACGGGGAAGATTTGGCTGAAAGTACCTAAGGCGATAAAAGTAAACGTGACGGGGAAGTTCCCAAAGTACGTTACTCCAAAAGACCTGATCTTATCCATAATCGGCAAATTAAGTGTAGAGGGCGCCATATACGAAAGCGCTGAATTCACCGGTCCAACAATCAAGGACATGAGCATAGCGGGAAGAATGACGCTGTGCAACATGGCGGTTGAGATGGGCGCTAAAAACGGCATCATCGAACCTGACGAAACAACCCGTGAATTCTTAAAGGGAAGAGTCAAAACCCTGCCGAACTTTGAAGAACTAAAAAGCGACAAAGACGCCGTTTATCGACGCACCGTGAACTTTGATGTTTCAAAGATGGAGCCCCAGATTGCTTGCCCATCGTCGGTAGACAACGTGAAGCCAGTTTCAGAAGTAGGCAACGTCCAGATTGAGCAAGCGTTCATCGGGTCATGCACCAACGGCAGAATCGAAGATTTACGCATCGCCGCTCAAATCCTAAAAGGCAGACGCCTAAAAGACGGCGTCAGGGCACTGGTGATTCCAGCGTCGCAGGAAGTTTACAAGCAAGCATTAGACGAAGGCTTAATGGAAACCTTTACAGATGCAGGCGCGATGGTCTGCGGTTCAGCTTGCGGACCATGCTTGGGCGGGCACATAGGGTTATTGGCGGCGGGCGAAACTTGCGTTAGCACTTCAAACAGGAACTTCATCGGAAGAATGGGCAGCACCCAAGCCAGCGTGTACTTAGCTTCCCCAGCAACGGTAGCTGCTTCAGCCGTAACAGGTAAAATCACCGACCCGAGAAAACTGGAGGCAAAAGCATGAATATGAAAATCAAAGGTCCAGCCATAAAACTCGGAAACAACGTTGACACAGACGTCATTCTGCCCGGACAATACTTGACGTTGATTGACCCTTACGAGCTGGCAAAGCATGCCCTAGCAGGCTTAGATCCAGCGTTTCCTGAGAAAGCAAAAAAAGGCGTGATCTTGGTAGGCGGGAAAAACTTCGGGTGCGGATCCAGCCGAGAACAAGCGCCTTTAGCGCTAAAGTACGCTGGCGTGAAATGCGTGTTAGCTGAATCTTTCGCGCGGATCTTCTTCCGAAACGCCATAAACATCGGCTTGCCAGTGATCGAGTGCAAGGGCATATCGGCAGCGGTTGAAACGGGTGACGAGTTAGCCGTGGATTTCGAAGCTGGCAAGGTGGAAAACGTTTCGAAGGGCAAAAAGTTTCAAGTAGAGAAGCTGCCACCGTTCATACTGGAAATATTGGCTGATGGCGGATTAATTGAGAATTTACGAAGGAGAATGAACAAGAAATGACTGAATACGTGATTTCCCTGATTCCAGGAGACGGGATCGGCCCAGAACTGACAGAGGCAACCTTGAAGGTTTTGGATGCTGCCCAGAAAAAGTTTGGCATAAAACTGAAAATGGTTGAGGCGGAGGCAGGCGACGGCACCTTGGTGAAAAGAGGCGCGGCGCTTCCTGCTGACACCGTAGAAAAAATTAAGGCTTCCCACGCTTGCCTAAAGGGTCCAGTGGGCGAAACAGCGGCAGACGTCATAGTTAAGCTCAGGCTGATGTTTGATTTGTACGCGAATCTGCGTCCGATCAAGTCTTACCCAGCCGTCCCAGCGGCTAGACCCGACATTGACATGCTGTGGGTCAGAGAAAACACTGAGGACGTTTACAAAGGCTTAGAGTTCACCCTCGACAACGACACAACGCTGTGCCTAAGAGTCATCACCCGAAGGAACTGCCAGCGCATAGCCAAAAAAGCCTTCGAAATGGCTCGGCTGCGAAACGGCAAGAAGAAGGTGACCGCCGTTCACAAGGCAAACGTCATGCGGGTAACTGACGGGCTATTTGCCAGCGTGTGCCGAGAAACGGCGAAGCAGTACCCAGACATCGCCTTTAACGAACTGTACGTTGACGCCGCATCTATGCGTCTAATCAAAGAGCCTCAGATATTCGATGTGTTCTGCACATGCAACATGTTCGGCGACATACTAAGCGACGAAGCAGCCCAACTCATCGGCGGACTAGGCATGGCTCCAGGCGCAAACATCGGCGAAAACTTTGCGCTATTCGAACCCATCCACGGTTCAGCACCGAACAGGGAAGGAAAACACACGGCAAACCCGATCTCGATGGTTCTGAGCGCAAAGATGATGCTGGAGTGGCTGGGAGAAAAGTACAACGACCCGAAATGCACTCGGGCAGGCGCGGCAATCGAGAACGGCGTGGTCTACGCTTTGCGTAACGGTCAAACTGTTCCAGACTGCGGCGGCGACACAACGACCGTGGGAATGGCGGAAGCCATTGCTGCAGCTTTAACAGTGAAAACTGGCTGAAAACATGACAAATAAATACATTCGAATTTTAGACACCACCCTGCGGGATGGTGAGCAAACCCCCGGGGTTTCTTTGACCCCTGAAGACAAGATCGAGATTGCGCGCCAACTAGCCAAATTGGGCGTTGACGTTATCGAAGCTGGTTTTCCAAGCTCTTCCGAGGGCGAAAAAAAGGTCGTTAAAGAAATTGCCAAAATGGGCTTAGACTCTGAAATCTGCGCGCTGTCACGGGCTACTAGGGGCGATATCGACGCGGCGCTGGAGTGCGATGTCGATTTGATTCACGTTTTCATCCCAACTTCCCCAGTGCAGATGCGGTACGCGGTGAACTTGACGCCTGAGCAGGTTTTGGCGTCGGCTGTTGACTCCGTTGAGTACGTGAAGAAGCACGACGTAAAATGCGAGTTTTCACCCATGGACGCCACACGCTCCGAAATGCCCTTCCTAAAGCAAGTGTGCCAAGCCACTGAAAAAGCTGGAATGGACACCCTAAACCTTCCAGACACGGTCGGCATAATGATTCCTAAAACAACCATAAAATTCGTTGAAGAAATAAAATCAGTCGTCAACGTTCCAATAAGCATCCACTGCCACGACGACTTCGGCTTAGCAGTAGCAAACTCGCTGGCTGCCGTCGAAGCAGGCGCTGCACAGGTGCACGTTGCCGTCAATGGACTGGGCGAACGCGCGGGCAACGCCTCGCTAGAAGAGGTGGTTATGGCGCTGCAGGTAATCTACAAGTACAAGACAGGCGTAAACTCGCGCTTGCTTTACAGCACATCCCGACTGGTTTCTTCGTTGACGGGCATCGCCGTGCAGGCTAACAAGGCGCTGGTGGGCGAAAACGCTTTTGCGCACGAATCAGGCATCCACACGCGCGGAGTAACAGAGAAGCCCTTAACGTTCGAACCGATAGATCCCGCGTTGGTGGGTCGCACAAGAAAACTTGTCGCTGGGAAACTGGCGGGGACACGCGGCATCAAGGCGGAGCTTGACGAAGTCGGCATTCACCCAACGGAGGAGCAGCTGAAAGAGATTGTCAGACGCGTCAAGGAACTTGGCGACAAAGGCAAAATGGTCACGGACGCTGACCTGCTGGCTTTGACTTCAGCGGTTATAGGTGAAGTCATTGGCGAAGAAAAAATCGTTGACCTCTGCGACATGGCAGTTGTGACAGGCATCAAAGTCATACCGACAGCCTCGGTGCGGCTGGTTCTGAACGGAAAAGCGTACGTTGCCGCGGAAACAGGCGTCGGTCCAGTTGACGCGGTTCTTAAGGCGATTCAGAAGTTAACCAGCAACCTGGAAGAAATCCGCCTCAGAGAGTACCGTCTTGAAGCAATCACGGGCGGCTCAAACGCTGTGGCGGAAGTTATCATAAAGGTGGAAGACGAGGAAGGCAACGTTGTGTCGGCTCGCGCGGCAAGAGAGGACATCGTGATGGCCAGCGTTGAAGCGATGATAAACGGCATAAACAAGCTTCTGATTAAGCATAAGCAGGGAAACAAACCATGAAAGTAGCCTATCAGGGCGAAATTGGCGCATATGGTGAAATGGCTGTCTACAAGTTCTTCGGCAGCAAAGTAGAGCCGATCTCCTGTATGGATTTCAGGGATGTTTTCGAGTCGGTAAAAAACGGCACGGTTCAAGCTGGTGTCGTGCCGATTGAGAACTCCATTGAGGGCAGTGTCAACCAAAACTACGACTTGTTCCTTAGCTATGACCTAAAAGTTTCAGGCGAGGTCGCAGTGAAACTCGCCCATGTCCTCATCGCCAACCCCCAAACCAAGTTTGAGGACATAGAAACTGTTTATTCGCATCCGCAAGCGTTAGCTCAATGCCGAAATTACCTCGAAAAGCACAAGTGGGAAATCATCCCAGCCTACGACACCGCTGGAAGCGTCAAGATCATCAAAGAAAAAGAGCTTCTCAACGCCGCCGCAATCGCAAGTGAAAAAGCCGCCGACATCTACGGCATGAAGATTCTTGCCCGCGACATAGCCGACAACCTGTCAAACTACACCCGTTTTCTTGTGCTTTCGCATGAAGACGCGGCGCCTACAGGCGATGATAAAACCTCAATCATATTCTCAACCAAACATGTCCCAGGAGTGCTGTACCATGCTCTTGGGGAGTTCGCGTCAAGAAACATCAATCTAACTAGAATCGAATCCAGACCTACCAAAACCACGGCGTGGCAGTACAACTTTTACGTTGACTTTGAAGGGCACAGAACCGAAAAACGCTGCGCGGAAGCCCTGACAGCGTTGGAAAAGTACGCCACGTTCGTCAAAATTCTGGGGTCTTACCCAAGAGTCATCTAGATTACCCGAGCCTCACACGATCCAAGCTGAAGCCCTGAAGGCTCTGGAAAAGTACGCGGCGTTCATCAAAATCTTAGGGTCATATCCTGAAGCCAAATCGTCACAATAAGACAAAATGAGATTGTAACATACTTGTTACATATGGAACAAAAATGTTACAGGCAAACTTTGCTATCGCTTAACCACGTTTCTGTAGAAATTCCCGATGACTCTGTGCCCCTCAAGATGTGATTCGCCTTTTACGTTTACGCGTTCGGGATGGAACTGAACGCCGTAAAACGGTTTGCTTCTGTGTTTAACGGCTTCTACTTCGCATGAAGCCGAATCTGCAAGCAGAACGAAGCCAGCCTCTCTAAGATTTTCTTTCAAGACGTTATCGTAATGATTTTCTGACAGCGGCACCGTCTGGTTTTCTCTGAATCCAGCGAATATCCCGTCGACGTCAACCACCCGGACTGCTTCAAAACGGTCCAGTACAGGCTGAGCGAGCGACCCGACTTTTGCGCCGAACGCCCAGCAGAGCAGCTGATGGCCAAAGCAGATGCCTAAGGTGGGTAAGTCGCAGGTTTTTATCAGATTAGCAACCCCCTCGAAGAAGTGCCTGTCTGAAGGGTCAACTATTCTGGCGCCAGAACCGCTTATGACAACGGCGCCAATTTCCTCTTTGACGCGGTAGCCCTCATGGATGTCGCTGAACTGGATAACGTCGCATTCGCTGAACTTTCCAACGGCTTCAACTAAAGCCTCGCTTTTCGTTTTAAGAGAACAGTTAACAATCAATGATTTTGGGATGTAATCACGTCTCAATTGCTATATCCACATACGCCTCGGCGTCGTAGAGCGTTCCTTCCATTCCTCGGTGTCTCCCGCCTTTCATAATCAGTCTTGGCCCAGAAACTTTGCGGGCAATGTAGACTATACGTTTGCCGACAATGCTGTCGCCTTCTTTGGTTAGTGTGGTCATTTTTTCGCCTTCTTTACTTGTCCCTCTTCGAGAAGCTTGTTAATCGCCTTGAACGTTATGCTAAAGTCTAATCCGAGTGCATTGGCTATTTCACTGGCGAAGTTGGGTCCCGGATGCTCTTTGAGGTAATCCTGAATCATGCGTTCAGCTTCTTGGGCGTCTACGTTTTTGACGCTGACAATTTCCATGCTGCCGAGCTTGTCTCGTACGGATTCCCGGAGGAAGTCTGCGAAACTGCGGTAAAGTCCTGCATCGACGAGTTGCTGGACCTTTGCGTAGTTTGATTTGGAAAGTCGGACTGCTGCTTGGAGCCCTTCTGACTCAGCGAGTTTCTGCTTCTGCACCATAAAGAGGCACTTCTTTGGTACCAAATGGTACAGGAATAACTAATAAGGTTTATCATAAATGTGGGATAAAAAATGTCAAAACCAAATCTTGATTGAAAGAACCTACACAGCGAAAAAGTTCTAAAATCGAGCTGCTCCTATTTTTCTGTGGCTTCCAGCATTCGGTACATGACTTCGTAGGATTCGGCGAAGTCGGGGTCAGCCTTCAGCAGTTTCGCTTTAAGCTGCTCCATCCGATCAACGATTGCCTGCGGGTTCTTCTGCTTGAGCAAGTCCAGCCACTCCTGCGCCTTGGCGATGTAGAGCTCCTCGATCTTGCCCATCTCCGGCAGCTTCATCTGCAAATTCGCGTACAAGTCAGGAGTTTCCAGAGCGGTTGCCTCCGCCAAGGTGAAGAGCATGCGGTAAGTCGTCCCCGCCACATGCTTGGTTTCAGAGAAATCCTTTTGCTCAAGAAGGGTTTCGCAGGCGGCTAACCCGAGGAAATGCGGCAGCCCCAAAACGACGGACATGAGTTGGTCGTGTTTTTTGGGGGTCATGATGAAAACGCGGGCTTCTTCCTTTTCCAGCCACTTCTTGAAGCCGTCGGCATATTTCGCCTCGGCGGCGTTGGTTGGGGTGAGCACGTAGGCTTTGTGTTTTACGCCCTTGCTGCCTGGACCGAAAACGGGGTGCGTCCCCAAGACCAAGCCGCGCTTGATGTGCTCATGCATGACCCTGACTGGGTACTCCTTGATTGAGCATATGTCCGTGACCGCCTGCCCATCATGAACGTAAGGACCGATTTTTTTTACGACTTCTTCGAAGCTGCTGATTGAAACGCAAATCATGATTTCGTCGGCTGCTTTGACCGCTTCTACGAAATCAGGGGTGGTTTCAACGCCCAATTCTTTGCCAAGCCTTGACAGCTTTGCCTCTTTTCTGTCTGACAGGATTACGCTGTCGCCTTTCTCCTTGCAAAACTTTGCGAACCATACACCCATTTTTCCCGCGCCGAGAACCGCGGTTTTCATCGGAGCGCCTCACTGATCTTTTCCAGTCCCACCTTTATATGGTCTCTTGGAGCAGTCAACGAAATGCGGAAGTGCTCGCGGTAGTCGCCGAAGGATGTCCCAGGAGCCACCGCCACGCCTTTATCAAGCAGGTCCAGCGTGAATTTCTCTGAGTCTAAGCCTTTGCGTTTGGGGAATATGTAGAATGGCGCCTCGGGTTTTGTGAAGGAAAGCCCAGCTGCAGCCAGGGTTTTGCTTGCCATGTTGGCTCTTTCATGGTATTCCTCTTTGATTTCCTTTGTAAGTTGCCTTTGCATTTCAAGCCCTTTCAAGGCTGCTTCCTGTATGAACACGGGAACGTTGTTTATTGTAATCTGGTTCAGTCTGGTTATGTTGTCTATCAGTTGCTTGTTCGCTATGATGTAGCCGACTCGCCAGCCTGTCATGGTGAACATTTTTGAGAACCCGTTCGACAGTATGTGCGTGTAGTTGCCGTCGTATTCGAGGATGCTTTTTGTTTTCACGAAGCTGATTGGACCGTAAACTTCGTCTGAGAGGATAGTTACGCCTTTCCTGTTGGCGATTTCCACAATGCCGTCCAAGGTTTTGGCATCCATCACTTTGCTTGTTGGGTTATTGGGGTTGTTGAGAATTATCAGCCGAGTGTCTTTGTCAATCATGGCTTCAAGCTTACCCAGATCCACTGCCCAGCCATCTTCCATTTCGGTTCTCAACAGTTTTGTCTGTGCACCGATGCTTTTCGCCATCAGTTCGTAAGCGGTCCAGTAAGGCGTGGGAATGATGATGTTTCCTCCGCCCTTCATCAGAAGGTACAGGGTGGCGAAGACGCCCCATTTGGAGCCGGGGGTAATGACCACGTTTTCTGTTTTTACGCCGTGAATTTTGGCGAGTTTCTGTCTTAGTTTTTCCTCGCCATAAGCTGAAGAATACTTTGTTTTGCCTGCCTTCATGGCTGCGTAAGCAGCTTCCACGATTTCGCTTGGCGTGGCTAGGTCAGGGTCACCTAAGTTTAAGCGGATAATCTTTTTTCCTTCGTTTTCGAGCCGTATGGCTTTCTCGTTTATTTCGTAAAGCATCGCGGACCTTTCCTTTTTGTTTTCTACTCTTGAACAACACTGCACATATTAACTATTTCGCGGTAAACAGCCTCAACTTGCAGGGAATCTAAACCGAATTCGGCTGATTTCTCTTTTACCCTCTTGTAGACTTCGTTTTCTCTGGAAACGTCTTTGACAGGCATGCCCCGCTTCTTCTTAACTAAGCCGATCGCCATGCATATTTTTACTCTTTCACAAAGCGCCTTCAGAATTACGTCGTCGACTTGATCAACCCGTTTTCGGTACAGTTCAAGCTCTTCCATCAGTTCTTTCTCTCCAAAACTTTCGGTATAAAACCTGCACGGATCATGTGGTCCGCCACAGTTACCGCAACCGCAGCCTCGACCGCTGGCACAGCCTTCGGAACCACGCATGGGTCATGCCTTCCCTTAACGGTGAGCACGGCTTCTTCCATCGTGGACAAGTTCACGGTTTTCTGTTCCCTGCCGATTGAAGGCGTCGGTTTAATCGCTACCCGCATCAGGATTGGCATGCCGTTTGATAAGCCGCCTAAGACTCCGCCCATGTTATCCGTTGAAGCCGTGACTTTCCCGTTTTTCATGACATACGCATCGTTGCTTTCTGAACCTTTCAACTCCACGAGACCAAATCCCAAGCCGAACTCAACAGCCTTCACGGCGGGAACATTAAACAGCGCCTTAGCCAAGTCAGCGTCAAGCGAATCGAACATTGGCTCGCCAACTCCCACGGGAACATTCAACGCGACGCATTCAACCGTGCCGCCCACGCTTTCCCCTTCCTTGCGAGCAGCGACAATGGCTTCCTCCATCCGTTCAGCGCACGACAAGTCAGGGCATCGAGTCGACGCGGCATAACGGTTCCTGCGGATTTCTTCAGTGCTGAACTTTTTTTCGGTTTTGATTTTGCCGACGGCTCTGGTGTAGGCTAGGACGTCAACGTCGAACTCGCTTAGGAGTTTTTTGGCAATGGCTCCAGCCATTATGAGCGCCACGGTTACTCTGCCGCTGAAGCGTCCGCCGCCGCGGTAATCATTAAAGCCGCCGTATTTCACGCGAGCGGGGTAATCGGCGTGTCCCGGCCTTGGCAAATCCTTGATTTCCTCGTAGCTGCCCGAGTCAACCTCCCTGTTCTCAACCGTCACCGCTATTGGAGCGCCAGTGGTGAAGCCGTTGAAAACGCCCGAGAGAATTTTAGGCACGTCTTTTTCGATTCTTGCGGAAACAATTTTTGGGTCTGCCGGGATACGCCTGTCCAGTTCAACTTGAATGTCAGCTTCCGAAAGAGGCAAACCCGCTGGGCAACCGTCAACGACTACGCCGACGATTTTGCCGTGGCTTTCGCCGAATGTTGTTACCGTGAATTCTTTACCAGTCGAATTTCCCGCCAACGATTTCCGCTCCTAACTGTTTTAGATGAGTGAAGAACTGCGGATAAGACTTTCTGACGCACTCGGCGTTTTGAATTGTGCTTTGTCCTTCCGCGCCAAGGGCAGCGACCGCGCAAGCCATCGCTACCCGATGGTCGTTATGAGGGTCGATTACCGCGCCATGCAACCCCGCTGGTCCAGTGACTTCTAAGCCGCTGGAATCTGCTTTTATCTGGGCGCCCATCTTGGCAAGTTCAGCTTGAATTGACGCTAACCTGTCTGACTCTTTAAGCCTTAGCCGTTGCGCGCCAGTTATTTTGGATGCGCCTTTTGCGAAGCACGCGAGGGCGGCGAAGACTGGGACCAAGTCGGGCGTGTTTTTTGCGTCAACCGTTAAAGCCTCAAGCGAGCCGCCTGCCCCGTCGATTTCAACGCTGTTCTCGCAGACCTTTCCAGCCACACCCATCTGCTTGAGGACGGCTAGAATCGACTTGTCTCCTTGAACGCTCTCGTAATCAAGGTCGTTCACCTGAACCTTAGACTTAGTTATGGCTGCTGCTGCGAGAAGAAACGCCGCTGAAGAAAAGTCGCCTGGCACCCTGCAGTCAACGGGCTTGTAGGTTTGGTTGGCAGGGATGAAGATGCGTTCAAAATTGCCGTAAACGTCCACGGTGACTCCGTGCTTCTGAAGCACAGTCCAGGTCATTTTGGCGTAGTCAGCCGACTCCAACGGCGAAGTGAGAGTGATCTCGGTGTCAACCTTAGCCATCGGGCAGGCAAACATCAAGCCTGAAATAAACTGAGAACTCACGTCTCCCCGAATGGACGTTTGGCCTCCGAGGATACCACCGCCCTCAACTGTGACCGCGTCTTTTCCGCCCAGCTTTTTGTAGTGTACGTTAGCGCCGAGGTCGCTTAAGGTTTGAATGAGGGGTTCGATGGGTCGGCGTTCAAGAGAGCCTCTGAAGAGAAGAATCGAAGGGTCAGCCGCTAGGGCAGCTACGGGTATCATGAAGCGCAATGTTGCCCCAGACTCTCCGCAGTCTACAGGCGCTTTCGCGGCTTGAAGAGGAACTGCGCCTTTGACGACCCAGCCGTTTTCCTCAAAGCTTGTTTCTGCACCCAACGCCGTAACCGCGCGCAATGTTGCCTCCGTGTCCTCGGATAGAAGAGGATTCGAAACTTTCCCAGCCCCGTTGGAAAGCGCCGCGGCAATAAGCATCCGCTGAGTATAAGACTTCGACGGTGGAGCACAGACTTCCCCGCTTAGCCTTTCAGCCTTCTTAACTGTCAAATCAACCATTGGCTACAGCACCCTCGCTTTCTCTTGGTTAAGGCAAGCCTGCAGGACTTCACCGCCGTGTTTTTGCAACGCAGCCTTCACCGAGTCAACTTTGTCTTTAGGCGCAACTGCCGTCACCGCTGGTCCTTTTCCGCAGAGCCCAGCAGCCACGGCTCCAGCAGCCAACGCGTCAACCGCGATTGAAGCGTCATACCCTGAAGCTGAGGAGTAAATCAACCCGTTCAGCGTCAGCGCCGCCCAGAACTTGCCCGCTAAAGCCTGCTCGTAAGCGACTTGAACAAGGGGTTTCACCGTTCTAAGCCTCTCAACGTTGGAATCAGCTGAGTAAGCTTTTTGCGGCGGCACATGAAAAAGCACCGTCAAATCCTCAGTAAACGGTTGCTGCTTGACGATTTCCCTTTTCAAGTTGTCTGTGATGACTATGCCCCCGAAGTATGAGGCGCAAGCATCGTCAAAAGCGCCCGTCACCGTAACTTTCGCGTCAAAAGCGGCGTCTACACCCAGATTGACGATTTCCAAGTCATCAAGCGTTTTTTCCAGAGCCGCCGTCGCTGCCAGCGCCACCGCGTTGGCCGCGGCACTGCTGCTTTTGAGCCCCTTTGCGACTGGGATGTTAGACCAAGTCTTAACCTTGGCGCCGAACCTGCTCTCGACTTTGAAACGCCTAAAAACCTGCGTCACCGTCTTCTCCATCAAAACTGTGCTTTCTTTCGGGTCCGAGGTTATCCCTGCTTCGATGACGCCGGGTTCGTCTGTTAACTTTACTTCAGCCTTCGTCCACAGGTCAACTCCGAAAGCCGCGCCCTTGCCTAGCGCCATCGCGTTAACGATTGTTGCCGCTCCATGAGCGGTAGCCGCTGCTTTGCCAGTCAATTTTTCCGCACCTTTTGCAAGTGGTTAAGCGCTGCCCCCCTCATAACTTCAACTGGCGCCTCGCGACCAGTCCAGATTTCAAAAGACACCGCGCCTTGCTGAATCAGCATTTCAACCCCGCTGACCACTTTGGTTCCTGCAGCCTTAGCGTCTTTCGCCAGCCTAGTTTCGACTGGGTCATACACGATGTCCATTACCGCCAACTCGGGTTTAAGCCATTCAGAAGCCACCAGGGTCTGGTTGACGTTTGGTTTCATCCCAACCGAAGTAGCGTTAACCAGCACATCGGCGTTGGCAAGATTAGCTTTGACCGTTTCCCGTGAAAGCTCGTCAGCATCGACTTTTTTATTGTAAGTTTCTCTGAGCATGTTTGCTAAGTCGATGGCTGCTTTCGGGCTCCGATTTAAAATTACCAGCTCAGCCCCTTCCAGAGCAAGAGCCAGCGCTATCGCTCTTGCGGTGCCTCCCGCCCCGAGCAAAAGCACTTTTTTGTCCTCTACCTCGACGCCGTTTTCCTTCAGGGCTTTGAATGCCCCGAAGCCGTCGGTGTTGTAGCCGAAAAGTTTGCCGTTCTCGTTTTCTATCGTGTTAACCGCGCCGAGGAACGTGGCGGTTTGGTCAACTTCGTCTAAGAAGCTGACTACGGCGTTTTTGTAGGGCATGGTAACGCTTAATCCTTGAATGTCTAAAGCTCGCATGCCTTGGACGGCGTTTTCAACCTCATCGGGTTTCACTCTAAATGCCAGGTAAATGCAGTCCAGTTTAAGCGCTTCGAACGCTGCATTATGAATGATTGGGCTCAGGGTGTGCTCTATGGGGTCGCCGATTACACCGTAAACCTTGGTTTTTCCAGAAACAAACATCTGTTAAGCCCCCAAAATGCTGTAGGCATTTTTCATTTCGCTGATTGAGATTTGCCCCTTCGCCGTTTCGCTGCCATTTTCAAGCGATGCGAACGTGAAGAAGGCGCCGAACAAAGGTGAAAGAACCCTTGAAACCCGCCCTGCTTCGCCCATGCAGAAACATACGAGTTTAACCTTGTCTGAATGGGAAGCGACAAAATTCAGCACCGCCAAGTTGTCTTCTACCGTTTCGGCTGCGCCCACGATTTTGCAGACGCTGGCGTCGCATGCGATTTCCTCCTTCAGAACCATTTCCATCTCGGGAAAGCTTAATGGACAGTCGAGTTTGTGATGGGAAACGATTGGTTTGGCGCCTAGCTTTTTGAGTTCATCAATTGTTTCTTTATGGTTTGGGCTTGAAAGGTCAACGTCGACGTACTGGAACCCGTTTTCGGCTGCGTTTAGAAGTGTCTGTTGCCGCTCGGCTTCTGTTCCAGCGAAGAACCCTTTCTCGCCCGTAAGCTTGTTTGTCGCGATCAAGGGGATTTTTGCAGTTTTGGCAAGCACCGCCAAGTTTTGGGGCATTTCAAAACAGTCCAATCTAACTTCAATCAGATCCGCTTTTAGTTTTTGCGCCTTCTTGACAAGCGCCAGTGCTTCAGCGTTGTTTTTTGGAAGAATTGAGGCACAGATTCTAGGGGTCATTTTTCAATCACCGTTTCTTCAGGCACGGACACTCCGAAGTGTCTGCCCCCTTTCGCGGCTAAGTGCACCACGACTTCGTCGTTGGACTTCAGGTCCGTGACGGGTTTTGAGCCTTGGGGCGTGACGAGTCGGATGGTTTCCGCGTTTTGAAGGATCACTTTTATGATTTTGTCTTCAACCTGTGCCTCTACGAGGATGAGCGGCCTGATTTCGATTTTTACTCGTCCCACGTTGGTTTTGCGTGTTTTGCCTTCGCGATTTACTATTATGACTTCGTCGCCCGCTTTGAATTCCTGCAGGTAACGAGTAGTTTGCAGAGTGCCCAATGTGTACATGGATACGGAGCCAGCGTTTACCCTGAACGGTCGAGAAGCCACATAGAGGTTCTCGTTGACTTCCGCTTCCACGAGGAATAAGCCTGCACTTTGGCTTCCAACCAGCATGCCTTCGCCGTGAGTCATCAAATCGCAGGTGTCCACGCATACCCGAGCGCCCGTGCTGATGGGTCTTGTCGAAATTATTTTTGCCACCGCCATTTCAAGCTTCAACGCCTCAGGCTTAACAACGGCAACGGTTTTTAGAACTTCATCGCGGTCAGAAGTCTTCAGCAAAACGCCGTCCGTTCCCAATTCAAGGGTTTCAAGCGCCACCTTTGCCTCTTCGGCGTTAGTAACTTCAACGATCAGTTTGCTTTTACCCTTGATGCGGGCAATCAAGTTTTCAAGAGGAATAACTCGCCAGTTTGCGCAGCTGATGATAAAGTAACTTGCTCCAAGTTCTGCTCCTTTGACGATTTGATCTTCACTTTCTTTGTCGCTGACACAGATCCGAACAATCTTTTTCTGTACATCGGTTTTTTCGAGTTTCACTCCTTTTTTGGGAGAAAAGATATCCAGTGTAACGGGTTTCTTGTTTACAAAAAAGGTGGCTTTGTCCCCTTCGACCACGCAATCGCCGTACTGATTGACAAGCGACTCTAAAGCATCCTTTTTTTCCTGCGATGGTTCAATCCAGAGTTCCTTCAAGGCTTTTCACCGAGAATTTTAAGCGCTTGCTCCACGCTGGCTCCGCCGTGAACAATCGCCGCGAGCGCCTTAACCATGAGGGTTGGGGTTTCATGCTGGAACACGTTGCGTCCGATTGAAAGCCCCGCCGCGCCAGCCAAAAGTGCCTCGTGGGTCGTTTGAAGAATCTCTGCGGACGTCTTACATTTTGGTCCTCCGGCAATCACAACGGGAACCGGGCAGCTTTCAACGACCGCCTTGAACGTTTCCGTGCTGCCTGTGAAGTTGGCTTTGATTATGTCTGCGCCGAGTTCCGCGCCTATGCGTGCCGCATGAGCCACCACTTCGACCGCGTGCTCATTCTGGATTTTTGGACCTCGCGGGTACATCATTGCAAGCAGCGGCATGCCGT
>JBEKWR010000006.1:0-149933 GCA_049512935.1 Bathyarchaeia archaeon
CCAACAAAAAGTGTTTGCGCGGCGCCCTCTACCGTTTTTACTGCGGTGTAGCCGTTGAAGGTTTGAGGCACACCTAAAGCGAGAAAGACGATTGCGGCTATTATGGCAAGAGGTAGGAAAATTCGTGTGATCGATCTAGTGAAGTCAACGTAGAAGTTGCCCATGTCTTTGGCGTCGGCAACAAAGCCTCGTATGAACGCGATGCCCATGCAAAGGCCTGTTATCGCCGAGGAGAACATTAACCATTGTAGAACGCTTATTTGGCTGAGGTAGGAAAAAGTTGCCTCGCCTGCGTAGTGTTGCAGGTCCGTGTTTGTCGTGAAGGACACTGTTTGCATGAAGGCGAGGTCTGGGCGCACGCCAGGAAAACCCATGGGGTTAAGAGGCAAAACGCCTTGGAAAACCATGATTAGAAAGGCGATAACCATCATAACGACGTTTATCAGCAAACCCGAGAGGAAGTACTGTTTCCAACCCATCGTTTGTTGAGTATTTACGCCTGTGATTTTGTAAATGAAGTTCTCGATGGGATTTAGAATTTTGTCGAGACGGCTTGGTTTTCGCTTAAAGACTCCTGTGATGTAGGGCGCTATGAGCCAAGCTAAAAGTACGGTTACTCCAAGTATAAGAATAACCGTCAGCGCCTGAACTGCGTCGATCATTTATTCCGAAACTCCAGATTGCATTTGTGCTCACTATGGCTCCTACCTCAATTAGTGGGTGACGCAATAATTGCTTTTTGGCACCTGCGTCCTTTATGCGGCTTCAATATAATAGTGCTTATGGTGCTTTTTACGCCGTTAATTTTCATTATTTGCTTTTGCAGTATGTCGCGAAACTCTTCAAGAGTTGAAGTGCTAACGAGGGTGACGATGTCATATTCGCCTGCGACTTCATAGACTTCCTCGATGTTTTCAAGCTTTCGCAGAGCAGCTACTACCTGGTCTATTTGAGTCGTGTCGGCGAAGATGTTGACTGACGCTAAGAACTTACTCATTGTGATTCCTTCTCCAATTTGCCTGTAAATCCGAGACTGGAAACGGGCAAGTAGGAAACGAAACGGGACGCCACCGAAATGCAAAACATATGAACGCCATTCAAGTTCAACATAATAATCAGCAAGTCCTAAAGGAGAGTATTATGGAACCTCTTCTAGGTTCTTTCTCATGTTGTTAAAGAAGGCCAGATCGGAGATTCCTCTGTTTTTGCCTTGAGGAATTTCAGTTTCAACATAGTTCAATTTTTGACCCTCTTTTTCTCCTTTCACATATGGTTATTTACGCTCTTATATAAGGTTAATTGTGATTTGTTCACACTTTTCGATAATGCATGAACTTTTTTGTAAAAAAAGTTGAAAAAAATAGAAAAAAAGCCTAGAAAACCAGAACATCTTTGAAAATTCTTTGTTTATGCTGTGTAAATTCTGAGCAAAAGAATCGTTTTAGTAAGTATGGTTTGACACGTTTGTGCGTGTTAGTTAATTCTTGGCGCGTTTGTTCAATGCGTGCTCATGCTCTTGGACGGATCTGCCTGATGGGTCAGCCATTTTGGCAAACTCCTCGCTCCATCTGAAGGCTGTCGGGGTAGAACAGGCAATTGTTGGACCAATTGGAACAGTTAAAGCTGCAGAGGGGCAAGTGAAGTAGTTGTCAAAAATCTGCCTGTAGAAGTACTCCTCCTTTGACGCTGGCGTCTGAACCGGGAACTTAGTTTTAGCCTTGCCCATCATTTCATCCGTAACTGCGCTTTCAGCGTGTTTTTTGAGGTAATCTATCCATCCGTAGCCGACGCCGTCGCTGAATTGCTCTTTTTGGCGCCAAAGAATCTCGTCAGGAATGTAGCCTTCAAACGCCTTTCTCAGCACGTACTTTTCGATCTTGTCGCCTGAGCACATTTTCTCCTGCGGGTCAAAACCCATGGCAAAATCCAAGAACTCCCTGTCCAAAAAGGGCACGCGGGTTTCAACGCCCCAAGCGGCGGTTGCTTTGTTTGCTCGCAAGCAATCGTATTTGCTCAGCATGAAGAGTTTGCGTACGGTTTCCTCGTAGAATTCCTGCTTGTTTGGTGCTTTGTGGAAGTAGAGGTAGCCGCCGAAGACTTCGTCTGCGCCTTCGCCTGAGAGGACCATTTTTATGCCCATGGATTTTATTTTTCGAGCCATCAAATACATGGGTGTAGCAGCGCGGATCGTGGTAACGTCGAAGGTTTCAAGGTGGTAAATGACGTCTCGTATGGCGTCGAAGCCTTCCTGAATGGTAAAAATTATCTCATGATGCACCGTGCCGATGTAGTCTGCGACTTTCCTTGCGTACTTCAAATCAGGCGAATCAGCCAACCCAACAGCGAACGAGTGCAGACGCGGCCACCACGCCTCCTCCCTGTCTCCAGATTCCACCCGTTTCTTCCTGTATTTTGAAGCGATGGCAGCAATCAGCGAAGAATCCAGCCCGCCTGAAATAAGAACCCCGTAAGGAACATCAGACATCATTTCTCCCTTAACGGATTTCTCCAAAGCTTTTCTAAGGTCCGAGAGAACCAGCTTTTTGGTGGGAATTTTCTCTGCCCATTCAGGCGTGTACCACCTGACAAAATCTTCCCCGCCGTTTCCCAGTAAGTAGTGTCCAGGCGGGAACTCTTTGACTGTGGTACAGTAGTCGTTTAGGGCTTTCATTTCGCTGGCGACATAAAAGGTTCCTTTGTCATCCCAGCCGACGTAGAGCGGGATGATGCCGATGTGGTCTCTTGCGACGAAAAACGCGCCTTTGCCCTTGTCGTACAGGACGAAAGCGAACATGCCGTTTAGCATGTTCAAGAAGTCTGGACCGTACTCGTCGTAAAGATACAGAATTATTTCGCAGTCGGACTTGGTCTGCCACAAATGCTCCTTCTCAAGTTTCCCGTGAAGAAGCATGTGGTTGTAGATTTCACCGTTCACCGCCAAAACGTTACCGTTAATCCTGTCAAACAAGGGTTGCGCGCCATGCTCAACATCAACAATCGAGAGCCGCTCATGCGCAAGAACCGCCTTATCATCACTGTAAATGCCGCTCCAATCAGGTCCCCTATGCCTAAGTTTAGTAGCCATTCTCAAGGCTTTGTCACGTGCTTGGGGCACGGGCTCAGAAATGTTGAAAATCCCCACTATTCCGCACATAATTTCAACTCCTAGAGGCTTAAACAGATATTTTAAGGTAGATCTGAAAAAGAGAGGCTTTAGATAAGGAAATGCAGGGCATCCGAATTGTAGCTAAAAAATAAGAAGTTTTGGGATTATACCCAGTCAAACGACAACTGCAGGCTTATTTGCCGCCTGGGTGGGGGAAGATGCGGGATTCTTTGCTTCTTGAGTTGAACGCGAAGTATCCCAGACCGACAGCCATCCATACGGCTACTGCCGCGACTGCGATGAACCCAGCGATCTGCGTTGATCCGCCGCCTATCGACGCCAGCCAAATGACCGCAACCAGCATGACGATGTTTGCCGCGAGACCTGCTAGCGGAATCACGTATTTTGTCAGGATTGAACGTCTTTCTTTGGAGAGCGCGTACACCGCTATTAGGCATGTGACACCGTACAGCATGAACGTTCCGAAGTTGGACAGGTAAGTGATTGCACTCAAGTTCGTCAACGACAACACACCGAAAGCGCCTATGCCAGCAGTCACAAGAGTCAACACCCAAATGCCGATGGCGGGAGTGCCGTATCTCAGGTTGAGTTTTCCAAGCGGTTCAGGAACCTCTGCATCTCGACTGATTGCATATGTCACTCTTACGCCCGTGTTCATGCATGAAAGCGTTGTGCCAAGGATTGCAGCTGCGACGACCGCGGCGACGACAAGCATGATGAGGAAGCCGCCTCCGCCGAACAGCCCGTTAACCGATCGGGTTATCATGTCTCCTACAGGCGAGCCTGAAGCCGCTGCGGAACTGAACGTGTAGTTTGAGTTGATCCACGCCTGCATGCCATAGTACTCCAGCAAGTAGCAGAATGCTCCCTGTATCACCAGTGAGAGGATGATTGCTTTAGGAACATCTTTGGGGTTTTTCGCTTCAGCCGTCAACGCGGTGACCGACTCGAAACCAACAAGAACCAGAATGGCGATGGTTGCTTGAAAGAGCATGTGAGCTGCGCTGCTTGGAATCACCACGCTAATAGGGTTCGAGTAGTAGAACGTCACGTGCTGAGGGTTCATGAAGCGGTAAGCCAAAGCAATACCCGTTACGCCGACAAGCATGGCGATCTGCGCGATGTTGATCATAAGGTTTGTCCGCGTGGAACCGTTGATTCCTCTGTAAGCTATGAAACCCACCGCTACGGCGAACAGAATCACGATTGCAACTTCAGTCAACGGAGCTATTACGATGCCTACTGTGCCCAATATGTAAGTGATGAAGAAACCCATCATCGCCACCATCACACCGGGATAAACCCAGTAGTAAAGGTGGGAAAGCCAGCCTACAATGAACTTCGCGTTTCTCGCTGTTTTGTTGCTGCTGCCTCGGTCAAGCAGTGCACGCTGCGCAAAGTAGTATGAGCTCCCTGCCCCCGCGTCTGGGTAACGGCGAGAGAGCCAAGAGTAGGAAGCAGCAGTTAGAAATGACAATATCAATGCTAGGAAAAGGCCTGTCCATATGTCGGGAGCCGTGGATGCTCCTGAAGGATCCACCTGGGCAGCCTGCAATTCGTAAGTGAGCCAGAGAAATGCACCCGGCGCTATTAACGCCATGGCGTTGATGGTTAACCCTGAGAGGCTAAGTGTTTTCTTGAATTGGGGCGCGTTTTGTTCAGCAGCCACCCTACTTTACCCCCAGGACTCTTTTGTTGTACATGACGTGGGGTTGTCTTTGAGCGTCTAGAACGATTACTTCTTCAATGTTCCGTTTAGCCTCTTTAGTAACTTTTTTCAACTGTAACACCGATTATATTTTTGAAAAGAGTGTGTTCAAATAAATATAAATGTAGTTAATACTTGTTCATAACTTTTATGAAAAACTCGCCTGATTTACAAAAATATCACCAATACCTAGACAATTGATGTATTAGCGGCAAAAAACTTTCAAGTCCACCAGCCAGCTAAGCGGAAAACCAAACAATCCAAACAGAACCCAAACTTAAAGTACCCGAGCCTCGGGGCTACAAATCCCCTCCTAAACCAACTCTTCAATCCCCAAAATGAAAGTTCCAGGCTTTTACAGGGAAGGGGCTCATTGGCTTTCCGTGAGCTGCATGAATTGCTTCTTTGTCAGTCCTTCACCCGGCTCGGCGTCCAGCCTCTTGTGCACTTTGCCTTTTTTGAAGAGAATAACCGTTGGGTAGTAGTCGATTTGGTATTTGTCGCACACGTCAGGTTTATCATCAATCAGGACGCTTATGCACTCATCGGGGTTGCGTTTTGCATATTCCTTAAAGACCGGGAGGAACGCCTGTGAAAAATGGCACCATGAAGCGTAAAACAGCACGAACGCCTTCTCCTTTGACGCCACTTCCCGCTCAAAATCATCAACCATTTCACGTCACCTCTCTGTCCTCTTCAGGATAGTGGCTGCTGTCGCAGAACGGTTTATTCGTCGATTTCCCGCATCGGCAAAGAGTCATACGGTTCCGCACCTCGTAGAGCTTTCCGTCCGCAGAGTAAACTGGGATTCCGCCGCGGATCCAAAACGGTCCGCTGGTTTCTTTGCTTGGGTCTTCGATGACGCCGATCGACTTTTCCAGTGCGGGCTCGATCGCGGCGCCAGTTTTCTTGTTGTAAGCCACGAGCCTGCCAGAGGGGCATTCGGAGCAGTTTTCGATGACGTTTTTCTTTGCCTCGGATTTGTCTGTGCGGTAGATCATGTCCCAAACGTCTCCTCCTCGGTGGCAGAAACGTGCGGAAGCGCAAAGAATCACCGCGTCCTTCATCTTCAAGTCTGGGCCGTCGTATTCCTGCGCTATCTTCTCGTAAGGTTCATTGTCGCTGACCTCTGTCCCGTCGAACTTGGCGCTGAAGTGCCTGCCATCGCAGAAGGGCTTTTTGCCTGATAGCCCACATCGACATAAGGCGTAACTCTGCGACGTTTTGAGCCGTTCTCCGAAAAGCCACTGGATCGGAGTTCCCGTCCCATCGCATTTAATAATCATGGGAAACAGAGGAATACCTCCAGAAACCAGAAGTGGACCGTTCTTTGTGACTTTAATGTAGCTGTCAACAGTTTTGTCAGGGGTGCTTTCCAAAATTGCAGCCTCCCATTTATTCTATGAAAAATGACGGTAATAAGGTTACTTTAACTTGCATCGCTAAGCTGGCTAAGAACGCCGTAGGCAGCGAACAGTTGCGTGTTTACTGGATGTCTAGCGTTTCGTACTGAAGAACTATTTCCTCTATTAAGGGCACGCCTGAATGGCTATCCAATTTTCCCAGGCGCCAACTGCTTGGCCAAGCGTTTATCAAGTTCAGTCTTAAAGTTTCATTTCCCTTCCTGTCGATCACTATTACGGACATGTTCCTCTTCGCGTCGTCCCCGTTGATGACCTGTTTTGTCCAGTTCCACAAGTCCTTGTTACCCGCGCTGCACATGACTGGATTCCGCAAGATAAGCGGTCCATAATGGATCAAGCCGGGAACTGTTTTGGAAACGGGAGGCATATCCGTTCCTTCCCTGAAATCTTGAACTTCAATGTTAACGCAGAGCCCTTCAACCTCCCTGAAGCCAGTGTTCGTTATACCGTCAATTTCAACGCGGAACCTGTGTCTGCCGCAAACGTTCAACAAGCTACCAACCGCTGTCATACTTAACCCCCAAACAATAAAACAAGAATGCAACGTTTTGCATTATAAAATTTTCGCAAAGAAATGAACTGTTCCATTCACTCGTTAAGAGACAATTAATTATTTGATTTCGGGAAGTTTATATTTTGCAACACTGGCATTATTCTGGTGGGAAAAAATGGGCACCGAAGTGGTTGTGGACAGCAAAGGACGCGTGTTAATCCCGAAAAACCTTCGAGATAAGGTCGGGTTGAAAGCGGGGGGAAAGGCTCGTCTGCAATTAGAAAAAGGGAAGATAGTAATTTTGCCGCCAACATCGCCTGAAGACTTCATCAGGGAAATGGAAGGATGCATCAAAGAAGGAACCCCAACACTTGACCCTCTGGAAATAAAGAAAATGTGGGAACCAAACGGATCGCAGGCAAACTCAAGTTCGAAGTCATAGATTCCGTAGAAATGAAACCGTAGCTTTTCACAAAAGAAAGAGGGACTTATTGCAGTTCTGTGATTTCTGAGCGTCTTATTTGACGTCTGGCTATTCCCGCGAAGACCTTGTAGAACTGCTTGAGGGGAACCCTGTACCCCTTGTCCATGAAGGACATGTCAAGCAGGTTGTCTACCCAGCGGAGGCTGTGTTCCGCGCATTTGTACATCAGTTCCTCGTGAAGCTTGTTGACCTGCGTCTCCCTGAACCAATCCTTGTTTTTCAATCTGCCTAGCGGAACGAAGAAGAGTGGCACGATTAGGCTTCGGCAATCCTTTACGTCGTCCAGCAGCTCCATGGTTTTTATGATGTCGTCTTCTGTTTCTTCAGGAAGACCAACAATAAGCGTAGCTGCAGGGATCAGCTTGTGGTCATGCATTACACCGAAGCCTTGACGGGCAACCTGAGGCCATTCCTCAGCCTTGAACGGAAAGGCTTTCGCGGGCATAATTCTCTTGGCAAGTGCTGCTGAGCCTGTTTCAAGCCCGATTTCTGCTCCCCACCATGCTTGCTTTTGCAGTATGATTTCTGAGAGTTTGCCGACGAGCTGGGGTTTTGAGGCGACGGCGGCTAAGGAGCAGTGGCTCCAACTTATCGCCTGAACCCTGCTCATCACCATCTCATGAAGCTTCAGCAGTTTTTCATCGTTCGGCACGGCGTTTTGGGAGCCGTACAGCATGACGTCCTCAGAATGTAAACAAATGACCTTTTCTTTGCCGACTTCAACGTTGACGGCTATTTCCCGAAGTACCTTATCAAGAGGGTACCAACGCAGCGGTCTGAGCGTCACGTTGCAGAATTCGCAGCCTCTACAGCAGCCCCTTCCAAGCTCCACCAAGCCGTTAACAGACGGGTGCACGATGTCAGGTATATCCTCCAATTTGGGCGCGTCCTTGGCTGAAACTTCAACGTGAGGCGGCAACGGCTCGCCGTTTAAGGCGGCTTTGAAAAGTTTTCCGATAATGTTTTCCGCTTCGCCTTCAACCACGCAGTCTATCGCCTTTTTTTCCACAAGCTGGGGCCTGTAGTTGAATTGCCAAGCGCCTGGGCCGCCCACGATTATTTTCGCTCCGTTTCGTTTTGCTTCCCTGATGACGGGGCTTGTAACTAACCCTTGGAAGTGTCTCGCCAAGAAAGGCTCTTTCTTGAACACGGAGGCTAAGGTTGTTGAAGCAGGACCGAACCCGAAGGGATCCATGGTGTGAACGCCGATAACCTTCGCAGTTTTCACGTATTTTCGCAGGTGCTGCGGGCTGACCGTCAGGACGTTGAAGCCTTCTTTAAGCAGCTGCGCCTCAATTTTTCTTAACCCGTAGGGCGCGGCAGTCGGCAACCCCTTCTTCGTCCTTATCGGCGGAAAAAACAGGTAGCTATAGACTACGTCTGGGATGAAGTTGGATGGGGCGCATGTGCCGAAACCTAAGAACTCGTTGCCGTGGTAGTTGCTCATCAGAGTTCTGTCGGCTGTTAAGATTACTTCTGGACTGGGGTTTGCCATGCTCACCATCTGGTTAAACAGTTTTTTAGGGATTGAATAGGCTATTCTACTTAGCGATAGGGCTTATAACATTTTTGTTGCATGCAAGCAAATAAACGCTACATCGGCATGTAGCTTTGCGCTCATTCATAAATGCGCTGTGTCGAGGGTCTTATCTTGCAAAAATTTTTGCTCATGCACCCAATTGCACATTCGTTAATTTTCCATACGTCGATTGTCTACTTAACTGGCTTTTACCCCAACTAATGTTTACATTATTTCAGTTTTTTGGCGGTGACGTTTATATATGCCTTGATTTACTAAACAAACGTCACGTAAACGATAGGGTGTGAGAAGTTTGGGCTTGAACCCCAAAAAAAGCCCAAAAGACAAAGTAGATCCCATAGACCTGCAAATAATAAGAGCGCTCGAAGAGGATTCACGCGTAAGCCTGCGTAAGTTAGCCCAAAGGCTCGGGATAACTCCAAACATCCTGCGCCACCACGTTGAAGCCCTCGAGCAGAGCAGCGTAATTCTCGGGTACGCTCCCGTCGTTGACTCGGCAAAAATGGGGTATGCTCTTACGGCGATAATTATGATTCAGATTGAGGGAGGGCACATTTTGGAGGTTGAAAACGAGATAGCGAAAGAGAGTAATGTGCTGTCCGTGTATGACATAACTGGGGAGTACGACGCCGTCGTCTTCGCCAAGTTCCGAGATAACCCGAGCCTCAACGCCTTTTTAAAAAGACTGTTAACTGAGCGTTACATAAAAAGAACCACCACGCTCATCGCACTCAACGCCGTCAAGGAATACAGCAAAGTTATTTAATTTAGGTTAAAGCTTCCCATCGCTGAATTCCCTAATTTTTGCAGGTTCAAAATTTCTGCTGCTCCAAGTTTTTTTTTGAGAATTGTAAAGTTTAATATGGGTTTTGACGTACTGTCCTTAGGGAGTGGTGTCTCGTTTGAAAAGTATCAAAGGCATCTTGGTTGTTGGAGAAAAAAACATTTTTGGCGAGCTATCCCAGATAGTTGACATAGCCGCGGAGGCTAACGCGCTTCTGGAAAAAATGTTCAAAATGGCCCCCACGGACAGCAAGTTGACTGAAGCTCAGCGTGCAGTCCAGACGCTGCATAGGAAAGCCAGTGAAGTTGGCTTCAAAGTCAGCGAAGACATCACAGGAGGCGCAGTCAGCCCCAACGTCATCGACAGCCTGCTCGCGTGCGCCGCAACAATCGGCGATGTAGTTCACACGTGCCTTCACATCAGCCGTGAGCTTGATAGAATGGCTATAGCGTATTCCGCTGGGCTTGAAATGCACCATGCCGACTGGGACCCTGTGTTTGATAGAATGCTTGAACTCATAGAAAAATCGCTTGCAAAGCTCAAGCAGGCGCTTCTCTCTTCGGATATGGCCGAGATTTTAAGCCTGCATAAGGAGATACAAGCGTTAGAGGATCGGGGAGACGACATCAAGGATCAAGGGTTCGACAGGCTGTACGGTATAGCGCCGCAACTGAATTACCTTGAATTTTTCCACTACCAAAAAATGCTGCATAACTGCGAAGACATCCTAAACGGCTGCGCAGACTTTGCCTCTCTGATTGTGTCTGTGGTTACGTCAATCCTTAAGTGACCTTGATGATTTGGCTCTCCACCGCAGTTGTCATCTTAACTTTTGCCGCCGTCATGCTTGTTGCAGGCAACAACCTGTCTGCATGCGTCGGTCCCGCCGTCGGCTCTAGAATCATAACTAAACGGTTCGGGATGCTGATTGGCGCCGCCGGTTTTTCCCTGGGGCTTATCGTTCAAGGAGCTGGAATGACAAGAACAGTTAATCTGCTGTTGCCAAGCGGCGTCCTGCAGTTTCGGGCTGAAGCCTTGTTGGTCGCCATACTGATTTTTGTTATCGCCGACTTGATTAGGGCGCCAGTGTCTGTTAGCATGTCGCTTGTCGGGGGTCTTGCAGGCTTGTCAGTTGCACAGGGCGCTTTTAGAAGCGGCGTGTACGTGGCTGAAGTTGCATTTATGTGGGTTGCAGCTCCCCTTATCGCCATAGCCTTCTCGTTTTACCTCCTCCGAATCATCAATAGAAGCAAACCCAAAAATTTTTGGCGGAGACTGCAGATCTACAAGATTCTGCTCATAGCTCTAGCGCTTTCTACCTCGTATGTATTGGGAGCAAACACCATTGGCTTGATAGTTGCAACCGGCGGCTTCGACTTAACAACCATTGCCGTGGCGGTCGCCGCGATATTTGTCGGGACGTTCTATTTGAGCGCAGGCGAAATCCGCAGGGTTTCAGAGGAGCTTTTTCTCATGCGGTACCCTAACGCCATGGCGACCCTGCTTACTTCCACCGTGCTTGTCGAGGCGGCTACGCTTCTGAAAATTCCTCTTTCCAACACGCAAGCCCTAGCGTCAGCTGTTTTCGGCGCGGGATTATCCTACAAATCCAAGTTTGTCTCAGCGAAACCGTTTCTTTTGACGGCGTCCACTTGGGTTATCGCGCCTCTTTTGAGCTTCGCAATCGGGCTGATTTTAGGCTCTATTTAGCTTCGGTGCTTTCTGGGGTTTGGCGTCGTTTGGGGTATTGGTATGGTCAAATCTAGTTTTCTGATGGCATAGTCCTTTATAGTAGGTGCACGGTCATGTAGTTACAATGCGAGGATCGCATTATTCACTTTTCTAACCTTTGGATTGGCATTAGTGATTTAGTGACGATTCTAGGCAAATAAAAGAGATAAAGATATGAGTTTAACTATAGAAGTCCCGAAAGTTAATAGTCACTTAGCTAATGTGTGCCCTGAATGCACAAGCAAAAATCTTGTCCACGACTACGACACAGGCGAAACCATATGCGGCGACTGCGGTCTTGTCGTGTATGAGCAGATGTTAGATAAAGGCCCCGAATGGCGCGCTTTTACGCAAGAAGAAAAAGCCTCGAGAAGCCGCGTTGGTATGCCGACATCGTATTCAATTCATGATAAAGGGTTATCCACTTCAATCAGCCAAGTTGACAGAGATGCGTTCGGAAGGAAATTACCCGTTTCCACTCGACTGCAGATGTGGCGTCTTAGGAAATGGCAAATACGCAGCCGAGTCCACTCATCAACCGACCGAAACCTGGCACAAGCCATGTCTGAACTTGAACGTTTATCAGGCAAAGTTTCCATTTCACCGCAAATAAAAGAAAAAGCCTCACTCGTCTACAGAAGAGCACTCGATAAAGGGTTAGTCCGGGGAAGATCAATCAACTCTATCGTCGCAGCCGCGCTTTATGCAACTTGCCGTAAAAGTGGCGCGCCCAGAACCCTCAGCGAAATCGCTGAAGCAAGCCTTGTCGATAAGAAAGATGTTGCACGATGCTATAGAATGCTGCTGCAAGAACTCGATTTTCACATGCCTGTTGCTGATCCGTTGACGTACGTATCAAAGATTGCTGAGAAAAACGGAATTTCAGGCAAAACACAGGGCGCAGCCATAAAAATACTTGCAGATGCAAGGCGAAAACGATTTGGGTCAGGAAAAGACCCGTTGGGCCTAGCTGCTGCGGCGCTCTACATAGCTTGTCTTCAGGAGAATGAAAAGACAACACAAAAAAACATGGCGGAATCTGCTGGAGTCACCGAAGTTACTGTTAGAAACAGGTACAAGTTACTGAAGAAGCAGCTAAACCTCGTGATACCTGAACAAAGAACTATTTCGTAGTTTTCTTTGTTTTGCAACTCCTTTGTTGGTCTTTCAGAGCGTCCTAGGAATCTTTTCGTCCACAACGCATAAAAAACTGTGTTAGCTTGATTATAAAGCAAGGAACGGTTTTACGAAGCATATCGTCGTTTCTTTTATGATAAGGGATGAGAAATGAGTAAGAAAGGCGAAACAGGAGAACAAGATCGGGGAAAACCTCAGCCTCGAAAAAAGAAAGAACGGGAAGATGCCCGTAAAAAGAAGAAACTTGACAGAGCTGAAAGACAAAAATCAAGAACTTGACGCTAAAAAGTTTAACAGAATAATCATTCTGATGAGGTTCAAATCCTGCCCTCCCAACCAAATTTTTCGTTTTTAAACGACTGCAAAGAGCTTTGAGTTAATGTTAGTGTTTCCAGTTGGGTTTGTTTAAAAGGTTTATTAGCGAAGGTCTTATCAGCGGAGTCTGATATATCAAATCACGCGGAAGATAACAACTGTGGAAGGGCTTGATTGAATAATAAAATGCTTGCGATCGGCCTCGTGGTGGTTCTGGCAATTTCAATAGGAATTGTAGCTACGATTTATTTTCAAAATCAAAGCATTCATTCCAAATCAAGCAGTAGCGCATATTCCTCAAGCGGCATAACCGACGGCTTGCAACTATCAATTACTCTTCAAGACAACAAGACTGTGTATTCACTTGGAGAGCAGGTGAATATGACGC
Source organism: Bathyarchaeia archaeon (assembly GCA_049512935.1). Classification (GTDB taxonomy): domain Archaea; phylum Thermoproteota; class Bathyarchaeia; order Bathyarchaeales; family Bathycorpusculaceae; genus Bathycorpusculum. The sequence continues at coordinate 13,132 of JBEKWR010000006.1, forward strand.
TTACAGTTACCAATGTAAGCAACAAAACACAAACATTCGTTAACCTGAACGCAAATGCATCCCTTAATTATGTTGTTTACAACAGCAACGATACGCTAATTTATCAAGAATTGTTCGGGGCGGTTCCACCGCAAAACGGAAGCGTAGTACTTGCCCCAAACGAAAACTTCACTCAAACTCTAGACTGGCCACAGCAAAACATTGAACAGCAATTTCATCAAGTACCTCCAGGAGAATACTGTATTATAGGTGTAACAGGCGTCAATACGCCACACAAACTTCAGACCGCCCGTTTAAACATAACAATCGTGAACAATTAGGTAACCAGATTCTTACAATTGCTAATCCTGTAAACAAAAAACAGGCACTTAATAATGACAAACCTTTAATTGTTTAATTCATGTTTTGTTTCAAGATTTGATAGATACTAATTCTAAATCAAAAGACATTGCCTCTTGAGATTAAGACAACCCATAGAAGCCTTTTAAATGAAAAACAGATAACTAAAGTTAACCCCCTTTCTCTTGGCAGAGGTTCTCTTTCGGGAAAAAGAAATGCCATGGGTTCAATTCCGATCTCCCAACTCCAAAGTTTGCACAAAATGGTTTCCCGATTTGCAAAGTGTGGCTGTAAAGTTAAATCGTGGAAAAGGCGGTGAAATGCTGTGGAAACGCTTCCATGACAGTTCTTCTTTCTTTGAGTGACGTCATAATTGCTTCTTTCTTGTCTTTCGGGAGTTGAACCCAGACTTCTTTAGCGTTGGGAGCGCTTATTATTCCTGCAAGCTTCAACAAATGGTCTTCAATTACATGAACTGGTGAATTGAAATCTGGCAATCCGCTTATTACTGCAATAGTCTTGAACGCCTTTCCTGCTAACGTGCACTCATAAGTCTTGACGCGGTCACTTCCCGCCAGCAACTGGGAAGAAGTCACGGCTATTCCCTGTTCCTTGATTACGGATTCTATGCTATCAAATAATTCGTCCAATGGAAATTGGTCTTGGTCGATAATAAAAAGAAGACACTCAACCTTTAAGCTGGTAAAATACGATTTTGTTGTTCGGAAAGCGTCAACATGGTGCCTGTCAGGTTTGACTATTCCAACGATTTTATCCGTTTTCTGGTGCCAAGCCAGGATGCCGGCAATTTCATCTTCGGGAGAGCCATTGCCGAGAATGATTAATGTGTCAATTTCCGAGGGCACTGAGAGGACAATATCCCTGATGTTGTACGTCAATCTTCCGAGGCGGTGTATGTTAATGGCTGGTCTGCTTGTGGGGTCTGAGAAGTAAAGCTTCATTAAAGCAGTGCCTCAGCAGTTCTCGCATCCACTCCTAAAGCCTTGTAGTTCTCCAAATCTTTCAGCGTCATCAATTTGGTTTGCAATTCAGAGTTTTTCAAAGAGGTTAGACAAATTTTTGTTTCTTCCTCATTGACGCCGCCAATAACCCTTGCCAACTCCAACGAATGAGTAGAAATGATTACTTGGTGCCCACTTTTTATGAGGTCGCTAAACCAATCAGCTATGGTTATGAGCATTCGGGGGTTAAGGTGAGATTCAATGTCGTCCCAGAGCAACACCTTTGGTTGGTATATTTCAAACAGTATCCTCGTGAGCAAATAACTTTGTATGCCTTCTCCTAGGTCGCCAAGCCGTATCCTTCTACCATCCTCTAAGTAAGCGTTAATGTCTAATTGCCCGCCGATTACTGGCTCCATGGTAAAATCAGCATATTGCTCGGGAGACAGCTTTGAGATTTCTTTCGCTATACGCTTGGAAACACGTGTATTAACTATACTAGCCCATTCGCGTTTTAGGTACTCATAGGCAGGGCGTGTCAATTTTGGGCTAACTAACAAGGTTTGCTCACTGAAGACACGGGCATCTGCGATGTTGAGAGACAATCCGTTAACATATACTTCTCCAAAAGACTGCATGGTTTCATTTGCAATCGAAATTTGGCGGTTTCTTGATTTATTGGAGCGGAAGAAAATCGTCTGTTGCCGTTTAAGCAAATTAAGCTCAACTTGGTTGGAACCTGCTTCGTCGGGATGGTCAAGAGTAATCGTAATTTTTGCATTATCAGAGGTATAATTATACATCAAAAAAGCGTATCCCTGATAGTCAAGGGTTCGATGAATATAGTATAGCGGTTCTATTGCCTTTGATGGAAAGCTTTGAGATTCTGGGATAAAGTAGGGAACATTTCGAAAGGGATTAGGTGCTAAGAATAGTGCCTCAAGGATGGTTGATTTTGCTGCGTTGTTTGACCCTATGAGGATTGTTAGGGGGTGTAGTTCGATTTTGCCTTTTTCGATGCCTTTGAAGTTTGAGAATTCAACCTCTTTGATCAACTCGATCCCTGTACTTGCTAAGACATCGATTTGCTTTATAAAACTAATTGACGCTGACACATTCAAATAATGACAAGTGGTTAAACGCAACTCAAATTAATCTCCGCTATCTTAAGCCTTAGAGGGCGGGATGAGTATGGGTAAGCTTGAAAGCGAATTAAGTAAACTTGGCTTTGTGCGAAATCGAACAAGCAATTGGAGCCGCAAACATGACATAGTTCAGATAGTTCGTTCCTCTGAGCATCCCAAAGTTAGAGTCACATGGCGAGAATATTGGAAAGATTTTCTTGCAATTATCTTTGACTACTCCAAAATAGACGGCCCAGTTTGTATTGTGCCGACAAAAGACTTCTTTAATGCCCCTTTTGTTAGCCAGAAGCGTAGGGAACAAGCGTATGTTAACAGTGGTAATTATTGGTCGCAGGTTTTCGTTTTTAATGATCCCTTGCCGAGATTGATCCTCAGTTTTTCAAACAGATGGGACGTTCTTGGAGGACAGCGAGGAGAAGTTAATGGCTGGCCAGAAACCTCTATGCATCCGCCTCAACTGTCGCCCAATCCTCCTAAGCAGCCGCCTAACTATCCCAGACAACCTTCGCCAGTCAATTTTGAAGGGCTGTTAAAAGCCTTTAGCGACAAGCATCTTCTCCATTTATATTGTGACCTAATGAAAGAGCTGCGTGAACGTCATATGGCGAGAACGAATAATTTGGTGGCTGATTACGGCGAGAAAGTAGTCGCAGAGCTATTGAATCTAAAGCTTTCTGTAGGATCAAACAAAGGTTATGATGCAATCGATGAGAAATCAGGAGTTACATATCAGATTAAGTCAAGACAAGCAACTAAACACAATGGTGCAAGCTCAAAACAGCTTGGAGCTATAAAAGATTTAGATGAAAAACTTTTTGACTATTTGATAGCTGTTATCTTCAATGAATTTATGGAACCAAAAGACATATGGCAAATACCCTTCGGCATCATAAGAAAATACTCCACGTTTTCGGAGCGCCAAAATGGGCATATCTTGATTTTAGCAGGCGATATTTTGCAAGACGAAGAGGTTAAGAAATTACTGTAATGCTTTAAAATCCAGTGCTTTATGGGTTCAATTTCCATAAACAGTTCTTAAGCGGAATCCTGAGCTTTTTGATGAATTGTTTGATTGTTGCTTGGTTTTCTGGGTGGGTCAGGTTGTTATGGGGTTTTGTTGTTGAGGGTTTTTCGGATGTCGTCGATTTTGTCAAGCAGCTTTGTTTCGGTGCTTTCTGGGGGTTTGACGTCGGCTTGGGGTTGGGCGCCGCCTGGTTCTTGACCGGCGGGGCTGATTGTGACTTCGAAGATGCAGCCTGTGAGGTCTTTTTCTTCTTGTTTCTGCAGGATTTCCATGGTCAACTTTGGGACAGTGAGGCGTCCGTCGGCTGCCATTTTGGCGAGGAATTCTTCTTCGCTGTAGCTTTCGGGGCTGAGGGGTTTGAGGGTGACTTTTAGGAGTTGGGTGGGTTCGATTTTGTAGCGCCAGCGCAGGAGTTTGGGCACTGTGATTCTGTTGTGGCGCTGCATTTTGGTTTTGAACGTTGCACTTTCGGTCAGGGGCATGACGCGGGCACCTTTTTCCACCTTTTTTTACCTTTTCCAACCTTTTTAAACCTTTTTACACCTTTCCTAACCTTTTATAACCTTTCCCAACCCTAACCAGAGCAAAAATCAAGCCCCAAACCAAAAAAGCAACCCAAAACACAAAAAACCAAAAACCCGACCCCTACCCCCATTTTTACAACCAAAACCCTACACAAAAAGCGCATCGCATACCAGACGGAGCCAAGTTTAGGTGAACGCCAGCCGCCGACACACCGTTGGCAGAACAGCTGACGGACACAACACCCGCTAAACGCTAAACAGAACGGCTCTAAGCCCTAAAGCCAGAGGCAGCCACGCCAGAACGCGTTCAAGCGTAACCCATGATGCGCATCACAACCGTCACGCCGAAGCCTAAACCGCAGCCCAGAGCAATCATCCGCAACGCAGCCTTGTCAAGAGCAACCGTCGCCGCAAACTCAGGCAGCGCATACAAGAACTCAGACGTAACCAACAGAATTATCGCCGTCACCGCAAGAAACAGGCTGACGTCGGACAAACCTAACGGAAAAAACACGCCCGCTACACCTCAACAAAGTTGAACAGCACTTTAACACCGCAATCGCCAGGCGACAAAACCTGCTGGCTAATAACAACCGTTTTACCCGACGCCTTAGCAAGAACGCTCGCAACCGCACTGACCACGGGACAACCCAGCAGGCTAACGCTTTTCATGGGCGGGTCAGCACGGTACAAACTCTCGTACACAAGACCCTTCGCCTCAAAACACACACCACCCTCAACAACAGACATATCCGCCGACTGAGCCAAATTAAACGACTCCGTCAAACAACGAGGCAAAAACTCCAAAAGCTCCTCAAAGTCAACGTGGCTAAAATCACAATGCAACCGCTCCTCCATCTGAGCCATAAGCTCAGAGCCAGGACACGTCAAAAACACGCCAGCATTCTGCGACCAAAACTTCCCCGCAGCCAACTCGTCAGCCGAAGCCTTCCCATCAAACTTCTCAGAGACAAAAACAACAGGCTCCTTCAGGTTCTTAAGATACTCGGGAACGCTGAGGTCACGGGAAAAGGGAGGAATGAAGTATCCATGCCCGTTGAACTTCAAATCCCTAATCACCCTGTCAAACGTGGAATAAGCCGACTTGGCAGTACCGTCAAGAAGCCCACTTTCAACGTACTTGCCGTCCCTCGCCAAAAGAAAGACGACGCCCCAAAAAGTCAACCCTAACCCGACGAAAGCCGCAACCTGCAATTCAAAAAAGACAGAGAAGACAAGCACAAGGACCCCCACGACTAAGAACAAGACGGCAAGCCTCAAAGCGTTACCACGTTTTCCACGGTCAATTTTCAACACAAACACCTTTCGCAAATAAACAAGCAAAAAACAAGCACTAACTCAACTGATAGAATAATATTAAAAGCGAAGTTTAAGGTTTACAACAAAACCTCCAACGACCCCAAACCGAGCCTTAACTTTTCTGCCTAGACAAGCAGTACTCTGAAAGCAACTCTATGAATCTCTTGGAAAAATTAGCTTGTGAAAAGCGCTCAGCAATGCGGGCAAGTCGAGAGGCTTCTTGAGGATTCCAATCGTCCATCGACTTTTCCACTATTGCCGCCGCTTCTTGAGGAGACTCGTACCTGTAACAGTCAGGAACAAACTCAGGGGCACCACCAGAATTATGAGCCACAGGCGCGCAGCCCATAGCCATCGCTTCAGCGATTGAAATCCCAAAATGCTCAAACTTCATAGTGTGCAAGTAAACCTTCGCAGCCCCAAGGTACGACTTAATCTCCTGCCTAGAAGCATTCGTCAAAATTTGAACACGATCTTCCACGTGCAACTTCTTAATTTTCTGTTTAATCGCCAGAATTATCTGCGGGTCATGGGCTAACCCAATCATAACAAAACGAACCTTTTTGTCGGTGAAGCTCGCAATTTCTGGAACTAACTCCATGTTCTTATTCGGACCAAATCTTCCCACGGTAACCACCAGGTTTTCGCGGGAGGCTTCAAAGTTTCTTGATCCATTCACAAAGAAATAATTCGGCACTGGCGGATAAAGAACCTTAGAATTCAAACCCATAAAACGCATGATTGCTCTTGCAGTAAAAAAGCTGTTCGCCAGAATCAATTTGTTGTTAACCCGTTCTAAGCTTCTTTCTGAAAGGTTGTAAGGCAACCCTACGACATCTTCAATATGCGGACGCAATGTTGAAAAACGGGGTTTATGATTAGAGTCAGGATCGCGGCTCCAGGGAAAATGGAAGTAGCAAACATCAAGCCATGGGAAACAGCAGCACGAGTACGTGTCCAAAAGCAAGTCAAAATGCGACTTGAGAATAAGAGATCGTATTGCAGATTCATAAATGTGAAATTTGCCTCGAGGCTGCAGAAAAAATGGATCCACAATCACTTTAACTGACGGATCCAGCGGTTCACCCATCATTTCTTCAGTTCTGCGCTGGTCAACATCCTTATTAACGCACAAAACTGCCTCGTAACCGTTCTGAACCAAAGAATTCGCAACAGCCAAAGCGACTATTTCTGCGCCCCCGTAGTAATCGAGGGAGGGATGAAAAATACCGATTTTCATGTTGCTTGACCGCCGTTTGAGGCACATTCTATTGTCCGCTTGGGAGATAATACACTTGGCTACCGCCGTTTGAATAAATCAGGTCAGTTTGGTTGAGAATTGGCAGTATTGTGTCGTTCCAAGTTAATTTTTCGTAGTTAACGCTGAGGGGGCTTAAGCCCACGAATTCACCAGAATGTAAAACGGTGGTGTTCGAAAGATCCCCAAAATACCCTGGGTAGATGGACCCATAAGCTACTAAAGCGTTGTAGAGTCCATAATCAGCGACGAGATTATTCTGGTAGGGAACATTATTTGAAATCCATTCTGAACTGTACATGCTGTTGCTGTCGACGTAACCGTAGTTTCCGTACAACTGTAAGGGATCCATTCTGTACCCGCTGAGGGGAATAGACCAGCTCTCGGTTTTGGTTGCTTCATAAACGAAATTTGTCTGAAAGAGAAAATATGGTACCAGTATGGCAACAACCAGCAGTGAAAACAATATTGTTTTCTCATGTTTGAAGACAAACTTGACAGATGTCCACATGCCTATCACGCAGAAAGGCGCTAAGAACATCAACAATATGTGATAGAACCGTGTCATGTTCAAAGTGTCAGCTAATCCTGGGACCACAATCAACGCCACCAAAAGCGCGGCGGCGAACGCGCTGAACGCTGCGTAGTCTCTATCGAAACGGAAATGCGTCTTCTTCAAAATTAAAGCCACTATGCCAATTGCAATGAAGATTTCTGTCAAATACGCGAACGCTCGGCTCACAGTGTTTAGCATTGAAGGGGACTGCGCTAAGCCTAATCCGCTTAACACTTCTGTTCCTCTGGATGCGGGGGTAAAAATCCCGCCAAATTGCGCAGCAACCTGAGCGGCATTCAAGGTGAAACTGTTGAAAACTACTGCACCCGAGGTGAAAATATACCAAGCGAACATCACCACAAAAAGAAAAAGAATCATGCTTGCTTTCAGATTAATGCTTGGACGTTTTAGATAGACCGATGCAAGCCATCCAGCAAAAATTAGGAAGAGGAAAATTTCCGCCATTGCATAATGTGACAAGATTAAGCCAAGGCTGAAGATCGCGAAACTTGTGAATTTAACTTCTCCCTTGATTTTTTTGTTTAATAATACAAGTAGCAATAAGACAAAAAATAATTCAGCGATCATTTCCCGGTTTAACCCAGTTAATTCAGTGAAAAATGTTATGTCAGCCATGAACAGAAAGGCTGAGAAAAAAGCAAATTTCGTGCCAATGTAAGGCTTCCATAAGAGGTATAATCCGAGCGGGACCAAGGCGAAAATGGCGGGGTAAATTATTTTGAATACCCATGTGAGAGAAAGCCCCGTCATGTTCGAGTAAACTGTTGGAAGAATGGTGATGCTTAGCATTGAGTTGTATCTGCCGTACACTATGTTAGAAGCGATTGGGAATACTGGATTCCAGTGGGAAAGGATTTGAGTGGTTGTGGCAACGTAAAGTTCGTTTGCAGAGTCGCTTCCGTAAGGCTGAATGAAGTTAGATGTTAATGTAGTTTGAAATAGCAGTGTTATTGCAATTATAAGAATTGCGAAGGGGTAAATGGTTGTAAGTTTTGAGTTGAAAGCCACGACAGTGAACAGCAGGGCGATTAATGCTATCGCGATTAATAAAAATAGGCTGTTTCCAGTTGCGTTGACAAACCATGATCCTACAAAACTCAAGAGAGGAATTAAAGCTAGGACCAAAAAAGATGGGGAAATGATTTGATTTTGAGGATTGACATCTTGCTTTTCTTTTCTCTGTCTAAAGTAAACAATCGCTGTGCCCGCAAGTACAAGTGTATTTATGAACAAGGACAATGGTAAAGTTGAAAGTGGAAAGCTAAATCCGACAAGTGAATCCAACTCGTTGATTAATAGTCCTGAAAGCATGAGAAAGGCTACGCTGAAGCCCACTGAGTAAAGTATGGATTCAAGCGTGCCGAGTTGGAGTTTCAAAAGTTTGATGAAGATGAATCCCGGTATGAAGGTCAGATAGATAATTCCCACTGTTTCTCTAACGAACGGGAAATTAAGGAAAAGCGAAATGTACATTGTAACTTGTAGAAAAATCACGATGGCTAGAAAGTTCTGTGAAAGAAGTTTCTGGTCAATACTCATTTTAATGTTCACCGAAAAAGCAACTATTCTCTATTATCTGCGGCTAATTTCAGCGCCATTTTAGCCGTTCAAAAATGGACTTGCTCAATAAGCGCAAGTTTTTGTACTCTTTGCGTTCCTTGCGCTCTAATTTGCTCTTCAAACGCAATGATTTATCCGCTTAGCTGGAGGTAGCTATGGCTTTGGCAGCTTGCTGATTAGTGGAGCATACGTTTGGTATCATGCTTACTGCGCTTCGCAAACTTGTCAAGTGGACTTCGCAAGATCTTCGCTAAAGTTGACAACGCACGTTAACGGGTTTTTCAAAAACTTATAAAACTGATTAAAGCGATAGAGGGGCTTCGAGATTCAGGAAGAGAGAGAAAAATGAAAACACATACGATAGGGAACACACTAAAAGCCATAAATCTTAGGAAATTTGCAAAGCCAGCAGTTCTATGCATAAGTGCATTGTTCATCATAAGCATGCTGTCAATGTTCGCTTCAACTGGAGTTCAGGGTGCGTCGGCGACGTTGCCGCTGCACACAACGGGAGCCCAGATTCTGGACTCAAACAACAACGTCGTAAACATCCGCGGCATGGGCATAGCAGGCTACCTGCCCGACCTCATACTCTGGGGACAAGGCGGCAGCGACAACTGGGGCGATCAATGGACAGCAGCTTCAAGCACAGCCGCAACGCAGACGCTCCAGGAGCTGTCAAGCACGTGGCACGTCAACATGCTAAGGCTGTTCATCTACCCCGAATGGTGGTGGCTAAACACCGTAACGCCCTCGGCGGAGTCAGGATCAGGCTACAGCACCGCGCCGGTAAGCACGCAGACATTCGTTGAAACACTGGCCAGCGAAGCAGAACAGTACGGCATCTACCTTGACATAGTTCCGTACCAGCTCACGGCGCACGAGGGAAGCTTCAGCAGCGACCCCTACATGACGCCAAACCAGGGCGGAGCCCAAGGCTTACCAATGATGAACAACTGGGACTCTGCGGGCCAAAGCTTCATCGCAAGCACTGGCCTGACCGAGCAGGCGTTCTGGACACAGTACTGGACGTCAATGGCAAACGCGTTCAAAGCTTATCCCAACGTGATCTTCGAAGCGTGGAACGAACCCAGCACAGGAAGCAACAGCAACACCATACCCACCGGGTACATCAGCTATCTCACAACGATGTACGACGCCATCAGAGCCACGGGAGCAACAAATTTGATCATGATGCAGTGGCAGATGGGATGGGAACCCAACGGCTGGGGACAAACCGACGCTTGGGCAGCACAAATCAACACCGCACTAGGCGGAAGCCCAACCAACATCGTATACACAACACACCTGTACTACTACTCGCCCTCGGACTTAACGCCCTACTGGAACCAGAACGGTCTGGACTCCAGCTCAGGAGGCGTACCCATGACCGAGACGCAGATACAGACGCAGCTTCAAGGACTCCAGGCAAGCATGGGCGTTACGGCGCCGCTGGTTATGAACGAGGAAGGCGACTGCAGCTCAGGAACAAGCAACATACAGAACGACTACACATGGTGGAACAACCTGCTTCAGGCGCAGAACGCTTTGGGTATCGGCGCAGGCGCGTACTACTGGCTAAGCAGTAGCGGCCTAGGCGGAACCTTCGACGGCGAAGAACTCCTAACAAGCGGATACACGCCGAACACGTTCGGAACAGACTACATCAACGCCTACACGGCAACAACAAGCCCAACGCCCACACCGACCGCAACGCCAACGCCATCTCCAACACCCACACCAACGCCTACACCTACACCGACCGCTACTCCAACACCAACTCCAATGCCTAGTCCAACTCCAGCGCCAACTCCAACTCCGACGGCGACACCAACCCCGATTCCCACACCAACTCCAACCTCAGTGCCTACGCCTAATCCAACGCCAACTCCGACTTCACATCCTACGCCAAACCCAACTTCCGCACCAACACCAAGCCCTACCGCGACACCTAAACCAGCTTCATCCACACCAGCGCCTACTGCCTCTCCTAAACCGCAACATGCCAACTTCGCTACCAATCGACATCATAGAGGAGGGAGACAACACGGAACAATGTTTGCATTCCCATTCATGTTCGTCTTCAAATTCCCTTTTTCTTTTTAGATAAAAAATTAAGAAATCTCGATTTTGCTTCAGGAACTTGAAAAGGCAAATATTAATTTTTTGGGCTGAATTTGTCTATGAAAATATCTATGTCTTTATAGAAATAGTCGCGGTTTGCAGCTATTTCTTGGTCAGGCCAATTCCACCACGCTATCTTAAGAAGTTTAGCTCTTTGCTCTTCATCGTAGCGGTAACGCTTAACTTTCGCAGGAACGCCAGCGGCAACGGCGAATGCTGGAACATCACGAGAAACGACTGCGCCCGCCCCAATTATGGAGCCGTCACCGATCCTTACTCCTGGAAGAATGACCGTGTTTACTCCTACCCAAACATCGCTGCCGATAATAACGTGGTTACGTTTCAGCGGCAAAGAGTACTCTTTTTTCCAGCCGCCATAAAGTGCTGCTACGGGAAACGTTGATACTCTGAGTCGTTCATGTTGCTTTTCCTCAGGGATGTGCCCGTTATTCGGGACTATAATACAATTTCTTCCAAAGGAACAGTAGTTTCCGATTATCACGGTATCGTAAGGTGAACCGTTCACAATGTAAGGTAGACCCCAGCAATGTCTACCAATTTTCACGTTGGCTTTTGGAAACTTCCGCATTTGAAGTAGGTTGGTCAATATAACTGATAAGCTAACCATTCTAACTTACCCGATTTCCTAGAACCAGTGGAACTCTGCTTACTTTTTGTTGCTGGAAGCCCAAAATCTGAGTTTGAAATCTTGGATTTGCCCCTTCATGAAACCGAAAGTCCAAGCCGCACGTTTTAACCCGTAATGAAAAGGCAAAAGAAAGACAGTCTTTTTGCCCAAAAACCTGTAAGCTTGAAAGGAATAAAAAATGCCTGCAACAAAACCTCCGATTGGTGTCATGCGAGGTAATGAGAATGCGCCTTTTGTTTGACGAAAGGTTCTCTGAGAGCCGTACCCGTACCAGAAATATTTTTTCCACAGATCTTTAGGCTTCGATAATCCGCCATGCAGCTCGATTAGTTCCGCCGTATTGGGTCTTATCAGCCAGCCTGCTTTCCTAATTCTGAAAACTAAGTCAGTGTCTTCACCCGAACCACTGATGCGCTCGTCAAACCCATTTACCTGCCTTAAGGCTTTGACTCTGAAAGTCGAGCCGCCAGCGCCGATCAGCTTGTCAGTTTTCCAAATGAAACTTCTGGGCTTAAGGAAATTTAGTTGGTCAACAATGTTGGGAATAACTTCAAGGTTTAGCATCATGTTGTCGGGCACAATTTTGAATATTCCTGCAGTCACCCCCACTTTGGGATTTTTCTCCATGACGCTGATCTGCTCCTTAACGTAACCACTTGTCAACACCTCATCGGCATCAACAAAAAGCAGGTATCTTCCGTCTGCGTTATTTACTATTAAGTTTCTTGCGTGCCCCAAACCTCTTGACGAGTTTTGGAAAAATTTTGCCTTCTCGCCGAGAACACGTGTATAATCTTTGATAATTTTGGAGGTTTTATCTCTGCTTCCATCGTCTACGAATATTATTTGTAATCGTTCATGGGGAAAATCTTGGTTGATTACGCTTTCAACGGCGTTTCGAAGCATATTCTCTCCATTACGCACACAAATGCCGACGGTAACAAGAGTTTCCATGCTTAACCACCGTCAAAAGTGTCTAACGCCAGTCACGAAAAGAGAGCTGAATTGATTTCTATCGCGTTGAAGCTAATCTGTGACTTTTCATAAATCCTAAGAACCAAGCTATTCTTTTGAAGACATAATGAATGGGCAGCAAGACAGCCGCCTTCTGATAGGTTAACTTGTATGCTTTAGGAACCCTAGCAATTTCCGCGGCTACAGCAACTGGAGGCAACAACTTTGCGATGTTAACCATGTCACGGTTTTTGCTTAGCAGAGATTGCCAACCGTAACCGTGCCAGAAATACTCATCCCAAAGAGACCGCCAAGTTTGACGACGCTTCTCATAGAAAACGGCGTTTGTAACGTAAAGCTTCCAACCTTGCTCCCGCACGCGGTATTCTGCATCCATGTCTTCACCGACGCCCTTAAAGTTCTCATCAAAACCGCCGGCTTCTCTTATGGCCTGAGTTCGGTAAATACAGCCAGATGTTCCAAGGAATTTCGAGTCTGTTTCTCCTTCATCATGGAAATTCACGAGAAACTCCATGTTCTCAAGAGCGGCTACAAGATTATCTGCCCTGTTCAGGGCATACTTACCTTTTCCAATTCCGACAAAGGGATAAGCGTTCATGAAGTCAACCTGTTTGCGGATAAAATCACTTGGCAATTCCATGTCGCCGTCAACCCAAACGACATAGCGCCCCAAGGCATTTTGAACAACTGTCTGCCTTGCTTTTCCTAAACCTTGATTTTCAAAGAAAAATCTGTGTTTAATACCCGCATTGAGTAATCGTTCCTTAATGAGCGGGACTGTTCTGTCGCGGCTTTGTCCATCCACAACTAGGAGCTCCATTAGTTCAAGCGGATAATCCTGAGAGATTATGCCATCGACCGATTTCTCGATAGTGGCTTCTGAGTTTTTAACGCATAAACCCACAGTAACTTCCACGTCAGCTGGCAGTCGGCTCATCAAGTTTCCCCCTTTCAGATCAGGTGATAAGATGACAAATTTTCCGCAGTCAACCAAACACGGTCATCAGGCTTTGACCACAACGAAAACTTTTGACCAAATAGAATCGCAAAGATTGACACAAAAAGCAGGATATTATTTTCAAGAATCTGATAAATGTAGAACCTTACTTGAGGTGCAAGCAGAAGCAAAGAGAAAATTAAGAGCAGAGGGTAAGACACCACAAGATAGAGTGTTAGCGCCGAAAAGACGACGAAAGCGATGGGTGACACGAGGTAAAGAAGCGTATTCGGAACCACAATGCTTTTTGTTGACTTAACTTTTTTCTTAGCTAACAAATCAAGATACTTGGCGAAAACCCTGATTAACTGATTTATTCTTCGGAGCTTAATGCTAATCTTGCCTTGGAAAGTTGTTGGGAAGCTGGAGTAGAATTTTGCTTCTTTTACGAGCATAGCCCTATAATTATTTTCGATTAGACCAATTATTGTGCCGCAGTCGTCTGAGCCGGTTGCGTAAGGGTCAAACTTTTTGAGAGCCTCTTTTCGGAAGGCGCTGAAGCCGCCCTCAAGGAAAACGGTTGATCCAGCCTTAGATTCTCCAACCCTGAGATAATTTGCAGATTTTAGGTAGCGTTCCTCCATCCGCGTTATCCAGGTTTGTTTTGAATTGAAAAGAATTTTTGGTCCACCGATAGCGCCAACCGATGGGTCGGCTAAGTAAGGAACAGCCTTCTCAAGGATGTCTGAAGGCCAAAAGCAGTCGGCATCTGATATTATGATTACATCGCCATTGCAGCAGGTCAATGCTTCGTTTAAGGCTTGGGATTTTCCATGCCTTTCGCTTTCAACCATTAACTTGATGTTTACGTCTTTCTTATTTTCTGAAAAATCCCGGATTATTCTAACGGTGTCGTCGGCAGAGTTGCTGTCAACGATGACGATTTGCACGAGGTCTTTTGGGTAGGTTAACTTGCTTGAGTTTTCCAGCTTGTAGCGGATTATGCCAGCTTCATTATATGTTGGGATGATGATCGATACCTTAGGCTTGTAGGCGTAATCGACCCTTGTAGGCCAAGACGCGTTGGATTTGTGCTTCATGTACAAAAAAATGAATGCAGGAGGCCCCAGAGCTAAAGCCCCGAATGCGAACCAGATTGCTAAGAAAAGAAGCATTAGATTCCCACTTTGAAGCAGTTGAGGTTATTTTTCCAGAAACGGCGGCAAAACGTCGCCGGATACAGCCGTGTAAGCTTTTAGCATTTTCAGCTGCATCCCCCACGAAAGCGAGTGAACAAGGTGGTTGTAATGCGGAAAGCTTTTTATGGCTTCAGCCATTTTAATTCCGTCTTCAATTACGCTTATGTTTTTCATTTCACCGAGTTTTTCTTTTGCAGCCAAATTGATGTAGGGAATTTTTTTTGGATTAAAACTCATGAGCTTGGCTGCCACAAAATCATTTGCCAGCACATCATCGCTGGCCATTACGATTCCTAGCCTCTTTGGACATGAGCCTCTGACAATTAAGCCGTCAACCACAACTATGTCTGACTTAACAATTTTATTTGCAGCAACAATCACATTTACGATGTTGTCATGGTAAGAATATTTTCTCGGTTTTGATATCGCGCCGAAAATGTTTTTCATGCCGCAGGTAACGCCGATAAAATTGTGCGTTTTCAGTTTAGGAACATTGATTATTAAATCAGCGTTCAAGAGAGCCTCGTTAAAGGGCAGAGTTACCTCGGTTTTGCCTACTTTGACGGTTTTTTCAACTACGTTTCCCTCGCTTAAGTTCATCAAGTTAACGTTGTTTCTTAGGCATAATTCGTCATACTCCAAAATGCTGAAGGCATACTTTGTCTTCATGGCTGACGCGTCTGCTTCCGCAACTGTAATGTTAACATCTTTGCCAATTCTCTCTCGAAGGTATTTTATTACAGCGCAAACAACGCGGCCGTCAGTAGTTTCGCCTGTTGAGGCGTCCCAGTAATAGCAAAGGTTAGGCTTGATGAAGACGTTTTTAATGCCTGCAAAATAGTGATTTAAGCTGTCAATCGCCCTCTTGACAACAACGTCAATTTCGCTGTTGGAGAACCGTTGACTCTTAACCGATGAGAGAATAACCTTTGACATCTACTTGACCTCATTTAAGAGATAGTTTGCTTCAACCTGTTGCATTTCATCAAACGATTTGTCGCTGGAGCGCATTTTGTTCAGTTTATAGGCTGAATCAATTATTCTCATAACCTTCAACTGTTCATCTAATGAAATCGGAAAATCAGAACCATGCTTTAACGCGTCGAAAAACATGTCCATTATCGTGTAGAAAGAAGAGTAATAGTAAGTGTAAGAAAGGTAACTTAGCCTTCGCATCGCGACTTTTCGCATGAGATTAAGCATTCCTTCTTTAACGGCGTTTACGCGCGGATCATTTGGAATATAATGGTCAGTTGAGTCAAAACCGACTGTTCCGTGCATGTTAACTCTGAAGTTGAAATCTGGGAAAATCGATTTTGAAAACCAGCCGACGTTCACAATTCCTGTGTAATCGTTGCTTTTTGATCTTAAAACTAACGTGCCAGCGTCTTCAACGGGCAAATGCATTTTATGATCCAAGTTTGAGTAAGTAACGTTGAAATCGCCCATCAACCAGCTTAAAAGATCTATCAGGTGGTAGCCTAAATCCAAAAGTGCTCCGCCGCCAGCTAATTCCTTGCTTAGCCACCACTCGGGAACTGGGACAGGCACAACAGCGTGTGAAATAGGCCCGTTAAGAATCAATTCAGACATAGCTATTTGCGGGTCACCGATTTCTCCGTTATCCAGCTTTTTCTTAAGCTTCTGGACGCACGGGAAATAACGATAGTTTACACCAACAAACATTCTCACATTTTCTTTATCAACCTTACTTACTATTTCCTGAGCTTCAGCAAGAGTGCGGGAAATGGGCTTGTCCAAAAAGATGCTCAGGCCATTTTCAGCAGCGTAAAAAACGCCTTCTTTCTTTAAGAAATTCGGCAACGATATAATGACGGCATCCAACTTTTCGGCGTCGATCAATCTTGTGTAATTGTTGTAAGTTTTAACGTGGAATCTTTCAGCATAACAACGGTTTTTTTCACTTTTGTCAGCTCCAGCCACAACTTTAACTCCATTCACACGCATGGCATTAAGAAGGTGAAGTTGACCCATGTGTCCCAAACCAATAATTCCAACTTTTATCAAAATTCTCAACCCGGAAAAATTACTGACTTACGCTACCAAAACTGAAAAGATTGAAAAGTCATCCTGCGTAATTCCTTAAAACTTTACACTTTCCGAGAGAATTCTCTTCATTATCCCCAAACCATGTCTGAGCTTAAGCTTTTTATCGCCCAGCCTAATTCGATAATCAATCGGAATTTCCACAATTCGGTAACCTTTACGCCCCACTGCCGCGTTCATTTCGGCTTCCACATCGAAACCTTTGCTTTTAGGTTTCCACTCGTCGAGTATTTCGCTTCGAACAATGCGGAGACCAGACAGAGGATCACCGAGTTTGATGCCGTTCAGTACTAACTGAGCAAACGCAAGCATTTTGTTGCCTAAGTAAAACGAGTTTGTCATCGATTTACCCAGGTTGTGTTCGCCTTTGAACCTGTTTCCGATGACCATGCCCACATCAGGGTTTTGCTCTAAAACCTCGACCATTCTCGGAATGTACTCAGCAGGATAAGTGAAATCGGCATCAATAAAAACGACGAAGGGGACTTTTGAGCTTAGATTTTGGAAACCCTGAAACATTGCGTCTCCTTTTCCTTGTCCCTCTTGAAGCAAAACGTCTGCACCCATATTTTTCGCTATTTCAATGGTCCTGTCAGCGCTGTTACCGTCCACGATGACCAAATAAGGATTATCAAGAACTTTTTGTAGTTCATCAATGGTCGGCCCTATTCCTTCTTCTTCGTTGAGCGTCGCGATGACCACTGATACATTTGACCGATACTCCTTGGCGATTTTTGAGTCTACACTGTCTCTATCAGTAAGAGAAGAAATAACAACTGGGGTATTTAATCGAATTTCAGTCATAAAAAGAACCCCAAAAACATAAAAATAGTACTATAAGATAGGCACCAAACCGCGCATTTAAAGCTGTAAGTATTAAAGCTACCGAACAATAAACAGATGTTCTATATCTTTTTCAGCAATATACTTGATATTGCATTCTCAACCGGACAGGGCAGATAAAAGGCAATTAGACAAAACCTATTTCATTTGTAGAAGATCTCTGTCTTCTTGAGATGCCGCGCAACATCAACAACCTTAACAACGGGTTTTTTCTGATTGCTTACGTATATGAAAATTTCGCTCCTGAACTTTTCGATTGCCTGCCTCTTAATATCCAAGTACTTTGAGATATCAACGGTTCTCGTTCGGTTGCTTAAAGAGCCGAGCACTTTTTCGAGTGTTGGCCCGACGCGCGAAAGTTTGTGTGTAATAGAATACTGAAACCCTCGATTTTCCAAGTTAAATTTTTTGAGGCAGCGTCTAATTACCCTGTTTGCGGCTTGATGATCAGGATGACCATCTCGTTTTATTGGGAAATAAACCTCATCTGGCAAATGGCCTTCAATAAAAGCAGCTACGGCTTGCTCAACTTCTTCCTCGTGTTTTTCAAGAGTAGAATCCTCGAAATCAAAGAAAAACAGGTTGCTCTGCGGAACGCCCAATACAGAAACAGCTTCAGTCACTTCTTCTTCTCGAATTTTCTTTATTTCTTCTGGACTTGGGTTTGAAGTTATGTTAAAGTTCTTTGAGAATGCATGCCTGCCGTCAGTCAAGATCACGACAAATACGTTGTAACCTTCACTCATTCTTTTTGCTATTGTTCCCCCGCAACCGAGAGTCTCATCATCCGGATGCGGAGCAAAAACAATTGCCGTTCTTTCATTCATAGCAGGTGGTCCTGTTACAAAATTAAAATCGATAACTTGAGCTCATTTGCGTTTCAATCAACTTGTAAAAAGAAGGAGTAAATGAAGGAAGGCTGTCGGAGAAGAAGTGGTTATCAAAAGGTTATTTTATCTAATTGTCTTCAGGGAAAGCCCTATTTTGGTCGCGAAATTCTCAACTGTTTCTCCCCACGTGACCCAGTCGTAAAGCTCGCTAGTTATTTTTTTGTGAACAAGCCTTACTTCAAAGTTTTTTCTGTACTTATTCGTCCACTGCAACTTGTAAGGTTCAAGTCCCCTGGTCATGTCGTATTCTGTGAATCCCTTTTCTATGCATTCTCTTAAAAGAAACATGATCATTAGATTGCCGACAGAGAAACTGGAATATTTCGGAAGAAAACCAGCGAGGTAATAGTACATTTTTTGATAATACTCAAATGTGTATTGAGATGCAACGGGTTCCCCGTCTACCATGAGAAAATAGATGCCAAGCCAACGGTTCTGCGCAAAGGACTCCGCCACGTCCATGTGGAAATCTCGAAAAGTGTCCTCAGCGAAAGCTCCAGGCTTACCCTGTGAACCCCATTTCGCCTCATGCAGTCTGATGAAAAGATCCATCGCTTCTTTAGCAGAGAACCCTGCTTCGTCAAATCTCTTTAAATCTAAGGTATGACCTGTTTGAATTTTTCTCAGGTAACGATTTAGGTTTTGCCTCAGATTCCGCCTAAAAGTCTTCTTCAAGCTTTCGAATTTTTTCGGCAACTCTACGTAGGGGCATAGATTACAGACTCTTTCTTTCATCTCCAGTTTCAAAGAAGGATCCGCAAATAGCCGTCTTGAATAACTTGTACTTTCAGGAATTTCTTTTAGTTCAATCCAATCCCAATCTTCGACTCCATTAAGATAATCTATTATGCTCCTTACAACCGCCCTTTCCTTTTTGCAAATGATGAAATTGTTATAGTCAGAATGGCGCGTTCCCAGGAATTCTATTTTCCTAATTGAGCCGAAAGCGGGCAGCTTATACTTGGACAGCATCATTGGGGCGATGCCCAGAACCCGGTTGTTTTCTTCGACTTTCAAGAGAAGAAGTTTTCTTTGCCCACCGAAATGCTTCCACCATGTTGATAACCAATCCAATGTCAAGAAAACGTTGTTGCCAAATCGGTTTTCTTCAAGAACTTGATTCCATTCTTTTCGAACACTCTCAAAGTCGCTAACTTCAGTTACTCTCACGCTGCCATCCAACTCCCGCAACTGTTTGCCAATTCAATGTTCGCTGAAAATCTGTAGATAAATATTGGCGGCTGTCGCTCGCAAATCGTCTTTTAGGGTTTTGCTTGGAAATTGACTCTTGAAATAACTAAATTCGCCGACTGGAGAAAAACTCGAAATGCCAATTCCCTTTTTTGCCGCTAAGACAATCGCCCCAATTGATTTCGGAGCCAATCCCATCATCTGAGAAACCGCGCTATCCGCCGAGACAGGATCTTCGCTTGACATCACTAAGTTCAACCGTTTAGTGTATTTTCCAACCACTACTAAACCGTCAAGAACAACAAGATGAGTCTTAACACTTTCATTTATTGCAACGATGGCATCGTCCAACACTTTGTGATAAATGAACTTATTCTGGTAGGCGTTGCATCCATAGAAGTTTTTTAGTGCACAACTGATTTTGACAACTTCCATGTACTTCGGCTTAGGAACATTAACGACCAGATCGGCTTCAGAAAAAAGTTCAGGAATATGAAACTTGAAGTCGCGTCCCCGAATTGTTTTATTAACGACTCTGTACTTCATGTTGCACAGGTTGACCAGAGTCACCCTTTTCTCAGCAGCCATCTCATCGTACCCAAGCATGCTGAACGCATTTTTGCATGTCATTGCTGAAGCGTCCGATTCAACTACAAGAATTTCTGAAGCGCCCAATTTTTCCCTAAAAACGTCAATTAAGGCACCAACAAACCGTGGGTCAGTTACCTCGCCAGTTGATGGATGATAGTAGTAGCACATGTTTGGCTTGATTACAATCTTCTTGGCTTTTTTGCCAAAATCGAATTTGATTAGTTCCAGCGATTCCACGATTGCTTTCTTTAAGAGTTCAGGCTCGGCGCTTTGAGCACGAACAAAACTGACAAGACTCAAAACATGTTTCCCCCAGTTTGCTTCTTACATCACTGTTTTTGCGTTTCTGTAAGCTGATGATATAGCCTGCAGGCTGCGCATGCTTTCTTCCCCTGACGGCTGCGGTTGTTTATCCGCTAACAGGCAATTGACGAAATGTTGCAGTTCTAAACTGTATGGATCGTTTTTCCCACGCCCGATTTTTTTCACGATACCTTTCAGTATCATGCTTGAAGTGCTTTCGGGAGCCAACCGAACTAATGTGTTTTTAGCTGTGCCGCAAACTTGAATTGATTGAATATAACCTTTTGAAAACCAGCCGACTTTTACAGTTGCAACGGGGCCATTCTCAAATTGCAGTATGCATGTTGCTGCGTCGTCTAATTCTGTTCTGAACATGTACTTCAGGTAGCAGTCCACGGAAGAAACTTGTCCAAAGTACCATATGAACAGGTCTATGAGATGGGAGCCTAAATCCATTAGAGCCCCTCCTCCTACAAGTTCTTTGTTAAGCCACCACGAGGGCACTTTGACAGGCCCAACGCTGTCATTTCTCGGGGAAAACGGTCCGCCGCTTATGTTCGTAGCTTCAGCTATTTCCACCTCACCAAAAAAACCGTCCGCTATTTGATCATGGACCCTTTTTAGAACTGGGTCAAACCTCATGTCATACCCTACCATTAATCTAACAGAGTTCCTCTTGACCGCAGAGAGAATTTTCTCGCCCTCATCCACAGTTCTCGCGAAAGGTTTCTCCAAAAGAATGTGCTTTCCAGCTTCAGCTGATTTCACGGCAGCTTCTTCGTGGAGAAAATTGGGCAAACTAATAATGACGCCGGCAATGTCATCATCTTTAAGAAGATCGTCATATTTCTCGAACACCTTCGGAATTCCCAAGTTTCTCGCTCTGCTTCGCGCTTTCACAGATAGGTCTGCGACAGCCTCGATTCTCGCTGTTTTCAACTTTTTTGAGTTAAGAAGGAGCAATCGTCCTTCGTTTCCGAAACCGATAATTCCTAAATTAATTTGCTTCAAAACACGACCTCACGGGCTTTTATTCCAAGATTTTAGAGTTAAACGATTTTTAAATAAAAACTGGTCTTTGAGAGAGACAAGTCAAAAGCTAACTCTCGGAGGACTCCAAGCGCGGCTCTTGTCTCTTAACACATGGACTAAGCCAGAAGGGGATAGGGCGATTCGGAAGAGGAATGGTAAAGGGTCATTCGCTTCGAACAAGTCATAAAACAAACCGGGTTCGTAAAACTTAAGCCAGTTTACAAGCAACTTTAAGTCGCGAATCTTCCCGTCGGAATTCCCTGGGAACCCCTTGATTAGACTTACTAGGTAAAAGAGCTCTTGCTCCAATAATCTTCCTTTGACACCTACTTTGTAGTTGAAAGTTCCGTCGGTGTCTCCGTCCACCGCTATTTTGTAAAGCAAATATGGAAAGTCAACTCCAGCTTTGACTGCAACACAGAGCGATCCCCAGAAACGTGGATTTATCTCCATTAATTTAGGAATGTTGTCTCGGGGGTCAAGTCTAAACTCAACTTCAGCGATTCCATGCCAATTTAATTTTTCAAGCAGCCTTTCAGCATACATTTTCATGGTTGGATCTAATGGAACAGTTTCACGGTAACAACTGTTTCCGCCATTACGTGGCCACGCTCTTTGAACTTTTATGCAGCAAAAGGCTCTCGGTCTTCCTTCGTTGTACACTGTGGCGATTGAATAGTTGAACCCTGGAACGTACTCTTGAATTAACGGGTATGGAAAATATTGATGAATGCTGTTGTAGGTCGCGATAAGCTCGGAAGGAGAGTTAACGAATCCGCCCCGCCTATCGAGGGCGCGATCTTTTTGCCACACCATCGACCAACGTGGCTTAACAACACAGGGATAGCTCATTTCTCTGGCGGCAACGTTTAGTTCGGCTGAATTCTTCACAAAACGCGTCAGTGGAACTGGAACCCCGTTTTCTTCCGCCAAGTCAAGCGTTGAACGTTTATCAAAACATGTAAGAATCGATTCGTGACTGGGAATTGGCAGCTTAATGTATGGGGTTAACCTGTCTCTGTTTTTGGAGATCGGCATAAGCGACCATTCAGAAAGCGGAAAAAACACCTCAAACTTTATTTTTTTTACGATTTTTTCTACTGCCTGAAACCAGTCATTTTCAAGGCTAGTCGATGGGACCAAAAACTGTCTGCGGCAATACTTAGAAAAACGGGAAGTATGCACAGGAAAACTTGTCATGACCGCCGTGTTTATGTTCTTTTTTTCCAGCGACCTCATGATCGGAAGACAGGTAGGATTGTAGCCCTCCGGAATTAAAACGCCGCCGCTTGACATTTTGAGCACAACCGATTTGGGGTTTAAGTCAGGTTTTGATTAGCCTATAACCGCTTTTATCTTCCCACCAAGACATTCTATGCATGCTTCATTCCAACGAGTGACGAGTTCCTTGTCAACGGCTCGGAGACCCAACGTATAGAATTAGACTGTTAATTGGAGCCAGGGGTCGGATTTGCACCGACATAAACAGCTCTGCAGGCCGTCGCTTTCTTTACTCAGCCACCCCGGCAAACAAATTTTTTTACTCTGAAAAAACTTGACATTTAGCGCTTGAAAAGGTCTGCTTTCAGGGCAGCTTCGGGCTTGCCGTAGTTGTTGTTGATGTTGTTGTTGATGATA
Organism: Bathyarchaeia archaeon; assembly: GCA_049512935.1. GTDB lineage: Archaea > Thermoproteota > Bathyarchaeia > Bathyarchaeales > Bathycorpusculaceae > Bathycorpusculum. The sequence continues at coordinate 36,280 of JBEKWR010000006.1, forward strand.
CAATTGTTTTCGCCGCAAGCCTCAACGTCTACGGCAGTCTTAACGTCGGGTTGTTGATGATGAAGGACACTTTTCCTTCTTGAAAAAACTCCGGAGTCAAGGCACCTTAAATTGAGCCTTACGAATTTGAAGGCCTCTGCTATCACCGCAATTGTTTTAGTTTTTTGCAGTAAGAATTGCGTATATCCTGACCGTCGCCCATTTCTCTTTAAACTGAGCATCATACTGACCGACATCTGTAACTTCGTAACCATGGCTAGTCAACAACTCAAGCATGGCATTGTAACCTTTAAGATGAATCGAGCGCATAGCCGCGGACTCCTCAACGAATGGACTTGCCATGGAAGGCGCCTTTTCTATGCTTCTATTAGTCTCCAGAAAGAAGACGCGAGGTTTGTTAACGTCCAACAATTTGCCCATTAAATCCAGAAAAGACAACTGACAACATAACTCGAAAGCGCCAAGGAGAAGAAATACCGAAAAGCCACGATCTACATCAGATTGAACTTTCAAGTTTTCATAAGAAGAAAGTATCCACTTGCCGTCTGGATAGATTTTTCTCAGATCTTTTATGGCTTGGCGGTTATCATCAAAGCCGGTAATTTGGTACCCTGATTTTAACAAAGGTCCAGCTAACGGAGAATAACCACAAATTATATCCAAGAAATTATCGCCTGATTTAAGATTTGGCCTAATGATGTCAAAAAGGGTGTCCCCTCTAAAGCTAACACCTTTAAGATAGGGATACTCGTACCGAGCGGTAATCTTTTTTAAAATTGCCAATGCCGGCTTTTCCAAATGTAAAAATCGCAGAGCCTCAAAACCCCAATTTTTTATTGTTTGGCTCACTTTGTTTATCTCCTAAAATCACCGATAAATCTTCACTTTTTACTTTGCTTCAAAAATAAATGCCCTTGGACCTTGCGGCAGCGTTTTTTCGCGAGCCAAATAGCCCAATGGTTTTTTAATTCAATCATTGAATTTTCGCCGTGGAAAGACGTTTTCCAAGACTGTTGATCAGAGGCGTTAACGAGTCTTTAGTTTTGATAAAGTCGTAGACTACTGGAACTATTCTCTTTTTTATAGCCCTTACTTCCTTGTTGTTCCTTATCAAGGTATTCCATTGCTGCTTGTAGCTTTCATCGCCTCTCATGAAATCAAATTCTCTTAATCCGTTTTCAATAGAGTTCTTAATCGAGTACAAAAAGAGAATATGGCCTACACGATAATCGGAATATTTCGGGTCAAATCCCGTAAGGTAGTTGAACATCTTATTTCTGTACTTGAAAGCGTAAATTGCCGAAACAGGTTCATCATTTAATGTTAGAAAGCTCAGATTCAACCAACCCTTTTCAGCGAAAGATCTTGCGACGTTTAGATGGAAATCTCTGAATTTAGGGTCTGAGAAAGCTCCGACGCGTTCTTCTGACTCCCACTTTATTTGATGTAAATAAAAGAATGTCTTCATTGCCTTGTCAAGAGTATCTAAATTGTTATGAATGCAGAAATTGACTTTGAAATCATTTTTTAATCTCTTTTCCCATCTGCGCATGTTTCTACGCCAGTTGGAGCCCAGACCTTGGAAGTAATCTTCAAACTTAGTTGGCAAAATGATGTATGGGCAAATGTGGAGGTTTCTTTCCGCCAATTTGAGTTTTTTTGTGGAGCAAGCATTGAGGGCCTTTATTGTCTCAGAGTCTTCGGGAACATCTACAAACTCGATGCAGTCCCAAGGCAAGGCTTTGCTATTCGCGTAATCCACCATCATCTTTGCACATTCTTCTTTCTGTTCCGTTAAAAGAAAAGTTTGATAGTCAGCTGCTGGTGTTCCCATGAACTCCATTTTTTTCAATTTGAGACCTGCCAATTTATAACTTGAACTCATTAGAGGGGCTGCAGCAATTAGTTTTCCTTCATCCTTGACAGTGATCAGGCACAATATTCTATCGTCGCCAAAGTGTTCCCACCAAGTGGAAAGCCACTCCCACGTAAGGAATATGTGGTTATCGCCGCTTCTTTGAAGAGCATCGTTCCATTCCGTTTTATAGTTCAAAAATTGCCCAAAGGTTAATTCGTCTACCTTCATGCTGTTTTCCTCGCATTAACATTGCTTTCTAAATTTCTGATTTGCAAATTACGTTCAATTCTCCCCGCAAACATTCCTCGTAGATATTGATAGTTATTTCGGCAACTTTGTCCCAAGAGAACTTTTCAGCCCTTCTTCTCGCCGTGTTCGATAATCTTTCTCTTAAGGGCGGGTCGTCAAGTAACTTTACCATGGCTGAGGCGAGCGCCTGGGGATCACTTGGCGGAACAAGTAATCCTCCTTCTCCTAAATACTCGGGAATACCACCGATGTTTGATGCGATAATCGGAGTTGCATTTGCCATTGCCCGCGCGACGACACTGCTTCCCGACACACTGACCGTGTTGACTGCCAGGGTGAAAACGCTTTCTTGCATCTTTCGATCGAATTCTGCCTCGCTGATTCTGTTTCCCCAAACGAGCAAATCGGCTACACCGAAGTTCATCGCCGCTTTAATCGCTTCATTTTTTTCTGAGTCACTGTAGATGCCATAAATGTGTAAGTGTATCTCCCTGCTTTGATCTCTCAGTATTTTCATCGATTGCAGAATTGTCCAAAATCCTTTGGCGCTTTTTGGGGATCCAAAGAAGGTAATCTCTTCGCGAGATGTTTTTAGCAGGGGCGGCAATCTTGCTCCGTGAGGAACTAACCTTATTTTACCTTCCGGGACAGATAAAGAAATCATCTTTCGCTTCATTTCATTTGAGTGAACAATTATTCTGTCGGCTTTTCTGTACGACCTACTATAGAAACTGAACTTGTTCAGCGGGTCAATGGAGTGAACTGTGACTACGCGCTTCTTTTCCGAGGGGATAGAAAGAAGCCCGAAAAGCGAGCTTACTCCAAACGATTGTGACGCGCTTAACTGATAATGAATTATGTCGTCGCTTTTGCATTTTGTCAAGTAAGCGACTCCCCTTAATGATTCAAGGAGCAAAGAAGTTGCAGAAAGCAACATGTGAAGAGCCCGAGGACTAGAAGCCTTTTCAACCGAGGGTACGTATGAAGGAAAGGAAACAAATTTGCAAACGCTTTGAAGAAAATTCTTTCTTCCAGAATAGCGGTTGCAGCAGCCGCAATGAGATGAGACCACCTGCCATTCTACCTTGGCGCTTGAGGCATTCTGCAAATTCGCCGAATAGTTCGCCATCGAGATGTCCTTGTACCAGCAAGTGATCAACGCGACCTTCATGGTAAGTTCAACTCTTCAGGTTAACCTTGACCGAATTTTTCAAGGGCATTGACCATTCTAACCTCCAACAAATCGATGAGGAATTTATCATTGATGATGGAGCCAGGGGTCAGATTTGCACCGGCGTAAACGGCTCTGCAGGCCGTCGCTTCCTTTACTCAGCGACCCCGGCTCTTCATCTTGAGCGCTCAGCAATTAAGCTTGGAAAAAACCGCTTTATCATTTGCGGAGCAGATTTCATAATAATTAGCTGACAATTGGCGAGGTCATGTTCAACCAAAGGCTTACATAGCGTTGGTCATACTGGAAAGTGTTAGTTGTGTCGTTGAAGATCCACAGTTCAAAAAACAGGTTTCCATAAAATCCGTTTCTTTGGGAATCCCACGTTATCGTTGTTGAGCTTAGGCTTAACGGGAAACCGTTCAAAATAACGTTTTTCATGTCGAGTTGGTTAATGTTTTTCAGGTCAGGCATGAAGTAAAAGAAAAAGGAAACATTGATCGGTAATTCTAACGCTTCATTATTGGCTACGCAAAATGAAATGTTGCCTAAAGATGGAAGATTGCTGCTTGTTTGGTTGAAACTGTTTGGTGCAGATTGTGTTTGGTTCCTGAATTTTACTTCTATCTGATAGTAAGCAAAGGATCCTAAATTGTTGTCGACGTCTATGTATAAGGGGTAATTTTGTCCAATTGTACCGTTGTAGGGGTAAGTGGCGTTGTGGTAAGCGCCCAAAATCGATAATTCGGTAAGGTGAGTGGTTTGCGGAACTATTGTGAGACGTTGAATAGCAGGCGAAGCGGTGAATAATGCTAAAAACACAGTTACTACAAGTATAAGCGTTTTGTACTGTTGGGTCGCCATTCAACTTTTCCTGCCTTTCCTGCTTAAAATAAACCAAGCAGCTATTCCAACGCTTAAGACAGCTACAGAACCTATTATCGACAGAATAACAATTACTAGGTTTTGAGTATCGTTATTGTTGGCGTTTTGTTGTAGGGCTGTTGCTTGGGAAATTAAGCCGCTTAGCTCGTTTTGGCTTTGAACCGCGTACGTGTAGGCTGAACTGTAATCGTTAGCAGCGTAAGCTAGTTGAGCTTCAGACAGCAATCCTGATGCCTTGTTAAGAGTAGCCGTTAATTGGTCTACGTTCGCTCCTGCGGCTTGCGCTTGCTTGGTCGCGTCATAACAGCTTTTGAGGGTGTTTTGCGCTGAAATAATCGCTGACTTGGCGTCGTTTGGGTCGGCGAAGACTTGAGAAGAGAAAAGTGCAGTGGCTACGAAGAGGATCATGATTGCTGCTGCACAAGCTCTTACGCCTTTACTCAAAACGCGACACCGCTGAAAGAATTAGACATCCATTGGTTGTTGCACTGATTCTTCTAGGAATTGCTTGACTGGGCACAAGTTTTCTAGGGCTTTCCTTTTCACTGAAAAATCGTTAAGGTGCTTTTCCATGGTTTTGCTGCAGCGGGCGTATTCCTTGTAAGCGTCCAAATACTCGTGGCCTTTAACTGTTAATTTGTAGCGTTGATCATGGTTTTCGAAGGTGATGAGCAAGGCGTCGGTGACTTCGTTTAGGTACCGTTGAAGAACCTTGTAGCTTAGATTTGCTTGATACATTATCTGAGTTTTTTTAGCGTCTTGACTTGCGACGTTAAGAATGTCAGCTATTATGTCTAGTCTATCTCTATAATTACCCAAGCGATATTTCCCCTGAAAAATTACATAAAATTATTGAAACTTAGATGTGAAGCCAGCCTCTTCCGTTTTTCTTGAATTGTTGTCTTTCTTTCTTTACTTCAGAATCGGGTTGAAGCCTTTTTCGTTGTGATTTTTGGCTGGTGATGTTCATTTTTACAAATTTTGTCCATCCGCCAACGTGTGGGTCTGGAGGGATGAATCTTTCGGCGTTTAAGACTTCGTGCTCTTCGAGGATTTCTTTAAAGTTTAGGGCTTTGAAATCGCGTGTTGCGTGGATTATGGTGCCTTTGTCGACGAAGAGCTGATTATAGTCGTTGAGTGCTATGCCTTCGGCTCTGACTTTGTCATCTATCCTTTCGCGCCAGAGCCTTTTCCACTCGACTCTTAACTCTTCGACGAACTCTTTTTGTTTTATGGACATTGCTACCAAAATCCCTCCATGGCAGAAGTGGATTAGAAAAAACAAGTTTAGCCTGTTGTTGTTGACAAAACTATGGTGAGGACTGGTCCTCAAAATAATTAGAGTCTGGACGGCTTATTTAAATTGACAGGATAAATTGTTCTATTCTTATCAAAAATTAGGAGTTTTTTTCTGTATCTTATTTCATTTTGTGGGTGATTATGTTATTGATTGCTATAGAACAAAGCCGTGTTCTTAATAGAAGAATCCTAGGCATGTTGCCTGTGGCGAGTGTGTTGCTGTTTGGAACACGTGTTTCGTTGGTTGAAGCTGCATTAGTAGGTGAATTTAATGATTCTATTAATGGTTATCCCTTGCTTCTTTACGTGTTTAGCTAGCTTGCAACGTTTAAATTCCACTTTGAGCATTTAGTCAGAAGGGATTATTATGGCAAGGCAAATTTTTGCTGAAGATGTGTATTCGAAGGGCTTTAGCGGAGTTCAAGAGAACGATACGCTTTCCCGATGTTTAGAAGCGTTTGAAAAAGGAAGGCCGCCTGTCTTAGCTGTCTTAAATGACAAAGGAAAGTATGAAGGCATGATTACTCGCCGCGCGATTTTAAGGTCAAGATTGGACCTTAACGCCTCAAAAGTTAAGACGCTCATGAAGACTGCTCCTCCTGTGACTGTTGATTTTTCGCTTAGTAAAATGGCGAAGTTGATGATTGAGAGCGGGTTGAGGCAGCTTCCGGTTTTTGACAAGAGCAAGCTTTTGGGTTTTGTCACGGATGAGAACATTATTCATGCCGCCGTGATGCTGGAGTGGGGTGCCTCTAAGGTTGAGACGATTATGACTCGTGCGCCGCACACTCTTGAGGCTGACCGTTCTGTGGGTGCGGTTCTGAGTGTGATGCGTGAATACGGTGTCTCGCATGTTCCGATCATGGAGGGCGGGAGGCTTGTGGGCATGATTAGTATTCAGGATATTTTGGAGAATATCTATTGGCCGCAGAGGCGTCAGACGACGGGGGACATTGTTGGGGAGAAGATTGAGACTTTGAGCGTTGCGGCTAAAGGCATCATGAGTCGGCCTGCGGTTACGGTTGATCCGCAGACGAGTTTGCGGGATGCTGAGAAGGCGATGCATGATCATGACATTTCCTGTTTGGCGATTACGTCGAACGAGCGGCTTGTGGGTGTTGTGACGAAGCTTGATTTTTTGGAGCCTATCAGCCAGTTGGAGGTGGCGGAGCGTAAGTTGTCGGTGCAGTTCGGTGTTAAGGAGGTGGAGATTTCGCCTGAGCAGCAGGCTTTCATGATGGAGGAGTTTGACTCGTTCACGCGTAAGTATGAGGGCGCGTTCCAGCTGGGCACGTTGTTTGTGTACATGAAGAGTCATGGCAACACGAGTTTGCGTGGGACGCCGATGATTCAGTGTCGTCTGCAGTTTAGGACGGTTCGGGGCACTTTTGTCAGTGCGAGTGAAGGGTGGGGTGTTGAGCCCACGTTCAAGGTGGCTCTGGAGCGCCTCGACCGTAGGCTGCTGCGCAGCAAAGAGCTGCTGGCTTACAACCCCAGGTACGCGAGAGACTACCTGCGCAAGATCGGGCTGCCCCAGGAAGAATCATAAGCGTAGCCCTCCCCTTTTTCCCTGTTTGTTTTTAGGCTTGATGCTTTTTGTGTAGGTTTTTGGTTGTAAAAATGGGGGTAGGGGTCGGGTTTCTGGTTTTTTGTGTTTTGGGTTGCTTTTTTGGTTTAGAGCTTGGATTGGGCTCAGGTTAGGGTTGGGAAAGGCTAGAAAAGGTCTAAAAAGGTGTAAAAAGGTTTAAAACGATACGGAAAGATACAGAACGATACGGAAAGGTGCACCATACATGCCGCTGAATGAGCAAGCAACATTCAAAACCAAACTGCAACGCCACAACAGGCTCACCGTCCCCAAACTCCTGCGGTGGCGCTACAAAATCGAACCCACCCAACTCCTAAAAGTCACCGTTAAACCGCTCAGCCCGCAGAGCTTCGGCGAAGAAGAAGAATTCCTCGCCAAAATGGCAGCCGACGGACGCCTCACCGTCCCGAAACTGACCATGGAAATCCTCCAAAAACAAGAAGAAAAAGACCTCACAGGCAGCATCTTCGAAGTAACAATCAACCCAGCAGACGAAGAGCCAAGCCGCGCCCAACCCTCAGCCGACGCTAGACCCCAAGAAAGCACCGAAACAAAACTCCTCGGCAAAATCAACGACATCCGAAAAAGCCTCAACAACAAAACCCCATAGCACTACCCTTCCTCAAAGACCCAGAGAACCAAGTAGGAACCAAACAATTCATCAAAAAGCTTGGTACTTAGCTAAAGAGCTTCGGATGGGAATTGAACCCGTCTATAACAGCTCTGCAGAGTTGTCTATTGTTGATGCAAGCGTTTAGGCTTAGTGGTCGTTTAGTCTGTCGTTTTTTTTCCCGCTCTCTTGTAGAAGTTCTTCATGTCTTCCTCTAAATCTTCTCTATCGTATTGAGAGACCGTTTTCTTCTGCTTGAAATAGTCCATCATCTCTCTAACAGACACGCCAGAGTCCATTGCAGCCCGCTCCAAAGTTATTGATCCATCAGCATAACGTTTCGCCGCGTACTCTTTCTTCCAGTCCATCACAGCCTTGTAGAGGAGCTTTCTAAGTACAGTTGAGCGGTCTGTTTGCTCCACGCCCTCTATCTTCTTAATGTCCGATACTAAGGTTTCAGGCAGTCTTGCAGCAACCATCTCTTCCTTCTTCATTTTCTCACCTTCCTAGCCATGTTAATAATCTCAGTTGTAACATCCGTAGATATCCACATCACCTTTGCCAGTTTAGCAAAGTCTTCAACCAACTCATCGTAATTAATCAGTTTACAAACGAACGCTTCGTACAACACCATAACGGTGCCTCTATACTCCAAATCCCAACTCTTCGCAATGGCTCGGGCTTCTTTATCATCGAGTATTATGAGTGCTTTTTCATCTTTTGCAAGAGTTAAAGCTTCAGCCTCGCCTAAACCAATCCTCATCTCACCAATTAGCCTCTGCACTGTTTCATCTTGGCTCTCTGTTGGTTCGGTTACTGTGATCCAGCCTTCCTCAATGGCTTTTTCAATTTCTAAAGCATCACTGGCGCCAAGCTCCTTTCCTTTGTCCACACTTTCAACCTTCACTGAGTGCGAGATTATGACTGTACCGTAAAGATCCCGTAGCAGTTTTAGCCTTCCGATCTTAGCTAAACAGATTAACGGTGACGTATTCGATGTTACTTTCATACATTAATTATTGCGAAAATAAGATATTTAAATGTTAACAATCTACACAAATGTTAACAAACTCATCTAGGCACATTAAGAGCGGTGGATGGGAATTGAACCCATAAAATTTGGTGGTTCAGGTTTTTGTGAAATTAATAGGTTTTTGACCGTTGAAAGTGCGGTTTTTTTCAAGCAATATTTATATCAAAAGCGCTGCAATTCGTACCAATTAAACTGTATGTCGCCGCGCACGGTCTGTTCGGTGCGATGGGAACCCTTGGTGTGAACGTATGCCGTTTAAAACCGTAAAGAAGGATGCGGCAGATGCCTTAACGATAGAATGGGGTTTGCAAGTTAAAAATTACAAGTTAACCCTTGACAAGAAACGCTGCGTCAGCTGCCAAATATGCAGTTTAGCCTGCCCGAAAGAGGCGATAACAGTGCAGAAGCAGCCTAAAGTTGCGGGGGAAAAAGCCAAAAGAGCCAAAGTCGACGTTGACTTGGCGAAGTGCAATTTCTGCGGAATCTGCGACGTCACATGCCCCTACGGCGCAATCAGGGTTACTTTGAACGACAAGCACGAGCTTAACCTTCTGGCGAAGGACAGCTTTCCACAGCTTGTCAGGGACATAAAAGTTGACACGCGCCACTGCACCAAAGAATGCGTCGAATGCGAAACAGCCTGTCCCTTAGGGTTGATAACGGTGTCTAAAGTCGGTTTTGACGGCAAACCAGTGGAAAACGTTGATGCCCTGTCGCCGAGCGCTAAAGACCGCGTTCAGGTTAGCCTCGCCATCAAAAGCGAGTACTGCCCAACTTGCAGGGTGTGCGAGTTCAAATGCAGCCCAGGCACCATAAAAGTCAAGAAAGCCTACGACGGCGTAATCGCCATCACACAGGAAAAATGCCCAGAAGGCTGCACAGACTGCCTTGACGTTTGCCCAATCCCAGGCGCGCTTGTTCTCGAAGAAGACAAGAAAGTTCATGTTAACGATTTGTTCTGCACTTACTGCGGCGCATGCAAAAACGTTTGCCCCGTTCCCGAAGCCCTCATGGTTAAACGCACGGCAATACACCACACACCCATCCATTCAGGCGCGTGGAACAAAGCCTTAGAAAGATTAACCTCGCCAGCTGACGCGGCTAAAGAGTTCCGAAGCGTGGCTGGTGAGAGCAGGCGCAAGGCAGTAGGTAAAAGATTCCCAGCCTTTGAGGAGACGGAAAAATGAGCACATCACAAACTTCCAAAAGATTCAACTTAGAGGAGATAATGAAATGAGCAAACCAGAAGCCCCAAAACAACCCGAAACCCAAAAACCAGAAGAACTGCGGATCGGCGTTTTCATCTGCCACTGCGGCATGAACATCGCAGGAACCGTGGACGTACCATCAGTCGCCGAGTACGCAAGAACCATACCCGACGTAGTCTACGTTAAAGAAAACCGCTACACCTGCGCTGACCCGGGACAAGAAGAAATCAGAAAAGCAATAAAAGAACAAAAATTGAACCGTGTCGTCGTAGCCGCTTGTAGCCCAAGGATGCATGAGCCAACATTTCGGAAAACCGTAAGTGAAGCAGGGTTAAATCCCTATGTGTTTGAAATGGCGAACATACGCGAGTTCGCTTCTTGGTGCCATCCCAATGCTCCAAAAGAAGCCACAGCAAAAGCAAAAGATATCGTAAGGATGGCTGTCGCCAAGGCGAGGCTGCTTAAGCCTCTTGAAACCATGGAGGTTCCTGTAACCAAAAACGCCTTGGTTATCGGCGGCGGCATTGCCGGCATCAACTCCGCTCTGGATTTGGCGAATATGGGGTTCCAAGTATACCTTGTCGAGAAGAACACGAGCATAGGAGGACACATGGCACAGCTCGACAAGACTTTTCCGACTTTGGATTGCAGCATATGAATTGAAGGACCTAGGATGGTGGAGGTAAATCGCCATCCTAAGGTCCAAGTAATAACCAATGCGGACATCCTCAGTGTGGAGGGGTTTGTAGGCAATTTCAAAGTTAAGGTCCGCAAGAACCCAAAGTACGTTGATGCCAAAAAATGTACTGGCTGCGGGGAATGCAAAGACGCCTGCCCAATAGAATATCCCAATGAGTGGGATATGAACTTAGGCGTAAGAAAAGCCATCTCCATTCCGTTTGACCAAGCAGTGCCTCTGATCTACTCGATAAACAGGGATTACTGCATAGAGTGCTTCAAATGCGTGGATGCCTGTGGTGCGCGTGAAGCCATCAACTTTGACCAAAAGCCCGAAGAAGTTGAATTGGACGTTGGAGCAATCATTGTAACAACGGGTTGTGACATTTATCTACCATATGATGACGCCACGTACGGCTATGGAAGATACGATAACGTAGTTACAGCTTTGGAGTTTGAGAGACTCATCACAGCGGGCGGTCCAACAAGTGGACACGTAGTCCGCTCATCCGATGGAAAGACACCGAAAAGCGTTGCCATCATTCAATGCGTCGGTTCAAGGGACGTAAACAAGTACGAATACTGTTCAGGTTTCTGCTGCATGTATGGGCTCAAAGAAGCCATCCTTCTGAAAGAACATTACCATGATGACGTGGAAGTCTACATTTTCTACATGGATATGCGCACTCCCGCCAAAGGTTATGAAGAATTCTATCGACGAGCCCGTGAAAAGGGAATTACCTTCGTCATGGGAAAGCCGTCCCGAATAATGGAAGACCCAAAGACCAAAAATTTGATTATCCGAGCAGAGGACACGAAGCTGGGGCAGCCCATCGAAGTCGAAGCGGAGATGGTTGTGTTAAGCACAGCCGCCATACCGAGTAAGGGAGCCGAAGAATTGGCCAGCATCCTCCACATAACGCGAGGGTCAGACGGGTTCTTCATGGAAAGTCACCCGAAACTCAAACCAATGGACACGCCTATGGACGGAGTATTCCTAGCAGGTGCTTGCCAAGGACCAAAGGACATACCCTACAGCGTAGCCCAAGGAAGCGGCGCGGCTTCAAGAGCTGCCACCATTCTTTCGCAGCCGAAATGGAAGATAGAACCGATTGTCTCCATCGTTGACGTCGCCAAATGCAGAAACCCGAAAGCAAAGTGCGGTGTATGCGTGAAAAGCTGCCCCTTCGGAGCCATAACCGCGGTTGAGGGGCAACCAGCCCAGATCAACGCAGCTCAGTGCCATGGCTGCGGAACATGCGTTGCTGAATGCCCACAAGACGCCATAACCCAGATGCACTTTACGGATGAACAAATAACCTCACAAATCAGAGCCGCGCTGGAAAGGGACCCTGAAGACATTATACTGACGTTTATGTGTAACTGGTGAGGTTACGCCGGCGCGGACCGAGCGGGGACGAGCCGGCTTGAATACCCTCCGACGACGAGGGCTATTCGGGTAATGTGCACAGGACGGGTAGACAGAGACTTCGTCATGGAAGCCTTTAGACTGGGAGCCGGAGGCGTATTGATTACCGCCTGCCATCTTCCCAACGACTGCCACTACATCTCTGGAAACGTCAGGATGAAAGCGCGCATGGATGCCTTAGCTGGCATGCTTCAAAAGCTTGGATTGAGCCCGCATAGATTCAGGGTTGAGTACGTTTCGTCAGCTGAAGGAGAGAAATTCGTCAGCATCATCAAGGAAATGACTAGTCAAATGCAAGCTTTAGGCAAAGACAAGATACTCGCGGAAAACGCAAAGCTTCGACCAACCTTAGAGAACATGCTGAAACGCAAAGCAGCCGCCCCAGCCCCTGCAGCTAAACCCGCCGATCAAGCACCCGCAAAGTAGGCAAAGAATTGGCTCCTGAGCCATTGCGGTTGGGTGGAAGGTTCTTGTGGCAGTATGGGCTGTTCGATACGGATATCTTTAGCCTTGGCGGTAAGCTCAACACCTAGAGCCTTGACTTTCTGGGTCTTGTCATCTATAATAGCTCACTTTCAACATGTATAATCAACTTATCTTTTTGTGAATTGGCTAACTGTTAAGAGTCAACTAATGTCAGGAAGTGCCTGCAGATCCTTTCCTCGATTATCTAAAGCACAAGTTTTAAAAACAAATTAAACAATACCAGAATTTGTCCTCTATTTAATTGCTGAAGGACTGGGAAGATAATCCGATCCAGATGGAAATGCCTCACAATTCTCTGTTTAATACTTATCTTAGTCGCAAGCTTAGGTTTACCCGCTAAAGTGAAAGCACAATCAAATGGATTAACCCAACAGATTCCGCCGATGGACTTACACCCCGTAACGACTCAGCCTCAGCCTGATGGCGGCTTCATTAAAGATTGTGGTGTTTCTCAAGACGATGTCTGCAGCTCAAGCTGGATGGTATGGAGGGATTACACGCAGATGGGCAACCCGCTAACTGAGAAACTGGAGGGTGGCTTTGGAGAAACCGTCAACGGAACTGAGTTTACTCTGGGCTTCGGTCTAACCTCATTTATTCCTCCACCCCAAGCCCCAAATATTCCGGTGGGAACGATAAGCCAGACAACAGACAACCCATGCGGAATCTGGATAAGCTGCCAGTACGGAGCATTCCCAATCTGGCTCTACAATGCCACAGACGTGACAACAAATTCAGGTCAGGTCACAACAGTCAATGGGTTGCCGAGTGTCACACTTAATGAGACATTCAGCAACATCCAGCTCGACACAGGCGGGCACGGTGACTCCACAGTGAATCTTGTTGTAAGCCAACAAATAACTGGTAACGCCACCACCATGATAGCTCAAGTCAATGTCTACGCCGACCTGAGCAACATGCACTTTTACCTGCCTGACGGCACAGAGATACCGCAGGGCACCGACTACTCACTTAACCTCCTGTGGATAACTGGATTATCCAATGGAACCGAGTCGGCACAGCTCGGATACTTTACTGCTTATCCATATACAATCATCGGGAACTCATTATACTTCATTGTGAACGGCGAAGTAGGCAACATTGCAGGCATAACTTTAAGCGACAAATACGTGGAAAGCCAAGGTGCAAATCAAATGTCAAGCCGCCAAGCACAAGTCCAGTTCATAAGCACTAACGCAACTGTGGGTGCACATCGTGCACCAGAGTGCCTCTGTCTCCAAACGTTCCCAAACCTGACCTACGGAGTTACTACTAGCGTGCAGAGCGACCCCACCATCTACATGAACCATGCATTAATGTCGACTCTTCCCCTAATCACTCTCATTGTTGTCGTGGCTGTTGTAATTGCTGCATGCGTCGTTCTTTTCCGATATCGAAAAAGATTCAGGAAGGGAGCTAAAAAAATAAATGCCGAAACTTAATGCTTAATGAAATCCCAAGCTTGTGGCTTGATAGTATTCTGGGACTTTTCTTAATCTAATCATTAAAATCACCCAACGCGCGTTTCTGAGCGGAATATGTCTATGTTGCCGAGTGAATACAGAAATCGCACTGCGAGAAAAATTATTCAGCAGCTGAAGGCATCAATCGGGGCGTCCCACGGCTAGGCGGTCATAGCATCGGACTTCAAATCCGGTGAGCCCGCAAGGTCTCGGAATCCGATTCCCCTTGGACGCCGCCACTATACCACTGCAAAATCTGGCAAGAAATTCACTTGAAAGGATTTACGACGTTTAGAAAGTTATATTTCTTGAAGTCATCAACATTTTCTGTATAAATGCATTCCACTTTGTCATCTTTGGCTGTGACCGCCATGGCGCAGTCGAAAATCTTGCCTTTAGTCACTTTCATTTCCTTCGTTAACCTCAAAACGTCCATGACTGCATTCGATGCTGGATTGATCTTCTCGATTTCGCGGCATTCCCAAAAGTCGAGGCATACATTTACGGCTTCACTTAATTTCATTGGAGACTCCACTCTCTTGGGATTCGTGATTACCGCAAAAAATTCATATATCACTTGTGCAGTCAAACATGCATCAAGTTTTCCAGTCATCGCATCCTCAATTACGGCGCTGGCGCGTTTCTGAAAAGGAGATGACTTGTTATGGGCGTGAACAAGGATATTGGTGTCAAGTAATGTCTTCGTAGATTTCCTCTCGCGAAAGTTTCCCTTTTATTTTCCCTAAGTCAGGTGGATTCTTAAGTCTTTTAAGAATTCGGGCTGCTGCATCGCAGCTGCGTGCAATTTCCAATTTGGCTACCCCTTTCTCGACAACCTCGATGCGCAATACGTCGCCTTCAGCTAGTCCCAGCCGTTCTTGGACTTCGCGTGGGAGGTATACCTTATCTTTATAGAACGTGGTTTCAGTCATGCACTCATCATTTACCCAATAAGTTGGGCAAAATATAAGCGTTTACCCAAAGACTCACCCAAACCCTTGTGAAAACGAGTAGCAAGAAGCTTGAAAGATTCGATTGAAAGATAAAGCCCGAAGGATAATTAATGAACGCTGCAGAAGCTTAAAATGGGTCTACAGCGGTCCAGAGCGGAATATGTTTATTTTGGCGAGTGAATACAGAAATCGCACTTCGAGACAAATTGCTTCATAGCTGAAAGCACCAGTTGAGGGCGTCCCACGGCTAGGTGGTCCTAGCATCGGACTTCAAATCCGGTGAGCCCGCAAGGTCTCGGGGTCCGATTCCCCTTGGACGCCGCCATCGCTCACAGTTTCAAAACAGCTCAGAATGAGTTCTCAATAACCAGCATGATGGGCTCGGTTGTCACAAGACATAAAAACAATTGAGGATACCTTACTGGGTATGAAGAGCCGTTCGCTAAAGGGCGAATCCCCGTCTCAGCTGATAGATGCGAGAATCAAGGAGCTTGGCGACTGGCGAGGCGAGATGCTCTTACACCTCCGTGCTCTCATCAAGCAAGCCGATCCCGGAATCGTTGAAGAATGGAAGTGGGGGATTCCTGTGTGGTCTCACAATGGATTGGTCTGCACAGGCGAGACGTACAAGAGCGTCGTGAAGATGACTTTCTCCAAGGGTGCCTCGTTGAAAGACCCCTCGCACCTCTTCAATTCGAGCCTCGAAGGTAATACAAGGCGCGCCATTGACTTCCATGAGGGTGACGAGGTTAACGAGAAGGCTCTGATTGCTCTTGTTCGTGCAGCCGTGGCTGCGAATGCCTCGACCCGTGTCTAGTGTGCCAAACTTCGATAGCTCCCTCTCCTTGCTGAACGGAATGGTCCAGAGGAAGTGATCACGTCACTGTTTTCAAAACGGTGTCTAACCTCTCTGCTGCTGTGGTGATTTCGTTTTTTTGTATTCCTATGCTGGCGTCGAAGTTGATGTAGGATGAGACGTACTGTGGGCAGCACACTCCGAAATCGTTTTTTTCCAGCGCTCTTGCGCCGTTGACCCTTGCCGCGTACAAGGCTTTGCCTATTTTCTTGGCGTCTCTTCCATCTAGCGTCATAGCCACGGATATTGGATTGTAAACATTCAGTATTCGCTGTCCGTGCCTCTCCGCCACCGCCTTGAGGGATGATTCAAGGAACCGCCTGTTTTCTTCCTGCTGGGTTCTCAGCTTCTCGTACCCGTCTAATCCTATCGACAGTACGGCTGCTAGGAACTGCGCTATGGGAGCGGCTGTTGCCCTTCCCGCGTAGATTTCAGACACGGCGTCTAGGAATTCTTCGTTGGGCGCGGCGACTATTGCTCCTCCGACTGGGGTTAGGAAATTCTTGTCTGTGCTCTGGATTATGGCGTCCACGCGTCCTGCGTCGATTGCGCCTCTTACGAGTTTCATGATTTCGCGGCTCTGCACTCCGAAGGCGTTGTTTATGATATGCGGCACTTTCTTCTCCTGTGCGATCTTTGCGATTTCTTTGATTTTATCTGGTTCTCTGGGTGAAAAGAAAGTGGTTGTTGACAGAATCGCGGCGGTATTTTCGTTAACTGCTTTTTCTATCTCTTCTGGGGGAACGTTCACTGCGTCTCCGCAGACTTCTCCTGCCACTATTCTTTCTTGAAGACCTGCAAGATGAATCGCCTTCAGTGGAGTTTTAAGGTCAATCTGTGGGTAAACAACCTCTTTTCCCCCAGTTTGGTTTCTTGCGGCGCACAAGGCAAGAGCAAGCGTCATTCCTGTTGCCACAGGAAAAACCACCGCCTTCTTGATGTTTGGAACCCCGAACCTTTTCATGGCGTCAGTTGCCAATTTGTTAGCGAAATAATACATGAGAGACCCACCTGCCGCCTTAGGCTGGGCTTCGGTCAGGTCACCTGACCTTCCTACCCCATGATGAAATCCAAATGCCAGCTTTGAAACCACTGGAGAAGCAACCCTGCCCTCGCGTTCGCCTAAGAAAACTGCTTTGCTGTCCTTGTCCGAATCCATTGCAGACAGCAGATTCAGCAGCGTTTCGATTTGGCTGTCTTTCCAGCCTTCTTTTGGTATTCTTCTTTGCTCGAAAAGTAGTTTTATCGACTGGGACTCTGTGCCCAGCACTGTCAAGCCCCTTTCAAGTATGCTCTTTGGGATTGTGTCCTTCAACTTATCAAACGGCAACATAAAACATACCTTTAGCACTGTCGGGCTCCCGATTTGTCTTTCCCTGTATATAAATTGTTAGTTTTGGCATCGTGGAGTCTGACGCGACTTGACTACATTTGCTGGCATTTAGGGGATGCAACCACTTGATAAGCCTTAAATAGCGTTCTCTTGCACAATAAGTATGCAGTGATGGCAATGGGAAGAATAATAATCATAGATGACGATTCTCCCACAACCAGAGGAAAATTGATAACTTGCCCGATATGCAATGGTACAGGAAAATGCAAACCTTGTAAAGGTACAGGTACTGTTTGGGATAGAAGAGGTCCTTTTATAACAAATAATTGCGAGGGCTGCGGTGGAACTGGTAACTGCCCAAGATGTCACGGTGACCGATACATTAGAGTCTAACAGGAGTGTTGCATTGGCAAAACCTAAAGTCATCACTCTCGATCAAATGAAAAACGAATTGTCTAAAACTTATTGTGATGTCCATACGTGCAGTCGAATGGCAGAACTTATTTTTAAAACTGAGGATAATGAGTTGTGGCTTTGTTTCTGCAAGAATCATGATCCAAGAAACTGGAAACCAGTCTATCCCACATCTAAGAAATAACTTGTAAATCTCAAAGCTAAACTTTGATTATCTAAATATTGTTACTTGTTCGTTAATTCAAACAGGCACACCTCCATTAAACGCCTTTGGCGAGCCCGATGCTCGACACAATTATAAACCCAAGACGGCATAGACAACTGGGGAAAACAGGGTGTCGCAGAGTTATCCTTACCTGCTTATAATGTGCGGATTGCCTAGTTCAGGAAAGACCACCATCAGCAAAAACGTCGCCTCCCTGCTTGAGGACAAACACGAGATATCGACCATGGTCATCAGCTCGGACGATTTTCGGGACATGCTCTCGTACAGCTCCAAAGGATTCAAGCCTGAGCGGGAAGCGTCGGTGAAGGCTCTTTATGAGAAGGCGATTGCAACTGGTTTGGAAGCTGGTTTTCTCGTCATCAGCGATGACTTAAACTACTACAAATCGATGAGGAGCGAGCTTAGGCAGATTGCTAAACGGTCAGGCTCCGACTACGACATTGTCTTTGTTGATACACCCGTTGAGGTAGCCGTCAAATGGAACCAAGAACGAGGGTCGCCGATACCGCAGTCCCTCATTGAGGAAATCAATCAGAAACTTGACCCGCCCAAAGGCGACTACAAATGGGACACTCCCCTCGCCGTTGTCGACCCAAGCAAGCAAAGCTTAGAGGGAATCGCCAGTGCCATCGTTACTGCGGTTCTGAAGAGGCTGGAAAACCCGATTAGGTCCAAGCCCAAAAAAGTTGTGGAAGACGAGAAATCACTGAGGGCAAGAGGCATTGAGCGGGAAACCCGAAAAGCCATGATGGAGGTCATGACGCGGTACAAGAACCCGGACTTGGGCATTTCTCTTTCCGCCATCAGAAAAGAAGTGGTGCACAAGGCGCTGGCGGACGGCTTGAAGCCTGTAGATGCGGTCGAATTGTTCCTCAGGGAAGCCAATGCGGTCGCAAAAAGTTACGCCGTGACTGAAGGCAAGGGCCTCATTCCCGTTCATGTGGGTCTTTTCGGGCATGTTGACCACGGCAAGACAATGATTGCCCGGCAGCTAACTGAGAAACCTTCGACGGCTGCATTGGACAAGGCACCGGACTCCGCCCGCCGTGGAATGACGCTGGACATGGGCTTCTCCGCTTTCACCTTAGGTCCGTACCTGGCTACTCTCGTCGACTTGCCGGGGCACTTCAGCTTGGTCAGGCATGCGGTGGCGGGCGCCAACATAATTGACGCGGCGGTGCTGGTTGTGTCCGCCGACCTCGGATTGCAGGTTCAGAGCGTGGAGCATTTCGCAATAATCAAAGACGTGGGAATAAAGAATCTTGTAGTTGCCCTCAACAAGGTTGATTTGGCGTCCAAAGAGAGAATTGATGAAGTCAAGACAAAAGTCAAGCTTCTCCTAAAGGGAACTCCATACGAGAACGCAAAGATTGTGGAGGTCTCAGCCTTAACTGGCAAGGGAATTGATGAACTCAAACGCGCCTTGCAAGATTCCATCAGTCCACCCATTCGCCAGTGGAATGGCCCGTTCAAGATGCCTATCGACCACGCATTCACCATAGCCGGAGTAGGAACTGTCTTAACTGGCACGATTCACCGTGGGAAAGTTAAGGTGAAAGACACCGTTGAAATCAAGCCCATCGACAAAAAAGGTCAAGTGCGTTCGCTGCGGTCATTCGGCGAGGACAAAGAGGAAGCTATCGCTGGAGACAGGGTAGGCGTCGCCGTCAAAGACCTAAAACCTGATGACGCTCACAGGGGTTACGTAGCCGTTTCTCCTGGCTCCATCAGTTCTACCCGCCGAGTGATAATCGAGTTGGAAGTGGACAAGTACTATCTGCGTCCGTTGACGCCGTACAGCGATGTAGATGTGTTTGTTGGGTCTTATGAAGTGCTGGGAAACGTTGTGCCCGGCGCCGTGGAAGACGGCAAGTTCGTTGTGAAGCCGTCGGTGAAGGCTCCTGAAAAATGCCTAGTTTACATAGAACTCAGACAACAAGTCGTGGCGGAAAGAGGAGACCACATGCTCTTGATGAACCCTGGACTCCAAGCCCGCGAATTCCGAATAATCGGCGGAGGAAGAATCACTGAGACAGACAGCAAACTGGAATTCTTCTCAAAAAAGACCAAACAGGGAACTGCAGGACAAAAAAGAGAAGCCGACGAGTACTCAGTGACGGGTCTCTTTGGCACCTCGGAAGCTGCCTCCAAATTCGTGGGAAAACAAGTTGTTACAGCAACGGGAGTTACAGGCGAAATCAGGGCTTCGCTGTCATTGGGCGAAGTTTCAGTCAAGTTCAAAGAACCCGTGCACGAAGGCGAAAAAGTATTTCTCTACGTCTACAAGAAGTTAAAAATCAAATAGCCAGTTTCCTTATACGCCGAATCTCCTTCAGTCAGAAACAACATTTCCGCAGTTTAGCGCTCAAAGTATCGGTGATGTAAGCATGAGCCTGCATAAGATCGGCAGCATGGAGGTCAGACATCCAAGCGATTGAAACGGTATGACGTCTTAACGGTTTTTTCCATATCAATTAAAATATAACTTACGAGCAAGGTTTTCCACAGTATTGATATAGCATTGTCGAAGGATGAGGGAAGGAGACATGAACAAAATAACCAAACCAACCACTGTTATCTTAACAGTCTCAATCATAATAGTATTATTGGTGTCCCTTGGAACACTAAACATCTCTCGAGCATTTCAAGCATCTGGTTTAAACGCGAACCTTACGCTTTACGCTTCTGCAGGCGACCAAAACTCCGGAAGTGACACCGCCCAGGTATATGTCACAGGCGGCACTGGGCCACACTTGACTTTCAACTGGTATGTTAACAGTGAATATGTTCAAACGAACTATGGCGATTATGCTTCGGTCGGCGATTACGCGTACGGTTATTTTGATTTCGCGTTTTCCTTCTCGGATCTTAACCTCGGCTCAAACACCATTTCCTGTGAAGTCACGGACAGCGCTTCCAATGAGGTCACGGCGACTGCAGGTTTCTATTTATACCCTCCACTCTCAGTGACCGTTTCACCTAACCCTGAAACTGTAGATTCGGGTCAATCTGCCACGTTTACCGCCGATGTATCAGGCGGTTCAGGGTCTTATTCGTACCAGTGGACTTCTCAAAGTGCCGCGCCAGTTGGTGGTACGACATCTTCAACGCTTACTTGCACCGCCCCAACTGTTGTGCAAACCACTCAATACGCTGTTTATGTAAAGGTGACCGACGCCCTTCCCGCCTGCGACGGACTCAGCCTCTGTGATTCTTCTCTCACGCCAAACCTCACAGTTAATCCTCTACCAACCGCCACTGTTTCTCCTGCCAGCGCCAATTTGGCTGTTGGATCAACTCAGCAATTCAGTGTTCTTTCAGCGAGCGGCGGCACAGGGTCGCTGAGTTATGAATGGTACGTCAACAACCATGACCATGGCACCGGTTACGATACTGGTGATTCAGGCCCAATTTACTATTACACTGCCGCACCCGACGACGCTACCTTCACACCAAGCGTTTACGTCGAGGTTACTGACAGCCTCGGTGGAATTGGCGATTCCAACTATGCAAGCGTAAACGTGAACTCCGCTTCTTCTGTCAGTGTTACTGTTTCTCCAGATCCTTGCACTATGTATGTCGGAGGCACCCAGACTTTCACGGCTTCAGCCACAGGCGGCACGGGATCCTATACTTACGACTGGTATCTCAACGGCGCTGATACTGGACAAACTGGTTCAACTTTCGATTATACTGCTCAAGCAGGAGACGTTAACACTCCACCCAGCATTTACGTAGTCGCATGGGACACCAATCTCAATGGTGGGACATCTAACACTCCCACCATAACCGTAAATCCTTTCACCGCAATTGTTTCCCCAAGCGCTTGGACCATGGACGTTGGGCAAGTGCAAACATTCACGGCTTCTGTCTACGGCGGTACCCCACCGTTCGATATCGAATGGTACGTCAGCAACAGTTTTTATGGTTCCGACGTCAATGTTCAATCAGGAGGAACGTCTTTTGACTACATTGCTCAATCCCAGGACACCAGCTATCCACCCAGTATTTATGCCATCGTTACTGACAGCAGTACCCCACAGTTACAGGCTACTTCTAACGTGGCGACAATCACAGTGAGCTTTGGTCCTGTTAACCAGGCGAGCACAGGAGCGAGCGGCACCGTGCAAGGCGGCTCTGTAACGATAGATGAGTCATCAACAACAGGTGTCTCCGCAACCATCTCAACTCCCACAGGAACTCCTCTACCGGACGGCACACAGATTGATGTTAACTCAGCGTCTTACGGAAGCACCCCGCCAGCGGAGGTAACTACACCGCCGCCCATATCTATAACTGGCGGAGGAACGGCGATCTATTATGATGTTTCGGTTTCACAAGGCGGCGGCGCTCCTTTGGGGTCAAACGTTAATGTTCAAGTAAGCTTTACCGACCCAAGCATCACCAGCTCAAGCACCATAGCGTATTGGGATGCCTCTACTAGCAGTTGGATTCAAGTGACTCCCACAGTCTTCACAGCTCCCGACACAATATCCGGCAGCATCCCTGCATCCGCTTTAACAGGAACACCCATCGTAGTAGGCTCTCCACAACCTGTTTTCGTCGCACCCGAATACTCCATCGGCGCCCTCCTCGCCGTAATCGCATGCTTCGCAGCCTTCATCGCAATTCGCAAACCACACGCCCCCGCCTTGCTAAACCGCAGCAAATACTAAGCTGGCGCTCGTCACAAAACTCCAAGCAAGTCCTTGAAAACATGCTAAAACGCAATTAAAAACCCATTTTCTTTTTCCCCTGTTTTAGGACTTGCTTGTTTTCTTAAACCATGCTATGCCTATCACGATGACTGTTAGAGCTGCAGCGGCGGCGACTGGGTTGATGCCTGGCGCGGTAATGTAGGTTTCAGCGAGAAGCGCCGCTACAGTTATGAGCGAAACCGCGATTACCGTGCCCACGGCGATGGTTTTGTTGCTCACCTTAACGTCAACCTGCCTGTTCTGCACGGATAAAAAACAGGTTTTTGATTTAATTCTACGCTTTAGAACAGCATGTTCAGTTAGTAGGACACTTTTGCCCAGAAAGTTTCTTAGGCAAGAAAAATTTTGTTTATAAACGTTTAAAAGGGAAAAAGGTTTAGTCTTCTTCGTCGAATCCGCGGTTTTTGATTTTAAGCTGGTTTTCTTTTTCGCCGATGACTCTGAACCGTTCTGTCAGGTCATGCTTGTGCAGAAACTTCTTTACAGTTATCTTCACGTACTTCTTGCTTAGTGCTTCGCCTTCGCCTTTCACCGTGACAACTTGCTCTGCCGTGGACACTTCCCCGCCTGTTTTCTCCTTCAGGAAATCTGACAGCTTCGAAACCAGGTCCTTCTCCTCGTGTTTAAGATCTGACGCGTCGACTTTCATCTCAACAACTTTTGATTCACTCATATTCAATTCACCTCGGTTCACGTGCGCCCATAAGCTCATGTTTAGCAATGCATCTCACTAAAGCTTCACTGATAAGTTTTCCGCTGCCAACCCACCCGCACATCCAAAAGAAAAGCAACGAAAACGTCAACCTATGCCATTTTGGGTGCAGCACAACCTAGCGGGAAAATGTTGGGGGCTAACTCTTTTGGCTTCTTGTGAAGTACGCGGAAAAAATCGCTAACCTGTCAATGGGGTAGAAAATAAGCATTGAGTAACATTTTGTTTTGCGTACGACGGCTACGGCGCGAATCGGGCTGGTCAGCAGCAGCCGAAAACAGTTCACCTTGTCCCTTCCACTGTAGGACGGCAACGAAAGCATGTGTATGCGAAGGTCATGCTGAATGGTCTCGCCTAAGCCAGCTCTTGTAATATGGTCGGAGACAACGTCTGAGAGGACAACCCACTTGTACCCCGCTTGCCGCATCCGCGCGGGACTGGAAGACTCGCAGAAACCAAACCGTTTCACGACGTCGGTTCGGCAGAGGTTGTTGTCGACGCTGCGCTTGTCAGGTCTGTTCTGGTACTCGTAAGCGTCAAGCTTGCGCAGCCTCGGCTCGGTGGAAAGACGTATGCCCTGGACAACGCCGACATGCGGGTCTTTCATGGCTTCAAAGGCTTTGCGCCACCAGTCACGGCTCAAAAGCACGTCATGCTCGAAGCTGGCGAAGAGTGGCGTGGAAACGAGGCTCAGCGCCGTCTGCTTGTTAGCCTGTAACCCCCTGCCTCTGTTAAAGTGGACTTCCCAACCGAACTCCTTAGCGATCTTCACAGTCTGGTCCGTGCTGTGGTCGTCGCTGATGATTTTTCGGTTGACGCACTCGGCAGGTATTACCTCGGAGATTCTTTGAAGCACGGCTGGCAAAAGTTTTTCACTGTTAAAAGTCCACATAATCAAGTCGATTTTGCCTATTTTCGCCGTTTCAGAATCACCTGCTTAACGTTTTCCAAACTTTTCGGGTTGGACTTTGCTGATAGCAATGGCAAAAAACTTGTATTTATCAGTTGCTAACAAATCGCCAAGTTCACTTTTAACAGGGCGGCAATCTGAAAGCCGACGCAATCGATGGATTGCTTGTGCTCATCATGCATCGTGAAGAGGGCTCAGCCAACCAAGAAACGTTGACTGTTGCCGTTTTGGTTTTTTCGTCAGTTCGCCCGTCGAGTCAATATCACCGCCGAAAGGCTCAGTGACTCTAGTGCTCATCATCCAAACCATAAATTGAGCGGCAATCCTTAAGACTGTTACGGCAGATTTCTTCATCGAAACTTGCAATGGAATATTTTGCAGGTGTTATTCTCACTCGTTGTCTAAAATTTCTTGAAGGAGAGGCTTTAACGGAGGTAATTCGCATTTTGCCGTGTCCCATAGATCTTTGAACTCGACTTTAGGGTATTCATGGGCTAAGAAGTTTCTTGCGGATTTCATTCTTGCCCAGGGAATTTGGTTGTATTTCTGTCTTATTTCGAGTGGAATCAGCTTCACGTTTTCGCCTATGAGTAGCAGATTCATGGAAACAGCTTTTATCGCCATTTTGTTTTGGAGGAAGCCCTCGTATGTCAGGTTTTTAGTGAATTCCTCGACTTCTAAGATCGCTTCAAGAATTTCGTTAATGTACACTTTGAAGTTTTTCATACAGTAACTATCTCATTTAGAACTTGGTTTTTTATCATCGGCAAAAGAGCGCCTTTTTGTACAAGGTCGATCTTTAATCCCAGTTTCTTTCTGATGAATTGCTGTACCTCAATGAACTTATAGAGACCAATCGGCTGCGAAAACGTCACCAATATGTCCAAATCGCTGTTGTTGGTTTGTTGTCCTCGCGAGTAGGAACCAAATATAGCTATCGTGTCGACCTTGTAGCGCCTTTTGAGCTCTGGCTTGAGTTCCTGCAACTCAGCTTTGAGTTCTTCCAATGATCTCATTCCAAGCCACCTTCGGTTAACAGGGTAATTATTACGTTAACCAATATTTATTTTCGCCTTCGGTGTGTGCGTTTAACGCACTTTATCAGGCAATGCATTTGCGGAGTATTGTTTTTATTTTCCGCAAGTGTTCTCCCTTTCAAGGAAGTTGATCTGGCTATGGATCTTTTGGAAATCATCCGAAACAGGCGAAGCATAAGAGCCTACAAGAGCGAAGACTTGCCAGAGGGCACCGTTGAGAAACTTCTTGAAGCCGCAAGGTGGGCGCCTTCAGCTGGAAACGTTCAGCCATGGGCGTTCGTCGTCGCCGCCACACATAACATGAAGCTAAACCTCTCTGTGGCGGCTTACGGGCAGAAGCAAGTTGAGGAAGCCTCGGTTGTGATCATTGTTTGCGCCGATGAAGCACGCGCGGAAGAAAGTTACGGGTTACGGGGAAAGACCCTTTTTTGCTTACAGGATACCGCCGCAGCGATTCAAAACATCCTCCTGTCCGCCCACGCTCTGGGTTTGGGCTCATGCTGGGTCGGCGCCTTCAAGGAGGAACAAGTGCGGAAAGCGGTGAACGCGCCCAAGAACATGCGACCAGTCGCGTTGATTCCCGTCGGGACCCCTGATGAGACTCCTGAGGCTCGGGTTAGGCGCCCGTTAAGCGAGATAATGCACAGAGAAACCTTTTGACACCAGCCAAAAACGAAAAGTCGAAGCGTCGGCAGAAAAAGCATATATGACTTAAACCCCACTCTTCTTGAAAGACACACAGGTGAAACAAGACGGCTTCGTCTAACGCTGAAGAAAACAACAATGAGATGGTGGTTACACCTTGGGAAGTGAAAGGCAAAGTTGACTATGAACGCCTTATCCGAGAATTCGGCACCCAACCGCTCACCCCCCAGCTTCTTGAAAGAGTGGAAAAGCACACGGGCAAACTGCACTTGCAGCTTGAGAGGCAAATTTTCTTCAGCCACCGCGACCTAGACACCGTGCTTGACCTCTACGACCAAGGCGTCAAATTCGTTCTTTACACGGGCAGAGGACCCTCAGGGCCAGTGCACATCGGGCATCTTGTCCCGTGGATTTTCACCCTTCACATACAACAAAAATTCAATACGCGACTCTACTTCCAGATGACAGACGACGAAAAATTCTTGATTGATGATGATGCCAACCTCAAGGAAACGGGGAAATACGCCTACGAAAACGCGCTCGACCTCATCGCGCTGGGCTTCAAACCCGAAAACACCTTCATAATCTACGACACACAAGACATCGACCTCCTCTACGACATCACCCTTGAAGTGGCGAAACGCATCACTTACAGCACGGCGCGCAGCAGCTTCGGCTTCCAAGACAGTACAAACATCGGCTGGGTAATGTGGCCAGCCATCCAAGCCGCGCCATGTTTCATCCACAAAAAACTCACGGGCGAAAACGTCCCAGCGCTCATCCCCGCAGCCATCGACCAGGACCCGTACTGGAGAGTAACCCGCGACATAGCCCAGAAACTCGGCTACTACAAACCCGCGCAAATCCACTGCCGCTTTCTGCCTGGTCTGGGGCAAGGCGGAAAAATGAGCGCGTCAATGCCTGAAACCAGCATTTTCACCATGGACCCGCCTGACGTGGTTAAGAAGAAGATTTGGAACGCTTTCACAGGCGGCAAGGGGACGGCGGCTGAGCAGCGGAAAGAGGGCGCTGACCCGACGGTGTGCAGCATCTTCCAGTACTACTTCTACCTGTTTGAGGAGGACAGCAGCAAGCTTGCGGAGCGGGAACGTCGATGTCGAGGCGGCGAAATTCTGTGCGGCGAATGCAAGAAAGACATCGCAGAAAAACTCAACCGTTTCCTCGAGCAGCACAGGGAACGACGGGAGAAAGCTAAAGACGTCATCGAACAATACCATATAAAGCGGTAGATGACGGTTCTTTTCAGGTTTTCAAGCGTGGCGGCTGAAAAGTATTTTAGGCAGGTATGAAAATCATACTAGCAGTTGATTTGGATGCAGGAAGAACCTGAAATCGCGGTTGTCGGAACCAAAGGTCAAATAGTTATCCCGCAGCGAATGCGAAAAGAATTGGCGATCAAGCCCAACACCAAGCTATGCGTGTACAAAAGGGACGATAAACTGGTTATCATGAAGCTCGCTGTCTCCCCCTTAGATGATATGAAAGCGCTTTTCAAAGAAATAGACAAACAGAACAGAGGAAAAAAGAAGCCAGCCGAGAACGAGATTTTGGAGGATATCCAGCAATATAGACGGGAGAAAAGAGCTAAGGAAAACAAATGCGCCGAGTAGTTGTCGACACAAACGTTCTGGTTTCAGCGGCTATTTGGGGCGGCAAACCCCGAGAGCTTTTGCTCAAGTTGCTCGAGCACGATGTAGTGATATCTTCACCCCAACTGGTTGCTGAGTTATCTGATGTTCTTGCTAGGCGCGAATCCCTTGTAGGTAATGTTCAAACAAAACGATTCGTTAGAGATTTTGTGCAACAAGCCGAAATGACGAAAGATACAGCCAGATTCAAACTGGTCTTGGATGATCCCGATGACAATGTCATTTTGGATGCTGCTTACTCCGGAAAAGCAGATTACATTGTCACTGGCGATAAGCATCTACTCGCCCTAAAGGAATTCAAGAATACCCAAATAGTCACTGTCAAGCAAATGCTCAACATCTTGGACGAAACCTGAAATGGTCACCGCCATTTTACCTATTAGCGGCGACTGGGTCTCACCGGTTAAGATTTAGAAGCGTTCTTACAGGCGTAAAAGGCGCGGCAACGGACCGAAAAAGCCGATGGCAAGGCGGCGAATTCAAAAGACATCGCAAAAAAACTCAACAAGCTCGTCGAGCAGCACAGGGAACGACGGGAAAAAGCCAAAGACGTCATCGAACAATACCACATAAAACGTTAACTTCGGCACTATGCCCCTTTGGCTCGGTTATTTCAGCTCTTCAAGAACTTTTCTAAATTGCAGTTTGAGATTTGGAAGAATTTCCTTTGCTGTCACCCACAAAAGTTCCTTATCCGCGCTGAAATATTCGTGAGTAAGATCAGTTCGCATATTCCTTAATCGATCATACGGAATGCGGTAGGTGTAGAACAAGTTTCTAATTTGCTTATGCTTAGATAAGACGCGTACAGCCTCACCGATATTTCTTACGAGGTCATCAACCGCATAGACCCTTATTTCGTCTTTTAGAAACTGTTCACATGTTAACCCTTTAGTAATCGCTTCTATTTTCTCAATGTAAAAAATGATTTCTGACAGGTAAAGCAGAGGGCTTCTTTCCAGATGATCTTCACTCATACTGGTATCGCTTCACTGAGCACGTGGTCTTTAATGACTGGATTTAGATATTTCTTTGAGACAACATCTACTTTAACGTGCAGTTTTCTTCTAAGGTAACTTCTAAGACCCGCCACTAACAGCAGATCTGCCCCCTCAGAATAAGTTACCAGAATGTCAATATCGCTTTTTTCGGTCTGTTCTCCGCGTGCGTAGGACCCAAAAATATCTACGGTTTCCACCTTGAACCGTTTCTTTAACGTGGGTTTTAATGCCTGAAGCTGCTGTTTCACTTCGTCAAGTGACCTTTGCATGCGAAGTAACTCCAAAGGGTGCTTAATTACTCTTTTTGAAGCTTTTGCTTCTTTAACTTTATGGATAAAAAACTGTGGCTCTTGACGGCGGATTAGGCATTGGCAACCCCCTTAAGGCGAACGATTTTTTATGGATACCACGTGTAGTAAGGGGTAGACCGCTGTCTTGTTAGTGCCCCGCCGATGAGCCCTGCAACTGCCGAGACGACGGCTCCTAACGCTGCAAGAAAGCCGCCTATAATGCCGATAGCTGTTCCCACTAAGCTGCCGAAAGAGCCATGGAGGATGAGACTAAAGAACCCTCCAAGCAGGGCAGCGCCAGCGAGGGCAAGCACAACAATGACTACTGCGCCAAGCAGCCCAGACAAAAAGCCAGCTATCAAGCCGCGGATGGGTCCTCCCGCTATGGCGCCAGCGGCGAACCCGCCGATAAACATGCCTACTAAGACGCCGATGAAGGGCAAGAGCACGCCGAGGGGTATGCCTATGATGAGGGATAGGACGAAGCCTGCGAAACCGCCAAGCAACACTCGGCTGACACTGTTCACCTGTTTCACCGTTGGCTGGGTGAAGACCAAACTTTAAGATAAACTTTTTCGAAGCAAACCTAAAGCGTCGTGTTATGCATGCAAATCCTGCCGCGGGTTCTATGCGGCTTCAAAAAGTGTTCTGCCCATAAAGGAAAAGAGAAATAAGCTAACGCGCGACCACTTCATACGGTGATTTATGTGTCTGCTAAAACTCAAGTAAACATATCCTCAGCCACTAGGCTCCTGCATCCGATGCACATCGTCCTGGTTTCATGCGTCGGCAAAGCTGGCAAACCCAACATCACAACCCTCGCGTGGGCTATGCCGACCTCGATTAACCCGCCGCTTGTCGCCATCAGCCTCGCGCCGACACGGCACTCCCACTTGCTGATTGAGGAGTCAGGCGAATTCGTTGTGAACATTCCGACGCTGGAGATACTGCAAGCCGTTTACGCGTGCGGATCATTGACGGGAAGAAGCTTTGACAAATTCAAAAAAACAAACCTGACGCCCATGCCAGCCAAAAAGGTGAAGACGCCAGCAATCCGCGAATGCATCGCGCATCTCGAATGCACAGTCGAAGACAAATTTACCACGGGCGACCACACGGTTTTCGTCGGCAAAATAGTTGAAGCCTACGCTGACCAAGGCGTCTTCACTGAAAGCTATGACCTGAAAAAAGCCCGCATGCTCTACCATCTGGGCGGCAACAACTTCGCCATACTTGACCCCAAAACCTACAAACCCTAAGCCACCCAAACCGCAGCGCTTAATTCCAGAGAACCCGTCGCCAGTGGGTTACGCATTTAAGCATCTACTGCGTTAATCCAAACAGCGAAAAAGTGAGCGGCAATGGCATACGACCGGGAAGAAATTGAGAAATTCCGTTTATCAGGGCGGATCCTGCGTGAAACAAGAGAGGAAATGAAAAACCACGTTAAAGAAAACATGCTAATCATCGACGTCTGCGAAAAAACCGAGGCGTTGATCCGAGCTAAAGGAGGCAAACCCGCTTTCCCCTGCAACGTCAGCATAAACGAGGTAACTGCCCATTACACTTCGCCGCCGGGTGACACGTCGAGGATTCCTGAGGGCTCCACGGTTAAGGTTGATCTCGGAGTTCAAGTTGACGGATACGTAACCGACACCGCGTTCACGGCATGCTTCAACTCTGAGGGCAGGGCAATGGCTAACACGGCGGAAGCTGCTTTGAAGGTAGCCATCGAAAACATCCACGGAGACATGGCGCTGGGGAAAATCGGAGGCTTAATAGAGACCACGATTAGAAACCGCGGGTTCAAACCCATCTCGAACCTCACTGGGCACTCGGTTGGCAGGTACTTGATTCATGCTGGGCTGTCTATACCTAACGTGGCTGAAACGTTGTCGCTTGCCAAAGTCAAGGCTGGAGAAGTCTACGCCATTGAACCGTTCGTCACTTTGCCAGATGCCGTTGGCCGCGTTGACGATAGCCCGCAGTATACCATTTATCGCCTGCTCAAAGCAAAATCCGTTAAATCTAAATCTGCTAAAAAACTGCTCAAGCACATCGAAGTTAATTTTAGGACTTTGCCGTTTGCTGAAAGGTGGCTTATCGGCGTTGTTCCCAAAGAGCAACATGGTGCCGCGTTCAAGGAGCTGCTTTCTTCAAAAGCAATAATGAGTTACCCTGTTTTTGTTGAAGTAAGCAAGAAACCTGTTGCCCAAGCCGAACACACTCTGCTGCTGAACGCTGAAGGCTGCGAAGTCTTAACTTAGGCGCCCAAGATGGCTCCCGCTGAAGGGTCAATCCTCTACGAGCCCAAGGACATTGAGGATTTAGCCAAGTTTCTTAAGGCTAACAAAGAGAAATACCATGAAATTTGGGTTGTCTTAATCAAAAAGGAGCATGCGAACCCTCAGCCTGTTTCTTTCAATGAAGCAGTCAGCACGGCATTACGAGTGGGCTTGTTGACAGCCGAACCAAAACTTTAGATGAGAGTAGGTACGCTGTTCGCCTCACAAAAAGAAAAAACAAAAAGGCTTAGGCGGCTTAGACGCCGTAGTTTTTCTCTTTTTCTTTGACTTCCTTGTACACCGCAATTACCATCTGTTTTCCACCGCATTTGGGGCATGGCGTGTCAAGCTCCTTGTACACGAAGTCTCCGCGTTGAAATTCACGGACGGTTTTGGAGTCGCAGCCTGTGTTGGTGCACCCGATTGTCGTCATTATTTTTGGGATGTCAATCTTCATTTCTGCAACTTGCCTCCTTGACTGGAAAAGCGTGACTGATGACATGGTTAGGGCGATTAAACCGATTATCGCTAAGACTCCTGCGGCTGCATAATCGCCTGATCGGGTTGAGCCGGTTGAAGTTGACGCTGTGTAAGCGAGGTTAACCGCAAGCAGTAGAGCTATGACGGCGAGCGCCATAACGATTACAACGATCATGGTTATGTAGTTTGAGATTTTTTTGGTGGATGCTGATGTTTGGTCTTTTTGTGCCATTTGTCTTGTCCTCCTTATTGTCCTACTCCGATGGAGTTGCCGACACCCACGATAATGATTTTGTCGCCTTCCTTGGTGCGCTCCAACACGACGTTTCTAACTCTTTCAATGACTGGGTCAACCGCATCGTTGATTTCCTTGCGCATCGGCGACACGGCGTCTCCGATGTCCTCCTTGATTATCACAGCGTTGATTGGAATCTTGTACTTCGTCAGTTTTGCTTCAATCTTGTACTGGTCAACGCCTGGTCCGCCGATTGCCGCGCCGATGCCCTCAGCAACTTCGCCTACCGTTTCGCCTTCCAGCTTCAAGCCAGCGTCGATCATGATGACCATGCCGATTTTACCCTCGTTTTCCTCAATTACGGCTTCAACTGCGTCGCCTGGTTTGCCGACGTTGCCGCCTGGGCCTTCAGCTTTTATGACCAATGCGGTGCGTCCTGCAAACGGAACGGTTGCCATGACGCAGTCTTTGTATAGTTTGCGGATTTCGTAGCCGTGCATGAGTTTCGCCGCGACCAGCGGTCCTGCGCCGTCGCCGATTGGTTGACCGTACGCGAAGGCTTTAAGTGCGCTTGCATAAGCCTCGGCTTCTTTCATTATCATGGGCAGTATCATCTGTATCTGCATTATGACGTAGAGGCTTAGGGTTTTCTTTCCTTGAATGTAGTAGTGCCTTATGACTTTGTAGATGAAGTTCAACGCCATGGCAGCTTCTAATGTGTTTTCTAAATTGTTCACCTGAACTTCGTCGCTTGCGGGCGCCATAAGTTTGACTTCGTCTTTCATTCGGTCGTCCCTGACGTCGAGGATGTGGTCAAGCTTGTAAACGATGCCTGCAGGGTCCATGTTTTGCGGACCGATCGTGAAGTATTCCAAGAAGCGGTCAACACGGGCAGAAGGGTCAGAGGTTGGTTTCCCAATTTCCTTTATCGCTTCAATAGTGACTTTTCGCCCTTCCTCTTTGATGTACTTCAGCTTATGAAGCGAGTTCTCTACCTCGCGGATCATAACGTACATCTGGATTCTTTGACCGTAGAAAATCAAAACTATGAAGAACACGTATGAAAGAAGACTCAAATAAGTCAGCCAGTTGTTTGAGCTGCCGCCGAGCTGATTTGTAGTTACGGGCAGCGTCGCTACCGACATTACCCGCGCTAGTGCGCCGCTTTCTGGGATAAGACTCAACTATTACACCACTTCTCAAAAAACATTAACGGTTAGTTATAAAGCTATGCCAAATCTACCAGTAAAAGTTTAGGGTAAAAAGTGGCTGCCAGCTTTCCCAGGTTCACGTGGCCTAAGACCACACTACAGCTGGAAACGGAACACGGTTTAACTTCTGAGTTCGGAATGGGATCAGGTGGAACCCGTGCCCTTTGACCGGCAAACCAACCATTACACCTAAACTTTCCTTCATTAACCTTTCGCTTTTGCTTTCCTAAAAGCGGCTTAGGAGGCTGTTTTTTCCGTGGTACCCCCTTGAGTTTAATGGAGAAGTGCGCCTAGATTGCGGGGTAGCTCGTTGCTGTAGTCCGTGAGGCTCAGGGTCTTCATCTTAGTAACGGTGTCCGCAGGAAGCTCCGCAGTAGGTGTCCCAGCCAAGAGCAGTTTGGTTTCTTGCTCCGTAAATTCCGCTGTCTCACCGACGACGTTGAGGTATGGCTTGTTTTCCGGGCAGGCAGCTTGGCATCGAATGCAGCCAATGATGCAGTTGTGCCATTCAGGCTTAATCCAGGCTGGAAAGGGGATTTTGCCGTCCTTCTCGTTATGGAATGTGAGGCACCGCTCAGCATGAAGAAGAAAGCGGTCTGAGGATATGGCGCCAGTCGGGCAGGCGGCTTGGCATAGCTTGCAGTTTCCGCAGCGGTCCATCGTTTTTGCTTCTTGCCAACTGTCGCTTTCACAGGGCATGTCGGAGTAGACGGCGGTCAAACGCATGAAGCTGCCCATGCCTTGAGCGTAGGTTATGTTGTTTTTCCCGTACATTACCAAGCCGCTTCGGCTGGCAAGGAGCTTCAACGGAAGCTGAGGCGTAGCAATCTTGTAGCCTTCCTTGCCTACGGCTTCAGCGACCAAACGTTCGATGTGGAGGCGTTTCTCGTCAAAGGCGGTGTAGGTCGGTGGCAGGATGAAAGACCGCTTTTCTCCTTTCCAGGTGAAAATTGCTTTAGTGATGGGTCGAGGCATGGCGACGATGATTATGGATTTTGCGTCTTTTAGTTCGTCTGGAGAGAGAAACTTGAACCTGTCTAAGTAGGTGCGAGCGAATTCCAAATCAAATTCGCCTCGGTCTCGGCGGGTTTCGATTTCCCGTTGCAACTCGGGCAGGTGGCTTGTTGACACGGTGCGGAACTTGCAGTTTTCTTCTGTCAACTCGCGGAATGCTTCTTTTGCGCTCATGGGTTTGATTATGCGTTTTTTTGCTTATTTGTTTATGCTTGCCCTCGGCTTGGGCGCAAATTATAAAACAACTTGCCGCCATTAAGGCTGCTGAGGAACAAGACTTGCCTTCCGCAAGGGCTAGAAAGCAAAGATTAGGCGCAGTTGCAGGAATTTTAACCCCTGTACTTGCGTTTACCTGCATTCTTTTAGCAATAGCTTCTTACCCCTCCTTCAGCTGGACAAACAATGCGTTAAGCGACTTAGGCGTCATTTCAGGCGTAACTGGACCGCTCTTCAATTTTGGGCTTTACGCAAGCGGGTTTTTGGGGTTAATCTTTTCGCTCCTCGGCTTATTCACCTATGTCGGGAAAGGCGTTATTGGAAAAGTCGGATCCTTATTCTTCGCGGCGACAACAGTGGCGCTTATGGCTATCGGCGTTTTTAACGAAAGCTTCTCAGGATGGCACTTTGCTTTTTCCGCTGCGTTCTTTGTTTTGGCTCCCGTTTCATTGTTCATTATTACGTGTGCTTTTGTGCTTGAACGTCAAACGCGAATGGCGTTTTTCACTGTTGGAATCGGAGTCATTGCGGCTCTACCCTGGATACTGCAGTTTGCTTTCAATTACGTGCCAAGCGTTGCTATTCCAGAAACTGTTTCGGGGCTTGCCGTTTCAGCATGGACCATTGCCCTCAGCTACCGAATACTGAAACAAGCCAAGTTGACTATTTCTTAGTTTTCGAGTCGGCGTCCAAGTACATTTGAGCGCAGCAGTAAGAAGAAAACGAAGTCGTCCAACCCTTGCATTCGGCGTATTTTACCGCTTCCTCGCTGGGGAAAGCAACGGCGTCCACCCCGGCTTTCAACGCTAAAACGTCTCCTTCACTGCGAGCTGCGCCTTTGGGTCTCATGCAGCCCAGAATCAGCGGCGTCTCTGGAAACATCAAACGCGTGACAGCAGCGACTTTGGCTACGTCCGCTGGCGTGGGCGGCGGCGTTTTTTCCATGGCTGTACCGCGTATAGGCATGAACGCTATTATCACCAGCGCGGAGGGCTTAACGCTTCTGATCATCTTGAGAGCTTCGAGTTCGCCGTCCAGTTTGCCGTCGTTTAACCCGACGATTACGTGGGGCACAAAGTTGCAGCCTGACTTTTCCAAAGCTTCAAGCGAGTCAGCGTAGTCTTGCGGCGTAACATTGAGGTTGAGGGCTTTTCTTATTGTTTCAGCGGAGCCGATAACGTCAATTAACGCCGCGTCGACCCCAGCCTTTTTGAGCGCAACGGCACTTTCAAGCGTTACGATTCCTGTGTGAACGAAAACTGTCAAGCCGAGCTCCCGCTTAACCCGCTCAAGCGCAGGCGCGAAGCCGTTGAGGGGCACTGAACCGTCAGGCAAGCATCCGCCGCTGACAAGGCAGCCCACAGCGCCAGCCCTCTTAAGCCTTGAGCATAACTCAAAAAGTTCCTCGGATGAAAGCGCGGGATGCATGGTTTCAAGGACTTTGCCGCCGCAGTGCTTGCAGTTTAAAGCGCAGAATGTGCCTGTGACAGAAACGGTTGGAAAACTCGTCGGTGATGAACGGTAGTGCTTTGTCTTGTAGTAGGTGAAGCTGGGCGCGTAGAAACGGATTTGTTTTGGTTTAGGCGTGAAAAAGCCTGAGTCCAGCAGGCTTAACAGTTCTTTTGGGTTTAGTCTCCAGATAACTTCGGGGGTTGGTTGTGGCATGCTTTTCAGTGTAAGAGTCCTGTTTCCCCGCTTAATAGCTTAATGTCTTGTGTTCGCTTTTGTCGGTTTTATTCGATGTGCCAGCGTTTCGCAGACTTCACGATTAAGAATACGATGAAGGCAACTATTAGGAATGTGATCAATGCAACCAAGAAGTCGCCGATGCCGAAGGTTTGTTTCGTGACTGTCACTGCGTATGTTGACAGGTTGTTTAATCCTGGGATAGCCAAGCCTATCGCCGGCATAACGAAGTCTTTGACGAGCGCTTGAACCAACCCGCCTAGATATAGCGCTAAGACGAAAGCGACGGCTAAGCCTAACACCTTGTATTTTGACAGGAAATCTTTAAACTCGTTCCACAAGCCCATTGGAGGCTGAGCAGGCGGAGCTTTCTCCACTGCTTCCCTAATTTTTTTTAACTCTGCAAGAATTTCATCGTCAGTTGTCAAATTTAAGACCCCTATTCTGATTATTTGTAGATTTAGATTTTAAGTTTGCGGTTGCCTATCAGCTTTGAACTTTCAGAGTCTGCCCTTGCTCGCTTACTACCAAAATATAAATATCAAGCCGCAGATATTGATTTGAAATGACACTTCTAAAGATTTTTTTAGGTTAAATTATGAACCGAAAAGAGCTTGTTAAGTTATTTAAGGATTCATTTAAAGGGTGGTTGGGGCACGGCGCGCCTATACGGGCAGCTGCCTTGACATTCTTCATTATCCTGCCGTTGCCGTCGCTCTTGCTGATTGCAGTGACTTTTTTTGCGCAGATCTACGGTCAAGGCGCCGCAACCCAGTATTTGATTCAGCAAATAAGCTCGATTGCAGGACCAGTCGTCGCACAACTATTCAAGGAACTGCTTGCAAGCGCGACGTCGCCTTTCGCAACAGTTTGGTCAGCCATCACGGCGGTGGGGTTTTCTTTGGCTGGAGGAATCGGTGCCTTCGCGATTTTGAGAGATTCGATGAATGTGATTTGGGAAGTTGAGTTGCCTAAAACCAAAAAGTTAGCGGTTAGAATTAGGCAAACGATCGGGCCTTTTCTGCTTGTCTCGTCTCTTGGGCTCATCGTTATTGCGGGAACAACCATATCGACCGCGGTGTTCAGCGCGATAAAACTCTACTCCATAAATAAAGTCTTAACGCTGATTTCCCTTACGGCAGCACAGATTGTATTGTCGTTCGGTTTGTCAGCGGTGCTTTTCGCCATAATTTACAAGGTTCTTCCCGACCGAGAAGTACACTGGAGAGACGTGGCGTTTCCAGCGATGATGGCGGGCGTCGCATTCACCGTAACCAACTACATTCTCGGCACTTACATCCAGACCTTCACAATAACAACCATCATCGGAGCAGCAGGATCTCTAATTATCATCTTGATTTGGATCTACATTCTAAACCAAATCGTGCTTTTCGGAGCCGAACTTTCAAAAGTTTACGCCACGACATACGGTCCGCACCCGTCAGAACACGTTATAACAGCGACAGAAAAAATATTTGATCCTTTGGAGAAGGCTGGAGAAAAAATAGAAGACGCGGTGCTGGGACCTTTGGCTGAATCACCCGAAAAACCAGCCGAGAAAGCCGAGACGCAACCCGCCGAAAAACCTGAAGTTCAAGTTGACAAAAAAGAAGAAACGGCTAAAACCGAGGCTTCGCCAGTTGAAAAGAAGCAAAAAGAGGCAGAACCCGAAAATCTTGATGAGGGCGTGGTGGAAGTCAGCGTTAAAATCAAGCCGCCTCGAAAGAAACGTGAAAGCGAAGAGTAGATGGTGGGCCGAGGCGGATTTGAACTGCCGACCTTTCGATTATCAGTCGAACGCTCCAGCCGTGCTGAGCTACCGGCCCACCGAATAGAGCACTGAAGTTAAATATTATGTTGGTTTATAAGAATTGCCGTAAATCTTTTAATGCAACTCCATTATTGAGTTGTTAGGTCAGGTTTGGGCTCGTAGCCTAGCACGGATTAAGGTGTCGGCCTTCGGAGCCGGAGATCGTGGGTTCAAATCCCACCGGGCCCGCCAATGATTTCTCCAGCTGTCAATTTCTGTTTTTTCGAGAGAGTGAATGCACTTAATTCCGTAATGTTTTTTTGGGGGGCTCGCGTCATCGACGCGTTTTGGCTTTTCTACGATTGATTTAATTTTGTTCGGTGTTTGTTTTAGCTATGTTTAGCTGTTGATTTAGCGGTTTTATAAAGTGATGCAAGGACACGCTTTGAACAGTGGTTGGCTGCGAGGTGCCGAATGCTCTGCACTTTATCGCCCGCCAGAGCGGTAGTCCGCGTGTCTGACAAGCACATCGTAGAAAAACTAAGCGAAAATTATCCCTTGTTAAGCATCATAGTCGGAGCTGTGCTCGTTTCGGCTTCGGTAGGTCCCTACCAAAACGGCGACACTCAATGGGAGTTCGAAGCCGCCTCGGGTGTGCTCAGGTGGGGCATGCCCTACGTTAACAGCTTCGGAAACCTCATGAATCAGCCGCCTCTGGGCTTCTACACTGAAGCGCTCTTCTTCAAAGCGTTCGGCTTGTCAATCACCACGGGCACGGTGCTGATAGGGCTGTTCGGGCTCGGCTGCATCGTCCTAGTTTACAAAATCGGCGAGGCATGGTACGGCAAAACGACGGGTCTGCTGGCTGCCGCGCTTTTCGCGTTTACGCCGTGGGAGCTCGTCCTGTCAAGAAGCTTCCTTATCGATACGCAGTGCCTGTTTTTCAGCCTGCTTTATTTGTTCGTGGGAACCGTTGCCGTTCGCAGAGGCTCATTTAAGCTTTTTATGGTTTCTGGGGCTCTTTTCGCCGCTGCCTTTCTAACGAAGGCATACGCGGTTTTTGCGTTGATTCCGCTGTTGCTGATGCTTGTTCATTATCGACCAAAAAGCATAGGGCGCGCGTTTGGCTGGCTGGCTGCGTTTTTCTTGCCTGCTATCTTGTCTTCTTTTTTATGGTATCAAGTTGTTTCCGGGCAAGGAATGCTGGCAGCCCTCTTTCAAGGCGGCGTCGTGACCCATAACGTCAGCGGAGTTGTTCCCACACCATTTTTTGTCGCCAATTTTCTGGAAAATTACGGGCTGGGCTGGTTTTTCCTTGATGCCGCAGTCTTGTCTTTGCTTGTTTGCGTTGTGTACAGAAAATTCCGAGGGACGCTTTTTTCCGATTTAACCTGCTTGGTAACCATTCTGGCTGTATTGGGCGTCAACACTTTTTTGGGGGCTGCTCTTAACCTTAAATCGCCCTACCTTGACTCCGTCAAATTTGACTATCAGACTTTGCCGTTCTTTTGCCTGTTGGCGGCGTCACTAGCCCCCAAGAGCCTTTCAATGCTTAAGTCAGCAAAACTAGACTTGAACCTGAAAAAGCTCAAATTCTCCGTCGGCTTGCTCGGGTTAACGTTGCTTGCCGCTTCGCTGGCTTTCAACTTCCTTTACATCCACAACTTGTCAACAGCTAACTACTTGCTTTTCAGAGTGGAGCCAAACGTCAACTTGGGCTACTCCCTTTTTGACCCCAAATCTCAAAGCGCGCTCAGTCTCCTAACGGTTACGCAATACTTAGGGTTTGCAATCGCGCTTTCTGGACTCGGTTGGGCAGGCAGAAAAAAACTCCCGTTGCATCCAAGGCAACTTTGACAAATGGTTTCGATTTGAACAAAACAAGAAAAACTAAAGCTAAAAGACAACAAGAACGTGTCTTCTTTTCAAAAAAAGGTTCAACAAAAAACTAATTGGGGTTTTGTGAGTTTAGGTTGAGCTTGTTGCGGATTAGCTTATAGCCCGTCTACTAGATGGGCTGTTCCGTCTGGGCAGTAAACACAGCTGCCTTTTTCAACGATGCAGTAGCGTCTGTTGCACTCTTTCATTTGCGAGCATCCGTCGCAGTCTCTTGACAACATTTCTTTTCCTCCTACGAGTTATCGTGATTTTTATGATTTTTTGGCAGAGGCGCGCTTGCGCATGTTGCAAACTGGCATCCCGCGGATTCGCAGGGTGAGCCTTTTGCCTCTGATAGAGCCAAGCAGAAGATGGAAAGCCGCTTTTAAAGGTGTTGCAATGGTTGAAGCAAACTCTAAGGGGAAAGTCTTTGGAAACCCTTTCCCCAAATCTGGCTGGCGCCTTTGCTCTTCAAGCAACTTTTAACCATTTTAGCTTTTAAATCAATTCTTATATAGCCCCAGATGCAGAAACCTAGTGAGGAGTATGAAGGAGAAAGTTTGGCTTAACGTGACCGCTCCAGCCAGCTAAAAAACAAAACGCTGAAAAGCCCGAGGGAACCACGGGGTGCAATCTTTACCCTTCAGAAAGCTGCT
This sequence comes from Bathyarchaeia archaeon, assembly GCA_049512935.1. GTDB lineage: Archaea > Thermoproteota > Bathyarchaeia > Bathyarchaeales > Bathycorpusculaceae > Bathycorpusculum. The sequence continues at coordinate 76,413 of JBEKWR010000006.1, forward strand.
CCAAAAGGATAGAACAGCATCCGCTATTCTCTCCAACGCATTTCTCATCGACCCAGCAACACCCAAGTGTTCGCTTGTAAACGACGTTAAATCGCAGACCTTAGTGCTTAGCGGATTGCCAACGGCTCGTTGCGGGTCGGCGAACGTTACCCGCAGGAGGATTAAACTGTGAAGAAACTTTTCTGGCTGCTTTACGTTCTTGTTCCGCTAGCGGTCGCCCTCGGCTTAAGGCTTTACCCTACCCTAACGACGGGGATGCCGTTCTCAACCGACGGGTGGCCGATTATAAGAAACACCGAGCTCATCATAAAAAACACGCCTGTGCCCTTGAACAGCAACATCTTCGACGGCTACGACAACTTCATGCCTGCAAGCAGCCTTTTTTCAGCGATCCTCTCTGAAGTGACAGGCGTAGCGCCGATGAACGTCACGGCCCTTGCCATGCCAATAGTCGGCGCCCTTGCCATCCCGATTTTCTACGTCTTAGTCAACAGAATAACAAGAAACGCCTCCGTTTCCCTCGTAGCCTCAATCCTGCTGGCAACCGCTTTCCCCTGCACCATGTTCACGGCAGGAGTCACGAAGGAAACCTACGCCAGCCCACTCTACATTTTGCTGATCCTACTGTTCCTCCTCAAACACGACTGGAAAACAACCGTCCTGTTCTTAACGGTCTCAGCCGCGCTGGTGTTGTCCCATCAAGTGACAGCCTTCTTAACGTTAGCTGTGTTAACCCTGCTTTCAGTGGGCTTTTGCGTCAGCAGAGCCGACGCGGAGCCAAAGCGCAACTCGAACAAATCAAACTTTTTGTACGTGGGTATCCTGTCGACCGTCGCGGGGCTCTACTTTGGGCTCTACGCGAATGCGGCGCTGATCGTTACAGTGACGCCGAGCGACCTGCTTACGTTAGGCGCCTACGTTATCCTCATAACCGCCGCAACCCTGTATCTGCTGCTGAAACCAGTCAAGCCCGCCAAAACACACGTAACCGCCCTTCTCAAATACGCTGTAAGCTTCCTAGTGCCAGCAGGCATCGTGTTTCTGTCAACAAGAATCCCGCTGGTGCCTGGAGCCCCCAAGCTGCCTCTGCATTATTTCGTTTACGCCACGCCCTTCCTGATTGCGGGACCCTTAATCGTGTACGGGCTAAGCGGGTTGCGGAAAAACAATTTTTCTCTGCTGATTCCAGTTTTGTGGTTCACAGCCATACTTAGCCCCGCAGTTTACTTGGTTTTCGCCGATGTCCCAAGCGAAACAGTATCGGTCTACAGGTTCCTCGATTTTCTGTTGCCGCCGATGATAATTCTTATGGCAGCAAGCTTGGGCAAAGTGTACAACTCTAAACCGAGGCGTTTCCATACGGATAAAATCGCGAAGTTTGCTGCTGTCGCCTTAATTGCAATCATAACTGCCACCAGCACGTTCAGCTTGTATGCCGCTGTCTCTTTGCAGGAGCCTTACCTTGGCTACTTCTGGAGCTACCAGCCCTCGGAGTACGCTGCGTCCAGCTGGATTGCCCAGAGATGCGGTAATCAAACGGTGACGGGAGACGCGAAAACCCAGTATCTTTTAAGCGGCTACTTTAACGTGAAAGTCAGCGTGTGGCCAGGTTTGGACTTCTTGGCTGGAAACGGCAGAGACCCGAGCATCCTGTACGTTTACAACGAAATGAAAACGAACGGGTACGTTCTCTACGGCGGAACCGTTGCGCCCTTGCCTGAAAACTGGACAGATAAACTCACAGACCTCAATGTAGTCTACACAAACAATGAAGTAACTATCTATTTGGCGCGGTGAACGAGGCGTTTCCAGAGAAGTTTTTACTCGTCTTCTTCTTCCGCTGGCTCTTCCTGCGGTTCAGCGGTCTCCGCCTTTTGCGCTTCACTTGACAGCAACATGTTGATCAGCGCTTTCTGGTCGACTTCCGCCCCCGTACGCCAATCAAGATACAGTTGCCCATTGTCGTCTTGCCCAAGGTAGCCGTAGCGTATGTAACGGTCGATGTTTAAGCCGATTTTCCAGTTAGGCATTTTTTCGCCGAGAAGTTTTTCAACGTCTTTCCGAGACGCCTGCCCCTTCTTGCTGATGATGTACGAGATCGTTATGGCTAAGCCTGCCAGGTCGTCGATGCGCCAGCCGATCAACTTGTCTTTAGTCTGCAGGCCGCCGCGCAGCGCCACGTAGAATCTTGCCTTGTCCAGCTCCTCCAGCGTCGGCTTCTCAGGCGGTTTTTCCTCTTCGAAAACGGTTTTAACCTGCAGGTCGAGCGGTTTCAGGTAATCGTCAAGCAAGTCAAGCACTTTAGGGTAGTCTGAGCCTAACGCTTTATGCAGCTCGGAACCTCTTACGCCCGGCTTCTGATGCCTCTTATAGAAAAGCATCTGCGTTGCCTTCTTGATTTTGCCGCCGTAAACGCCTCTCTTGCTCAATCCCGCTCGCCTCTTTTCCATTTCTGCCAGTCTTCACATGAAACGGCGATGGGCACCGACGTCGATTGCTGCGTCAAAAGTTCCGTTCTCTGGCGCTCGAACGGCTTTATCAAAACAAGCTCTTCCAAAGTGTCAATCTCCAAGGTCGCGTAACCGTAAGTGATTAAGAAGCTGGTTAAGAAGGCTCTTTGAACCGTCTGCTCGTAAGTGTCTGCCCCGATGAAGTCCCAGTAGTCGATTTTACCGTCCTGCCCCTTCGCGGCTGCGCAGTCTTTGAGTTCCTGCCAGTAACAGCTGAGCTCCTCCGAGAATTCCCTGTCGCTTAGGATGCGCTGCTTAATCAACTCGTCCCTGCTTGCGTAGCTGTTTGAAACTTCCGCGGCTTCGAAGTTTTTCCACCTGTCAACGATGGGCGACAAATTTTCCCAGTAGAGCAGCCCCTGCGCCAAAGTGTTCAGGCTGACTTGTTCAAACTCAACCAGCGGGTTCCAAGCGCGAAGGAAGAGGTCAACCATTTCCTCCTTGCCGAGCTTCATGATTTTCTCCTCCAGAAGAAACGGGTCGGTGTAGAGGGCGGTTGAACGCTGCTTTACCCATTCGCTCTGCATCTTGATGACCGTGGCTAAATGATGCAGTGTTTCAGCGTCAAGCTTTAACTCTTCAGGGTTCTGCCACTGCGGAAAATACTCCTTAATCACCTGGATGATTTCGTCAACGTCCAGCATGAAAGGCTCAACCGAGCGGTTTTCAATGGCGACGCACATCTCAATTACGCGTTCAAGCCTTTCCCTTCCCAGAACCTTAGAAGCCTTCGCCTTCTTCGCCTTCTGCATTAGCCAATTACCTCGCGGACAACTGATTTTCCTTCTATGTTCTGAACCGTAATCACGTTGGCGTCCTGCTGGGCGAAAGTAATTTGGCTCGGCGTAATCACCACGTACTGGGCGTTCGCGTCTTTGATTGTTGCAAGAAGGATTTTGGCGATCATTTCACGGTTCTTCGGATCCATGTGAATGTCATACTCGTCCACAGCGCGGAAAGGCGACCGTACATGCTGCTGCAAGGCGAGAAGAAAACTCATGGTTGCGGTGGTTCGTTCGCCGCCGCTTTGGGTATAAGCGTCAAGAGCAATGGGTTTCCCGCCTTTGAACCCCACCATGATTTCTAAGCCTGCGGCTTCAATGTCCTGACCGTTAGACAACTGCACTACGCCTGTCGCCGACGTCTGAGTCATTATTCGCTGGTACTCCACGTTTACCCTTTCAAGAAGGTTCTCCATCACTGTGCGCCATGACTGCATCCGCGTCTTCACTTCTGCAAGCGTCTTCTCACGGTTTTCAGCCACAAGCTGCACCTTTTCTTTGAGTTCCAAGTAAAGTTTCGAGTACGATTCGTACTGGCGTTCAATGTCCTCTGAAACGTCGGCAAGCGCCGCCAGATGCCCGTCGGTTAGGCGGATTTCGTCTTGGATGTCGCCTGCGCTTTTGACGGCTACTATTCGTTCACCTGACTCCTGCGCCTTTTGAACCGCCAAGCTCAAGCTTTCATCGGCTTCCTTCAGCGACTTTTCGATGTCCTTCAGGTTCACGATGGCGTTGGCGCGTTTAAACTCCAGAAGCGCAAGCTTCACCCGCTGCTCTAACAGTTCATCCGACACTTTTCCAGCCGACCCTTCCAGACTAGCCATTTCCGCCTGGTTCAGCTTAACCCGCTCGTAAGCGCTGGAGATTTCCAGTTCAGAATTTTTCAGCATAGCCTCCAAGTTTTCGCTTCGGAGCAGCTTTAGCTGGATTTTGCTAGCTTGGATTGTCTGCTCCACCAGCCTGGTTTCTTCAAGCAGTTGGCTGATTAGCTCCTGCGTCGATTGGTTCTGGGCGATTTCATGTTCAAGGCTTAATCGCTCATCAAAAACGGCTTTTAAGTTCCCTTTCAAGGTTGCACTCTGATTCTGCTGGCTGCTCAGCTGGCTGGTTATTTCGCGTTTTTCCTCTTCAATCCTGTTAAGTGAATCCTGGTTCTTGTTAAAGTTCGCCTGCAAACTCTTAAGCGTGCTTTCCCGTCTTTCAACCTCCGCCCAGGATAATTCCCGATTCAGAAAGCGCCTCTTGATCTGCAGCTGCTTCTTCTCCTGGTATTTGTCGTACTGTTCCCGCCAGTAAGTGAGCGTCTGCTGCGCCTGCTCCAACAGCTTGGTCACCGACTCCTCCTGGGTGAGAATTCTGGTAAGCTTGGTTTTCGCCTGCACAACGTTTTCGCGGAAAGGCTCCAAACCGACCGCCGCCTCAACCATCCGCAGTTTTTCAATGTTGCTCAGAACGGTGAACTGCTCAACCATGTTCTGATGCATGATGATGAGCATGTTGTTAGGGTCCACGCCGAACCTGCCGAGTAGCCGTTCAACGTCCTGTTTGCTGGCAGCGCGGTTTTCAAGCTCAAACCAGTATTTGCCGTCGCGGCGCATTACGCGGGTTAGATAAAGCTGGTCTTTAGGGTACTTTGGCACTGGACGCTTGTTGCCTTGCTTGCCGTTGTCTAAAATAAGGGTGACTCGGGCTTGATCTTTGCCCCAACGGATTAAATCGCTCAGTTTCCTTGAGCGTTCCGTGTACGTTTGACCCAGACCGACCGATATGGCGAGCAAAAGCGAGGATTTGCCTGCGCCGTTGGGTCCGCCGATCACGTTTACGCCCTGTTTGAACGGTACCCTAGCATACTCGTAACTCATGAAATTTTCAAGTATAACTTCCTGGATTAGCATTAACTTTTCTAGGCCTCTAAATTGAGCGTTCCTAACTATTGAAAACCGTGTTATTAAAACAGTTTGACACGTTAGTGCTTAATGCTTCCGTGAACCAGAACAGGAATGAATCATCCACCAAGCTTGCCGTGGACGCAGGGTTAAGAATTTCAATGTTGTTTTTGAATTCATAAGTGACTTGTATAAGTCCTTACAATTCATCCTCTTAAAACATGGAAGGAATGATAATGTCGAATCAAGTAACCATCAAGAATAGAAAGGCACTCAGGAACGCGTTGGCTGAAGTGTTCAGTGACAGAATCAAAGAGTTGCCAAACGAACTACAGTACATCCTGCTGGATGACTTAGTCACAGCCTTTGAGAATCGCCTGTCAACCTTCACCAAGATCCAATCCAGCCAGTCCACCATAAACTTTGAGTTGGCAGTTGACAACGAAAAAGTCGTTGCTTAAGAAGCAGCGGCTGCTCTTGCCGTACCAACCTAATGGACAATGGGTTTACTGAAAGCATTCGCGTGAAAGGAGCCTCCTTTAGCCATCGAAAGATAGATTGCTTAGAGTCGCAATTGTAAGTCTCTAAGCCCAGAGGGATATTCGAGGTTGAAGTTAAGTTTCAAATGTGAAGTCTTAGCGTTCCTTTTCGGAGCATTAATAATACTTTTAGATTTCGGGGACGACCACACGGGTCCAACCATCGGGAATTTAGACACCATTTTCGGACTGAAGCTTTGGCCCATGATGGACGTCATCTACCCGTTAGCCACCATCATCGTTTTCTTGGCTTACGGTCAAGCAAAAGGCAACGGAGAATTGAGGTTCAACTCGAAAACCGTGCTGCCTCTGGTAGCGTTCGTGCTGGCGCTCTTCTTAATCAGCATTGACGATGTTTCGAGCGTTCTGAACTTGGGATTGACGTTTCCACTGGCATACTGGATAGCGGCGATGTGGCTGTACCCAATCGTCTCGTTTATTGCGTTCTTCAGCTTCGGGCAGGCAAACGAGCAAGCAAGCAAAACAACATAGACGCAATCGACAGTTCGCCGTGACCGCCGTTTTCAGGCTGGCGCGTGAAGGCTTTTTCAAATGGCTGAATATTGATTGTGAATTAGTAAGCTATAACTTGTTTAAGGGCACAAGAACTTCCAAGTAGGGCGATGCTTGTTGCAAACAAAGTTCGGCTCCGCTTCCGAGCCCCTGATTGAAACGTCTGCGCTCACTAAGCGGTTCGGCTCGGTTCAGGCTTTAACCGAATTGAACCTGCGGGTTATGCCAGGCGAAATTTATGGTTTGCTGGGTCCGAACGGCGCAGGCAAAACGACAACGATCAAAACGATCCTTGGCTTGTCAGAGCCCACTTCAGGCTGGGTCAAGGTCTGCAGCTTTGATCCTGTGAAGAGCCCGATTGAGGTCAAATCAAGAATCGGTTACGTGGCTGAAAACCCGATAGTTTACGATTCTTTGTCTCCCAGGGACTTCCTGGAGTTTGTGGCTTCCATCAGGAAAACCGATCAAGCCGCCGTTAACGGGTTAGTCGGACAATTGGCAAGCGCTTTTGACATGGCATCGTACTTCGACTCGCCGATAGCCACCCTTTCGCTCGGGATGAAGCAGAAGGTCGCTTTGATCGCTTCGCTTATCCACCAACCCCCCGTGCTTCTGCTTGATGAGCCGCTCAACGGTTTGGACGCTAAGAGCAGCCGCATCGTCAAGGAGTTGGTTTCTTTTCACGCTCAGAAAGGCGGCGCAGTCCTGTTCTCAACCCACATCATGCAGGTGGCTGAGCAGGTCTGCACAAGAATAGGCATAATATACCAGGGCAGAGTGATTGCCGAAGGAACCCTCGAAGAACTGAGAGGCAAAACCGAAGGCGGAGGCGGCACGCTGGAGGAGGTTTTCCTCAAGTTAACCCACGAGGAGGACGAGGTCGCCGATACGATGAGGATGCTGAGGGAGGCATTCTTCAAGAATGAAGCCAAGTGAAGCCTGGCGCCTGAGCAGGATACCCTACCGAGAAATGGTTTACCGCTCGCTCGCTGAAGAGAGAGGGCGCATGTGGTGGGGCGCGTTCGGACGCAACCGCCCGGGAAAGGAAGCCCAGGACGACTTGGAATTGACCAAGAGGGCGCTTCGAATCGCCAAGTTCGACAAGTCGGTCGTGGCGGTTTTCAACGTTATTGTTTCGCTGGCTCCTTTCGCCTCGCTTTTTCTCGGCGGCTCAGGGTTCGGGTTGACAAGCGCCATCTCGTTAAGTTTAGCCGTCACCTTCGGGTTCACGACGCTTTACGCGATTCAGACTCTTTCATCGTTCATGAGCCCGGAATCTTCAGCGTTACTGTCAACTATGCCTTTGGAACGCGACGATTTCTCGCTTATAACCCTGTTCTCCTTCATCCGATCCTTCGACTACATGGTGATAGGCGCAATCATCAGCCAAGTCGCGTTGGTGGCTTACTTAACCGCGTCGCCCACGGCAACCTTGATCATGCTTTTAGCCTCCGCTATGAACGCCGTGTTCGCCGTTGCCGTCGCTCTTTGGTTCTCAAGAATTTTCCAGAGGAACATGCTGAGGGGCGGAAGATCGAAAGCCAACACGGCGCTGCGTTTGTTCTTCATTCTGATGTGGGGCTTGCTGCTTGTCGGCGTGGGCTTCCTCTTCAGCCTGCCATGGTACATCGTGCCCAACCTGCAATCCACGCTGCTCGGCGCCGGGCACGTTTGGAGTTCGCTTCTGGGTCTTCTTTACCCCTTCACGTCAGGCATAATCATAACGGGCGCAGTTTCCAGCAGCGTGACGTTCGCAACCATACTTTTGGCGTGCGCTGCCATGGTGGGTTACGGCTTGCTTGCGGTTTTCGCTGGCAAATGGAGTTTAGGAACGGTGAGGCGCGTGTCGCAGGGAGCCGGCGTGAACGTTGCTCGGGTTGCGGCGCGGGACTTTTCAGTGAAAACGCGCGGTCCACTGCTGGGCTACGTTTACAAAGACCTCAAGGCGGCTTCCAGAAACCCCGCTACCGCCTTCTTCTTTGCCCTGCCCGTCCTTGAAACCGTCATCATAACCCTGCTTGACTCCAACTTCGGAACGTTGCGGACAGTCCTGGTGCTTGTCGGCACTTCTCTGGGCGGAGTCTTCGCGCTGTTTCTGCCCCTTGCGCTCTTAAGCGCGGAGGGAAAAGGATTGGAGTACACCAAAACCCTCCCGATCAGCCCCCGCAGAATCGTCGTTCCGAAGGCGTTGATTGCCACGGCGACCTACGTTCCCGTGCCGTTAGCCTTAGCTGTTATATCCCTCTTTAAACCGTTGACTTCGCCCGCCGCAATTCTCATACCCGTTTTAACCACGCTGGCGGTGGCTTCAGCAAGCGTCTTTGAAATCAAACTCTTCCTAAGAACAGCCGCGAGCGGAAAAATAGCCTCAGTCATCAACGACTTCGAAAAACTAACAGTTGGAATGCTCATCATTCTGGTTCCCGAGGTCGCGTATGCCGCAACGTTTCTTGCAACGTTCAACCACGCTTTCTCCCTTTCGGCTATGGGCGGGGCGGCGCTGGCGGAACTTGCAGTGGCTTTTTACGTGCTTAGGCGGTCTTAGCGGAAGAAAGAGGCTTGGAACGCCCCGTCAAAGTTGTCTTGACGCGCTGGAACAAACTCGGCTTAGGCGAAGCGAAGGCAAGATATGTTAAATTGCCTGAAAAACTTATATTTTAAGGCACAAGACTTGTTCGTTTAGGAACTGGTGAATTCAAAACGGCTACAGCCTCAAAACCGCCTTTGCACAAAGGAAAACCGTGATTTTCCATGATTGACCAAAGCACAGTTCTCCTATTCATCACTGTGGCGTTAGCAAGCGCGGTTGAGGCAACTGAGGCTCTCACCATCCTTCTGGCAGCGGGCATAACGCGGGGCTGGCGTTCCACGTTTGAGGGCGCCCTGCTTGCCATTGCCTGTTTAGCCTTAATCGTGTTGGCAGTCGGCACCGCGCTTATTCGCTACGTCCCTCTTTACGCCTTGCGAACGGTTGTCGGGATACTGCTGCTTATCTTTGGGTTGCAGTGGCTCACCAAAGCCATCCTCCGCCAGACAGGATTCAAGGCAGCGCATGATGAACACGACATCTACGACAAGGAGGTGGCAGCCCTCAGCAAGGAGGCAGGCATTCGTGGAAGGCGGGATTCCTTGGCTTTCGCGGTGAGCTTCAAAGGCGTGCTTCTGGAAGGTATGGAAGTAGTTATGATCGTAATCAGCTTCGGCTTAGCCACCAAAAGCGGTAACCAGCTTGAAACCGCAACGTTAGGAGCCTTTCTCGGAGTAGCGGTTATGACGGCTGCCGCGGCGGTGATTGCGAAGCCGCTTGCCAGGGTGCCTGAGAACTACATGAAGCTGGGAGTCGGCGACCTGCTGACGACTTTCGGGTTGTTCTGGATGGGCGAAGGAGTCGGCGTCCAATGGCCCCTCGGCGACGCGTTCCTGCCTGTGCTATTGGCGATAATCTTCCTGACCACAGTGGGGTTAATCGCTTACTTCAGGCGGGTTCACAAGAGAGAAATGGAGGCTGCCGCCTAATGTCCACCTACAAAACGTCGAGCAAAATCTGGAAAGCCGTCAAAGGCTTCTTCGGATTTTGGAAGGACTTTCTAGTCGGCGACTCCCCAGTTCTGGCGCTGGGCGCAGTAATCATCTTAGCCGTCGCTTACCTCCTCCGCAGCTCAGCCGTCTTGGCGCCTGCCGTAGCCGTCGTTTTGGTGCTGGTTCTAATCACGTTTACCGTGTGGCAGAAAACTTGGAAACGACGCCGACTGCGACCTTAAGTGGCGGGGGTTCAGCCTTCAGGTCTTTCCGTTTCAGGTCCTTTTTCTTGGGCTTTCTGCTGGGTCGTTTTTTCGAGTGTTAACGCCCAGTTGGTGAAGCAGTCCCACAGCAGGCTCGACTCGCTCTGGGTTTCTGTTTCGCCGTTGCTCATATGGTCGCCTTGAGGTACCTGTTGAAGAAGTCTAAAGCCATGGTCCACGCATCTTCAGCTGCGGCTTTGTTGTATGAGGGTCTGTTCTCGTTGAAGAAGGCGTGCTGCGTTCCCTGATAGACCTTCAGTTGAAACGTCTTCTTGTTCGCAATCATGCTTTCAACCAGCGCCGTGACGCCACAAGTTATCCTCTGGTCCTCCCCAGCGTAGATTCCGAACACGGGACCGCTGATTTTAGCGACGGATTCCAACGGTCTAGGGTTCGCGCCGTAGAAAGGAACAGCAGCCTTGAACGGGTACAAAGTTGCAAGCTGGTAAGACAAGCCGCCTCCGAGGCAGAACCCCGTGATTCCAAGCCGCTCGCCGTCCACGACCTTCAGGCTTTTAGCGTAGTCTACGCAGCACAGAAGGTCCTCCGCCATCGTTTTTTCCGCGGCTTCCCGCCCTGCAAAGAAAAAGTTCATCACTTTTCGGTCGTTCTCAGGCAGGCTTTCCATGAGCGCTTTCATCGCGGCTGGGTCGTTGCGTTTTTCAGGCGGAACCTGCCACATGCGCATCATCGCCTTCTCGATTGCTTGCTCGGTCAGGTCTTTTTCTCGGCTGAAAAGGTGCGGAGCGACGGCGACGAAGCCTTGCTGCGCGTACCTGTTCGCGACGCCTTTGATCTGCTCGTTGAGCCCCCACGCTTCGTGGACAACAATAATCGCGGGGTAAATGCCTTCGGGTTTGGGGATGGCTACGTAAGCCGCCATGTCTGCGCCGTCAGGACACTTGAAGGTTACAATTTGGTTAGAGAATTCCATAAAGGTCAAACTAAATTTTTAGCAGGTAAATATTTAACTGTTCCTACCTCACGAAGAAGCCCAACGGTCCGCTTCGAAACGGATTGGTCACTTGGCAATCAAGACAGCCACGTAGCACTTCAAATCATCCCTGTCCAAAAAAGAAGCAACCTGCAAAGACGTGCCCTCAAGAAAATCCACGAACGTTTCCAGCGGAAAAGCCTTCTTCAACCCAGTCACGACCACGATTCCGCCCGCCGCAACCACCCTTTTCAGTTCGCCCAGCGTTTGCGACGGGTCAGGCATGTTCTGAAGCACCGTGAACGTGAAAACGGCGTCGAAAAAGCCGTTGCTGAAAGGCAAGTGGTCAGCGTCAGCCTGCAAAACGAAAACGTTTCCCGCCATCTTCGCCTCACCTCTGGCTTTAAGCAGCAGCCTACGTGAAACGTCAACAGCCACGACCACGCTTGCGCAAGAAGCAACATGGCTGAAAAACAGTCCCGAGCCGCATCCGACATCCAAAACGGCGCCGCCTGCCACCGTGACGTTTTCCAGTGCCGCCCTGTACTTTGCCCGCTGCTCCTCCGCGTAGCGCTCCTCGTACATGTCAGCCGTCAAATCGTACCGCCGCATCACCCTGCGCTTCTCTCTCCAGCCTGCCACGTGGGTTTCCTTCAAGAAATCTTATGTACCCAAGCACTGTCTAAAATAGTTGGCTGAAAAACCTTGCAACAACCCAACAAACTCAACGTGCTAACCAAACCCACGCTGGCACAAGCGGCAGCGCTGATTGAGCGGGCGTTCGCTCAGAGAAGAACCCTCATCGTCGCGGGCACTTGCAGCGTACACTACGTCGGCAGAGCAAACAGCACGCTTGAAGCTGGCGAACGCATATTAATCATCAAATCTGACGGGTCGCTTCTTGTCCACCGCCCAGTCGGGTACGAACCAGTCAACTGGCAGCCCTCGGGAAGCATCTTCCACGTCCAAGCCAAAGACGAAAGCCACCTTGAAATCCACGGAGTCAGGCAGAAACCCAGAGAAAACGTCAAAGTAACCTTCAGCAACATCCTTATGGTTTCAGCCTTAGCATTAGAAGATTCAGGCGAGTTTGTTCTAAACGCATCCGAAGACGACATGCACCGCGCCATCCTTCTTAAACCAGAACTTCTCGAAGAAGGCTTCAAACCCATCAGTTGGGAAAAGAAAGTTGAGCCAGGCTTTGTGGACGTTTACGGCGAAGACAAGAACGGGCGTCTGGTAGTTGTTGAGGTTAAGCGGAAAACTGCGGGAAAAGAGGCTGTCTTGCAGCTTTCGCGGTACATTGAGGCGATTAAGGGGAAGGCGAATCGTGAACTGCGCGGCGTGCTGGTGGCTCCGAGCCTAGGCAAAGATGTTCAGAGGATGCTGGCAACGTTGGGGTTGGAGTTTAAGGCGCTTGACCCTAAACAGTGCGCGGAAGTGCTGAAAAAGGCAGAGAACACAAGGTTAGAATCTTTCTTTAAAAAATAACCATAATTTAATCCGTTTTCAAGAGTTTTTCCCCGCTGTTCAGCCATTTAACAATGTCCACGGTTTACATTGATACGTGAATTCGTTAGCGTATGCATTAGCTATCAAATTAAGAAAATAGTAACTTGAGCCGCTTAGGCTGAATCCACTGTTGATTTTGCGGGTTAAGCCCTTGCTCTGTTAGATCCAGTTAACAAACCTGCAAACCCCACAAAAAATACGTAGATGCATGCAATGGAGTAAAAGGCATATGGTATCAATAAATCATAAACAAAGGTGCTGGGGCTGTAGAAGTTCGAATAAAAGTCTTGATAATATTCAAGGGCTTCAAAGGTTCTCAACCATTCGCCAACAAAGAAACCTGCAAAAAAACCGATGAAGCATGAAACAAAAAGAAGAAACACAACTGACTTTAGTTTCGTAGAAGCGCCTGTTGATCGCCCGAAAAACCTGAAGACAAAAAAGGGGAACACGGTTGAAAACAGAAGCATAAAGGCGCCATACATCATTGCCCATGCTGGAATTGATAAGTTGAATTGCTCTTGAAAATAGTAGGGGTCGACGAAAACGCCAGTTGCAAAGGAAAACGAGAACCCGGCAATAGCTACTTTCACTGCCAATTTCATGTTGACTCGCCGAGACGTTTTCTTGCTGCTAACTCTAAAGCGGAGAATTGTACGAAAAAGATGAATAGATATGGGAAGAACAAAGGTATGTAAAAGAAGAAGCTAGGCATAAAAGTTGAAAACAAGATTTCTAACATGTTGAATTGGATGGCTGAACCTGCAAAATAACCACCTACAGTCGAAAGTAACAGAAAAATAATCGTCACCTTGGAGAGGGCAAAAAAAGCAGGATTTTTGCCTAACTGGTAGAAGACTATGAAGGGGACAACTATGGTGATGACTTCCATCAAAATGCTAAATGGAAAAAAATAAAAAAAGGCAAAATTCGTAACGGAAGTAATGGTAAACGAAAGCAGAAAAGCGACTAAACAGATTTTTTGGCTAAACTGCATGTTTGACCAAGTTATCTTTACTGCCTAATTATTTTTGTGTTTTTCGTCATTTGCCGCCCCGCCAACAAGAAAACCTAGCTCGCCTGTGCCTACATCTTAACGAAGAAAGTTGCTGAAAAAGGCGGAGAGCACCAAGCTTGAATCGTTTTTTAATGATGAGTAACTGTCCCATTTTCGATCCACGTGTTCACGGAAGGGGAATCTAAAATTTGAGCTCCCAAATCCCAGAAGTCAGTTGCGCCCAAAAAAATGTTCGAGTCAAAAGTGTTGTTGTTGAATTTGGATATTTCCGCGGCATGCTCTTGGCTGGTAACAATGTTGTTTGAAAGAGTGTTGTTTGAGGCGTTGTCAAGTTGAAGACCTGTGAAAAAATTGTTGACTACGTTATTGCTTAGGTTGTTGAAGTAGGATTCGAATAATTCTACTCCGTAGCTTCCGCGCTCTGTGCTAAACGTGTTATTGCTTATCTGATTGTAGTTTGATTCATCGTTTATGTTGATTCCCGGCGCGGTTAACCCAAAATCGTTTGATTGCACGAAGTTGTATGATGAATTTTCAAGGTCTATTGCGGTTATTGCTCCAACGTTTGCAACCTGAGAATTATTCACGATGTTGCAGTCATTTGATAATTGGAGAAGGATTCCTTTAGGCAAAGAATTGATGAGCGGGTTTTGTAAAGAATTTCCGTCGATGTTGCAGTTGCTCGAATCTGAAATGCTAATGAAGGTGGAATCATTTTGTTCAATGTTGTTGTTAAGCACAAGGATGTTGGTTGACGCCTCAACTGAGATGCCTATGTTGCTGTTTTGTGATACGTCATTGTTGGAAACCGTGCAGCCGCTGGAGAATTGAACCCAGACGCCCTCGTAGCTGCTGGAAATGATGTTGTTGGTGACGGCTGAGTTAACCGTTTTAACTAAGTGTATGCCGCCGTAGCTGTTGGTTATGTCAAGGTTTTGAACGGTAACGTCGTTGCAGTTCACGAGAATTAGTGCGCCCAAGTTTGGGTAAGAAGCTGAGTCTATCGTCAGTTGACTCTTGCCGATCAGGTAGTACACTGATTTGCCGTTAACGGTGTTCGATGAGTCAACGTTGTTTAAGAATAAGGAGGGATCGTCACCTGTCGCTCCAAAGTTGCACGTGTTATTGTACATGCTGTTGTTCCTCAAAGTGTTCCCTGTCGAGGATTCAAGCAGCATCCCGTTGTAACCGTTAAACGCCGTGTTTCCAGTGATAAGGTTTTGAGTGGACGAATCTACCAGAACGCCGTAGTTGTTGCCTGAAAGCTGGTTGTCAAAGACCTGGTTGTCTGAGCCGCCGTAAACCCAAACTCCCTTTCCGCAGTTAACCACCACATTGCCGAAAACTTTGCAGCCTTGAACGTTGAGCAGATGAATGCCTGGAAGCTGGTTGAGCGAAGCAGAGGGCGGCGGCGCACCCGCGACATTTCGGACCGTGAAACCCGTTATTGTAACGTTGTCACTTTCGACAAGAAAAGTTGGACCCATATTGTTTCCGTCAACAATGGTTGTTCCGTTATTTTCGCCCTCTAAAGTTAAGGGCTTGTCAACGGTTACGCTTTCAACGTAGAGTCCCTGCTTCACGAAAATCACTGCTCCCGCGGTGGCGTTGCCCACGGCAGCGCTGATTGTCGGGTAATCGTCAGGGACCGTTATGGTGGGCTTTCCGATTGCTGAAGATTCTTGGGGTGCAACGTTGCCGTTGTCGGAGGTGGCTGCGGGCGCGGTCGGGCTCTGAGGGCGGCTGCCCTCATGGTTTGAAGTTGCCAGCACCGCCACGGCTGAGAGCAACGTGATAACGCAAACGATTAACGCAACAGTTCGCTTATGCAAACTTGGCTCCTCGAATACTTTCCTCCATTAATCCGTAAAAAGGGTTTTCGTCAAGGTTCCTTGACTAGCAAAAAACAAGACTTAGTCAAGGTTTCTTGACTAAAACTGACCCTAAGGGTTCTTGCCTGGAGCCATGCGCCACGTAGAAACGCTGAATAACGTGAACGCCGAGAGAAAAAGCAACACCATAATTTTGGTCAGGGCGAACGTTTGGAATGCGGAGATGGCCAGGATCGCGATTGGAAATGGACCGAGCAGCGTGAAAAAGAAGATGGCGACGGCTACGCCGTATGTTTCCTTGTAGTCTTTGATGCTTCGTTTGCCAAAGTACAACGCTGACAGCCTGCCCATGCCGAAGGTGCATTTTTTGCAGTTGTAGCAGGGTCGCATGCACCCAAGAAACTTGAGTACGCCGTAGACGCCGATGAGCGCAACAAGAAGGAACACCGCGCCAGCCGCCACGCTGACAAAGAGGAAAGCCGCAGTGTCCAGTGCAATCCAGAGTGCAAGGGCAAGGTTGCCGATGATGGTGAACGTTTTTGGGAACTCGATTGTCGCCGTTGCTTTTCCCGCTCCGCCGAGAATATGATTGCCCAGCGATATGAAAGTTTCACTTAGCATATTCCAGCCAAGGATACTGTTAAGTTACCCATTTGACAGAACCTGTTCAACAACTTGTGATTACAACTTGAAATACGCAAAATATATAAAGAGATACAATCGTTGTAGTAGCTTGAGCATGCCCTTAGACCAAAGGGCTTGTTTCGTGTGTTAATTGATGTATCTATTTAGTTTTTTCTCTTAACTCATCAGGAGTTATTTTTGTTAAGCTAGTACCACAGTTCTTCAAGTATTGGTATAGTTTTTCGCTATTTTCCCCCAATACTAAGAAATAGTCGCCAGATTTGCCCAATCTAACATCAGTATCAGCTCTAAAATACTTGAAACTGCCTTTTGTAGCGAAAAGGAAATTCGATAAGTCATCAAAGATTGGCAGGTCTTCAAACAACGTTCTTTCCTCTTTTGTAGCCACACCCGCCAAGGACTCGGTGGGAACAAATACTAATGGTCGCGCAATAAATTGGGTCAAATCAATTTCTCGCCTATTGACTGGGGTCATGAACCTCAATATTGCCGTGTTTCCACCTAGTTCATGTACTAAAACTTTTCTCGACCATGGGAATGCAGAATAAAGTCGTTCAAAGCCTTGTCTGCCAAAATATTCATGCCTTTCTTTTAGTGCCACAATAGTGACTCTGAGTAATAAATCAGCTACTGAAATCAAACAATTACAGTTTCCACCCTTGTAAACGACAGATAAGTTTGAAAGGTGAGATATTGCTTCCCAACATGGCGTATGACATGACTCAAAATGGTCAACGTAAATTTTTTCAATGTCTTTGTTGCCATACTCATTAAGATAGAAATAGGCAACATTATGTGGGTAACCATTTGTAATTAAGCGTAGAAATTCAACTGGATTCTTTGTCTCTGGCTGATCTTGACCGTATATCGATATTGCTGGATTTTTAGCGGGATTGTAGCGAGTAAAATACACGTCAATTCGCTCTATCTCTTCCTTAAGGCAATCGAGTAATGGCATAAGTATTTGATTCTCACGTTCAGGTGCTAACCGTGAAATATCGTAGGCTTTTAGTACAACTCGTTTTGTTTTAATTCCGAGTGTATCTAAGGAACTTTTCATACAAGTCGCATAAGCATCATTGAATTTCTTTTCGTTTTTACATGACACGGCAATACCTAGCAATCCTTCAAAAATGTTGGGTTTATTGCCTAATTCTGCCTTTACTGAGTCAATGCCTACAGCCACCAAGCAAATGTCATCCACGTTTTAGATTAGTAGGATTTCGCTCTTAATGTTTTTGTTTATGCTATTTTTACTTTCTGTTTGATTTTTCTTTTGTACTCCTCTTCACTTAGTTAACAGTATCGTATCCTTGGATACCGTTAAGTCTTTTGTGGTGGCAAGTGGGCTGAATTCAAATGCTGGAAAAACGCCGAAGAAGCAGAGCAAATCGTAACGTCACCCATGAAAAGCTACCAGCAACTCCAACAAAAACAAGCAGGGCTCGCAGAAGCCCCATAACCATTTTTTTGGTTCAAAGGCAAGCGCTAACTTTTTATCGATTCGTCATTAAATTAACATGCCGCGGGAGAACGCCAATGGATTTCATATCCGATTTAGTCAAAGCCGTCATAGCCTTATTCATAATTGTCGATCCCTTCGGCAACATACCCATCTTTATAGGTTTAACCGAAAACATTCCCGAAGCACAGATAAAAAAGGTGTACAACACTGCAGTGATTGTTGGAATGGCTTTATTACTAGTTTTCGCCTTTGCAGGAACCGCCATTTTAGACATTTTCGGGTTGACGATACCCAGCTTCGAGGTGGCAGGAGGAATTCTGCTCCTAATTATTGCCGTTAGAATAGTGGTCTCAGGTATTCACGAAACGGTTGAATCTCCAGAAAGTATAGGAGCAGTCCCAATAGCTATTCCGCTTCTCGTTGGGCCCGGAGCCATCACCACAACCATAATTACTCTTCAATCTTACAGTACTGAAGGGGCAGCAATTGCAGTTACAATCACAGTTCTCGCCGTTGTGATAGTGCTGTCTTTAACATGGGTTATTCTTAGGTTCATTAACGGCATCCACAAGGTTTTAGGCAAAACAGGCGCGGTAGTGATAGCCAGAGTTATGGCGCTTCTTATCGCCGCCATCGCAGTCCAGTACATACTGACCGGCGTAACCCACTTCATAGCCTAAAACGCAAACTGTACAAAACAAACAATTCGCCGGGCGTCGAGCAGGGGCAGTGGGCTGTCTGACATATTACGATTCTTTGCACAACGCTTAAAAGACGTTTCATTGAGAAATGGAAGTTATGCTCGTTTGGGGATGAGAGAGGGGCTTAAAGTCCACCCGAAGCCGCCCTTAGCTTCCATTCCGCTTCCGTCAGGAGGGGATTCCTTAGGTTTGTCCATGTTTCGCTTCGGGTTTCTGCGGCTTGGCTTCGGCTTATCCGCTGGACAACCGTGGATAGGGCCTCTTTCCGCCGTGATATACTGTAGAAATCGTAATATTGGCATGAGGTAATAATGGATATATTAATACTCGCTACAGTTGAAAGTCGGCGAGCAAAATGAGTGGAAAAAACAGCATCAAACAAGCCGCCGTAATGTTCGAAGAAAAAGCGGATTCACAATTTACGAAGAAGAAAGCGTTGTTTACTTTCAGCAGATTGATGGAGACTTAGACGTTTTGCCGCAGCAGTCAGATGCCCCCGACGTAAGCGTAATCATACCCGCCTACAACGAAGAGGAGACCATAGCTGAGGTCCTGCGCAGGATGATCAAAGTCAGCTGGTCGCTGGGCAACGTGGAAATCATCGTGGTCGACGACGGGTCCTCTGACCGCACCAGAGAAGAGGTCACGGCTTTTCCGCTTGTCAAGTGCTTCAGCCACGCTGTTAACCGCGGCAAAGGCGCCGCCGTGCGCACCGGCATCGAAAACAGCCATGGCAAAGTCGTTGTAATCAACGACGCGGATTTGGAGTACGAGCCTGAGTACCTGCCTATGCTGGTGAAGCCGATTTTGGACGGTTCCAGCGACATCGTTTACGGCAGCAGGTTCAAAGGCGACACGGATGGGATGAGCTTTTCCCACTACGTTGGGAACTCGGTGCTGTCGCTTATGGCGCGGTTCCTCTACAGCCGAGAAATCACCGACATAATGACTGGGCAAAAGGCGTTCCGCCGCTCGATTCTGGACGGCGCCAAGCTGCGGGAAGACGGCTTCGCGGTTGAGGTTGAAATGACCTGTGCGGGTTTGAACGCCGGGCGAAGGTTCAAGGAGGTCCCGATTCCCTACTTGTACAGGCGCCACGGCTACAGCAAAATCGCCAACATGGACGGCGTCAGAAGCTTCATCAAACTAATAACGCTCTTCTTAACGACAAACGGCTAAAACAGGCGCAAAACGGCGCAGCCCTGTCTTCGTGTTTGGTCGCTCTGTCAAGAAGCCTTCTTGGCGAAGGCGCGTTTTTGAAACGGGTGTCTTCGAGGTCCCACTTTGATTCTTTGCTTTACGAGTCACCGTTACGCTCCGCTGGTCGGCGGCTACGATAACCAGATCAGGCTGCTGGCTGAGAACCTGAGCAGGTTCTTCCCCGTAAAAGTCGTCACGTTCAACCTGACAGGCAGCGTGGCGGCGGAGTCCATCGGCAACGTTCAAGTCTACCGCGTGAAGCCTCAGCTGGTTTTTTTCCGCGTGCCCTTCTCCGCGGCGTTCCTCAGGAAACTCGGCAGCTTGGAGTTCGACATTCTGCACGCGCACGGTTTCGTGCCCGTTGTCTCCGACCTGTGCGTTGCCTACGCCAAGTCCAAGGGGAAAGCCACGGTTTACACTCACCACTTCGACGGCAACGTCCAAGACGCCCAGGCGTGGAACCTTCTCGCCGACGCCTACAACAGAACCGTCGCGCGCTTCAGCTTCAAGTACGCGGACGCGTTGGTTGCGACGACCAAGAGCTACGCGGAAACCTCGCCCGCACTGAAACGTGACCTCGGCAGAGTGAAGGTTATCCCGTGCTTCGTGGATTGCCGCCGCTTCAAGCCCCAGCCTCGGGAGCAGGTGGACGCGTTGAGGAGGCAGCTTGGTCTCGGCGGGGCTAAGACCGTGCTGTTCGTGGGCAGAATCGTTCCCTACAAGGGCTTGGAGTATCTTGTGCGCGCGGTTGAAGAGGCTAAGCAGCTGCTGGGCGAGGATCTCAGGTTGCTGGTGGTCGGCGGCGAAGAGGGAAAAAACATAACGGGCAAATCCAGCTACTACGCGCAGATCCGCAGGCAGGCAGAGCAAAGCGGCGTCGGCGGCAGCATCCGTTTCCTTGGCAGAGTCCCCGACAGCCAACTGGCAACCCTGTACAGCCTTGCCGACGCGTTGGCGCTTCCTTCGGTGATGCGGGGAGAAGCCTTCGGAACCGTGCTGCTTGAAGCCTTGGCGTGCGGAACACCCGTGGTCGCGTCGGACATAGCTGGCGTGAAGGACGTTTTGATGGGCGACGGCTCGGTTGGCAGCTACGTTCCAGCGAGGGACGCCGCGGCGTTGGCTAAGGCGCTGGTTCGGATGGCCCACCGAAAAGACGAAGTGTCAGAGAGATGCGTGCAGTTCGCGTTTGACAATTACCGCGTGGAAAAAATCGTGCAGGAATACGTCAACCTCTACACGTCGCTGAAACGCTGACTGGTCTTTTGTGAGGTTTGGTTGCTTTGGCTTTGGTGATGGTTCAGATCCCTAAGAAGGTTGTCGGCGGCGAAGTTGTTGTCTTGAGTTTGAAGCCCAGCAGGATGAAGTAGACTTTGCGAGTGTTAATGACTGCGCCGTCTTATTATCCAAATAAAGGCGGTACGGAGACGATGGTCCGTGAAATCTCCGCTGGACTTAATCGTGTTGGCATTGAAACGGACATTATGACTTTTAATATGACTGAAAGGTGGAAGCCAAGATGGAGTGGAGCGGTCGAAAGTATCGATCAGTCCACGATCTATAAAATTCCTGGCTTAAACTGGCATCCGATGACCGATTCCATGCGAATAACCATGGGTGTAAATGTTATTCCTGGTCGATGTACGCAAATAATGAAAAAATATGACATCATACATTATCATGAGCTTGAGTTGAGCTTTCCGCTATTCACTTATCAGGTTAAGAAACCTAAGATTTTGCACCTTCACGGATTCGATCCTAATTTCCTTAATAGACATCTCCTGAGCAAGATGATTTTTGAAAGAACGGTAGATTACTACGTGGCTATATCTAGAAAAGCAAGAAGCGATTTATCAAGCTTAGGCATTTCTAGCAGCAGAATTCTTTATCTGCCAAACGGCGTTGACACGAATGTTTTTCAACCAAGCGGTGAAAAAGAGGAAAATTTGCTGCTATTCGTTGGTAGACTGACAACCCAGAAGGGCTTGCCCGTTTTATTGCGTGCATTACGTTATGTAGACACTCCTGTTCGCTTGGTGGTTATAGGTCCTCCTTCATCATCTGCATATTATGACTTTATCAGAGAATTAGCCAGAAAAGAGGTTTCAAGGGGCAGACATAAGATAGAGATTTTAGGCGACGTGAACGGTTCTATAGTACCCTGGTATCAGAAAGCCTCTATTTTCGTTTTGCCCTCGTTATGGGAGGGTTTGCCAGTTGTTGCGATAGAAGCACTCGCGTGCGGCACCCCAGTTGTTGCAACATCTGTAGATGGAACACCTGAAGTTGTTACGGATAATGAAAATGGTTTTCTTGTGCCTGCAAATGATCCACGAAGATTGGCGGAAAAAATTCAGTATCTGCTGGAAAACCCGTCTTTAAGAGTTAAAATGGGCAAGGAAGGCAGAAATAGGATGATTGAGGATTTTTCCATGGATGTTCTTTTGAAGAGGCTTCGCAGGTTTTATGAGGAAATCCTTTCTGGAGGAAGGGATAGGATAAGCGATATTGCTTGATTATCTTTAACTGCAGATATTTGAGGTTGGAAGGAATGTTAATGCTAGCGCGCTTTTGGGCAACTAGCATGTAGAAAGGCTTGAAAAATGGGACGGCTTAGTCCGCCGTTTGCTGTCGGGTGAGGTTATGAGGGTTCTTTTTGTGACGTCTCTGCTGGGCAGGGAGTACGGCGGCGCCGAAATCAGCACTGGCCTGCTGCTTGACCGCTTAGCCGACGATGGACACTGGGTCCGCGCCTTGACCACGCGCAAAGCCCGCTCTGACCCGCGCCTCGTCTCAGTCAGCTTCCCCGTGGAGGTCCCTAAGAGGGTTCTGACTGTCGGCAACGGCAGCGTGGATTTCTTGCTTGCCAGAAAAGTCAGGCGACAGCTTGAAATCTTCAAACCCGACGTCGCCCACGTTCAGGACACGTACATTTTGCCCGCCGCGGTCGCCGCAGCCAAGCAGCTGCACGTGCCAGTCGTCGTCACCGTTCGCAACAACGTTTTAGATTCGGCGTGGGACATGATGTTTGGGTTTCCCTTCGCAGGCATGCTTAAACGCCGCAACAAAACCATCATTGCGGCTCTGCACGGGGCAGACAGGGTCATCAGCGTCAGCCGCTACATCAAAGGAGAGCTGGTTACGCGCGGAGTCGACGCCGAGAAAATCGTGCCCATCTACAACCTGCCGCCCACCGTCAAAAACGCGGATGCGCAGGCAACCTTGGGCGGCGGCGCGGTTCACCTGTTTGCTCCGGGCTTTCTCGCGGGCTTCAAAGGGTTCCGACCGCTGATTCTGGCGATGAAGAGGGTTTGCGCTTCATGCGCTGACGTTGACTTGACCATTGTAGGCGGCGGTCCGCAGAGGAAGACACTTCAGAAACTCAGCTCGGAGCTGGGTCTTTCGGGCAAAGTCAGGTTCGTGGGCAAAGTTCCCTTCGCCGATGTTCTGCCGCTTTACGCTGCGTGCGACGTAGTGGTTTTCCCCAGCATCTACCCTGAACCCCTCGGACGCGTGACTCTTGACGCCATGTACTTCGGCAAACCCGTCGTCGCCAGCAGAGTCGGCGGAATACCTGAAGTCGTAACCGACCAGGAAACAGGCATCCTCGTGCCCCCAGACAACCCTGAAGCCCTCGCCAACGCAATCATCACCCTCGCAGAAAACCCCGATTTAAGAGCGTCAATGGGCAGGAAAGGCAAAGAAGCAGTTCATGAAAAGTTTAACCCGGAAAAAATCGTCGGTCAGCACCTGCAAGTTTACCGCGACGCGATGATGGACTGTGGATGCGGCTCGGAGTGTCAGATTTGAAGATCTTTCAAGTTACCCCGTACTACCCGCCTCACGTGGGCGGAGTGGAGTCTTTCGTTCAGCTACTCTCCGAAGGGCTTGCGTCCCGCGGGCATGAAGTCACCGTTTTCGCCTCTTCCAACACGTCCGCCCAATCCGTTCGGAGGGTTAACGGCGTCAAGATAATTTCCTTGAAAACGGTTTCTAAAGTTTATAATGTTCCCATTGTTCCTTCCCTCTTCAGCAGGCTCCTACGGGAGGGAACGCCTGACGTTATCCACGCTCACCAGTACCCTGTGTTTATGTCCGATGTAGCGGCGGCTGCCGCCATCGTGAAAAACATCCCGATGCTTTTGCACGTTCACCTTGTCCCAGACTCCAAGTCTGCCTTGTCAGGATGGATAAACAATTTTTACTATTCAACCATTGGTCTGTGCACGCTTAAATCCGCCGACGGTGTGGTGGTTCCCAGTTTGGCGTATAAGTCCAAAATCGAAAAAATGCATGTCAACCCAAGCAAGATACAAGTGGTCCCAATCGGGATTGATTTTGAAAGGTTCCAAACCAAAACCGACAAGGAATCATTTAAAGAGCGTTACCACTGTCAAGGGTCAAAGGTGATTCTGTCAGTCAGCAGGTTAAACTACCAAAAAGGCTTGCAATACCTAATCAAAGCGATGCCAGCAGTTTTGAAAAAAGTGCCAAATGCCAAGCTCATGATTGTCGGCGAAGGGGAAGAACTCTCTTACCTCAAAGGGCTTTCAAAATCGCTCGGAATAAGTCAATCGGTGATTTTTACTGGAGTTTTAAGCCATGAAGAAATCCCTGTTGCCTACTCTTCTGCTGACGTGTTCGTTTTGCCTTCCCTCTTTGAGAATACGCCTTTAACTCTGATTGAAGCGCAAGCATCTGGAAAACCTGTTATTGCCACGCGCGTTGGAGGAGTGCCTGAAGTCTTAGTTGACGGCGAGACAGGGTTTCTAGTTGAATCTCGCAACGTAAAACAACTGGAAGCTAGAATTGTTGAGCTCTTGTCCGATAATAACTTGGCACGTGAAATGGGCGAAAAAGGAAAAGAGTTCGTTGAGGCACGATTCAGCATCCAATGCGCCGTAAGCAAAATAACAGACGCCTACAAAAAACTATTACAAAATTAACGAGGAATTGAAACTAGCTTCTGACGAATAGTCAGATGCTTTTGGGAAAATCTTAAGTATGTAGCATGATTCTTAACATCAAATTGAATTGATCTCTTAATCGAAATTCATACGAGCAGATAAAAGCTGATAGTCACGAATATGAGGAGAGGGACCATTTCCAAATAGAGCAAGCGAAGAAGATCACAGAGCATCCGCTGTTTATGTTAGCAGTGGTAATTGCGGCATTTCTTGTTGCTTTGATCTCTCTCCTTCCCACAAAAATCGTGCAAATGGGGACTAGCCCATACTTTATTTTCCAGGTCATACCCCTTCCGTTTTGGATTGCTATCGTCGTAATAGCCTGCACTGTTTTCTTTATGATTCCGCGGTTGAAAGAGAACCGTTTCAAGGTCTTATTCATTTTTTCATCGATTTTGCTGATTATCTGTTTCAGAATGGCTTTTCCAATCGAATTCACTACCATACCTGCGTACGAACCTGACGCTTCTACATACATGACCGTCGTTAACTCATGGGTTACGCATGGCATCGATTTTGGCGTGCAGGGTAACTACCAGCACAACTACCCCATGGCTTTTCTGGTAGCCTATGCCTTCGTTAAACTTGGAGTTTCTCTGGAAACTTTCTTCCGCGTTGCGCCTTTCGTCATTTACGCCTTAGACATGTTGTTCTTGTACTTGATACTCGAAGAAGTGATGCCTGAGGACAAGAAAAAGAGCGCTATTCCGTTTGTGGCAATCTTCTTATTCTCCTTTTCCAGCCTCGGCTACTGGGTAACCGTTCACTACTGCCCCGAGATATTGGGTTCATTAATGTTTTTTGTCAGCCTATACCTTGGCGTCAGGCTTGCCAAGGCTAAAAGTTGGAGCGCAGAGAATATGCTGCCCGTTTTTGCCGTCATCTTTATCCTGATTCTTTCACATCATTTAAGCACACTTTATCTCATCATAACCTTCTTCGGGCTTTCACTTTCAACGTGGTTCTTTAAACCGCAAAAATGGAAGAATGGGGCTCGAACATTCCTAGTTTTGGGAATTTTCGCTGCTGTGGCTTGGTTCACGTATGGCGAGATCGTTTACCCGTCCTTCTTTAACATTGAATCGTACCTCAAAGGTTTTTCAAACGTGGTTCAACTTTCAAGAACTGCTGGGTTGATACCGAACCTCACCTTTGCTGTTTATCCAGTTTTCATCGTAATACTTTTTGCAATAGAATTCCTAAGGGTTATGCAGATCCAAAACCCAAAGTCTCTATCAACAAGCATTAAAGGAAAACTGCGTGAAATTCGAACCCGCGAATCAGGCGACACATTATTCGTGTTTTCTATGGGCTTCATTTTGATATTTGTTCTTTTCTTAGTAGGTTTACCCGTCCCAGTGCTTTTCGGCAACAGAATCATGGAAGTCCTCTTCATCGGCATGTTTCCGTTGGCGAGCCAAACATTGATTGGTCTTGCTGGCGAAAAATCTTGGAAAAAGAGGGCTTTGATAATTGCCATTTTAATTGCAGTTGTTTTGGTCGCCGACTACCGCTATTATTCTCAAATTCAAAGAAGAGTAATTTTCGCTTAGGATAGCGTTTGTAATTGAGATAAAGTTGATTTGTTCATCTATGAGGTCACAAAGAAGCGGTAGTCAAGCCGATTAGAAATTGCCCTGCAACCAAGGATTTTTGTGGAAGCTATGAAAATTTGCATGTATAGCCCTTTTTCATTCTCGATGGAATCGAGTACCCATCGGTTGGTTTCTTTGGCTGAAGAGTTGGTGAAAAGAGGCAACGAAGTTTCAATAGTTTTGCCGAGTTTTGACAGACATTCAGGTTTTGAGAAACAAAAACTTGACTGTTTTCACGGCGTTCGCCTCGTTCAGCCGTACCAGCCCAAAATCCGTAAAGTTGAGCTATCAATGATGCCGTACATATTTTCATCTTTCGTGAAAGAATTTGGTGAAACCTACGATGTTGTACACATTCTTAAGCCTCTGCCCATTAATTGCGCTCCATATTTGATGAAGCCGTTGAAAAACACGCCGATTGTTCAAGACATGGATGATTTGGAACATAACGTCCTGATTATGGAGAAACATCCATCATCAAGCGTTAAGCTCGCAGAGTACTGCGAAAGAGTCTTACCTAGACTTGCAGACCACATCACAACCTGCTCTTCATCTCTGAAAAAAATTTATGTTAACATGGGGTTTGACGAAGAAAGAATTACTTGGCTTCCAAACGGGGTTAAAACTTCAGAGTTTAATGTTTCTTCTCAATCTTCACTTAAAGTAAAATTTGGCTTGAAAGACAAAGTCGTTGTTTATTTGGGATGGATGAACAATCGTTTTCAAGTTTACCCTCTAATCAGAGCGATGGAGTTGGTGACGAAGCAACGAAGCGACGTCTCATGCATGATTATTGGTGACGGCTCGGCTAGACCCTTTTTCGAGCAACTATCCAAAAATTTGCATTTATCAGACTACATAAAATTTGTGGGATATGTGCCCTACGCTGACGTACCCGAGTACCTCTCAATATGCGACATCGGCTTTGCCTGCTGCCCCCAACCTCTTACAAGCACAGGCGGCGCGTTGAAAGTCTTCATGTACATGGCGTCGGGGATGCCTGTCATAGTCGATGAAGCAGGTGACTTGCCATACTACATAGATTACGGCAACGCAGGAATAGTATCAAGACTGGATCCAGTTAGCTTGTCGAAGTCGCTTCTTGAACTGGTTGGAAACGGCGAGTTAAGAAGGAAAAAAGGAGCACATGCAAAAGAGTATGTTAGGCAAAACTTTGATTGGGAAATTTTGACCGACAAATTAGTCAGCGTTTATGAGAGCTTATAATTCGTCTGTTTCGTAAAAAGCTCAAAATGATTCAGAGGGCGAGAACGATCCGAATTGCGATAGTTTCACCAAACGCGCCACCTCTTAATGTTTTCAAGGGACTTCTCGGCGGAGGCGAAACCTTTGCGGTGAGCATAGCCCGCCAATTGGCTGACTTGAAACATGAAGTCACATTTCTAACCGTATCCAAGAATTCTGGCAGTTATTACGTCAACGAAAAATTGAATTTTAGATACATGAAGAGCAGCGTTTGGTCAACGGGAAAAGATGACATTAGTTCCCTTCAAATATTTCAAGATTTAAAGAAATACGATGTTGTTCACGTGCAACAGTTATGCATGAGTCTGACTCTTTCAGCTTGTTTTGCTTCAAAGATGCAGAAAATTCCTACTTTTTTAACGGATCATGCTGGTGGTTCCCTTTTTCTTTATGCAATGCCTCAGTTTTGTGCAAAATTTCCCAATTACTTCCTGCCTATTTCTGAGTATTCTTCAAGATGGCTGCAGAGTCTTTCTCCTTCCACGAAGTCAACTGTTGTTTATGGCGGAGTAAACCCCGAAGTATTTCATCCCAACTACGATTATTCAGACATTAACAAAAGGCTTGATCTGGATGGTTACCGCGTCATCTTGTTCGTTGGCAGAGTTGCGCCCCACAAAGGGATTGAAGTGCTGATTAAGGCTTTTCGTTACCTGCCTCCGAAATCAAAGTTATTAATTGTCGGTCCGATTCGAGATTCACGATACATGGCGTTTTTACAAGAAACCGCAAAGAAATTTTGTCCCGGACGAATGCTCGTTTTAGGTGCGGTTCCAGAAGAAGACCTACCAAAATACTACAACGCCTGCGACGTCTTCGTGCTGCCTTCAGTTTATACAGATTATCTCGGGCATTACCACCGTTTTCCAGAACTGCTTGGATTGGTCAAGTTTGAGGCAATGGCATGTTCAAAACCCGTGATAGTGTCTAATGTTGGAGGCTTGCCAGAGCAGGTAATAAATGGAGAAAACGGCTTCGTCGTTGCTTCAGGAAACGAAGAACAATTGGCTTATGCAATAAACAAGGTTCTAGCCGACGATAAACACAAAAGAAGAATGGGGGCTAACGGGTTGAGACTTGTCCAAGAAAAGTTCACTTGGAAAATGACTGCTAAAAGAATCCTCCATTCTTACGAGTCAGCGCTAAAAAGCGGGTAAAAATAAACTTCGACTATGGGCAGATTGCCTGTGTACTTGCTGCTTTTTGAATCCCCATAGTCTTACGGGCTAATTATTAGTACATCTGCTCCGCCCGTGAGCGTTACCTGCACATTGCTGAGGCTTGTTATGTTAATTTGTTGACCGCTGGATGCCCAAGTTGCTGCATGCGACCTATTTGAGCTGAGACCTAACCCTGTTAAGTTAAGCGTTAACGGCATGTTCTGACTGAAATTCTGCAAGTTCATTATCGAAACGCCAATCTTCCCATTTGCCAACGTAAAGACCTTCAAATCAGCAAGCGAATTAGAACAACTAACCGGGCAATTTGAAGCCCAATATATTGCCCTGTTAAGCATCCCTCTGTCATCAACAATGGAGCTAGCCGATCCCCAGCAATTCCCGTAGACGAACCTCCCTGAACTGCCACTGTAGTATATTCCCAGTTCAAGCGAGCCATCACTGTATTTTACCAACGGAATCATTCCTGCCGTAGCGCCCATTGAGCCAGCATTGCTATAGCCTGAGTAGGCTTGACCGAAAGTGTTGCCTATTATCGCTTTGGCATACGAGTTGGTTACTTGGCTGCTAGACAGGGTTGTTGCGCTGGTAGATGAACCTAAATCACCAGTTAATTGGAGTGTGCTCATGCACTGAGCGTTGCCTTGCCCCATAAACATCGTGTTCGCAAAATTCGCTTGATAGCGTTCACTGCTGAAGATAACGTTCAAACTGCCTTTCGAATAGAGATTGAGCAGGCTTTGGTAGGCGTTTCCGCCGATTGTGCTTCCCGAATTTTCGCATGCGTCAAGAAAAACCGTGCCCATCCCAGACACGAAGTTGCTGCCCGTGTTGTTCAAGTTCACCGCATCGGTGTACTGTGCAATCGTAAAGTTGACTGAAAACGGACCTGCAGAGTCAGGGTTCAGGTAAACGGGTTGAACATCAACTGGACCCAGCCACGACGGCGTTATCTGTCCGTTCAGAGTGTTTGCCATAGTGGTAACCCACGTAGCCATCGCCTGCCCGCTGTACGCTGAGTCACTCCAACTTGTACCCGACGGAGCCCAAACCAGAAGCCAATCGGGATCAACAGCCCTGTACTGGACGCCGTTGACCCAAACGTAGGTTTCAATCATCGACAAGTACATCTGCTTCCAAGCCCAAGTCGGCATAACTGAGGAGCCGCCGTAGGCTAACGGCAACCCGCAGATGCAGTGGGCGCTTGGATCTTTGTCCTTGACGAGGGCGGAAACGTAGGCTGAGTATCGTCCAAGCATGCTGAGGTCACCCCACCACTCGCAGTCAATGTAGTAGAGACTGAACGAGTTGTACTGCGCGAACATGGTCAGGTTCTCCATCCCCGTGGGATTGTTGATGCCGTTGTCAGCCCACGTGCTCGAAAGGTCTTGCGAGATTATGGTTCCAACGTAAAAGCTGCTGGGACGACTGTTAAATATCTGGTTTATTTGGGCGTACAGTTGGGCAAAACGCGTTTGCCAATACTGCCACCACTGCAGGTTATCGTTAGTTGTTATCCAACTGATTTTTTGAGAAGTCGTGTAGCTTGCCCAGTTCGACGGCAACCCCACGGCGTAGCTTGAACTCGCCCACGAGGCTATGCTTTGACCATCACCGTAAAACCAATCTGACAAGCTGCCTGTTCCAATCAATCTTCCAAAAGGTTGATTCGTACTCCAAACCCAATACATTGCTTGATTTGTCAACCCATTCCACCCGTCGATGCCGAACCACCCGTCCCACTGGAAACTTCCATCTGAAATCATCTGCGAAAGCCGCTGAACGTAAAGGGTCGCCAAGCACGCTCCCGCAGGGATGTTTCTTGCAGGGTCAGGAGTCGCGTAATCAGCCCAGAAGTTCACCATCACCGTGCCAGGGTGCAGTTGATCGTACCTGACGCCGCTGCCTGAAACAGCTATAAGCTCAGGGTGCTGCAAAGTCAGATAATTGTAAATGTATGCGTCACTTGTGGTCGGCGTGTTGCCTGGGGAGTAAATGACTTTCCAGCCGAGCCTGTGAAACTCGTCGATGACGGATTTTAACTGGGCGTAAGTTATTTTGCCGTAGGGTCCTTCCCAACTTTGACTCGCATTCCAACCCGTGTAGCTGATGACGCTAAGTATGCCGCTGGAATAATCAGTCATGATGATGCCTGTTCCCCAAGGGTGAGCGGCAACGTAAGCGTCAACGGCGCTAGGCGAAGTTAAGCTATCAATCCAGACGCAGCGAATCAAAAACTGCGGTTTGACGGATGCGGCTGGCGAAACGCTCTGGCTTATGGCTCCGCTTGCCTGGACGAGGGTTTGGGTTTGTGAGGTGGCGGTGCTGACGTCTATGAAGCACGCTGCGGATAGGATGGCGATTATTGCCAAGGCTGCGACTGTTCGGTTTTTCATTTTTGTAGGTTTCCCCGTTTTTGGGTAGCAGTTTTTTTTGGTGTCAGTCAGCGACAAATGTCTGAAGAATTACGATATAATAATAGTTACGAATCCAGAAACCACATCAGACCTCTGAACAACACAAATACATCAGCGCCCAGAAACCAGCATCGCCAAAACAAGCCGAACCAAAACGAAAGCTTTCCAAACGCGCTCCTTTTCAGGCGTTCACCGTGCGCCGACGGACTCCACGGTTCCTACGGGTTTACGGCTTAAATGGGTTTGTTAGCTCGTCTGGTTCAACAAGAGGCGGCAGGTTGCTGCCTGCAAAGCCTAAGCCCCTTGGAACCGCGCCCAAACACGCAGCGCCGCGCCGAACGCAGCCACGATTTTTCGGCAAATCAACCATGCGCCAGCGAAAGCCATGCCGCCAAACCCGCCCACAGTAAGAACCAAAAAGTCGCAACTTTCACCAACCTTGTCAGCGCCAGCCCCACAGGAGCACAAGCAAACATTAACTTCTGGCTATTGAACGGGCTCTCACCAGCCGACGGAAACAGCGTTGCGGTAGTGATAAAAAGCTTCAACTTTACCCCCCGCAACCTAGCCTTATTTAGCAGCGATTCGCTCAAGTCAGAAAAAGATGAGTTTATAGGTTCACCATCGCATTATTGTTCCATACGTGGTTGGAATGGCTGAAAACGAGGCAATGGTAGAGAGAATTTCCAAAGTCTTAGGGGTTCCGCCGAAGGAACTTGTAAAAAAAGGATTAGAAGAGCTGCTTGAGGCGCAGTTAAGGGCTTGTTTTGCTGAAATAACTGAAATAAAGAACAGATACGACGTTAAAAGTGCCTCCGAGCTTGAGGGGAAAATTGCAAAAGGAAACGTCGACGAGCACCCAGCTTGGGAAGACCTGATCCTCTTAGAAAACTTGGAGGAACGCGCCAAGAAGATTAAAAAAGAGTCAGTGGCTCTCAAGCATGCCTAGCGATTCTTTGGAAGAGCTGTTCAATCGCCTTATCGACCTCATTCTTTCGCAATTTTCAGACTATGGTTGTTGACGTTCAACTTCGTTTTAGTCCTTCGGGCTCAGTTGAAAGGCTGCGGATTTTCCTGATTGATGAGACTTTTATTGATGTCTGGCTATCATCGTCTGGAAAATACTCTTACCACTGGGAACAAAGACACGTTAGGGGTCTAATACACGCCATGATAACGCACCGCACAGCAAATGGAAAAAGATCAAAACGTTCCCTAAACACTTTCACGAAGGCACAGAAGACAACGTCAAAGAAAGCAGTGTTCCCGACGACCCTACAGAAGCCATAAGCTACTTTCTAAGCTTCGCAAGAAAATTCCTAAAAAAACAAAACGCCAAATAACGTGGTCTCATCACGCTTGGGTCGCTTACCGCGTGGACAGCACACCTACAACATTAGCCCACGACCTCAACAGCAAAGTCGCAACCCGCAAAAACCTTCAAACCTCCCAAATTGGAAAACCAAAACCCAAGCAAAACCGAACCTGCCGCCGAAAAAACCCAAAGTCGCAACGCAAAAGCAGAAGCCAAGCCTAAACCAAGAAAGCAACCAGAAACGCAAAGCGCCAAGGCGGAAAGTCGCAACTTTCACCAAGGCAAAAGTCGCAACTTAAAAACATCTAGAAAAAGCCAACCAAAAAAAACTCACACTTTTCCAAACTGCTTCCTAAGCCTACGCACTTCCAACGCAAAATTCACAGGCCGCGCACACACAAGCTTCAATCCAAGCCTTTTACAAAGCAACTCAAGAATCGTCTCCTCAAGAATCGAAGCACCACCCAAAATCTGCCGACGCCCAAAACCAACAATGTTCCGCAACTCCTCAGAAAACAACTCAGGATTACAAGAAACCAAAGCCAAAGGCAAACCCCGCTTCTCCAAAAAATCCCGAATAATCTCCGCGTTAGTCTCACCCAAACAATAACGAATCGTATCATAAACAGCACCAGCTAAAACAGCATCAAAGTCAACCTGCTGCTTAACCAAACCCAACTCAGCACCCGCCTCGAAACCGAGTTTTAGACCTCACGCAATCCGACAGCGACACCGAACCAACATAGCCGAGAAAAACAATAAAAGAATTATGAAGCCCCAATACCAATCACAAATAAGCACGATTCACACAAGCCACAAAAAAACCAGAACCACAAACCCAACCGCAAAAACCCCAAAAACGCCAAAACCAAACAGCCCAAAACCAAAAAAACACGCCCAAAACCCATCTTTCCATAAAAGTTAAATGCACAGCCACCGAAATAACCCTATAACACGGAAGGGTCTTTGTTGCCAAAACACCACACAAACCATAACCAAGCGCTAATAAAATTAGCACTTGCACTATTCCTCCTAACCCTACTAACATACGCAGCGTCCACAACGCCGAACACAAAAGCACAAACAACAGGCGACATATACCTAAGCCCAGCCTCAGGCCCCATAGGATCAACAGTCACCATCAGCGGAGACGGATTCACAGGATCAACAACCATCACATTCGGCGGAACCACCGTCGCAACCATCACAACCCAACCAAACCCCATCGACAACTACCCATACCTATCCGGATATTTCACCGTGCCAAAATCCGCCACCTCAGGCACCAGCGCAACCGTCACCGCCACCGACGCATACGGCGATTCAGCCCAAGCCAGCTTCTCCGTCACATCAGGTTCAGCTTCCACGCCGACACCCAGTTCCTCCACGTCAGCCACGCCAACGCCCTACCAACAACAGTCAGGCTCATCAGGCTCAACCACGTCCTACACATTCGCGCCCACAGTGGCTCCAGTCCAAAGCAGCGGATTCTGGTCTCCACTAGCAATAGGCGCAGTCGTCGCCGTCATCGCACTGATAATAATCATCTCATTGCTCTTCATGCGCACAAGCGGCGGCGGTAAACGAGAAAGAGAAAGGATGCTTGAAAGAGAGCCCATGCCTTACCGGTCAGCACCATATGGCCAACCTACCCAGCCTACATCACCATACAATCCGCCCGCCTCTCAATACGGGCAGTCCACGTCAGGATACCAGTCCAGGTACAACAGGTACTCATACGCGTCTCGGTACAGCCAATCCCCCTCAAACCAAAGTTACAGCAGACCCCCAGTTACGAGTCGGTACAGTCAACCTTCTTACGGCGCTCAACAATCGGCGGCTGCCGGGAAAACGTGCCCTCACTGCCACCGGGCCGTCAAGGGAGACTACAAAATCTGCCCCTACTGCTACAAGAAGATTTAGCGGAAAAACAAGCCTTTGCCCTATTCGTTTTTTCCCTATTGATGCATGGGACACGCTGCGTTGCTAAGCAATGTTTTTTGCTTTGCGCCTTTCAATAGAAGAAAGATTTTACAAGAGCTTACACTCCAGCGATCTACCAAGCGTAAGTTCCTTTTAGCATTCGAGGGAGCGTCGATAAGGCAGCTGGTAGGCAGGATACTGTTAAGTTATTTGTCATGGTCTGATTTTATTGGTTCTTCCTTCCTCAATAATTCGCTTGTAGTCATAATACCCAATATGATTAGAAAAAGTGTTACGGCAATTGCAACGCAAGTCAACGCAATCAACTCATTTAACAGAGAAAGAAGGAAATATAGACTCGCAAAAAACGTTGTAAAGCCAGCAAGAAGCATGCCCACTAAAAGGTTTGAGCCTCTGGCGTCTGAGGCAATGACACAGGATAATGCAGCAAAAGTGAGAAAAACAACGGAAAGTGAAAGTGAAAGGGTAAGATAAGTGACTACGCTTCCATCGATAGTATTTTTGAACTGATACAAAAGTAAGATTGCAGCAAAGCAGATTCCAGCAATAAATGTGGTTATCCCAGTAATAATTGAACGATTTGCAAGAGTTTCGTCTTTGCTAAGAGGCAAGGGTATTCACCGAAATCAGATACTGTTTATTTATCCTTACTGCTATTTCTGTTTTACAATAAAAGATTTTACTTAAAAAGAAAAAACAAAAAAAGGGAAAGGGGTTTTGATTTAGCTTTTCGTCTCTGCTAGTGCTTCACTTGATTTAGTCGTGTCTACTGTTTTTTTCTTCTCTGCCATGAAGTCTATAAATTTCTTGGCTAGGTCGTAAGCTCCTTGCTCAAATAATCCCTTAAGCAAGTCGCCAGAACTGAGAGTATATGGAGCAGTTTCAGTATATTGAGGTGATTGACCTTGCTTTGGATTTGCTTCGGAAGTGTTTATTTGGAGTGACTCTTGCATTTGATTAGCCTCATTTTGAGTTCCTTTTAACGAATTAAGGTAATGTATATCATCCAAATAATCGTTTCTGACCTTTTGCGAGATTTTTTTTGCGTCGTCAGGTACTATTTCAGCAATTTGCTTTAAGTCTACCCAAAAATCCACATCGGGCAGTTCTACATTCTTACTTGTATATTTCTCGTAAAATATCTTCCATAAAGGGATATTTACGATAGCTTCTTTGACAGCGCTAAAAGGGTCGTCTGCCTTTGTTGGATGAGCTATTCTTGCGCCAAGTTCCGATACTTGAACAAATCCTCTTCCAACAATTAAGCCATAAACTCTCATTGCTGCTATTTTGCTTAAATAGCCTCCAGTTATGCCTGTGTGCCCTAGGAATACAGCCAACATTTTTTTGTCGTCTATTGGATTAGTTCCAAATTTTCCCCACATCTTTTGCAGGTTATCGATTAGAGTAGGCTGGAGTCGCCAATCGGGGTATTCAAATTTCGTTCCTACTTTCATTTTTACACACGCAACAAATAATACAATATAGATGTAAAATTTAAAGGTTGCGCAATTCTACAAGATTTAGGAATGCTTATATTTAACTGTGTAGTAATTCCTATTTCAGGAGTAGTGAGAGGGTAGCGGTCTGGAAAGACTGACCACGCGAATAATATTGCGACACAAGCTTGGTGCAAACAGGCTTGTGAAAAAGGCGTGGATGCCTCTACCCTCTGCTGCTCTCGGATTGTCGCTATTTTATGACCGTTCGCTCTTTTATGCGTTTCTCCCATTCCGATTGCGAAACTATGCCTTTTTTATCGAGTAAATCAACTAGGCTTTCAAGCATAGTGCTAAGTAGGTTTATTTCTTCTTTCAAGTCTTCAATATTGGTTTTCTTCATGTTTCCCACCTTTCGCAAGATAACCTTGTTCGGATAACCAATTCATGATAATGGTGCGGAGAGTGTCTGATCGGGTTTGCCCGATTTTTCCTAGCAACTCTTTGTCTAAAGTGTTGACAACACCATCAGGTAAGGATACTAAGATTTTTTTCATTGTGTTACCATCTCTAACGCTTTATCATTCGCTTGTTTTGTTTGAACTGCTCTTGATACTGTTTCCGTTTCGTATTTTGTTGCTCGGTCAATTAAGGCTTTCCAGTTGTTGGGTACTTCCATTCTTGCTGCTTGAGCTGGAGTTTTTCCACCTAAACTTTGGTGTGGTCTAACGTAGTTATAGTGCACCGTGTAACCTTCAAGAATGTCTTTTGTTGATTCAAAAGCTTTTAGTCCTCTCATGCATCTTGTTCTGTCTTTGAGTGTTCCATGTAACCGTTCTACTATATTGTTGGTCTCTCTTGCTCTTATGCCAACTCTTTGAACTAACTCTGGTCTTGTGTCTTTTCGCATAGTGTAAAATACCTTGTTAAAGGCTGCATTGTAAACATGACTGCCGTCCACGAATACTGCTCTCGGTCTAACTCTGCTCTGTTGAACTCCTTTCTTGAAAATAGCTACTGTGTCTTCAAAGGTTCTTGTGTTTGAAATGTGAGACGCCACTAAGAATCGAGTATCCTCATCTATCATTTCCCAGAACCAAATGTTCCGTCCTTCGCATGAAAGCATTGTTTCATCTTCATGCCATAAACCTGAAAGTTGCGGTATAACAGTTGTAGTGTATTCTTTCACTAGTTTGCTGTATTTCTTTAGCCAATTAAGAATCGTGACTTGGCTAATTCTTTCGCCAAAAATTTGCTCCAAGTTTCTCTGTGCTTTACGTAAGCTTAGACCGTCATAATAGAAGTTTAGGGCTGCTACTATTAGGTTTTTATCGTTTCTCATTTTGGAGAATTTGCCGTTTGAGAAAAAGCGTTTTCCGCATTCTTTGCATTTGTAGACCTGCGTTCCTTTAATTGAACCGTTTTTGACGATTTTTTCGCTGTTGCAATATTTGCAGTTCATCAGTTTCACGCTCTTACAGGTATACTATAGGATACCTTACCGTATTTATATCTTGTGGTATAGCTTTAAGATACCTGTAAGAGACTGCTCTCTTTTATGACCTTTACCAATATTAATTTTTTTATAATAAAACTTATAAGAAGAAGCCATTGCTCTATTATTATTAGTTTATTCTCCCTATCGTTCGTCTAGGACGGTAGGTATTTATTTGCGTTTTCGTCATTAGCTAAACATGGGCAAAGCAGTTGTATTGATTGACGGTGGTTATCTCAACAAAGTTTTAGAGAAGATATATCATAGACCACCGTTTAGTTATGAAAAATTTTGCAATAAATTATGCGAGAAAGCTGAATGCCAGCGTGTTAGAACTTACTACTACAACTGCCCACCTTTTCAAAGCAATCCTCCAACCGAGATAGAAAGCCAAAAAACTGCTGATTATGATTGTTTTATTAAATTCTTGAAAGATACCCCGCGTTTCTTGTATCGACCTGGAAGACTGCAACGCATAGGAGGAGAATTTAAGCAGAAACATGTTGATGTGCATTTATCTGTTGACCTTGTCAAACTATCCTGTAAACACAGTATCGATAAAGCTATTCTGGTTACAGGAGATAGTGATTTTGTTCCTGCCGTAGACGTTGCAAAAGAGGAAGGAGTGGTCACAATTCTCTATTACTCAAACATTCCACCGATGTACATCCATCGCGAGATATTAGAGAAATGTGATGAAAAATATTTAATTGACGCAGATATTATGGCTACTTCAAGACCCTAAACTATTGCCGTTCTAACCGATTTAGGTCATGACAAATAACTTAACAGTATCGGTAGGCAGAAAGATTTAATTATCGATGGTTTCTGTTGGTTTCTTGTAAGATAGGAGGAATGAATCAAATATGCCTACTTGTCCACATTGCGGCGCCACCGTTCCCGAAGGTGCCGTTTACTGTGGTAACTGTGGAGCTACATTAAACTCCCCGACAACTTCAATGACGACTCAGACCCAAACGTCTTCGCAGACATCAGCATGGTCTCAGGATAACACCAGCGGAGACATGCAAGCGCGACTTGAAAAAGCCATGAAGCGTGCAGAACAATTAACTTATGCAGCAGCAATTGTCGGCGGAATTATCCTTGTACTGATAGTGTTCACTCTACTGCAATATTTGCTTTAAAACGAAAGAAAAAGCGTGAAAGACTACACTTGTGAGGTGGTAAAACTTTGGACAGCGTTCTTGAACAAACTGTTAAGAGAATTGAACGACTAAACAATATCCTCATGGCAGTGCTAATCATCGAGGTTGTCGTTCTTGTACTGATTCTCGTGTAAACCCAGTTCTCTTTTCTCTCACTTTTTATTTATTGATTCGATGAATCTGCTTTGCAATATCGATGCCGAATTTGTCTTCTTCTAAAAGAGCCAAGATCTTCTCTGCTTCTTTTCATTGCCCAAGGTATTCGCACCAGCTTCTTGGGCTTTCCCAGACTCTAACTTTCTCCAGCGTGGGTTTTTCAGGCAGGCTTTTTTGCACGTGAACAAAAATGTACTTTGCGATGTTTTCAGTTGTCGGGTTGCCTATTTCGGTTATTTCGTTGAGGTAGGTGTGATCAAGTTTTTCAACTACTTTTTCTAAAGATAACTTTAACACTGCGAAGTCAACGACCATCCCGTTAGGTTCTGTTTTTTCGCCTAAAACGAAAAGTTCCACTTTCCAGGTGTGCCCGTGAAGCCTTTCGCATTTGCCGTTGCTTTCAACGACGTTGTGTGCCGCCGCAAATGTTGTTGCGACCCTAAGCCTGTACACAGCCTAAACCTCCGCTACAAGAGTCCTCGCCATTCTGAACAAACGTTGTGGTCATGGATGGATTCGAAGCTTACGCATTTAACCGTGCAGAATCTTTTGGGGTACTTTTCCTTCAGCAACTTGACGCATTGCCTTGTAACGTCTTCAACAAACTTGGCGTTCTCATGCATTTTTTCAACCACCTTCTTCTCTTCGGGTCTTTTAAGCAGAGAAAACGTTGGGGAACTGAAGCTTTGACTGCAAATTTTGAGGACGTCAAGAAGGTCAGTGTTTTCGGTCACGTCGATTTCCACGCTAAGAGAGCCTCTCTGGTTATGGGTCAATCCATGACACATTTCTTTCGAGCACGGACAGGCTAAGGCGCCGTTAACGGTGATGCCAGCAGTTTTCTTCCCCGTCTTGGTTGAGTAGCGTGCAAACATTTGCGCAATCGAGTTTTCCTTTTTGCCGCTTGGTCTTACCCTGTTGAATGGAAGTTCACCGAAAACTTCTGTTTGGCAGTGGAAGCCATGCTTCTTAAACGCGCTTTTTGAAATCTGCACAGCTAAATTCTCGATTGAAGCGGCTTCCAACGGTATTTCTTCAATAGACTCAATGAACCTGCTCATGTGTACTCCACGCAAATGAGAAGGCAACGTGATGTAGCTGTTTATGTTGACTATGATGTTGAAGGTTCCCTCTGGTCTGTTCAACAAGACAAGTTTCCGAAGGCCTTCTACACCAACCTTTTCCAGCTCGATTTCATTTTCTGGTTTTTGGTTTTGGACGTCGACGACCAAATTTTTCGTAATCCCCATTTAAATTCTAAACAGGCATCATGCCCTTTAATGCCATGCTTTGACGAATTTACGTGAGCACAAAGAACTTGTTGCTTATTATACTTACTTGATTGGAAGCCGATTCTAAATGGATTTCTTAGGTTGCGAAGATGAAAATTGGCGACTAAACCCTTAACCAACGAAAGCTTCTGTAATTGTTGCGTCTTATGATTTTGCATGCTTCTTTTCGATTATGGCGCGTATTTCATTTTCGGCATCTGCTACAGAATATTTGAGAGAAACATTCCTGTTTCTAAGCTCATCCAAAAAAGCCCAGAGTGAGACATCGGCGATTTCGGAGGATTTCTTCAAGGAAGTTTTTCCTTTAACGTAACTGTCAACTGCAATATCCATTTTCACTTCAGCAAGCCCCTTATCTAAGAGTTTTCTCAGGAGGGTTGACTGGTCTTCTCCCGTCACTTCCTGAAGATCTTTTACGGATTTTAAGTTTTCTGGATGTCAAAAACATTACGAGGCAAGAAAAACGTGGCATTAACTCTGATAAGGGGTAAAAACGCCTAAGGTTTTGGAAATCCCTACGATAGCTTAACGTTTATTAGTGTCAGATTCCCTAGTCGTCGCGTCAAAATTTAACTGGTGAATCCAATGGAGAAGGTTACTGTTTCGGCTCCAGCCCACTTGCACGCGGGCAATTTTGATTTGACAGGCGATTTGGGAAGGCTTTACGGGACGGTTGGTTTTGCGATAGATCTTCCTCTTGAAGTTGAAGTTTCTAAGGCAAAAGGGATCAAGGCAGAGGACAAGTCAGCCTACAAGTTTGCTAAACGGCTCGTTGACGAGTTCGATTTGGAAGGCGCAGAGGTCAAAATTAAGAATGAAATCCCAAGGTTTGTCGGCGTAGGGTTCCACACGACTCTGGCTCTTTCCATCGGCGTCGCATTGTCAAAGCTCTACGATTTGAACCTCACCGTTGAGGATGTGTCTTTGATAATGGGCAGGGGAACCATAACCGCGATGGGAGTTTACGCTTTCAAAACTGGCGGGTTCATCGTTGAAGGCGGTTTTAAAGTTGAAAGCCGAACAAAAATGGTGCCACCGCTCATATTCCACGGCGCAGTTCCCAAGAACTGGTTTTTCGTCATCGCTATTCCCAACGAGTCAAGGCAGAAAATCGCCCAGATGAGGGAAAACGAGGATGAAATCTTGGGCAACCTCAAACTTATGCCCAAAGAGCTTTCTGACGAGCTTTCAAGGATTGTCTTGGTGAAGCTTATGCCTGCCTTCGTCGAGAAAGACCTCAAGTCGTTCGGCGAAGCCTTGACATCGTTCAACCAGAAGCTCGGCAGGTTCTGGAGAGACTATCAGGAAGGAACCTACTGCAACCAGGTTGTGGAAGAAGGGGTAAGAATCATGCTTCGGGAAGGCTCGATGGCTTGCCAAACCTCATGGGGCCCAACCTTCTACACCATTGTGAATGGCAAACGCGCCGCGGAAAAATTGGCGAAGGAGTTAACACAGTTTCTGGACAAGCATGGCGGCGGAGAAATCTATGTCACCCGAGCGAACAATCGTGGAGCGACGGTTCTGAAGGCTTAGCCATGGTCAAAGCTGTCGGCATCGACTCGGGAACGAAAACGATGGACATCTACGGGTTTGACGACCTCAGCGGCAAAGTGTTAGTTGACTGTGCTTTATCCCGAGAAGAAGTTACAAAGAACCCCTGCTTAGTTATTGAGAAGCTAAGAGAGGTTCAGCAAGCTTGCGGCAAGATCGACGCGATTTCGGGTCCTGCAGGTTATGGCTTGCCGCTTCAAAAAGCTAAAGACGCAAGCATGGAAGATATTGCGTTGGCAACGTTTGTGACGCAGGCTGATGTTGCAAGGAAACTCAAAATCGTCGGTTTAAGGCAGCTTATGCAGCTTATGAAGAACACGGAAGACCTTGACATCTGGTTTACTCCGTCAGTTATTCAGTTGCCGACTGTTCCAGAGTACAGGAAGGCCAACAGGGTGGACATGGGCACAAACGATAAGGTTCCAAGCGCCGTTTTAGCAGTAAAGGATCAGGCGGAAAGGCTAAGCATTGGTTATGACGAAACTGACTTTATCGTTGTTGAGATAGGATTTGCATATACTTCCGCTATGGCGGTGAAAAGCGGTCAAATAGTTGACGCTATGGCTGGAACAGCTGGGTTTCCTTCATTCCTCGGCATGGGCTTTGTTGACGGAGAACTAGCATACGCGTTAGCTAATACTGTTGAGGATTTTTCTAAGCTTACTTTGTTCGCTGGCGGCGCAGCGGCGGTTGCGGGGATCGACACCTCAAAACCGATTGAAGATTTCATCGAAAACGCAAAAGCAAGCGGAAAAATCCGTTCTGGTCTGGACCTGATGCTTGAATCCGTTGTTAAAGATGTCGCGTCGCTTTTGCCTTCGGTTAAGCCTAAGGAAGTGCTGCTTAGTGGAAGATTCACTAGTATCCCCGGGTTTTATGCGATGGCGGAAAACAGGCTGGCTGCTTTTTTCAGCGAAATCGGGTCAAAAATTGACGTTGTAAAGATTCAAGGCAGTGCTAAGGTTGCTAAGGGGGCGGCTGAAGGGGCAGCGATAATTGCAAACGGTTTGGCGCATGGAAAATATGAGCCGATCGTGGATGTGATGAGGCTTAGGGAAAGCAAAGGCGGAATATTCGATCACATTTACCTAGATGAAAAAACAAGGAAGGAACTTGAAGTCTTCAAGAAGTATTAGCTTGCCTTTATTGTTTAAACGAGCCGTTTCAAGTCTTCAGGCTGGATGCTTCGGAAACCTTTGATTTCTTCCCCGTTCGCCGTCAAGTTATAGAGTAAAATGTTTTGTTGCATTTTTCGGGCCAGCCACTCCAGCAGTTCTCTGCTAATCTTCAGCTTCTCACGCTTAACAGAGAGGGATTTCACCTTCACTTTAGAGTACTTGCCCACCGTCAACCCGAAATCCATTCCGGCTAACACGATAACTTTAGCGTCCATGGTTGCGGCAAGAAAAACAGCTCTGTCCCCGTCGGTGAATCCAAGGAAATTGTGAACGTTTGGACGCGGCTCAACCTGAGTGCTCCCGACTGCGTTTGAGAAGTCGGGAACGTAGCGTCTTAGCTGCTCAATGTTGTCGCCATGCGCTTGGATAACTACCGTTGATCCTTGCCGCTGGGCGGTGACAATGTCGCTGACTATCCCGTCCAGGTCAGTTACGATTACGTCTGGAGCGGCGTTTGCCATGTTTAGAAACGCGGTTGTTGCTCCGTCAGCTACAACAGTCACAAACTTCTGCAGAACCCCTTCCCGCATGATACGTTTAAGGTCTTCCTCAAGTGAAGGCCCAGCGCCGAAAACCAACACTGGCTGATTTGCCAATCGCTCTCTAAGCTTTGAGGGATCGGCTGCCTTCCCAGCCAACAGTGTGCTCAGCAGGTCAGCAGCGTATTGGTCTTTAGCTTGGTCGTAACCGAACGTTTGAATAATTCTTCGGTACCACGGCCACCAATCGTCCAATCCAAGCTTCATGCTTTTTCCCACCTGTTTTGACTACGACGTTGTTTTAATATAAGCCCCTCTGTTGTTCGCGCCCGTCCAGAATACTTGCCCGCCTACGCTTTTTTGCAAGAACCGCTGCACGTCTAGTGAAAGCTTCTCCGCTTGCTCTTTGCCTTCGACAAGCCCGTAGACTGTTGGTCCCCATGAACTCTGCCCTGCTCCAAAAGCTCCATGCCTGAGCATGAATTCTATGCATTGGCTTGACGGGGAACTGGAGAATCTTCCGCCTTGAGCCGAGGCAAAGCAGTCGCCGACCAGGTTTTGAATCTGGGTTAATGCACCTCCGAAAGTCTTTATGTCTTTCTCTTTGAGCGCTGGCAGAAGAGACATCAGAATCAAGCGGCTTATACGCCCAGCCTGCTCTGCTGACATAGGCGGCATATCCCTAAAAGCGTGAGCCTCCGCTTCCCCTGACAAACCGCCCTTAACCTGCGGGATGGCCACGGTAAAAAACCAGTTTTTTGGGAAAGATGATTGAAAAATCACTGGAGGAAAACTGTTCCACGATGCGAGCGGCTTGCCGTTTTGGCTTTTAACACCGCCCTCGGCAACGAAGCCACCTTTTTCAAAAAGCGCTGTTCCCACGCCAGAGACTGTGCCTCTTCCCATGGTTTTGGAAAGCTCCTGCGTCGAAGCCTCTACATTGAACAGTTTTGCGAGGGCAGCAGAGGTGGCTAGGGCAAGCTGGGTTCCTGAGCCTAACCCGACATGCTGGGGAATAACCTGCTTAACGCATACGGCTACCTCAGGCTTCAAGTCGTATTTTTTGAGGAACCCCTCAACCCACGGCTTCACCAGCTCGCTTTTTTCGCCCTCGACAGTGAGGCGTTCTGACTTTTCAGCTTCAACAATCGCGTTCGGCTGGTTTATGGCGACGCCTACGCCGCCGAAGAAACGTCCTAAGTCGCCTCCTAAATCGATGAGCCCCAAATGAAGCCTAGCTGAAGCCTTAACGTAAACCTTCATCTGCTTAACGCCCAACCTATCTTCAATTCTATAATTGCCTAATATGTAAATTGAAGGGTTTCTTAAACCCATTCAGCTAGATAACCCAGTTAAAGTAGGAAAATCTTTCTTCATCAACAACGATTCGCAAAAAAGATTGAGACAACCATCGCCCTTTTCTGATTCAGCCAAGTCACATGTCCCGCTATCTAATAGCATTGGTAAATATTTCTTTTATTAGAATGAATCAAGATGTACTTGATCGCTATCAAAGTTAGTTGAACGCAAACTGAACATTACCGCTCTTTTTGCTCTGTACTTATCTCTTAAGCTTTCAAGGGAAATATTATCCCATGCTTTTAGATTAGGGTCTCCGATGAAACACATTAAAAACTCTTTGAAAAAACTGGCAGCTGATTTTGCATATAATTTGTTATTTTTAGAAAGTGAAGCAACGGAAGACGCAGGCACAACCACAAATCCTTTCATACTATATACAATCACAAAACTGGCAGGAGTAATTTGCAGCATGTCATTAGCCTGACCCTTCAGTCTGATAAATTCTTGATCGAAACCAAACTTAACTGATGTCGGTCCTCTGAAAAATATTTGTGGCTGGGTTTTAAGAACCTTAATTGAATCACTTTCTTTCTTAGCTTGGCAAAGAAACCCTTTGGTTAGCTTATATCCCTCGATCTTTATGTCTAAGACCGCTATAAAATCAGCCCCGTATTTGTGCTCGGGCGCGTTTGGTCCCATATCTCTAAGGGTGCATACGTCAATCTTTAATCCTTCTTTTTTCCACTTTTCAGAAATAACATGCTGAAGGACCCCTAAATATCGATCAGTAATACTAGGCTCAGTTTGTATTTTTCCTTGGTCCATGTCTCTAATAATCTCCTCTTCTGTCTGCTTGACGAGTTGACCAAAATGCCTGACGCCTCCTATAGCGATCAATCGAACACCCAAGGTTCGATTATTAT
This sequence comes from Bathyarchaeia archaeon, assembly GCA_049512935.1. Lineage (GTDB taxonomy): Archaea > Thermoproteota > Bathyarchaeia > Bathyarchaeales > Bathycorpusculaceae > Bathycorpusculum. Next base: position 121,395 of record JBEKWR010000006.1, read on the forward strand.
CTTTGCCAGCATAAAAGTCCTTTGCTTTTGTGTTCTTTGAAGAGACTAAGAAAGAACAGAATAAATCTCCTGTTAGCGAGGAAGCGGCAAGCCATCTTTGCCAAGTTTTTTAAGCAACTAATACGAATAAGTGAATCTCAATGCTAACCCCTGTTAACTGCCAGTATTGTTCTGCGGAGACTAACTTGCAAAACGTTGAAAGCACAACTTCTGACAAAATCACACTGAAACTCTACGAACACAATCAATCTCAAAAAATAATTATTCCAAAAAGGACAATCAACTGCCCATTTTGCCATCGGAAATATGAGTTAATAAAATTTCCTGATTTCAATTGGGTGAAGAGGAAGTTAAAGCCCACCAATACCATGCTTGAAAAGTTTAAAATGACGTTTCCAAATTCTGCGTTCGATCTTTTTTACGAAAATATTTTGGGCATAACAAAACCTCAAATTGGTCTCGGAGAAAGAGTTCTTAGACACCGGCACTATCACATTTGTTTCGAGCTTGAAGGAATAAGAGCGTACGTTGATTGCCAAGAGGCACAACTCGCCGACAACACTATATTGCAAGGGTTAGACATATACGAGGCTTGATTAGATTGGCTACAGAAAAAGTGGATTCAAAAGGAATAGAAGCCTATTCAGATGGTACAGTGGTTTATGATTACGAAGAGGCAAAAAGGATAATTAGTGAACTTAAGCCAAAGAAACATGCCGTTTCTGACTGTATTTTGCTTACGCTTTATGCTCAACCAGATAAACCGGTTTTTGGAAGAGTCTTAATGGTAAAGGAAGTATTCCTCTTGATGAAAGAGATTCTCAACCAAAGCGAAATTCAGGATGCCAAATTTGTTCCCTACCATTTGGGAATGTACAGTTTCACAGTTGGCAATGCATTGACTAATCTCGAGTATTCTGGGTTCATAGAACGCAAAGGCAAGAAAAATACCAAACTTGAACAATTTGAGCTGACCAAAAAAGGTAAAGAATACACTTCCAAAGTCTGGAGAACGCTTTCACCCCACACTCAAGAAATTGCGAAAGAGAAAAGAAAGGGATGGGACCAATTAGGGTACGACGGGATATTACGGCTTGTCTACCAGAAATATCCAGAATTCAAAGAAAAATCGTGCCTTAAAGATCGATACAAAACTATTACATGGGGAAAGGGTGTTGGATGAGAATTAATGAGGTAAAAGTAAAGTCGATTGATGACAGTTCAAAGTTCCTTTATCCTAACAGGACGATCGAAATCAAAACCTCAAAACAAGATATCTTGACGCCAATCAGAGCTTCAACCGATTCTGAGTATAGACAAAAAGCACTAATACCCACAGACCTTCCCATAGAAAATCCCATCTCGATTGCAATTGAAGAATTAAACGCAAGGCAATTCGACAAGTTTATGAATGAAAATGGGTATTTTGCTAAGCTAACTAGCCGTGCTGAACTGAAAAACCGCCTTTCACAATACTCAAACCTTAGTTTGTTTTTGCTCAAACCAACCAAATCCGACATAAAGGACCAGATAACAGGCGAAATTCGCTTTTCACCGATGACTCTTCTAAAACAAAATCCAATGCTACTCGAACGTTTTTTAAGAGTTAACGTTAGAATGCAACAAGAGGCTGGATTAAGCCCAATTTCGATCCCGTTCATTGACTTACCGTTTAAGGAATATTCAAATCTGATAATCAAACTTGATAGGGACTTAGAAAAAATAAATGAGCAACCAGTATTTTTCATTGATATGAATTACAAAGATTTTGAAAAAGCCCTAAAATTAATTGTTAACACACTGAGACTTAATCTAGTTGGTTTGTATTTTCAATCTTATCGACGCGCTCACATTAGCTATGAAGTGCTACGAAATTTTGTAAGGACCGATGTCGCTTTTTTCGCTATACAAGTTGAAAGAGTTGGATTAAATGAGCTTTCCACAATGCATTATCTTCCATTCTTCGGAAACGATATTTATTCCGTTGAGAAACCAAGAGGTTTTTTGGAGATAGACCCATTAACTGGTAAACCTAAGAAGTTCATGATTTATAAACCCGAAAACGTTCGATTGTTTGATAAGAAAAGTTTGCAAGTCAGACATATAGCCGCTGACCCTTCTTTGGTTGAAAATTTGTCAGACGAATATAGGCAAGATCCTTTAATACCGACTGTTTTGCAAAACTATCAAGAAGCGACAACAAAAGAAAAATACGAAATTTTAAATGCTTTTTCAAAAATAAGCGAACTCAACGACAGCTCGTTGGAGTTTAAAAATTTCCAAAAATTCATTAAACAAAATTCTACAAAAGACTATATTGATGAAAAGCCTGCTCTGAAGAAAACTTTGCGGGACGTTACAGGGCACCAGGTAAACGTTAACTGGAACTTCACTTGAGGGCCCAAGAAGTGGGCTCGCAAAGTAAGAATTTCGGATAGGATTGTTATTGTGGCCCAACTTGGCTTTGTGAGGCACGCAAAGACAAGTATCTAAATTAGACATAAGAGGCACGAGGCAAAAGTTTTAAGTTTAGTAATCTGTATTTTGGTGGTGTTGTATTGTCTTATTCACGGTTTCTTATTGCCAACATCACATGGAATGATTCAGGTTGGAAGAATATATACGTGAATCCTAAAGCGGGTCATCTTTATGCAAAGACTCATCCTGGGCATGAAACGCTTAATTTCAAATTTGACAAGAAGGGAATCGATACTTTAGACAAAGTATATGGATATGTTCAATGGGTCGGCGCTCCGACTAGGCTGGACAAGGAGGCAGTTATCTTCTTCTACACAAAAAACCTTACAAGTTGGACAAATGAAATCGTTGGAGTTTATGGCAATGTCGAAGTCATAAAGCCTGCACTGGAAACCGCCTGGCTAGGATTTGAGAATGGTAAACTTTTTTCAAACATAGTGGCTGACAAGAATCTATCATTACTCTTTCCGGTGCCGCTGGACGCAGACAAGTATTTGAGTGGCAAAAGGCTTGTTCCAGAAGCTGGATTTAGATACGTTAACTTGGGTCTCGCTCGACAGATAATAGCAGATGAACTCGAGAAAGCAACATTGTCAGGGATAGCAAGAGAGCATTTTGATAAATTGGTCAGAATATTCGAATTCGTCACTGGGGAGACTTATGAAGAGAACTACCCAGCCGATAAATCAGTCACTCAACAAATTGAACTTGAGAAAGAAATTCTGAGGGACCTTACGGGCGAGAAGCGAAAGAAGTTGATCGAGGAGTTGAAGGCGCTAACTCCTTCAATGTCTCAGCAGGTTGTAATAAATGGCAAGACATATGATAGAGACAACAAAACTATCGTAGCCCTCAAGATTCTGCGCGACTTCAAATGCCAAATATGTGGAAACTCAATTTTGAAAAAGAACGGTGAGCATTACGTCGAAGCCGCACATATAAGAAGAAAAAGCGAGAAGGGCCCAGAGACTCCTGACAACATTCTAGTACTATGCCCAAACCATCACAAGGAGTTCGATTTGGGTAACAGGAACTTAATCAATCACTCTGCCGAAAGAATTGTCTTTGAACTAAATGGTAACAAATATGACATTGACCTTTCTCTCAGCTGAAATGAGCCGACCTGCATTTAAATCCACTAAGAAGATCAGCCTTGGCTGCTAGCGTCAGCTTTTCTTTATATTCAATCCCTTAGGGTTCGTACCTGTAGTTCATTGAACTTAAAAGATAGATGAACAAACTGCCTACGAAGCGCAGTGTAGGGGTAAATGAAAGTGAATATCTCCCCTCTAAAAACAAAAGCATTATTAAATTTGGCTGAATTTAATGATAGCAAGAGCTGGAACCAATAAGTTTAAGAAGCAACCGCTCTGAGAACTTTTTGTGGACGCAAACTTAGAACGCTTTAGGACTGAGACGAAACCGTTTGTCGATGATTGGCGGTCGATCGACATTCGAGTAATCGCGTCTCAAGTAGCTGACACATGGATGCTGGCGGTAGAATGCACAGAACAGGAGATTGACATAAGCAATAGACTCTCAAAACTTGCCACAAGAACAAAACTTAGTTGCTGCTATACCAAATATTTCTATCTTACCTGTCATAAAGTTCGCAAGAGCGATGCTCAATGATGCTGATAAAGAAAAAGCAGAAAAAGAAAAGATAGGCATCCTTACATTAGATAATTTCGAGGGCTTACCTCAATTGGCCATTGAAGGCGGCGATTCAAATAAGGTCCGTGACTTTAGTCTGAGACTTGTTTTTGAGTTACTGACTGAGAAATCTATTCTATCTTGTCTCTTTTTGCAAGATTGCGCCTAGCACAAAGTAGTTGGATATTTTCAGCAATAAGAGAGGACCCACCTTTGTGATGGCTATCAGTTGTAAATAGCCGATTTTGCAATTATTTGTATGTTGAAAAAGCCTTGTTCCACATGAAAAGTGCGGATGCCGACTGCATGTTGAACTATGTTGTTTCAAATTTGGGGCATATTAGAAGCATATTGTTGACCGGAAGGTAGAAGTTGCAAAAATACAAACGGAACGGTCCGAGGCGTGTTTTTTTTTGTCTATTCAGCTCGCTTAGATACACCTATTTGGATAGTCTAATGGACCGTAGGGGTAGGCGGGACGAAAAATGGAAAACAGGCTTTTGCCTTGTTGTTGATGTTGTTGTTGATGAAACAATTATTTTTGCCGCAAACCGAAAGAACTAGCCTCTCAGACCAGTCGTCGTTGTTGAGGAGATAAAGGGCAATTTTCCTTCTTTCCAAAAAACATAACCTCTGGTTGGCTCAAACGGAGCAGGGTAGCATATATTGAAAAAATCCACCACAAAAAGCAAAAAAGGTTGTTGTTGACGAACTATTTTCTCGCTTTCCAGAAATTAGAACGCACGCTTCAACAAAATGGGCATAATTACCACAACTTCCCTTTGTTACCCTGCAAAAACAGCAGAGGCATTCAAGACCCAGATAAAACGCCGACTACTTTCATCCGTTCAACGGCTTCTTCACCGTGAGGCGCAATCTCCAGAGCCATCGTTAAATCCTGACCAGCCTCATGTCCCAAGTGGTCGCCGTCCAGCCACTGGCTCGAACCAGTTACGTCGTAAACCTTGCCCTTATAAGCGATGTAGGCAGGCTGCCCGTTTTTGCCGTTAAATTTGCTCAGGTCATCCATGGTGAACGTTTGCAGCTTCTCCAAAATCTCAACTCCTTAACTGTATATCTTGACCAAAAGTCAAAAACTCTAGTCGCAGTTAACAGGTATAACTCTTGCGGTTACGAAGTCCCCTTCGAAAACGCGTCTAAGCGCACATGATTTAGGATTTCACTGCCTGCCCTTGACTTGGAGCGTTTCCGCGGCTTTTTGCGCCCATTTTGAATCTTTCCACAAAGCTCTACCCACCGCTACCAAGTCAACTTTCCCGTCACGGATCAGCCTATCAGCGAATTCAGCATCGCGAATCCCGCCCACACCGATCACGGGAACCTTAACCGCCGCCTTAATTCGGCTAGCCTGCGGAACAAAATAGCCCACAACCCGCCGAAGCTGCTTTGGTTCGCTTCCACACATGCCGCCAGACACGTCAATCACATCAACCCCCGCCTGCTCCAGCCGAACGGCAAACGCGACGGAATCTTCAATTTGGGTTCCGTTAGGAGCCAAATCATCCGCTCCCAGCCTGTAGAGCAGCAACTTGTCGCTGAGGCTTTCTCGAACCTTCTTTACAACTAAAAGTGGAAAACGCATTCTGTTCTCCAATGAACCGCCGAACTCATCCGTTCGCTCATTTATCAGAGGTGAGAAGAACTGGTTAAGCAGGTACCCGTGCGCTCCGTGAAGTTCAACCCCGTCGAAACCAGCCTTAACCGCTCGTTCTGCTGCGGAAGCAAACTCCTCGGCGATGGCGTGCATCTCGCTGACTTCCAAGCTTCTGGTTTTGCCTCGTGCAGAAGGACCCGCGGGCTGGGCGCCGATGACTTTTTTGTTGGCAACTCCGCCTGCATGAGTAATCTGAATCACAGCCGGGGCGCCAACGTAATGAATTGACGTGGCAAGCTTCTCAAGGCCATTTATCAGCGAGTCATCGTAGATTCCCAACTGCTTTGGCCCGATCTTCCCGAACCGTGAAATGTACGAGTGCTCAATAATCGGCAACCCCACATAAGCCACGCGCCTCACGTAGAAGCTAATCAGCCTGCTTGTGACTTCTCCCTCAAACGAGGCTCGACCCGACTGCATCGGAGCCATAACAATACGATTCCGCAAGGTTACGCTTTTCACGGGCAAAGGATCAAGAAGCCCCAACAGCCAACACCATGTCATTAGGCTTGCCAAGGAACTATAAGAACATAATTCAAAGGAAACAAAAACGCGCTCAAGAACCCGCTGACTACCCTGCTTTAAGCCATTAACCAGCTTTCGGGTGCCAAGTGCTTATTTGGGCGGAAGAGGCGTGCGTGAACACTTGGCAAGGCTTGGAAGCATGGCACGTGAGCTATCCCCCCACATTTAAGCGCTGCATCATCCTTGGCAAACTGCCACTCCGACCAACGCTTGTTTAATAGCTCAACAGGCTTTCTTTCAATTTTACCCTTGCCGTATCCACCTGAACCTCCTCCGCCTTAAGGAGTTATGTCAGCTTCGATGGCAACTGATGGCTGTTGGCTTTTAGTGCATAGTGGCAAGTGTTAATTCGGTTTCGCATTGTTTTTTAGCGGCTGCCTTCGGCGATGGGCTCATCCTTTTTCACACTATCGTGAGAATTACGATAACATATTAAAGGATTGTGTAGCTGCAAATAATACTTCGAACAAACATCAAGCGCTTCGAAATAAGAGCCTAAACGTAAGATTTTCTTTCTTGGGTCGTTGTTTTCTTGCTTCTTACCGAGAGTATATCAACTATCAATTCACAATACACAATATTTATTTATCCGTTTTCAAGAATCGAAGTGTGTTGAGGCGCGGCTATGAGTTATGGGCATCAGGGCTTGAAGGATAAGGCTGAGGCGAGTAGGGTTCAGGAGGTTTCTTCGCATAAGGAGGATAAGTTTAAGGTTACGGTGTCGTTGGATAAGGAGCGTCCGATGTCGAAGTCGCCGTTGTATGACAAGTATGCTATTCAGAAGTATGATTTGCATCCGAATTTCAGTTTTGCCAGTTTGGACGATATGATTCCTAAGGGCACGCCTGAGTACCTTGACCACGGGCAGCATTACGTTGAACGCATAGTGCGCGCGCTCTACTATTTCAAGCAGTGCAGCCTCATCGGGCCTTCAGGAACAGGCAAAACCCACATCGTCTACCTGGTCGCGGAACTCACAGGCCTGCCGATTTGGGAGGTTAACTGCGGCTTGTCCACGTCCAGTTTCGACTTGATCGGGCGGTTCATCGGACTTGGCAAGGAAAACTGGGTAGATGGCTTGCTGACTCAGTGGCTGCGGAAAGGCGGCATCATGTACCTTGACGAGGCTAACATGATGAAGCAGGATGTCGCTACGCGTTTGAACCCCGTGTTGGACACGCGAGGTCACCTTGTTCTGAACGAGAAAGACAGCGAGGTGATTGAGCGGCACAAGTACGGGTACATGATCATCAGCATGAACCCTGCCACCGCGGAGTTCTCAGGAACAAAGCCCCTTAACGCTGCGATGAGGCGGCGCATGGCTGTGTGGATTAACTTTGACTTCTTAAGCGTCGGCGAAACCATCTCGCCCCATGAAGTAGACATGCTCAAGAAAAGAACAAAGATTGATCAGGACACGGCTTACAAGATCATTCAGGCAGGCGCTGAACTGCGACGGCAGTACAAGGCTGGAGATTTGCCTTACGGGCCTTCCCTTGGAGACTTGATCAACTGGGGCATGCTGGTTTTTGACGGGATGTCTCCGGTTCCAGCAGCTGAAGAAACCATTATTGGGTTAACAAGCGACAACGTAGAAGTGCAGGCGGATGTAAGAAGGATCATCGAGGCAGTTTTCAATAAATCGTAGTAATTTGGGAGCCATTTCATTTTGGGTTTTATCGATTACGCCTGGGCAATTTCGCTCCAGAAAGACGATACCAAAGTGAAGATTCTTCCTGACCCCGCCTTAAATCAGCCCGTCCTGAAAAACGACGGGTTCGGCTTCACCATTAAACTTCCACCCGTGCAGAAGCTAGAAGACGGAAACTTTTCGTTCCTCGGATACACGTTTGACGCAGACAACGAAGGCAAAGCCAGAATAGGCAGACTTTTCAGGGCGTCTGTTTTGCACTTGACAGCTCACACTTTGGCTCCGTTCTCGAGAGAAAAAGTCGCGCCTAACAGTTCGGACTCGATAGTTGAGTCGTTCACCAGGTCGCTGATAAACGACGTTTACGTTAACGCGTACATTCAGACTGAGTACCCTGAGAAACTCTTTGACGTCGCCTACGCAGCCGCGGTTGGCTACCAAAAAACAAAGTCTTTAGGAAGAATCTTCACGGTTTCAACAAAACTCATGACTGCGCTTCTGACAAAACTCAACGTTGGCTTGACGAAGGGTTCTCCCGGCGTGGAAGAAGAAAAAGCTTTGAATCAAATATTTGGCATTTTAATGGATCTTAAGGAAAAGTTCTTAACTTCCATGGCTGGCAGCCAAGTTAATCTGGACGGTTTATTCGATGAAAACTTCAAGAGCATAAGAAGCTTGCTTGAACCTTTCGGCCCGTTTTTGGAGGCTCCATCGCTGAGGCATACGGAAAGCACTGGGAACTGCAGCATCTACACAGACCTGTCTGGAAATGATGATTTTGACCAGTTATTTGTGCAGGCGTTAACGAACCTCGGCGGCACGATGCCCAATGTGAAAAGCGTGGATGAGTGTTGGAGACCCGAGCAGGACGTAGAGTCGCTGCAGGCGTTCAACTCGGATTATTACCAGAAGCAAAGAGAAGAAAAAATACTTTCAAAAATCACTCCTTACGTTGCCTTGACCAAGTTCAACTCGGTTTCTTTCCCAGAGGAAGACTACACGCAGTACCTCAGGGCAAGAACTCTTGTGCAGGGGGCGAGCCGGCGGCTTCTTGACATCCTCAGGTCAGCGTTCAACTACCTTGACGAAGACCCAAGGCAGGAGATGGGGCAGCTTGATTTACCCGCTGTAATCCAGGCTATGGCAAGCAACAAGCCTGCAACCGACGTGTTCGTGCTTGACCAGTATCTTAAGCCAAGTTTCGCCTGGTCGCTGATCTTTGACGTGAGCAACAGCATGCAGGTGAAGGGCGAGTACGGTCGTGCGTTGGCGATAGCGGTGGCTGAGGCAGCGAAGGAGCTGATGATTGATGCCACGTCTTGGTCTTTCTTCGCGTTTAACGACAGATTGTACATCATTAAGGACGGCACCGAGTCGTATTCGAAAAGGGCGAGAGCCAGAATCGGCGGGTTGAAGTTTGAAGGGCTAACTTTCCTTCCTGACGCGGTTACGATTGCGGGAAAAATGCTGGCGAAGCGGTTTGAGGAACAGCGGTGCCTCATTGTCGTGTCTGACGGTTGGCCTTACGGGTACCCTGACATGCCAACGCAGCTGAAAAGTTGCGTTGAGGACCTGCTTAGGAAGGGAGTAATAGTCATCGGGATCGGCGTTGAAACGGAACGCATGGGCAAATTCTTTCAGATACACGCCTCAGTTTACACGCAGAAAGACCTCATCAACAAATTCGGGTCAATGTACGCCCACGCCTCAGAAAAAGCGCTTGAAACCTGAGCCCCGAAAGATTTCAATTTTGTTTTGGTTTTTGGTTGTAAAAATGGGGTACCCCTATCGGGTAGGCGTCTACTAGACGTTATGTCTCCAGAAAAGAAGGAAAAAACTCCTTCATCATCAACAACTATCGCGCAGACCGCTTAGCCTTCCCGCCAGTTTTTCTTTTTTCGTCCCGGCTACTCCTACGGTTTTCTAGATGAACCAAATAGCTGCCTATAGATGAGCCAAATAGACAAAAAAAGCACACCTCGGGGCGTTCCGCTTGTGTTTTTGCAACGCCACCCTCCCGGTCAACTATATGCTTCTAATAGGCTCCAAATATGATTCAACATAGTTCAACATACAGTCGGCATCCGCACTTTTCATGTGGAATAAGGCTTTTTCAACATGCAAATAGTTCAATTACGTTTGGTTTAAGACAAGGCTTTAGCGCTTTCCCAAGATAGGCAGTCGTGAAGCCCAAGCGCCATAAGCAAAACAGGTTTTCTGCCCTCCACAAAAGAGAGCGAACCAAAGAAAGCCCGTGAAACCCGTCCGTATCAAAAGCAAACCAATTCTGCTGGACAGGGAGCGAGTGGGCAGCGAAGTTTTTGGGTATCAAACCTTTGCGTCCATGCAGGCTGCGAGTTTGCAGGCGTGTTAGCTTTGAGCGCGCGCGGTTTATCTTTATGAAAGGGAATGGTTATTTTTCATTTGGATACTCCTGTTGATTTGCTGTCACTTGGTGTGCAAGCATCAAATATTATTCCTATTTTAGTTCTGTTAACGTAGGCGATTAATGTAAACTCGATAATTCCGCCATTCAAGCTGACGATGATGTAGGACCATTCTCCCAAAAAGGGGAAAATGATTACATAAATAACGATGTTTAATGCGAAAACGGTTAAGCCTATGATATTATATTTTATGTAACGCCAAAGCCATTTTTTGAATAGTGCTCTAGACTTACTCATCCGCTTCATCTCTCCTTTAAGGAACTATTAGATATTGGATACAGAGTTAATAATTTTTAGCGGAGAACTAGCCAAAATCAGTCTTTCACTTGATGTCTGGATATTCTACGCTTATGCAGATTTAAGACTTATTGCCATGAGAATTTGACTTAGAGGGTTCACCAAGAGACTGAGAATAGTTTCCCAGTTCTTGGCTAATAGAGGCTTTCTCTTTTTCCCTCTGCAATTCTGAAGGAGTATGAAATAGAATAAAAGCCATATTCCAAGAAATGCAATATTTGGTAGCGCGTACCTACCTGAGTTTTTTACTGTGCATCTGCTAATGCTCCATGCTTCAATGTACTCTGGAAACTGTGAAAGGAAAATAGGAAGCTACGCTATGCAGATTTAAGACTTACCTCTAAGTTTCCAGCTTACTGAGTTCCGCTTTTAAGATGAAAGTTCGTTTCGGGAAAAACTGACAGCGTCAAGTTTACCCAAAACAGCCTTATCGTTGCGACTTTTCAGATACTCTGCTTTTAATAGAAACATCCAGGCTTAGAAATGCCATCTTAAAGCAAATACGGAATTTCTCCCTTTGGCTGAGTTTCTAATCGCTTAAACCATTTAGTAAAATTTCGTTGGTAGAATGTCCCAATAAGCTTCTAACTCTTGAATGCACTCGGTATTTTCCTCTTTCTAACTGTAAGTACGATAACAGCGAAAAGCGATAGCACTAAGAATATGGCTAAGACGGCTATGGTTGGAAACTCTGGTATGGTTGGTGTTGGTGTAGGGAGTGCTAATGCTTGGCTAATATAATTGGATGCAGAGTTAAGGTCATTAACGGCAGATTGCCATTCTCCTTGCCCAGCTAATGTAGTGGCTTGATTATACATATTATTAGCTTGTTGGAGCAAAGCCTGAGCATCAGGACTAAGGTTGCTGTTCTGAGCATTATTCAAAGAGTTTTGCACGGTTTGAATTGTTTGGTCATATACTTTTTCGTAGGCATCAAGAACATTAATCGAACCTCCTGTTCCAGTTGGCGAAATACTAGTCCAGCCTAATAGCTCCTTTTGTTGACCTTGCATGGATATTGTGAAACTATGAGAGCCTACGGTTGCATCAGAAGGAATGCTGAAACTGATGGCAGGGAAAGTGTATTGATTGCCAGTTGCAATGTTGGGTGAACTTGCTGTCACAGTAGTCGGTGTTGTCATCCAGTCAAATTGAACGCTTAAAGAACTAAATTGTAATTGGTCAGGGCAATTGCTAGTGAAAGTAATAGTGACGGTTCCGCTGTCTCCTTGATAATACGTTGTATTATCAAAAGCATATGTCCAGCTCCATTCATTCGAATTTAGGGCATTTACTCTTAGCATACTGCATGATAATAAAATTACAGTTAACAGCCCGATAGAGAGCAAAACGGCTTTCTTCATATGCAGCTTACCCCTCTATTACGTACAGTATTTGACCTTTTAGTATATATGATTTGGCATTCAAAAATTTTTAGCAAAATTACTTTCGCATGTGATTCTTCTGTTTCCTTTTTCTACGCTCTGTAGATTTAAGACTTCTCACCAACAGAACATTAGAGATAACGCTTTCTCTTTCTATTCTTATTTCTTGGTCGATTAGCTTATCTATGACCTCCACAGTTAGGACACCTGTCGAGAATTTCGTTGTACACGTTTGCGCAGTAGGGGCATCTTACTTTCACAATGACCTGAGTTTCCCTAATTATTTCCACATTGCGTGGAGGTGGTGCTTCTTCATGCCTTGTGCGTCTCATTTTTAATCAAAACTCAGTTTTCTTACAATCCTTTTATTCCAGCCATTTTTGCCCGTTCAAGTCCTCTGAACAGAGCGTCTATATCATTTGTTTTGAGTTCTACTTCTATGCTCATTCCGCCTACTCCCAAGATTCCACCTTCAGCCCTACCTCCAGCTTGAACATCTTTCTCGAAAGTCAACACAACGGATTTGGATATAGTGCCCTGCTTGGTGATACTTATGATTCGGTCAAAAGGATAATCGTTTCCTGCGCAGTAAATGGCTTCATTTGTAACCACAAGGGTTCCTTTTGCTTTGGACTTCCTGTTTTTATCTCGTCCGAAAGCCAAATAACCGACAGGCCCCAGAGCAAGGCTGGCTACTTTTCTTCCTGCCCCTCTATGTTCGGTTCTTGTTACTACTAATTCTCCCTCTCCCTTAAAATATGCAGTTTCTCCAGATTCTCTTGAGTTAGTTATCTGAACCGGGGCTGATTGAGTTGTTTGTTGTAGCAATGTTTGTTGGGCTGCTCCACAATTCGGGCAGAATTTTACTCCATTTTGTATTTGGCAGCCACAATTACAGCAAAATGGCAATCTGTTCATTCTCCGTTATTCATCTATAGGTAATACGTGAAAATTTAAGCTTTGTGAATAACCAATAAAATTTCTATGACTCTTTTTTAAACTATTCACAATTAAGCCGTTAGTTGCTACCGAGACTTGAGACTTTTCATTGAAGAAAAATTAGGTGAGAACCGTAACCCATTCTTAGTTATCGGTTGTTAGTATTATGCTATGCAGATTTAAGACTTATCATCAATGAAAATTTTGATACAACTCAACTTGATTATGAGTAATATTCCTGTTTTTGGAATGCTTGCTTCTCGAAATACGTCTTTTATAGGCTTTTACAGAATGATGCTTAGGTTGAAGCATGGCGGCGAAAAATGAAGATATCTACATGTTCATAATAAAAGAGGCGTACGCAAGAAAAGAGTAAAACAAGACTTCAGCACAACCGCCTGTGCGCTTGAAGATATTTTTGAAAATAATCTTAAATTAAAATCATTTTAGAATAACTTTAGCTTCAACTAACCCTTATGGTCAAGCTAACTGGAAATGCTGCAGCATCCATTTCTATGTCCTCCCATAGCTTTGGGGGTCTTTGGCCTTTTTCATATGGCTGAAGAAGCAGACCATAGAGCAGGGCTAGTTGATGGCCTTGCCGTCGCAGGCTGAGGTGCAGGCTGCGCTTGGAAAGTTTTAAGTACTACGCTAGTCCTACTGGGGTAATGGTGAAATTTGCTTTGGAAGAAGAGGTAAAAGTAACTCGAAAGTATCAAGTTACGATACCCCAAAGCGTTCGCTCCGAGCTCGGCGTTAAAATCGGCGACAAACTCATAGTAAAGTCCGAAAACAAACGCATAATAATGGAATCCCCCAAACGCCTTTCCAACCCCTCAGATGCGCTCTGGAATCTTTTCGGAAAGCCTCTTGACATGGATGCAACCAAACTTGTTGAAGAATCCTGGAAAGAGACCCCCACTTCTGAGCCCAAGAAACAGCACTGTGAAAAGCGGAAGGAAGCCACAGATTGAGCTATTACGTGGACACCAACATTTTTGATTACTCTGCTTTGGCTCATCCTGTTTACGGCAAAGCCTGCAAGCAAATAATCGACGACATCCAGAACGAGAAGATTGAAGCGCACTGCAGTTTTCTAGTTCCTATAGAGATTCTGGGGTCTCTGGCACAGATAGATCCAGAAAAAGCGGCAATCGCAGTCGAGGCGTTTTTCTCGTTGCCGATAAACATGATTCAATTTGATGAGCGCGTCCTCCAAGACGCAGCAGGCATACTTCTTGAATCAAATGTCAGGTATGATTCGATACATGCCGCATGCATGCGAAGAAAGGGTTTAGACACAATAATAACTGAAGATTTTAAGGACTGGAAGAAAATCAAGCACATCAAAATCATAAGACCCCTCGAATATGAGAAACTAGCTAAAGGTCCAAAGTGAAGCGACCCCCAAAGATTTTTTGAATCCATAAAGAATCTTATCGGGGTTTCCATGTGCAGTTGATGGCCTTGCACTCGCAGGCTAAGATGCACGGGGTTTTGTTGGTACTTTGTTAAGTTGGCTTCTGCCCGAAAGACTTTCCTCGTTTCACAAAGAAGGCAAATGCAACAAAACAAATGATCGCTGCTAGCAAGCTGCCGCCGAAGGGGATTTCAGGTGCGGGATTAGGGACGTCAGGCACGATGCCGCTTCCTTGCGGGGTTTGCACGTTCGGGACAGCCTGATTTACACTGCCTGTGTTGGCTGAATTTTGTGTTGCATGGATGAATGTGATAAGAACAACAGTCGCCAGAAAAACTATGAAAAGCAACACAAGAAGCCTTTTATGAGAACGAAGAAGCCCATATCTGCTTTTCAAAAGCGACATTGAAAGTTCCATCGAAGAGGATTCTCCCACCCATACGGGGATGTAAGAGCTATTTATAATTTATGTAAAAGTCGCCATTAAAAGCAATTGGAAAGAAACAACAGTGATCAGTAAGTTGTCCACTCTTTGTATATTTCGTCATTCTTGGACGAGATTTTTTCGTGAAGGATCTGCTCTCGTCGGAGCTGATCTAACTTGCCAAAGTAACTTTTGTCTTCATGCGATGCTTCGCTCAAAACCCGCGATTGATTATCCTTGATGGCTGCCAAAAACCGTTTATCTTCCTCGGGAAGATCCGCGATTTTCCTTCTTGTCGCCCTGCGCAAACTAAGTTCTTTAACAATTAACGCCAAAACGCAGAAAGAAAGCAGGACAGTCACCAACACCGTGAAAGCCAGGCTGTTTCTGTATATGTCCACTGCGAAAAGGTAGTTTGAATTCTTGTAGGTGCTCCACGTGTTCTCTGAGCCTTGGCTTACTGACAGCAACTGATTTGACACAGCAGCCACGTTCGCCGTTTGAGTCGCCGAATCGTTTACGTTTGCGATGAACCTGTAAAGGGTAACTTTGATGCAGTAGTTAGTTATGGTATTGTTGGTTTCGAGGGCGAGGCTGTCGAACCAGTAGACCAGCACAAGCGTTTGATTCAAAGTTGGAGCGTCCGCAACGATTGTTTCGCCGTTAACGATACTGCTGCCCTGATCGTATATGGTCACGTAAGTTATTTTTTGAATGTTTATCGGGTAGGATTGATAATGCAGGCAGCCTTCCCAAGTGTGGAACCCGGATTGCAGGTTTGAAACTTCGAAAATGGCGTCCACCAAGCTCGTGCCGTTGCCTTGAGTAAGCGAGTAGTCTCCTACAAAAATTAAGCCTAACTGCTGTTCCGCTGATTTTTCACGCCCAGTGAACGTTGAAGACCAGCCGGTAAGGTTTGTGAAAGCGCCAAGCGCGCCCGTGTTCGGGTTGAAGTTCACGGCTGCCTGCGGACTCGTCATCACCGCGTTATAGTTTACCGCTGACGCCTGAACGATAAGGTCCGAACAAACCAGCAAGAAGAGCAGAATGAAGGCGAGGCGTTTCCAGTTCATCGCGATTTTAGGCCACTTGAGAATTCGCCCGCACTTGGCGCAAACCGCTTCCGTTGATGCCTTGCAAAAAGAGCAGACGTCGGCTTTTGCTTGGACGAAAGAAAGCTTTAGCCCCACGCTTGCCAAGTAAAGAAGGATTAGCGTCCCGATAAACGCGAAGGCTGTCCCGCCGACATCATGAAAGAAATCTGTCGCCAACCCGAGACCATAAAAATGCCCCAAAACAACCATGGTGGTTATGCGGAAAACGTTAAGCAGGTAGGCGAAGACGATGGCGAGCGTAGCGTAAAAGATTTTCTTGACGGGAGAACCAGATGCAAAATAGCCAAAGACTACTGCGCAGAACAGGAATGCCGTTAGAGAGTAAATTCCTGAGCATGCGGCAGTTAGGGAAATCTGGATTTGCTGCCCTGACGTTGTGACGGAGCTTAACGTTACAATCGGCTGGTAGGTTATTTTTATCGGCAGAAAGAGTTTAAGCATGTAACCCGCTGCGGCAGCGTCGGAAGCCATCAGGTTTGCCCCGTAAGCATCCATGAAGATCAACGGGAATGGACTCAGAAAAATCAGCAGTCCAATGGGGAAAACCAGCAGTTTAAGCACGTCAGCCCCGAAAATAAGCAGGGTGACGCCCGCGAAGAAGATTGGTAGCGCGACAAGATGAAGTTGCAGCGCGTAGAAAGAGTACGAACCCCAAACGTAAACCAGGAGCGCCAACAAACAGAGACTTACAGCCGTCAAATCATGCAGCCGCGAGTTTTTGCGGGGAAGCAGAAAGGCTTTTCGGCGCCGGTAAAATAAGTAGGCGGCGACAAACGGGACCAGCAGAACGTACTGCGCTTCCGGATTAAACAAGGCGAGGCTGAACACCTGCACGAAGTCTTGAAAGAAAGCCGCTATCGGAAACGCAAGAAGCACGAGGAGTTTAATGCCGACTGGCACGAAGTTGGGCGATTTCACCGCTGCCCGCCAATTGAACAAAACGTCATTTAACTTGGCTCTGTTCAACCGTTTTGGGCTCCCCTTTTGGATAATTCTTATCAGCCGTGGTTTAATTAAACTTTGGAATTTAAGAGTCAGATTCTCAATATAACTTTGTTTGCTGAATCGGCGAATAGCCACTAAAAAATGCCTGTTCTTGTTAAAAACTGCGACTACCCCTGCAAGGACTTGTAGTCACCTGATTGATTCCCATGTGATGTCGGAAAGAAAAAGCTTGTCGTATGGCGCGAGATCGAACCCCCGCGGCTTTTTGACCTCAAACTCTGCCATCAGGTCTAATTCAGTGGAAATTCCACGGTGAATCGTGTGCCCTTTCCGAGTTCGCTTTCGACAGTTACGTTTCCATTTAATGCTTCGGTCAGCTTCTTAACTACTGCTAAGCCGAAGCCTTGACCCTTGGCTTTGGTGGTGAACAGCGGCTTGAAAAGCTTGTCTTTCACATCGTCAGGTATGCCTTCGCCTGTGTCTGCAACAGTGATGAATATTTTCTTGTCTTTGCGGGTTGCGGTTATGGCTATTTTTCCTCCTTTAGGCATGGCTTGCACGGCGTTTGAAGTCAAGTTCGTAAGTACTCTCTTCAGGTACAGCGGGTCAGTGCAGATTTTCGGAAAGCCAGCCTGTATGGTGGTAGAAACCGTTATGTCATCTGGAATATTCACCGTTGACAAGACGTCATGTACGGTTTTTTCAAGGTCTGTTTCCTGCAGTTGAGGCTTAGGTGCTTTCGCATAATCTTGGAGGTCTTGAACGATTTTGTTCACATAGAGAAGCTGTTCCTCAATGTAGCCTATGCTTTCTTTAAGATCTTCTTTAGCGTGGGTATCAGGTAAATCCGCTATGTTGGTTCTTGCCAAGTAAAGTTCGCCCGTGATCGACTGGAGCGGATTGCGTATGTCATGCCCAACCATGCCAGCCGTCTCGCCGATGGCTGCCAAACGTTCTGAGTCTCGAAGCTTTTGGGTTCGCTCTTCAACCAAGGCTTCCAAATGTTCTGAGTACGACTTCAATTGTTCTCCATTTTCTTCCAGCATTTCAAGCATTTTGCTGTTTGCTAAGGCGACTGATGCAATTTCTCCAAAAGCCGCTGCCATCTCAGCGTCACGTTTGGTGAATCCACCATGCTTGTTAGCCAACCCGATGACCCCGACCGTTCTCTGCTCAATCGTCAACGGCGCAAACATCACGTTCTCAAGTACCACGTGACCTTTGGGTGAAAATTTTTGCCATTCACTTTGAGGAAAATCATTTTCAATGGCAACTTTTCCAGAGTTGTACACTTCGCCACGGAGTCCTCGAATAGGCATGGGAAGCGATGGATCAACCGTGCAGGGAAGCCCTCCTGAATCCAAGAACAAGACTTCGTTTTCTTTTCCGTCGTCACTTAAGAGGGCAACATAGCCCGCTGTTGCTCCGATTACTTCTTTGCAGGCGTCAAATATCGCACGCGCCGAATCTGGGAATTCTTTGTGCTGCAGAACTGCTCTTGATCCCTTCAACAGAGCTGAAATCTCAGATTGGCGCAGCTGCGATTCTTCGAGAGAGTCAGATACCTCTTGCTCCATTTTTTTGCGCTCGGTAATGTCCTCTAAGACCGCAGCAAAATAGCCTTTTGCGGGACAATAAACTGAAACTTTTAACCATAGGTTTAGAGGTTTAAGGAAATATTCAAGCTTCTCTTTTTGACCAGTTAGCGCTACTCTTCCATAAATTTCAAAAAGTTCAGGGTTTTCTTCTTTTATTCCATGTACCGCTTGTGTTACTTTCTTTCCAATCAAGGCGTCTCTGGGTAAACCTGTTATTCTTTGAAAGGCATCATTAACTTGAAGATAAACCCAGTCAACAGGCTTGCCGGCATCATCAAATATCATTTGGCAATAAGCAAAGCCATCTATCATGTTAGCGAAAAGGGAACTATATTCTGCCTCACTTTTCCTCAATGCTTCTTCAGTTTTTTTGCGTTCAGTAATATCGCTGAACAGAGATATGTTAGCTACGTGTTTTCCAGTCTCGTCAAATAATGGTGAAGCATTGCAAGCTGCCCACAGAATAGAGCCGTCTTTGCGGGAAAACTCAAATTCCCTGTACTGAACCTGCCCTTTTTCCAAGTCTTTCCTCATCTGCGAAGCTTGTCTTCTTTGTTCTTCTTCAGACAGGAGTTCAAAGCTCGATTTCCTGAGAAGTTCGTCGGTTGAGTAGCCAAACATTTGCGCCAGCCTGTTATTGACAAAGATGTGGGTGCCATCAGTTTTGGCGATGACTATGCCTTCGGCTGCAGTCTCAACGATTGTACGGTACTTTTGCTCACTTTCAGCTAACGCTTCTTCAGTTTTCTTTCGTTCGGTAACATCTTTCAACATGGATAATAAAGTCTCAACGTTACCGTTAACGGAAAACTCTGGAACAATGGCATATTGATAAAATTTCACTCCTTCCCGACTTGGAAATTCAAATTCGCCTTTTTGCTCCTTGCCAGTTTCAAAAACATTTTGGAGAATCTGAGTCCATGTTTCGGCGAATTTTCGCGGCAGCTGGATTTCCTGGTTTGTTCTTCCTATGAAGTTCTTTAGGGGTAGCCCTGTTGTTTTTTCAAAAGCCGAGTTGATGTACAAGTAACGTAGGTCTTTGTCAACTCTTGCAATGATATCTGGAGAGTTCTCTGCGAGTGTTCGGTACTTTTCTTTTTCACCGCGCAATTCAACTTCATGTTTCTTCAATACATCGACATCTATGAAGGATAAAACGGCACCGTCTATTCTGTTATCTTCAGTTATGTACGGTCGAACCCGCATTTCATAAGAGCGCCCCTTCTCATCACTGACTTCTTTATCCGCTGCTCCAAGCGTTGCGATTACTGCTAAGATGGTTTTCTCTAAATCAGGAATTGAAATGCCAAGACGCAAGTTAGATATTGGCAGCCCAGTGTCCGAAGGACTCAGATTAAGAATTCTTTGAGCGGACGGCGTAAAAAGTCTAATCTTGAGGTTGCCATCAACCATGACCACGGCTGGATCAACATTCCTGTTCAGGTTTGCCAGGTTGTCGTTTAGTCTGGCGAGAGCTTGATTTCGGTTCTTCAATTCATCATTCAAAGTGGTTAATTCTTCATTGCTTGATTGAAGCTCTTCCTTAGCTGTTTCCAACTCCTCGTTTGTACTCTGCAGTTCCTCATTGCTTGACTGCACTTCCTCCATAGCCGCCCTGAGCTCTTCATTGGTTGCTTCCTGGTTCTCGATGACCGTCTGCAAATACTGCTTGGAAGATTCCAACTCTTCTTTGAGCTCGCGAATTTGATTATTCTTAACGTCCTCGCGCCCCTCCGGTGTAGCAGCAAGCTCGATGGTCTGACGCAGATGCGCAGCAGCCGAACTGACATCTTCAAACAATACGAGGAAGAAAGGCTCTGCGTACTCAACGGCGCGTAAGGGGATTACCTGAATATTAATTGTCTTCTGTTGATCCCCATATTGAAAACGTATTGCCTCGGCTTTGACAGGTTTGTTCTCTTTTTTTGCCCTATAAACAACTGTTTGGACTTCCGACCTTAACTCCTTGCGAATCAGCTTTGCCAAATTCAAACTCGCCTGCCCCGATTCGGGTGAAAGATAGGTCGTTACGTTTCCACGGAAAACAAGAATGTCTAGGTTACTGTTGACCAGCAGCGCCGCGGGAACATATTCTGTTATTAGCAGTCGATCAACTTCGTCCCGTAAAAGAGAGACGGGGTCTATTTTCGCATGCTCCTTGAGAACCGTTTTTCTAGAATAGGGAACCGCTGATGCAAAGCCGAAATTAGCACGGGGCTCGGCAACTTTTTTCACGTAAATAGACCCTCTTTTGAATACTGGTTCAAAAAGGGCTGTGGATTTGCCGATGCTCTCAGATTCTCCTAGAACAAGAAACCCGTTTGGTCGCAATGCATAGTGCAGAATTGACACTATTCTTTCTTGAAGTTGCGAGTCGAAGTAGATGAGCATGTTCCTGCAGCTGATGAGACTCAAGTTTGAGAAGGGGGGATCAGCCGTTAAGTCTTGTTTAGCAAACACGCATATGTCGCGGATGAATTTCGCAATTTGATAGCTTCCGTTGAAGCTTGTGAAGAAGCGTTTCAGGCGACTCTCCGAAACATCGGCTTCTATGCTTTTCGGGTAGATTCCCTGACGGGCTTTATCAACGTTCTTTTCGTTCACGTCAGTCCCGAAAATCTGAACCCTCACGTCACCTTTGCCTATTTCCTCAAGGAATTCTTGAAGTGCAATAGCAAAAGAGTAAGCCTCTTCGCCTGTGGAGCAGCCAGGAATCCAGATTCGCACGGGTTCTTTCGATGCCAAGTTTTTCAAAAGTTCAGGAAACAGTTTTTCCTTCAAAATCGAAAAGGTGTCGGGTTCCCTGAAGAAGCTTGTAACGCCGATTAACATGTCGTTAAACAATGCTTGCAGTTCAGCGGGGTGTGTTCCTATGTATTCAGCGTATTTTGTTATGTTGTCCACGTGGTTAATTACCATGCGGCGAGTGATTCGCCTATTGACGACTGTTTCTTTGTAGTGAGTGAAATCCACGTTGAATGAAGATTTTAACAATGTGAAGATTCTTCGCAAACCAGTTTCTTTGTTAGCCTTGGGTTCCTGAGGTATTATTTCGGAGCGAACCAGCTGGGGATGTTTAGCAATTCTTGAAAGCTCTTTAGCAATTTTTTCTGGGAACAGAACGAAATCTACGGTTTCTGCTGATATGGCGCTGTAAGGCATGCCTGAGTACTGGGCGGATTCTGGGTCCTGCGCGAAAGTGATTCCACCTTCAGCTTTAACAGCTTTGAGCCCTTCAGTTCCGTCCGTACCAGTTCCCGAAAGCACGATCCCTATGGCTTGAGTTTTGCGTTCCGTGGCAAGGGAACTTAAGAAAGCGTCGATGGGTCGTAGGGATTTGCCTTTTGGGTTGAGCTTCAAAGAGCCATCGGCTAAGGTCATGGTTGATCCTGGCGGAATCACATAGACATGATTGGGTTCAACGTGCATGCCATCCTCAACTTGGAGAACAACCATTCCAGTGAATCTTGAAAGAATGTCAGTCAGCATGCTTTCTTGACTTGTGGCGAGATGCTGAATTATCACAAAAGCCAAACCTGTGTCAACTGGCAAAGATTCAAGCAGCACCTTAAACGCTTCTAGGCCACCTGCAGAGGCGCCAATTCCAACAATCGGAAACTCCTGAGGGACTATGCTTTCAGAAATATGCTTGTTCGACACGCTTTTTTTATGTACACTCACAAACACACGTCCATAACCAATAGCCCTGATATATGCATCCGATGTAAACGCGAATTCCATAAAATAAGCAAGTAGTACAATTAAAACGTTCCCAATATAGGTAAAGCGTTGTTTTTCCAACTAAAAGTGAACCAACGTTAAACGAAACATTGAGCCAAAAGAAACGCGTTCAACCCAAGCATCACAAATTCTCGAAGCCTGCGTGCCGCCTAATTTTTAGAGAAGCTTTGAGAAGTCAACGTAAACTTTTTTCCTGTGACCAACGAAAAGCACCGTTACTTGGTTTTGGTCTGGGTTTATTTCGTTGATGGCTCGGTAGTAACCCGACCTTATGTTCCAGTAATCTGAGGGGGGTAGCGGTTTTCCCGCTTTGAACGGGTCCTCCGTAAGTTCTTCAAGCGCCTTGCGAGTTCGAAAATGATTATGCTTTTATACTCAGCTTTCGCATAAGCGGTGACTAAGGGGAAAGGCAAAGCCATGGGACTTCATGCCAGAGTCCAAGATGCGATTGAAAAAGTGTTTTTCAAGGGCAAGTCCAGCAGGAAAAGCGTTTATCTGACCTACGTGATTGGCAATGTTATTTTGATGCTTGTGCTTTTTTATTTGCTGCTGAACACTTTTGCGTATGATTGGACTGGACAATTGTACCCTGCAGGGTCAGGCTTCCGATTGCAAACCCCCTTGGACACCGCAATTCCTTTTGTTCCACAAATGGTGATCTTTTACCTATACTTGTTTTACGCGTTTGTCATTTTGACAATGCTTTACTTCGCATTCGTCGATTACAGGAAAGGGTATGCTCTAGGCTGGTCGCTGGTGGCAATCAACGGCATAGCAATCCTCATCTACATCGTCTTTCCCGTTTCAACCTTCTGGTACCGCCAAGAACTGCTGGCGCATCCGATGGTGGGCAATTTTTGGGCAAGCCAAGTCTACCACATTTTCGCCACCGACACTCCTTTCAACTGCTTCCCCAGCTTGCACGCAGCCGTATCGGCAATATGCTTCTACACATGGTTCCAATACGCCAAAGTGAAACCCAGCAGAACAACCAAGACCGTGGCGGTTGCAGCATTTGTTATCGCTGCAGGCGTAATTCTGTCCACGCTGTTCATTAAACAGCATTACATTGCTGATGAAATCGCTGGAATAGCACTGGCTTGGGTAGTGGGCACCTTACTTTTCAAGAAGCTCTGGAAAAGTTCCGAATAATTACTGGTGCATTCAAGGCTCAACTACGCTTTCGTCTGTTGCCCAGTTGTAACTTCTCTCTATGGCTCTCTTCCACTGAGAACATAATGCTTCTCTCGTGGCTTTTTCCATTTTAGGCACGAATACCTTGTCAGTTTTACGGTTTTTCAGCAAATCCTCAGTTGATTTCCAGTAGCCCACTGCAAGTCCAGCTAAGCATCCTGCACCTATGGCAGTCATCTCCAAAGCTTTTGGTCTTTCAATCTTCATGTTTGTTATGTCAGCGAGGAATTGCGCGATAAAATCGTTTTTTGATGCTCCGCCGTCTATCTTAATAGAAGATATCGCAGAGCCGGTGTCTTTCTTCATAACTTCAATTATGTCGTTGCAGCTGTACCCGATGGATTCTAAGGCAGCCCTGACAATGTGTTCTTTTCTAGCCTTTCTGGTAAGCCCTATGACGGTTCCTCGAGCGTTAGGGTCCCAATAAGGAGCGCCAAGACCTGTGAGAGCCGGTACACAGTAAACTCCAGCAGTGTCCTCAACGCTCTTGGCTAACACTTCGCTTTCCTCAGGACTTTTGATGAGCTCTATATCTTTTAACCACTGTACCAATGAGCCAGTAGTTTGAACAAAGCCTTCCAGCATGTACGTAACTTTATCATTCAGTTTCCATGCAATCAACGGCGTAAGCCCGTGGCCTGACGCAATGGGCGTATCACCAGTATTAATGTCGATAAACGTGCCCGTTCCATTCGTGCATTTGATGTCTCCGAAGGAGAAGCATGCCTCCCCAAATAACGCCGCCTGCTGATCTGCAACAACACTTGTAATGTTAATTGGTGCACCAAAGGCGGTGGTTTGGCCGAAGGCGTCGCTGGTTTGCTTAATCTCTGGGAGCTTAAGCTCTTTTGGCACGTCAAAGGAGTTCATTATGAACTTACTCCAGCCTAAGGCAAAGGGGTCAAAAATTCCAGTGGATGACGCGTTAGAGTAGTCAGTTGCGTAAACTTGTCCTTGCGTGTACTTCCATAAAAGCCACGTGTCAACAGTTCCAAAAAGCAAATCGCCTTTCTGCAGGATTTCTTTTGCTTCTTGCACATTGTTGATGAGCCAGTTTATGCGTGCACCAGCTTGAATGGGTGAGAAATCGAAATGTGAAAGTTGTATCAGCGTTTTCACGCCAGACCTTTTTCTCAAGGGCTTAATCAGCCGGCATATTTTTTCTGTGGTCTTGCCTAAGCCGTGAAAAAGCTTGATGGTTACCTTGCTGTTTATTTTTTGGCAAAAACCTGCGGACCTGACATCTTGCCATGTAATAGCGTTGTAGATTGGTTTTCCAGTTTTTTGGTCCCAGAGAACAGTTGTGCCTCTTTGGGTTACCAAGCCCATGGCTGCGATGTTTTCGACACCAACTTTTTGTAAGGCTTTTCTCGACGCATCTAAGCTTTTGTTCCATATCTCGTTTGGGTCTTGCTCGCACCATCCAGGCTTCGGGTATATCTGCGAGATTTCCTCTGAAGCTTCGGACACAATGTTAGTAAACTCGTCAAGCACAACTGCTTTTAACATTGTGGTTCCTACGTCGTTTACCAAAACATACTTTTTATTGTCCAAGACCTTTCCCCTCCAAGCTCCTAGATGCTATTACATTGACATCTGTATTTAGCATGTTTTCATAAACAACGCTGCCTTGCTTTATTGGCGCTTTAACCTTAACTTTTGCAAGCTCCCGCACGGCTTCCCTGATTAACTTTTTGGGAATCGGCTTTTCGCTCTTTACAGGCAGAACAGGCAAGACGCCGTTCTCAACTCTGACGGTTGATGTCAGAACTCTCTCGGGAGCCGTGAACTCCTTGATCGCGTATTCTTCACCTATCTTGCATCCACTGCCAGTTACCTCCAGTTTTTTACCCTCTTCCTCAACTAATTTGAGTTCACAGCTAGACGGACAGCCTATGCAGGTAAATTCATGAACTTTCCTCATTCTTTCTCCACCACCACTTTAACGACTTGCGTTTTTTCCAACACTGAAGATGGCAAACTGACCGAAAGCATCTCTGGCGGCCTCACGACCCGTTCCTTCCTTGAGTAGATTTTTTCACCGTCTGAAAAAACTTTGACAGAAACATTCCGTTGAACTTCCTTGACGCGGAAAAACAGTTTTACGTTTTCTTCAAAACTTTTCTTGCGGATTACTTGTGGCACGACGTACCTGACGTTTTCCCCTGCCTCTACCTTCGTTGGGTTTTCCCTCTCTTTCAATTCGCCCATTACGTATCTTGCAGCTGCTTTTCCAGCGACTTCTCCCTCAGTTGAAACATCATCAACTAAGTCATGCACGTGAACAACATTTCCAGCGGCGAAAACTCCAGCTTCCGAAGTCTCCATAGCCTCATCCACTATCGGACCCCCAGTCGCTGAATCCATTGCTAAGGGCACCATTTCGGAGAGTTCGTTTTCAGGAATCAAACCTACTGAAACTATTACGGTATCGCAGGGCACAAACCTCTCAGTACCCTGAATGGGCTTCATTTTAGAATCGACCTTTGCAACGGTCACGCCTTCAACCCGTTCTTTACCTTTTATGTCTACGATCGTCTGCGAAAGATGCAGAGGTATCTCATAGTCTTGTAGACACTGAACTAGGTTTCTAGTCAAGCCCCCTGGGACAGGCATGATCTCGTACACTCCCTCGACTTCTGCCCCTTCAAGACTGAATCTTCTGGCCATTATGAGACCGACATCTCCTGAGCCTAGAATTACAATTTTCTTGCCAGGCATTATTCCCTCTATGTTTATGTATCTTTGAGCGACTCCGGCTGTGAATATTCCTGCGGGTCTGTCTCCTGGGATAAGAATTTGCTGGCGAGTCCGCTCTCTGCAGCCCATCGCTAAGATTAAGGTTTTCACTTGTATGTCAAGCAATCCATCAGCAGGGTTAACGGCGATTACCCGCTTGTCACGGTCTATCTGCAAAACCATTGTTTCCAGCTTTACATCGATTCCCGTTTTTTTGATTTCTTGGACGTAGCGTTCGGCGTATTCGGGACCCGTTAATCTTTCCTTGAAAATAACGGTTCCAAATCCATCATGTATGCACTGGGGAAGTATTCCACCGAGCTCAGGACCACGTTCAATAAGCATGACGTTTTTAATTCCGTTCTTGTTTGCGCTTAAGGCGGCTGCTAAACCTGCTGGTCCACCGCCGATAACCAATGTGTCAACATCCATGTTGCTAGCCCTCCATCAGAAGCTCCTTTGTTTTACCCACGAAAAGGCGAGAATCACCGCCCTTCTTCGTTACCTCCTCCAACGGAATGCCCAACTCCCTGGCAAGTATTCCTGCGACTAGATGCCCGCAGAAGCCGCTTTGGCATCTTCCCATGCCGGCTCTTGTTCGCCTCTTGACTGCGTCCACTGTGAGGGCTGGGACTGGCGAATGTATGGCTTTGACTATCTCTGCCTCCGTGATGTGCTCGCATCTGCAGACAACGTTTCCATAGAGCCTTTCTTCCGCCACAATGTTCTTTTTCTCTTCTATGGTGAGTTCCCTGAAGACCGCTGCTCTCTTGCAAATCGGGTCAAAAGCCTCCTTTTCTTTCAAAGGCAATCCTTCTTGCCTAAGAATCTCTAAAATCATGCCTGCAATTGTCGGGGAGCAAGTTAACCCTGGAGACTGAATCCCGGCTGCATGGATTAGTCCTTTAACGTTTTTTGAGGGCTTTATCACAAAGTCTTCTTTGTAGGTGCATGCTCTAACGCCGGAGAAATACGCGATTACTAATTTCTTGGGGAAATCGGAAAAGACAGTGGCGTACTTTTTGAGGATATTATCGATGTCCTCTCTTGATATCGAAGTGTCTTCCCTGTCTGGGACTTCAATGGCGCTTGGTCCAAAGTTTATGTTTTCATCTGCCGTCCTAAGCACTCCACCGCCCTTAGTGTATTCGTTTCGAGGAAGCTTAAACTCGTTCAGTTGATGAGCCACGAACTTGTCTGTTTTCTTGTCGAAAAGTATGATTCCGCCTTTTCTCGGATGAATACTGAATTCTCTTGTTCCAGCCATTTCAGCGATTCTGTCAGCATAAACTCCAGCTGCATTCACGACAAAATCAGTTTCAACCGTTCCTCTGGTGGTCACGACCCCGCTGATTTTTTTATCCTCAACATTTATGCCCGTCACTTCCGTGTCGATGAAGATTCTTGCACCATTCTTAACGGCGTTTTCAGCGAGCGAAATGGTTAGTCTGAAAGGTTCAATTATCCCATAATTTGGCATGAGAACGCCGATAAGCGCTTTTTCAGTTAGGTCCGGCTCCATTTTCAGCAGTTTTCCTTTCCTGACAATCTTCGGCTTGTCCTTAGCTCTTCTCGCCGTTATCCAGACGGGTATGGGAATCAAGTACTCGCACAAGAATTTCCTGATTGGGCCAGGAATGCTCTTGGGAAGACTGTCCTTCGTTATTACGGTCAACAAACCATTTTTTTCGTAAGGCACGTCAAGTTCACTTGAGATTTTATCAAAGAGGGGCCAAGAGTTCACGCATAGTTTTTTCTTTAATGTTCCAGATTTTTCGCCGACCCCCGTATGAATCTGCGCACTGTTAGCTTTAGTTGCGCCGCCGCAGACATCGCTCTCCTTTTCTAAAAGAACAATATCAAGTTTGTACCGTGACAGTTCACGTGCGATGAAACATCCGACTACGCCACCGCCAACTATGACCACGTCAGCCTTCTTCGGCAAGGTTGGGTCGTAAAGTCTCTTAGACAATTTTGTCCGCGGCTGGGTCACCGCTTTGACTGCGTCTTCAGAGGTGACGTCGTTTACTATTTCTTCCACGCCCTTTATTTTTCCGATTCCGTGACCTAACTCAACAACTTTTTCCCAATTGTCCAATCGCCCGTTCAAGTAGGCAATGCCATCTTTAACAGAACAACTAATCTGAAGGTGCCCTTCCTCTGCCAGAAACTGCTTAACTTTCTTCTCGAGCTTTTCGTCCTTCATTTTTCAAAGCCGCCAGAATAATTTCAGACAAATCCACTATCTCAACTGTTTGGTCTGCCTCTTTGAGGGCAAGTTCACATGAGGGGCACGCCGTAACCACGGCGGTT
>JBEKWR010000007.1:0-105814 GCA_049512935.1 Bathyarchaeia archaeon
ATGCGCGTACGAGCGGACCTTCTACGAGAAGGACACCATGGTAAGCAACATCTTCGGCAGGGAATCTTATCGGCGCCAAATGCAAAGTGAAATCGCCAAGGAAGCGGGCGTAAGCGTAGAATCCGTCATTATCGACGTGCCCACGGTGCCGTCCGTGCCTTACCATCACGCGGTGCTCATGGAGTCCATGGAGATTCCTGTCTTCACGAGAAACCAAGCGGGTGAAAGAACCCTGCAGCGGCTCAGTGATATGTCGAAGATTTTTGAAACGCTCAAGGGCTTCATGAACATTCTTCGGGTGTACACCGACGCCGCAGACCGAGAGAAGGTGGAGAAGGCCACAGCTAAGATATTAGGCAAAATACCCTCTGCGGCGAAAATCTCGTTTTAGCAACTTTTCTTAAATACTAGTTGATGCTAAGAAGGAAAGCAGAAGAACACGGGTGATTGTGGAAGGGACATGCGATGGAGAACAAGTCTGACGACAAGAAAGTCATAAGTGTCAGGATCAAGAGGAAGGCAGAACCGAAAGTTGAGCCAACACTGCTCTTTAGCCAAAACGATGTTCGACGTTACGTGACTGAATTTGTTGCTTCATGGATAAGAGGGGACATAATTATCCGTTTTCCAACAGCGGCTGAACTGGCCAAGAAGACCCCCTTTAGCATCGCGTTTCCAACCGACCCGTCAGTTAACGCGGAACTGAAAATCAAAGAGCACTACATCGACCTCCTATCCGTCCTCGCAGGAACAAAACCTGCATCCGCGGAAGAGCAGGAAAAAGCAATCGCCGAAGTCTTCAAAATGCTGCTTATGTTCCGCAGCGCAAACCGCATAGAAGGCAAAATCATCTCAAACGACCTGGAAAAAAGAATCCAGGAACTCGAAAAAACCGTGAAAAACCAGGCTAAGCTTGTTGACCAGATAACCGCCCATTTATTCAAGCCCAAGCCTCCGACCAAAAAAGCCCAAGCCAACTGAAGCCGCGTTCTGGAAGGGTAAGGTTTATTCGAGGGAAAAAGCATTCTGCTTGATGCTTCCAGCAAAAGCGCTCCGGTAGTATAGTCCGGCCAAGTATGCCGGCCTTTCGAGTCGGCGACCCGGGTCCAAATCCCGGCCGGAGCACCAAGTCCCAACGTTTTTCCCCAGGTTAAGCGTACTGGCAACAAGCGTTTGCCGCTTGAGAAGACGTTTACTCACATCGAAGAAGAAACTATTTCGACGAAATCTCTCGGATACCTGAGCAAAATAAGCAACGACGTTTTATGCAACATAATCCGCCAGAAAGGTACTTCGGCAGCAAACTGGCTTCCGAACCAAACAATTTTTTCCTTACCCTGGAGAAAACCAGCAAAATCGCTTGGTTTAATCGCATGGTCCACAAGCGTCAAATTCTTAAGTAATGCTCGCTCCCCCAAGTTAAAGTAATTTACGTTTTCCTTGTCTTCCAACTCAACCCATAGTTGGCTACCAGGATACGGAGTCAAAACGTTGTAACTTACGCCATAGAGGAGCTTACGGTGTCTGTTTATCCACGACCATGATTCCTGCATGTCTCTAATAGTTTCTTTTGGAGCGCCAAAAACGAAGCCACCGTCAACAGCCAACCCGTATTTATGACAGATGCGTAAAGCCGTTTCCACTTGCTGCAGAGTGACTGTATTGCATTTGAGGTAAGCTAACGTCTTCGGCATGCCACTTTCAATGCCAAAGAACAGTTGAACGCACCCATTCTCTTTAAGCAGTTTCGCAGTTGAATCATCAATGCTATCAACACGTGACATACAAGCCCAAGACAGCTTCTGGTTCAAGCCAGACTCCCGCAAAAGATGAATAAAATTTCTCAAACGCTTTTTATTAGCAACGAATTCGTCATCATAAAACCATACAGACCGAGCATGGTAACGTTCATAGAGAAACTGCACTTCCTCAAGCACTTTCTCAGCACTTCGATACCTCACCTTTGATGTTCGCGTACTGTTATAGCAGAAAGGACAGCGGAAATTGCAGCCTCTTGAAGTTATCAATCGCATCATAGGCGCAGAAAGCTTGCCAATCTCTGGCTTCGTATGACCAAGATAGTATTCCATGTCTAAGAGGTCATAAGCAGGTATTGGCAACTCGTCAAGATTACTAAAAGGCTCGCCTACTACTATTTTCGGAACTTTTTGCCCAGCCTGGTATAACTTCAAAATGTTAACCAACGCGATTTCTCCCTCGCCAACAACTACGCAATCAGCGTGGCGAGACGCCTCTTCAGGCAATACAGAAGCATGAACGCCACCAATCACTGTCAAGACACCAGAGTCTTTCAAAGTATCCAAAAGCCGATACGCTGTCTTAGCCTGAGTGGTTGTAGCAGTAACTCCCACCACATCAGGGTTGAATGCGTCAAGTTCAGCCAAGACGTTTAGGTGGGGCAAGGTTCCGTCGAAAATCCTGACTTGCAAGCCAGATATTTCCTGACGAACATACGCAGCTAAAACTGCTATGTTCAAAGGGGGCGTAACGTCAAAGTTTTTGCGGTATGTCGGGACC
This sequence comes from Bathyarchaeia archaeon, assembly GCA_049512935.1. Taxonomy (GTDB): domain Archaea; phylum Thermoproteota; class Bathyarchaeia; order Bathyarchaeales; family Bathycorpusculaceae; genus Bathycorpusculum. Next base: position 2,539 of record JBEKWR010000007.1, read on the forward strand.
ACCAATGCAAGCTTCATTTGCTAGCCAACTTTTATAGATGAATAGTCGCTTTCCAAATATAGTTATCTGCGGTATAACTTCTTTTCCTTGTTTTTTCTCTTGACTGAAAGTTTTTAAGAATGCTACACCAGCCCGATATCTTACATCAAGCGAGTCAGGTTCCGTCTCTTTTGATCGTGAAGAATCAAGCAACGTCTATTTTCTGAGAAACCTTGTGTAATGATGGCAACCGGTCTTTATGCTATCAACTTTCAGCTTTTCGGGTCGGTGACTCGGGTTCAAATTTCGGCTGGAGCACCTTGTGATCTTCGCTTTGTTTTACGGGTTTTGCAGGCATATGCATTGGAAATGAACAAACTTATATTTTACTAATGCACAGTTGCCGTCTTTTTCTTTGGGCAAGTTTTAAATCTTTTAGCTTATCCAATAGGAGGCGTAAGAGCGAGGGAGAGGTTGCATGGTAGATTTAGTGGCTCTGTTTGCGATCGTCGTCGTGTTAATCATAGTCGTTTACGCAATCATCGTGTCTTTGCGCATAATTAGGCCCACGGAGAAAGGCTTGGTGGAGCGTCTTGGCAGGTACCACAGGTTCGTGCAGGGAGGCATAACGTTCCTTGTGCCGTTCGTTGACCGCATAATAAAAGTCAACATTACCGAACGCATGACGCCTGTCCAGCGCCAAGACGTAATCACCAAAGATAAAGTGTTCATGGGCGTGGACGCCGTCGTATTCTACAAGATTAAACCTGATGAAACCTCTGTGAAGGCTTCCCAGTACAACGTGGCAAACTTCGCCGCGCAAATTGACACTCTCGCTCGAACAGTGCTCAGGGACATCATAGGCGGCATGGATATGGCGATTGCCAACACTTCCAGACCCGTCATCAACACCAGCCTCAAGACGGCGTTGGACCAGCAGACCGAGAAGTGGGGCATAGAAATCGTTCGGGCAGAAATCAAAGATTTGGAGCCGCCGAGAGAACTCATCATATCAATGGAGTCCGTCCTCAAAGCAGACAACGAGAGGCAGGCAGCAGAGAAAACCGCCATAGCCCAAGCAACCTTGGCGAGTGGAGAGAAAAACGCTGCGATTCAGGTTGCTGAGGGACAGAAGCAGGCAGCTATTCTTCAAGCTGAAGGTCAGAAGACCGCTACTATCACGATCGCTGAGGGAGACGCGCAGGCGACTAAGCTGAGGAATGAAGCTTTGACAACGTACTTCAAAGACAGCGCCGTCGTCTACAAGCAGCTGGACACAATAGTGTCGTCTCTGCAGAACAACACAAAAATAATCGTTCCCGAAGGCAAAGCAATTTCGCTTATACTCAACGAGCAAGAAAACCTTGCGAAAGCAACCATCATCCCCGTGCCGATGCCGCAGCTACAGAGAGACACTAAAAAGATGTGAGAAGCTCAGAAGGATTTTAGAGGCAGCGATCTAAGGGCATTGAAATTTCTTTCTTTGGAATAAAGTCAACTATTGTTCGTGTTCTTTTGTGGGGTTTTTTCTGGGTTTCCATGCGCGTTTTCCATTTGTCAGTCAAGTTGAGTGTGGGTTTTGAAGGTTTTTCCGCATATTTCACAAGCTAACCTGCTTGGCTCCAACGTGCGCACGGGCTCTTCATGCAGCGGTGACGCTTTAGGCAGGACAGACCCAGGTTTGGTTTGTCTAACCTCAGCCATAAAAAACACTTCACGATAAATAATGTTTAAGGCTTAACTTGTAGTTTGCTCAAACCCAGTCCCGATTCAGGATCAGTGGTTTTTGTTTTTCCAAGTATCAGTATCATGGATTTGATCCAGTGGTCGTGCACTTCTTTGCTTGGGAACCCAATGACCAGCTTCGCCAGCGTTCCCATGTACAACGCCGTGAAAAGCTCCGATAGCACTCGCGCGTCCACGTCGGTTCTGATGGCGCCTTGTTTCTTTTTTTCCTCCACGAAAGCTTCGACGGCTTCGATGTCTTTCTGGTATTCTTCGCGGACGATTTGCCTGATTTTCGGGTCGTGGGAAGATAAAGCGATTATTTCGAAGTGTGTATGCAAGTTGCCCTTGTACTTTTCAGTTATCGCCGTGTACACTTGCTCTAAAACAGCTTCTAAGTTGGTGAACTTGCCTGTTTCCCTCAGGGTGTCTCTTAGCGTTTGGTGACTTTGGAGGCTGATTTCTTTAAGAATGTCCTCTTTGCTTTCGAAATATGAGTAGAGGGCTCCTTTGCTGACGCCTACTTCTTTTGCGATATCGTCCATCGTGGCTTCGTGGTAGCCTTTTTGGGCGAAAACTACGCGGGCGGCTTTCACGATTTTGCACCTGGCTTCTTCTTTATATTCTGGAACTACTTTAGGCATCTTTGACCGCCCTACAATATTTGCCGTTTGACTTTAAAAGATTCCTATTGGCGACGATAAGTATATTAATTGACTGGTAGTCGGTATCAAAAGAAAGACGTGAAATAAAATGGACACGCCCAAAGCAAGCCCAAACACCACAAGAAGTCACATAAGTTACCCCATGAAAGTTCTGCTAACCGTGACCTCAGTCGCGCTGCTAGTAAACTACGTCGAAACAATGGTTATCCCCGGCATCCCAACCATCCAAGCCCATTTTTCATCCTCAACGACAATCGCCTCGTGGATTACGTCTGCCTTCCTAATCGTCGGAGCCGCGGTTTCGCCGCTGTTTGGAAAACTCGGTGACATTTACGGCAAGAAAAAGATTTTCCTCACAGTCCTGGTGTTCTACATTGTGGGCGTGGGCTTAGCTGGGTTCTCAACAAGCATGTACATGCTTATAGCTTCCAGAGCCGTGCAAGGCGTCGGCTTTGCCATAGTCCCATTGGGCTTAGCGATCATCACGGATATTTTCCCCAAAGAGCGAGTGGCGACTGCACAGGGAATAATCAGCGGAACCTTCGCCATCGGAGCCGCAGCGGGTCTAATCATAGGCGCCTACATCGTGCAAGACCTGAGTTGGGAATGGGCTTTCCACACGGCGTTCATCCTAAGCATCGCCCTGTTCCTGCTCGTCGCAGTCATGCTTAAGAAAGATGTGCCCGGCGAGAAAAGCAAGGTGGACATCACAGGCGCAACAATGCTTATGGCGGGCATAGTTTTAGTGCTACTCTATCTGACTGAAGCCCCCAACTTGGGCTGGCTATCGCTAGAGAACATTGCGTTCCTTATACCAGGCTTAGCCTTAACCATCGGCTTCTTCGTATTTGAAAACAAACAAACAAGCCCACTTATACAGCTAAAACTGCTAGAAATCAGGAATGTTCTTGTCGCAAACTTGGTCGGCATACTATCAACCCTGTCGATGTTTCTGCTGTTCTTCGCTGTCATCTACTACGCCCAATACCCTAAGCCATACGGGTTAGGATTAAGCATAATCAATACGGGATTGACGCTTGCACCAGCCACACTCGTAATGCTAATAGTCGGACCGATTATGGGCAGACTCGTAACCAGAATAGGACCAAAACCCATACTTGTCTTAGGCGCATCGGTCAGCATCCTTGGCCTTTTACTGTTCACGTTCTACAGGGGAACCACCCTTGAACTAACCGTGGACGTGGCAGTGGCACTCATCGGAGTCGTTTCCCTCATAATTCCCATAGTAAACATGGTTTCGGTGTCAGTGCCTAAAGAAAACACGGCGGTAGGCTTAGGAATGAACACCATGCTGAGAAACTTGGGAGGCGCAATCGGCCCCGTCCTTGCCACCACAATAATTTCAACCTACTACGACAAAGTAAAGCTGCCTGTACCGCCATATGCCGTCACGTTCGGGAACAAAACCGCTTTCAACACGATCTTCGCCATAGGCATCGCCTTAATGATAGTGATAATCGCGTTAAGCCTAACAGTCAAAAACTACACCTTCCAGAAAAACAACGCCAAAAACTCGAATACGCAATAGAAGAAAATCGATCGGCAATTTTTCCAAAATTCTTTCTTTTTTCTTCGGTGCCTACCGTTCAGCATAAGCGGGCTGGCTTAACCAAAAAACGCACCCTGCGGGGCACTGCATTTTTAACAAAGTTTTAACACAGAACACAGGAAGGCGAGTTCGACTTTGACAAACAACGTAAATTCACTTTACAAACAACTTTTGGCAAAAACCAAAGACCTTACCGTGCTGATGACGGCTGAAGGCATAATCCACTGGGACATGGAAACCATGATGCCGCCTGGAGCGGTGGAGCAGAGAAGCCTGCAGCTGTCCCTTTTAACCCGCATTAATCATCAGATGAGCACTGACCCCCAAATCGGGAAACTGTTAGCCGCAGTAAAGGCGCACCCCGACTATGAAGCGCTGGGGCAACCCGAGAAACGCAACATTTACCTAACCGACAAAGCCTACCGAGAACAAACCAGCCTGCCAGAGGCGCTGGTGGCTGAACTTGCCAAGCAAGAAGCCATAACTGTTAACGTTTGGAAAAAAGCCAAAGCGAAGAAAAACTTCAGCCTCTTCAAGCCTGACTTGGAAAAGCTGTATGGCTTAAGCAAGGAAGCAGCGGAAATTCTCATGAAGGTCAAAGAAACACAGACGCCTTATGAGGCTTTGATCGACAATTTTGAACCTAAAATGACCGCATCCAAGATTACGGCGACGTTTGATCGGCTCCAGAGCGGGCTAAAACAGCTGGTAAGCAAGATCCAGTCTAGCCAGACCAAGCCTGAAACGTCGATGCTCCTTACGCCGGTTCCAGTCGAGAACCAACGCCTAATCGCGCAGCTCTTGACTGAGACGCTTGGGTACGACACGGCTTCGCCTGCGGCGCGTGGAAGAATCGATGAGACAGAGCATCCCTTCACCACGGGCTACTACGACGACATCCGCATAACCACGCATTACTACCCCCAGAACTTCGCGAGCTCAGTCTTCTCGGTGCTTCACGAGAGCGGGCACGCGATTTATGAGCAGAACCTCAACCCGAAATGGAAGTATCAACCAGTCGGGTCAACCTGCTCATACGGCGTGCACGAGTCACAATCGCGCTTCTACGAAAACGTGGTCGGACGCTCGAAAGAGTTCTGGATGGGCTTCATGCCTAAACTCAAGAAAGCCGCGCCCAGCCTTGCGAACGTTGAACTGGACAAGTTCATGAAGGCAGTCAACAGGGTTGAGCTTTCGAAGATACGCATCGAAGCCGACGAGGTAACGTACAACTTGCACGTGATTGTGCGCTTCGAAATTGAAGGAGACCTGTTTGCCGACAAAATCGCGGTCAGCGAGCTTCCGCAGGTTTGGAACCAGAAGTACGCGGATGTCCTGGGCGTGAAAGTCCAAGATGACTCTGAAGGAGTGATGCAGGACACGCATTGGGCAAGCGGCTTGTACGGTTACTTCCCCAGCTACGCGCTCGGCAACATTTACAGTGGACAAATAAACGCGGCGGTCACCCGTGACCTGCCAGACTGGCATAGTCAACTTGCAAAGGGGAAACTAAACAAGCTTAACGAGTGGCTGAAAAGAAACGTTCACAGCCAAAGCGACCTCTATGATCCTGAGGAACTTATTGAGAAGGCGACTGGGAGAAAACTGGATTCTGCGGCTTACCTAAAGTACCTGAACGAGAAATACGGCGACATCTACGGGTTCTGAGCGGGCGGCGGAAGCGGCTTAGTGAGTTCCTTATAGGTGTATATTGCTATGTACGCGACGATTGCGCCTATGAACACGTAAAGCCCTGTGTAACCGACAATCGCGTTGTAGATGTTGGCGCCAACTATGAAAAGCAGAAAGCCGATGATGAAAGCGCCTAAACATGCCCAGTCAGTCCAAGACATCAGATTGCCTCACAGGTTGCATTCAATAAATCTTCAAGGTATATAGATTTACCGATGAAGCCGCCTGCAAAGAGAAACCGCTACCCCTGAATAAAAAAACTTTAAACGATGAGAAACCGCTAAAACCGCCCCGACAACCTCGAATATTTTTCGAAGTCTCCGACATTTTTATATATTAGGCAGTACACAGGAGAGCCCTGAGGGTAAATTAAATGTCGGGAGCAGATGTTAAAAAGCCAATAACTAGGGAAGAATTTGTTAAAGTGTTGACGGAAGCAGCGAAAAAAGAGGCTGACTTAAAAAATAAGCCGACAAAACCGACAATAGTCGGAACGGCGAAGGAAATGGACATTCACAGAGACACCCTTTACAGTTGGCTAAAGGAGTTCGGTGTCGATTTTAAAGAAATAACTGACCACATGCCGACAGTAGCTGCAGACGTCCCAGAGGAAAAGTCGGGAAGCACCTACTTAATCGGCGAATCCTTAGTTGGAGAGGGCAACGAGGTCGCGCACATTGACCTTATGATCGGCGACAAGGACGGCCCAGTTGGCCAAGCGTTCGCTAACGGCATGACGAGCTTGTCAGCAGGTCACACTCCATTGTTGGCTGTCATCAGACCCAATTTGCCGCCTAAACCCCACACGCTGATAGTGCCCAAAGTAACGGTCAAGAACATGGAGGACACGGGAAAGATTTTTGGTCCCGCGCAGGCGGCGGTTGCCAAAGCCATCGCTGATTCTGCAGAGGAGGGAATCATCCCAGCCGACAAGCTTGACAGTTGGGTCATAATCTGCAGCGTCTTCATCCATCCGCAAGCAGCCGATTACCGAAGGATTTACCAGTACAATTACGGCGCAACGAAAATGGCGCTTCAACGGGCTCTAAAGAACTACCCGTCGCTTGAAAAGATCATCTACGAGAAGGACCGCTCAAAGCACCCAATCATGGGCTTCAAGGTTCCGCGCCTGTGGAGACCACCATACCTACAAATTGCACTTGACGCGCCCTCACTTGAAGCGGCAAAGAAGGTTCTTGAACAACTGCCAGGAAGCGACAGAATCATCATTGAAGCCGGAACCCCACTGATCAAACGCTACGGCACAAAAGTGATCAGCGAGCTACGGCAAACAGCCAAAGAAAAATTCATAATAGCAGACCTCAAAACGCTTGACGTAGGCAAAGTTGAAGTAGACATCGCATACGAAGACACGGCAGACGCAGTTGTCGCGGCAGGCTTAGCACCCCCAGAGACCCTTGACGCAACCGTTTCAGAAGCCAAACGCATGGGAATCTACTCGGTCATCGACATGCTAAACGTGGAAGACGCCCTTGCAAAGCTAAAATCACTTAAAGACCTGCCAGACATCGTCATCCTTCACAGAGGCATTGACCAGGAAAGCGGCAGAACCTGCGGATTAGAACGCATAAAAATGATACGCGCGGCCTTCCCAAACAAGAAATACTTAATCGCAGTTGCAGGCGGAATCGTTCCGGAAACAGCTAAAGAAGCCTTAGAGCAGGGCGCTGACATCCTAATCGTCGGAAGATACGTGACACAGTCAAAAGACATTGAACGTTCAGTCAGAGACTTCCTTGAACTGACACCAGCCATGCGCGAAGACATCGACCTCTACAGAGTCCACACAGAATAAAACCGAACAAAAAACCAACCAACTTTTTTTCTTTTGGTTATCTTTTAATACGCTTGGCTAAGAAGAGGGAAAGCTGGGCTGCTGCTTGTCGGTGCTGTCTGCTAGCGGATATGAATTGGTTTGTACGTAGGTTTTCGGCTGGCTTCCTGTTTTTTCAAGGAAAACCCAAGTTTTTGAGCTTGGTTTCGGCTCCTAATCAAGAAATCAACCCGAAATAAGCGCCAAAGGAGAGCCGCCTTCTCTTGGTGCCGTATTGCTAAGCGGCTAAGCCCATAACTTTTGGAATATTCCAAAAACCCAAAGCAGAAGCCACCTTTTCCCCGTCACTTCCAACTCAAACCCGCAAAAGAAAAAACCCCAAACCCAAAAAGCAACCCAAAACAAACCCCGAGCAGAAGCCACCTGCCGAGGGAGGGTACCTCATTTTTACATCAAAATTCCAACACAAAAATGGGTTATGGAATGTTCAAGGTGACCCAGGCGATTCATTATCGGAGAAGCTTCAAAGCCAGATAGGCGACTAGGAAAAGCACCGCTGTGATGATGAACATGGGAACGTAGTTCAGGTGGAACGCGAGGAAGGGCCCGAAGAAGGCGCCCAACGCTGAGCCTAAACTGACCATACCGTCGAAGAGCCCTGCCCTGCCCTGCGGTATAACCTCCATCGACAGGGAAATCATCATAATGTAGTACATGGCGTAGGCGAACCCGATGAAAATCAGCAAGACGCCCGTCATGATCTTCGGCGACAACCCGAACAGGATGACCCCGACCAAGGCGAAGATGATTATGCTGCGTGAAAGCACGAAACGGGGCATCTGCTTGCGGATATCCATCGACTGCGCCCGACGGCCGACAAGGAAGTAACCAACCGTTGACCCGACCGAGTTTAAGATGTAAGCAAAGTAAACCCAGCTCGTCGACAAATGCAAACCTTCCCGCAGAAAAATCGGCAAAGGCGTAAAGAACAAGCTGGTCGCAAGCGCAAACAAAACGATCCCGCAGACGAACCCAGCGAAACTGTCCTCCTTAAGCGAGCCATCCCAACGTAGCCCATCCATGAGCCTCGCTGAACCCTCGAAACCGCGGTTAGCGGTATTCATCTTCCTCTCGATACCGACGAGGCGCCTCTCAAAAATCATCAGCGGGTCAGTTACCAGCAACATGGCAAGAATCAACCCGACCAAGTTTAGGGCGCTGCAGATGTAGAAGGTGTAGGTTGAAAGGGCGGAGAAGCTGAACGTTGAGGCGAACAGCAATATGCCCAGGGCTAAGCCAACGATGGTGCCGATTTCGGTGATGCCCTCATAGAACCCGAAGGTTCTCTCCCAGTTGTTGCGGCTGTAATGCTCGGTAACCAAAACATTCTTGGGGGATTCATGAGCGACATGAAGCATCTGCATCGCCACGTACAAGCCAACGAAGACGATCAGGTTCTGGGCGAACGGCAAAGTCATGAGGAACAGAATCGTAGCGATGGAGGCAAAGGCGAGGAGGATGAAGATTTTGTAGTGTCGGGTGGCATCACAGAGATAACCCCACAGGAACGAGGCAGGGATCGAACAGAAAATCGCTATGGAAGTCATCACGCCCAAGGCAAGCAATGGACCGCCCAATAGGTGCAGGCTTGAGGTGCTGAAGTGGAATACCAGATAGAGCGGTATGAAAACGGTTAGCAATCCGAAGGCCATGTCATGGAAGAAAAACCCCAACCGCCACATAGCCAACAGTGCACTCCTAAGTTGCATTAAAGCTTTTGCATGAATAATGCAGAGTTGTTTAAAAAAGCCGCTGCAGGGACGTTTTCCTCATAAATCCTTAATAGAGAGATAGCCCAACTTCATACTCCGCTGGAGAGTAAAATCGGCAAATGGCAAAATTCAAGGTAATAGTGTCAGACCCTGAAGCAGGCACATCAAAAGTCGTAGAACTTGAAGAAGCACGAGCAGCACCGCTCATCGGCAGAAGACTCGGAGAAACCATAGATGGGTCAGTAGTGGATTTACCAGCCCACAAAGTCCAATTACTGGGCGGCTCAGACAAAGACGGCGTCCCCATGAGGGGAAACGTTCACGGCGGAGTCCGACGAAACGTCGTGCTCAGCGGCGGAGCAGGCTTCATCCCGACGAAGAAGGGAGAAAGAAAACGCAAAACAGTCCGCGGCAGCACTATAACAGACGAAATCAGCCAGATCAACATGAAAATCGTCGAGAAACCAGGCGCGAAAACCGCGGAAGCAAGGCCTAAACAGCCCGCAAAACCAGCAGCGGTCTAGTAGACTGCATGCTTAAACCTTATAAACTTCCATAGTTCTTTCATAGTTCATTACATATGTTTATTTGAAGAAGAGAAAAACATGAGTGACGCGACAAAAGCCCTGCCTAAGCAGCCAGAAGTCAACGTTGGCACAATAGGTCACGTAGACCACGGGAAAACAACTTTGGTGCAAGCGTTAACTGGCACGTGGGCTTCTAGACACAGCGAAGAACTGAAAAGAGGCATCACCATCAAACTGGGCTACGCGGACATGCCCATCTACAAGTGCCCCAAATGCGAGCCGCCCAACAACTACACGCATAAACCCTTCTGCGAAAAATGCAATTCACCCGCAGAATTCGTTCGAGCCATAAGTTTCGTCGACGCCCCAGGACACGAAGCCTTAATGGCCACGATGCTCTCGGGCGCAGCGATAATGGACGGCGCCATCCTGGTTATTGCAGCCGACGAGCCGTGCCCTCAACCGCAGACAAGAGAGCACCTTGCAGCCGCCGAAGTCAGCGGCATCAAAAACTTGATTATTGTCCAGAACAAAATTGACATTGTAGACCAAAAAAGGGCGCTGGAAAGCTACAATGAAATCAAAAACTTCACCAAAGGCACAGTAGCTGAGAAAGCGCCGATTATCCCGATATCCGCTCAACGCGGCATAAACATTGACGTCCTGATCAACGCTATCGAAACAGTCATTCCCACCCCGAAAAGAGACGAAACCAAACCGCCGCTCATGTACGTTATCCGCTCCTTTGACGTTAACAAGCCAGGAACCCTCATCGACAACATAGAGGGCGGCATAATCGGCGGAACCATAGCGCAGGGAAAATTTGTCGTGGGAGAGGAAATCGAGATCCGCCCTGGAATCAGCGTTGAAAGAGAAGGCAAAACCGTCTATGACCCGCTTATCAGCGAAATAGTCAGCTTGCACGCGGGCGAGGCGAGCGTGAAGGAAGCCACGTGCGGAGGATTAGTCGGCGTAGGAACCCTACTTGATCCGTCATACTCAAAGGCGGATGGGTTAACGGGAAGCATCGCTGGAAAAGTAGGAATGCTCCCGCCAACGCAAACTGAACTCACTTTAGAAACTTACGTGCTAGAACGAGCAGTAGGAACAAAAGAACTCTTGAAAGTCGAAAAATTCAACCCCGACGAAGTTCTGCTGCTTCACATTGGCTCGGCTGTAAATGTTGGAAAAATCATCGCTATAAAACAAAACGTGATAAAAGTAAAGTTGACTAGACCAGTCTGCGCGTTACCTGGTTCAAGAGTCGCGATAAGCAGAAAAATAACTGCCCGGTGGAGACTCATCGGACACGGACTCATAGTGAAGTAAGCGCGGTTTACTCTTCAGGTTTTGTTAGACCTTGTCTCTTTAGAAAGTCATGCGCCTTCATCAGCACGTCTTTTGAGTTCTTAAAAGTCAATTTTTCCAATGCATGCTGGTAATCCAGCCACACGTAGCCGACGTGCTCAAACGACAACTGGACCTTATCAGTGTACGATTCCATCAGAAAAAACACGACTTCCTTATGAATTGTTACGCCTTGCCGCCTGTAAAAGTAGGCGATCTCCTCCCTGAACCCCTCTAAGAACTGCGCCCCCGTTATGCTTGTTTCCTCTTGCAGTTCGCGCACGACAGTTTGCTTCTCACTTTCGTTGGGTTCAACGTTGCCCTTAACAAAATCCCAATGCCCAGCCGCGTAGTTCAGAAGAATGTATTTTGCGTCATCGCCATCTCTAATGAATACTACAGCGCCACACGATTTCTCGCGAAGCATACATTCACCTGATTGCTGCTCACTTCATTTGCTCAAGGTATTTAAACTCATAGTAACTTCAAGGCTAAACTGCACCTGCAAAGCGAAAGGAAACGGGAAGAACAAAACGTTTAAGCAACCAAAAAACAATCTTTCCAAGAATCAGGAGCCACTTCAAAGTGCCGAACGCACCTAAATCAAACGAAGCGTTAAAAGTTATTTTGGATTCAAACGCGTTTTTTGTCCCGCTCAAGTTGAAAATCGACATTTTTGAGGAAACCAGGCGCTTGCTGAACAGAAATCTTGATTTTGTCCTGCTTTCACCCGTGAAACATGAGCTTGAGCTGCTTGCAGCCAAGGATTCGCCTAAAATCCGCAGAGAAGCCATGTACGCGTTGAAGCTTGCCGAGAAATGCAGGCTTGTTGCGGTAGAAAACTCTGAAAAGTTGTCAACAGACGACGTAATAGTTAAAGTTGCTAAGGCTTGGAATTCACCCGTGTTCACCAACGATAGGCAGCTGCGACGTAGGCTAAGAGATATAAGTGTGCCAGTGGTTTATGTGAGACAAAAATCGCGCCTAGAGATTGACGGATTGATATAACATGTTTAAGCTCATAACTCTTCAGGATACTATCCGCATTCCTCCAGAAACTTTCGGGAACCCTCTTGAAAAGGTAGGCCGTGAACAGGTTAAACAGAAGTATGAGGGCGTTGTAGATGAGGAATTAGGATACGTAATCGCCGTTACCAGCATAGAAGTCAGCCCCATCGGAAAAATTATTCCAGGCGACGGCGCAACCTATCATAAAGTGAAATTCTCACTGTTGACTTTCTACCCAGTAATCCAAGAAATCGTCGAAGGCGACGTGGTTGAAATCGCGGACTTCGGAGCTTTCCTGCGAATAGGACCAGTAGACGCGTTGCTCCACGTTTCCCAACTCATGGACGACTACATTTCTTACGATGAAAAACAGGGAGTCCTGCTGGGAAAAGAAACCAAACGGAAACTGCAAGCTGGCGATCAAGTGCGAGTGAGGATAACCGCAGTCTCCCTTGGCCGAGCAGGCAGCTCAGGAAAAATCGGCGTGACAGCCAGGCAGCCATTCCTCGGTAAACTTGACTGGCTAAAGGAACCTCTTGGGGCTCAGCCTGAAAAGAAGCAAGCAGAAAGCAAGGAAAAAGCAGCGTAAACAGGAGTGAATTGGAATTGAGTGAGAAATCATGTGCCAACTGCCATTTCATAACGAAAGAAAATGTTTGCCCCAAATGCAGGTCGACAAGCTTCAGCGAGGACTACGGCGGCTTAGTCGTCATGTTCGACCCTGAAACTTCAGCCATTGCCAAAGCCATGAACATAAAAGAGAAAGGCAGATACGCGCTAAAAGTTCGCTAAGCAACCTTTACGGCAGCAAGGTAACCCCCCCCCCTTAAAGACCCAAACTTTTCGGGTCAACTTGGTTTGAAAATATGACGGTAGAATACACTTTAACGCCGAAACTCCGCGTCAAACTCAAAGAACCATTCGGCACCCTGATTCAAGGCTCACCTGAAGAAACCATGGGTAAAATGCGAGAGTTTATCGAAAAGGAGAAACCGCCAAAGATAATTTCTGTCGGGGACGTGGTTTCCCGCAACCTTCACGAACACCGCATTCACCCGCAGATTTCGATCATTGACAACAAATCTCTTAGGAATCAAGCCTTAGAGGAAACGTTGACAGCCGAAAAAACGGTCCATGTCATTAATCCTCAAGGAACGATAACCAAAGAAGCTATCGCGGCGGTTAAGGATGCCATAGACAAAAATGAACACACCCACATCGTCGTTGAAGGCGAAGAAGATTTACTTGCGCTGATAGCTGTTCTGTATGCCCCGAAAAAGGCGGTTGTCGTTTACGGGCAGCCTTACACGGGAATCGTCGTTGTCCAAGTTACGTCGCGTAAAAAGGCTCAGGCTGAAAAACTCCTAAAATCCATGAAACCCCTCGAAAAGCTAAATAAGAAGAAAACTGTATGAACTTACCGCCTTAAGTGAACATTTATGCAAATCAAGATAGAATCAACCAAGGATAACACGCTTCTGAAACGAAAAGAAGTGGCCTTCACCATCATTCAAGGTCCAAAAGAGAAGACGCCTCCGAGGCTACAGGTCAAAAGCGCCTTAGCCGCAGAGATGAAAATCGGTGATGACGTGGTTTTCATCAAGAAGATGCGCACAAAAACAGGAACAAACATCACGCTGGGCGTTGCCAACGTCTACCAGAAAGTTGGGCAAGCCAAACTGGTTGAGCCTGAATACATCAGGAAACGCAACAGTCCACCCGAGAAACCTAAAGAAGAGGCGACCGCATAATGTCAAAAAAACCGCCAGCGCCACCAGCAAAGAAAGAAGAGCCAAAGGCAGCGGCGCCAGCAGCCCCTGCAGAAGCCGCCGCGCCAGCGCCAGCGAAAAAAGCTGAGAAAGGAAAACGGCAAAAGAAGCACAAAGAGGAAAAAGGAGTCCGCGCAATGTACAAGGTGGAAGGCGACAAAGTCTCCAAAGCACGACCAACCTGCGAACGCTGCGGACCGGGATATTTCATGGCAGACCACCATGACAGGTACACCTGCGGTCACTGCGGGTTCACACGGTACAAGCAGAAATAAGCAGTTTTAAATCCTGCTTGAACGATTAGGTTCTGGTGACCTTAAATGCTTAGAGTGAACGTTGTGTTAACAAGCATTTCTGCTGAACGCTTCTGGGACATAAGAAAACCCCTTCCACCAATCCAAATCAACACCAACATCAACATTGTCGGGATGGAGAAGAAGCCAGATGAATCCTTGGAGGTGCCGTTTGTTCTTTCAATCACGTTTAACCCGTCCATTGCCCAGATGAGCCTCAAAGGAATCGCGTACGCTTCCGGCGAGAAAGGCGAAGCCGACAAAGTGCTAAAGGACTACGAGCAAAAGAAGCCTCCAGCGCAAATAATAATCCAATCAATATCAAACGTCGTCTTCATCGAGTCAGTGCTCATCTCCAGAATACTGAACATTCCACCGCCGATCCCGCTGCCACAGATCTCCGAAACAGGAAAACCCCCAAGCACCAAACCAGAAGGAAGAGACTACAGCCAATAGCAGCCGTTCCTATCCGGCCGATGAGACCCGCACTTGTGGGTTTGTTGCATCAGGATAGGGTTTCGTTCTTTGAGTGCTTGAAAATTGTTCTTACCGTAGAGTTGGCCAGCCGCCGTAATTTTTAACTATGTCAGGGAAATGAAGTTTTTTGCCTGGTGTTTTGTAGTGAGCTGGGATATGGCCAGCAACGCATTTGCTGTTTGCCTCCTTGGCAAGATTAGGGTGAGTTTTCAGGTAAGCCTTGAAGACTATTTGATTGTAATCGTTATTTTCTCTAACGAATGGTGTTTTGCCAGGACCCATGAAGACGACTTCTATTTTGCCATCAACGAACAATAAATCTTCCCAGTATTTGTGATTCCAACCCCACCGTGTAAGAACTCTATCTGTAGAACCAGTGGCAGCGTTCTCTAATCTGACTGGCTCATAATCCTCCTTGAGTAACGGGGTCTCCGACCAATAATACCAGTAATCAATGTCTTGTTTTCCTTTTTCGAAAAAGACCACTGGTTTACTATTGGGGTTGAAGTAGATAGTCGGAGCTGCGTTTTGCTCTAGTGACAGCTGTTTTTGCCTCCTTTTTCTTAGCGTCAGCAAGCCCTTTGTAAGCTTCGGTTAAGAAATTCAGGTTTTCAATTAATTCAAATTCCTTAAACGCCTTCTCCAATTCGGTTTCGCTGCATGTTTCTCCTGCAAGTTTCCTTAAAGCAGATAGGCAATCAACAAAAACAATGTTTAGTGCCCTGATACTGTCAATAAATGCCTCATCTTCATCATTGACTAGAGCAATAGACATTCTTAGCGTTATTATGTCTGAAGCTATTTTCAACTGCTCAATTGCAGGAACCAATTGATATTCTTGGGTTCTTTCGTTTGCAACAGCTATATACTTGGAGATTTCATTAAGAAGCCGATAATCTGCCATTGGCGAAATTCTCTGTTGCCCGGCAAATAACAGGGTAACTGCGGTTCGAATTGCCTCCGCTTCGCTTGCAAAACATCCGCTTTCTATGTATTTTTTCAATAAAGAATCCAGCCCTATGGGCAGGTTAACATGCTTTTTGACCATAACGCTCATAAAGCACCATCTTTTTTCGCATATAGTATACCTGTAGAGGTACCTCATAAAGGTTTTTCCCAAAATTAAAAAACTTCATCGAAAATCTTCAACCCACTTGCAAGTGATAAAAGAACTTGATTTCAGAAAAAGACAAAAAACGAAAAACCTTGTGAGAACTTAAATCGGGCTGGCAATAAGTTTTGTGTGTTCGATAAGACCACTGAGGGGCAAGAAGAAAGGGGCGATTTCCAACCAGGTATGTGTCCTTTGCTCCCCGAGTCAATGCGTAACGACTTCATTAACGAGGTGAACAAAGAAGGCTTTTTCATTTCAAAGCGTTGGAAGGGCTAGAATGCCGTATGGCTTTTGCGCATTTATTAACATTAGGCAAGAGCGGAGCGAGCACGCAAGCGGGAGCGCAGCATAGGTGAAGGAAGCGCGCGCTCGAAGTCTTGCCATAGTTTGAGGTCAGGCATTGTCAATACATTGCCTCAAGAACCTATCAAGAGACCTGTTCCGTTGCCTTGCTTTGACAAGGTCAAAGTGTAGCAAGAACAATTGGTAATATTCTGTCTCCGTCATATTCGTTGGTTTTAGACTGAGAAAAACTCCTTTAGTAACATCATTAGTTTGTGGAAAGTCTTCCTCGGATATGCCAATTTTTGCTGCACTGCGAGGACTGAGACCAGCAAGGTACCAACTTTCAATTTCTATGACAACCACATGTATCTCTTCGTCTAATAACTGAATCCATGTTTTTCTAAGCACACTTTTGGCTTCTCTGAAACATCTTACGTTATCAAAATCGTGAAGAAATAAACAAGTTCCCTCGGAGTGTGCCGTGTCAATAAATTTCGAGGTAATCTCCTTTTTGACCTTTTGATATCTCCAAGGATGAATTATCCGATATTTCATGCTTAACAATGGATACAAAATGGAGCTGTAAAACCTAATGTCATTATCGCCCTCAAGCAGGATGTAAGCGCGCTCACGCATTGCTTTCACCTTAAAAGATTCTCCGAGTACAACTCATCGATACCAATGTCTTTCTTTAGGAAACGCATTACTTCTTCAGAGTCTGATGGGTGCATTGCCTTTGAAAAACAGCCATCCCTAGTGACGAGAATTATTTCATCTACGTTCATGTTTTTAACAAATTGAGGGCTGTGCGTCGTAAGAACTAGTTGTCTCCCATTGGTTTTCGCGATGTCTTTAAGAATAGTCACCATTTTTGAAATTAGAAAAGGATGTATGTTTCTCTCTGGTTCCTCAACAACAACTAAGAAATCCCCTTTTCTCCTTGACAAAAGTGCAACTAATAGCGCAGTTAAATATATGGTTCCATCAGATGTGAAAGTTGCTGGGATTGGTTTTTTAGCGCAATACTCTTCATTTAGATAAGTAACAAGAGATTTATCAGCCATCTGCTTGACCGAATACCCTTTAACAAAAGGTAGCAGATCTCTGATTATCGATTGAAGTGTTTCCTTTCGTTGTTTGTTCTTCAACAGTTTGCTCAAGACAAGAGCAAGATTATGCCCATCGGGTTCGAGTTCATTTTTGCCAGTAATAGAATATGAGTATCTCGCAAGCTTGGGGTCAATATCGAAAAACTGCATGTCTCTTAAGAACAAGTAGAGAAGGTACGAAGAGAAAGTGCTGGTATACTCCCTCAAAATCACAAGGTCTTGGTTAGAACGCTTTAGCAATGATGGTGAAGGGGGTTCAAATTGAAAGGGTGCCTTTGGAATCAAATAAGCTCTCTCTAAGTCTTTTAGGAAGTTTGTTGGATCATCAAGCTTTGACACAAATCGGTTTCCCTTTTTTCGTTCAATTATTATTTTAGCGCCAGCGGTTGCTGATGGTTCTTTGCTTTTTTTCGTAAATAAAAAGAGGTTAAGTGAATTATGTAGCGATTCTTCAATGACTTGATACGTATTTGTCCTTTTATTGATGCTTATCTTAAATTGGTAGTATATGTCACCAAGATTGAAGGATTTTTTTGCATCTTTTGTCGTTGGAATATCCAATAAGCTATCATCTGTCAAATGTAGTTTAACTTCTATAGGCTCTTCTTTGCTTAGATTTACATTTCTTATCCAGTCTATTCCGCCTTGAAGTGATACCGCATCCTCCAAGCCCAAAATACAGATGTCGTTTAGGAATTTGAAGACGCTCACAAGGTTTGATTTCCCACTTGCATTTGGACCGATCAATAAGTTAACATCACCGAATTTCAATTTCAGTTCTTTGTAACTTTTGAAGTTCCTTATCTCCAAATCAACTATTTTCATGGATTGAAACGCCCTAAGTCTTATTGTACAGTTTGAGTTTAAATAGCATTGCATGTTTTCTGGTTTACCGAAAGCTGAATATTAATATAAGTGACTTCCAGGCACGCGCATGCTCGAGTTATAAAGTTAATAACTGACTGGTTTAACGAATATACCATTTTCACTTTGATCAAATTTTAACATTCTTTTCGGTTGGTATTTTTCGGGTTTTTTCATTGGTTTTGCCTAATGTACAGTCTTGTTCCATCCATTGTGTCCTGTGTCGCTCAATGCGTGTATTACTGCTCTATACATTGTCCAATTTTTCATCTTGTTGTCTGTGAAGAGTTTGCGTATAACTTCTCTTGTTGCTCTTTTTGCGCCTATGCAGTCTCCCTGTGGGTAGTCGTTTCTTCTCATTTTGAGTGGGTAGTAGTGGCATTCAAAGAATGAGCGTATGGCTGCGAAAATGAGTTGTTGTGTTGATGCCGAGTAGCCATCTTGTTTCTTTTTGTTGATGTATCCGAGGAATTGTGTTTCTATTGTTCTTTGGATTTTTGGGTTCGGGTTTATTGTATCTTTCATTCGTTTCTCTAAAAGTTTGTCGGGGGTTGTGTTCAAGAATTGGCAGAATTCTGTGAAGAATTCTTAGATATCGGAGTTTCGTTGCTGTGGCTCTGTTTGCGAGCTGGTTTTTCCACTCTTCTATTGCCGTGGAATCACTTATGTTGTTGTGGGCGTTCTTCTGTTGCTGTGGGTCAAAATTTGGGCTGGTGTGTTGGTTGTAACCCGCTTCACGGGTTAGGATTTTTGCAGTCTTGGGTTGTTTCTATGTTCATTTCAATCCTTGTGTTCTTATTGTTGATAGCTAGCTGCTAGGTTTTTTGAGGTTTAATTACCTAAAATAAAAGATGCTATTGGTTATGGGCGGTAATTATAAAGTTGTAATATACTTATCCAATGCTTCGCAATATATTCCTATTCTTGTTCCTTCTCCGTAGTAATTCGTATGATAACCTCAACAGCACTTAAAGACATATGCAGAAGCCCTTCTGGTTTCTTTCATTGAGAAAACGTAAAACTCATTCACCTTCATGTTTTCCGCTTTTAGCGACGCTTGCTTTTACAATAAATGGTTCCTATTCTTCTCTGTTCTTAAAGCGAGTTCGCCTTTACCATTCACAAATTCCCACGCTTTGTTAAAATCGCTCACTAATGTAACGGTTCGTTGATGGATCTCATATTTGGGCATATTATAACATCTCGGATTGACGCTTTATAACGGTTTTTAATAAATGACTCTAAAGCCACGTAAAAATACGAAAAAGTCTTAAAAGCAAAAAAAGGGAATACTGAAAGGATGCCAATCAGAAATATGTGGTCTCTAGAATGCGGTGAGGTTTTAACCGCTGAAGCTATATTGGAGCACGTTAAAGGTGCTGAAATCTATTTTCCACTGCATGACATAGGCACAGATTTGCTTGTTATGAAGGGATGCAATCATGTTTCAGTTCAAGTTAAGGAAAGCAGGTATTTTACACAGAGAATGTTGAGAGGGTCGATAGGTCATAGTTGGCACCAGATTCATAAGAGGAAACTGGAAAAGGAGAATGTGGATTTTTATATCTTCCTAACATACCTTCCCCGATTTGATGAGCACAAAATGGCTTCTTTCGAAAACAAATTTGTAATTGTTCCAACGGACGACTTAAAGAAGCTTGTGAAGGATAAGAATTCTGGAGAGAAAGGCATCTATAGCTTTTATTTCAATTTCCGAGAAAAGAAGGTTTTTGATAAAAGGGATGGTTTAACCGATTATTCAAAATATCTTGATCGTTGGAATTCAATCGAAGAGTCGCTTAAGGATGGAACAAAGAGGTGAGAGTATGTCTTTCAAGTGTCCGAAATGTAGCTATTCAACACGTTTCCATGTTGAAAAAGTAGGGTCAACTTACATTTTAAAATGTGAACGCACTAAAGCATGTGGTTGGCAGATAGACTTAGTCGAGAAAAACTAAACGAAATACTAGTCCAAATAACAGGAACCTTTCTTTCTATTTTCTTATCCTAAGCCGTAGGAGAACTTCGTAAAAAAGCATAACTGTTGAATACCAGGCAAATTTATTTAGTTAAAGAGTGCTAACCTGATATCATGAAGTTTAAGGAAATAATTAAGAGAATAACAGGGATAAGCACACCTATTTTTGGGGTTTCTTGGAATCCTGACCATACCGAGAGAGACATTGCTCGGCAAGTAATTGTTTTTCTAGAAGACAGAAGGGTTTTGTATGTTCCTTGCGAAATGGAATGTCCTGACCATTGCGTTCAGTCAGTTTTGCAGATGAGAGAATTCTTAACCGCGAGGATAGCAGAAACACCTGAAAAGACTGAGCTATCTAATTCTTTGAGAGCTATGAGGGCTGCCTGCAGAAAATTTCTTGGAGCTGTGGGCGACCCTCATGGAGAAGTGGTAAGGTTTGGTTTTCAGTCGGGGCATTATGCAAGTTGGAAATTCCTTAGTGCGATTGGCGAGTTAAGAGGTATTTTCGGTGTTCAGGTTGCCAAGATAGCGGTTGCATACGGCATTGATGTGGAAAAAGAATTGGCTTCGATTCTTCCAGAAGAGGACAGAGATTAGAAACCCGCCTTTACAGGAACCCTTTGGATCTTCTGGCTACTGCGTCTGCAATTTTCAATTCAATTGGGAACGAGAAGGACCTGTGTTTCCATAGGTACTTCTCAATTTTGTTCATCAATGAGTAAGCCGTCTTGAAGGCAGTTAGTAATTGAAGATGGGTTTTTGATCCTTCCTAAACGTCTGCGGGCAAGCCTGCAGAATCCAAAAAGGCGATGCTACACAGACGCTGAAGTTTGGTAAAGAAGAGTTTTGGAATATTCCAAAAATGCAACCCCAAAATCACCCGAGCAACGCCACACACGCCTTAATCATCTTAAAGGTTTTAAGCCTAAACAAAAAAAGCAACGCAAAACAAGCCCTGATTGCCGACCGAGTAGGGGGGAGGGGGTCTACTATTTACATCAAAATTCCATTGTAAATATGGGTCGCGCCAAAGCGGAAAATCGCATGTTTTCCTCAGAACAAAAGTCTCAACTTAAAAAAACACAAAAAAACAAACAAAAGAAAAAGAGCCCAAGAAAGCCCTTTTATTTAAGCGGCACGTACATTGAAGATCGCGAAGCGCCGATTCCTGGGGTGCCATGGCGGACAGGCTTGTTGGTTATGGCGAATTCGCCGAGGTAGTGCCCGATCATTTCAGGTTTCACTTCGACAGCGACGAACTCTTTGCCGTTGTGAATCTGGATCTTGACGCCGACCATTTCAGGCAGAATGATAAGGTCGCGAACGTGCGTTTTCAAGTTGACTTCTTTACCCTGCTTCTGAGCTTCTTTGGCTTCACGCAGCTTCTCCAGCAGAATCCGCTGCTCAGGAGTAAGTCCACGCTGCAAGCTTCTTCGCTGCCTAGACGGAAGCAAGTTAATGAACTCGTCCATAGACATACCTGTCAAACTGTTCAGGCTATGCCCACGGTAACTAAACTCTTTTGGCATACTTCATCTTCACCTTAAACACTTTTTAAACGCTATAAACCTTATGACCGTCCTCAGCGGATCGCACGCTTCTTCTTCTGTCCCGGACCACGCGCAGCAATCAACCCGACTTTCTGCCCAGGAGGAGCACCATGCGAGGTTGTCGTGCATCTGCGAGCGCTTCGTTTGCTGCTTCCATATGGGTGCACAGCTGGAACCATTTTGCGTCCGCTAGTTCTCGGGTACTTGTGACCTTTAGCCTTCATCAGATGGAATTTCGCGCCTGCCTTAAGGAACGGCTTCTCGATTCTTCCAGACGCCGAAACCACGCCGACAGTTGCCAAGCAGTAATCGTCAACGTACCTTGTTCTTCCCGAAGGCAACCGAATCATCGTGCCTTGCGGAGTATGACCCACCACGGTGGCGTAAGCACCTGAAGCCTTCGCCATTTTTCCACCGTCACCTGGGCGGAGTTCTAGATCGCAAACTATGGTTCCTTCAGGCACTTTTCCTAACGGAAGAATGTTGCCTATTTCGGCTGAAGCTTTTCCCCCGTAAAAGATTTGTTGCCCAACGAAAATACCCTCAGGAGTAACTGTGTAGCAAGATAAGCCGTTGTCAAATTTTATTAGCGACAATGGTGCTCCGCTGCCAGGATTATGCATGAGCGCTTCTATTCTGCCTGACAATGAAGCATCAAAGGATTCTTTAGGTGCGATTATTGGGTACTTTGCAGGGGCAACCCTTTTGTGAGTTGAAGCCCGCCAGTTTTGACCACCGCGACCACGTCTCTGAACACGAATTCGTTTTCCCATAAGTCATGCTTCCAATTAGTTTATAGTATTCCTAGTTTTATTGCGACGTCTGAAGCCTTGAATTCAGGCGTTAGCTTCACGAAAGCCTTTTTCACGCCTTGTGGAGTGATAAGCAGGTTTACTTTGCTTACTTTAACTTCGTAAAGTTCTTCAACGGCTTTTCTTATGTCGCTTTTCCCTGCTTTAAAGTTGACTATGAATATCAGCTTGTTATCTTTTTCAACCATTAAACTCGCGGATTCCGTCATTAACGGGTAGAATATAACTTCGTTGACGTCCATTATTCGGTTTCTCCTTTACTGTAGAGTTTATTCAAGCTTTCAATAGCGCCATTTGTCCAAAGCGTTAATCGGCCGGGATGAGTTCCTGGCGCTAGCATTTCAGTGTTAAGATTGGTGACTGACGTTACCTCGACGCCTGGAACGTTGCTTGCAGCGTTGGCTAAGCCTTTATTGTCAACCACTACGATCAGCGGTCCCACTGCTTGCTTCATTTTCCTGCCTCTGTGCTTGCCTTTGCCTGCTCGGATTTTTCGGCTGTCTCGCACTCGGGCGATATCGTTTATGATGCCTAGTTTTTTGAAGACTTCTTCGACTTCTTTAGCTTTTGTTAAGCCCTCGATTGCGTCGTCAACTATCAGCGGTATGCCTGCAACAGATTCAACGCGGTGTCCACGTGAGGCTACTGTGTCTTTTTGTGCTGTGGCTGCAATCGCTGAAAATAACGCTAATTTGGCCTCTTTCTTTGGTATGCTTTTGAGGATTTTCTTTTCTGCTCTTGGAGGATGAGGCTGTCTTCCTTTAACTGTGCTTGGAGCAAAAGCTGCTCTTGCGCTGCCGCCTTTTATGCGGGGAACCCTTGCCTGGGCGCTGCCTGTTCCGCGTGATTCTGCGCTGGTTCTTTTTCCAGCCATCGGGTCTCTGCCTTGCGGTTGCAGCCTGCTTGATTGTATTGCAAGAACCGCCCGTTTGATCACGTCGGGCCTAAGTGGCGTAGAGAATATTGGTGGAAGCTTGATGTTGCCTGCGGATTCGCCTTGTAGATCGAACACTTTTGCTGTTTTTTGTTCTGGCATAAACTTTCAACCTTACTTTCCTTGAGGTGACTCCAGCGAAACGTACGTGACCTGTGGTGGTGCCTCTGGGATTTCTCGGGGTGGACGTGCTGGGAAACGCAGGCGAATTTGGCGTTTTTCGGTTCCTGGGATGCTTCCTTCTATGAGGACGTAGGGTCCTTTTACTTCGCCGTACCGGATGAATCCGCCTTTGACGGTTACTTCTTTGCCGTCTTTGCCGATTTTAAGTATGCGTTTGTTGAATTCTATGCGTTGGTGGTAGCCCATCTGTCCCGCTCTCGGGATTGAGTACATGAGGTGGTGAGGGTTCCATGGTCCTAAGGTGGCGATGCCGCGTTTGGTTTTGCGTCCTTTGTGCTGCAGGATGGTTACGCCCCAGCGTTTGACTGGCCCTTGGAAGCCTTTGCCGGTTGTGATTCCGGCTATGTCCACGTATTGCCCGTCTTTGAAGACTTCTTCAGGCGCGACGGTTTTGCCGAGCAGTTGCTTTGCGTATTCGAACTGCTGCTGGACTGTGCCTCCGCCGATTTGAACCTCGCATGTTTCAGGCTTCTTTTTGGAGAGGCTTGTCTGTGTCGGCTGGGTTGCGGTGATGACTCTGACGGCGTCTGTTTGGTCGAGGTTTTGCTGGAGTTTTTCAAGCATTGCGTCGGTGTCGAAGTTTTCCGGGAGGACCAGCAGTCGGTCAAGGATTGCCGGCGGGTCGTTCATCCATGCCTCGCTGATGTTTTGGAGGCCGTAGGGTGTTTTTGTGTAAGTTCGGATGCCGCAGACGAGGATCGGCGGCGTTTCAAGTATGGTTGCTGCTCGCATGACTTCTTTGCCGAAGTTTGGTGAGCGTTTGCGGTCTTCGATGGCGAAGACGTAGGTCATGCCTGCCTTGTAGGCGCTGAAGCCCAGCAGCCTTGGAGAATCAGAGTTTATTTTTGGCCAGTATCGGATTCTCGCGACTGGCCGTTTGGCTCGTTTTCTCGGCAGGTAGGCTAGTGAACCGTGTTTTGGAGCGTGAGTTTTACGATGTCCCATAGATTATCCGCTTCGCGCCTTTAGCAAATAGAAGGAGAGGTTATAAACATTACCGTCAGAAACTAAAAAGTAAGCCGCCCAATAAGCTTTCGGTCGCATCGCCTGCTAGTTCGGTCGGTTACGCTTTTTTGTTAAAAACCATCTTTACCCTGGGACTTTAATGTTGCGATGAGGTCTCCCTGTCGGTCGGCGGGCATTTCTAACCCATATTTGTGTTGGAATTTTGATGTAAAAATGGGGTACCCTCCCTCGGCAGGTGGCTTCTGCTCAGGGTTTGTTTTGGGTTGCTTTTTTGGTTTAGGCTTGGATTCTTTTGCAGGTTTGGGCTGGGTGAGTTGGGAAATGTAGGGTTTCTGCTTAACAGTTTTGGAATATTCCAAAAGTTTATACGACTAACCGCTGGGCAATGAGCACTGGGAAATGCGGCTCTTGGTTAAGGCTTGTTTGGAGTGATTTTTCGGTTTAGATCTCAAATAAGGCTGGGTTATCATTGTTTTCCAGCGCGATAAACGAAAAATTAGCGTTTTATGTATAAACCAATTTTTACCAGCCCCGAAGCGTTCGCATCGAAGGACACCACCCTCCAAAGACAACCTTACCCCACCCCCAAAAGCTTAGACGCGGTAGAGCAACACTGGAAAACATTTTTACACCTCAGAAACAATCCCTATATGCGCGCCGGGGTGGCAGAGTGGTTAATGCGCCGGCCTCGAGAATTGTAAAAAAGAGGGCTAAGACCGAAAGGCAAGAAAGCCGGTGGGCTTCGCGCTCGCAAGGGTTCGAATCCCTTCCCCGGCGCCAATTTACCAGCAGCGTTCAACTAAAACGTTTATATCAAAAATAGCCATAAATATAGCCTCATCATTTTTTTGTTTTTGGCTCTATTGCACGGCATGACCGGGCCGAGGGGATTTGAGCCGAAGGGGTTCCGGGCAGTCAACTGTATTGCTGTTAATTTGGCGCAGCCCGTCTGAATAACCTCCATCTCGCGTGCGCGACTAATTTGGCTAATGGCTCCGCTAAACCCAAGTTCTTGGACTTTTATTCTTGCTTAAGGTGATTGCGTTTTGCAATCACCCTCTTGTTTCGCGCTGCTAAATCGGCTTTCCTCTTTTCTAGCTCCTGTTTGATCTTTTCCTGATTAAGGAAATCCTCTAAGAACTGCTTCAAGTTTTCATGCATTTTTTTGGCAGGCAACCTCAAATGCTCTGTTGCCTCGGCGCTTGGCTGAAGATAGCCGCGTTCTGTCAGATAAAAGATAACGCTTGAGTAGTCCTCCGCCACTGCGCAATCAACCGTTTCTTTGCCTAGCTCCTTACACGCCCAATACCTGTGATGACCATCTAAAACTGCATAAACATCTAGGCGAGGATGCTTAACAACAACTATGGGTTCAATCGACTCGTTCGCTTCAATTTTTTTCTTGTAGTATTCGACGCCGTCCCGTGAAACTTTTGTATCGGCAATTATTTTATCAATGGCAATAGATCTCGCATACTTGCGGGGATTAATTAGTACGTCGGGGCTAAACTGCGGTCGCTCACCCCTCTTTCTTCTATCCATCAACGATAGAGCATCGTCTTTAACGATATTAGCAAAATCAGCTGTAATATCAAAGTACCCCAAGATTAAATACGTGTTCAACCACCGATATCTAATTTTCCCTGCCATGGGAGTAAGATTGTTAGTTACGTTGAGGTCTAAACGGTTCCCAGAATCGTGAAAAGTGTTGCCAGTTTTTTTCCATTCACATAAACACTGCAATTCCAACTAAAGCAAGCCCCGCCATTATCCTCAAGCCCCTTTCCAAATCCAACCAAAACCCGTGATTGTTCTCAGGTAACAAAATGCTTCCCACTCCGTCTGCTACAATCCCCACGCCAATTGCTAGAATTACCCAACCCGTTATTTTCATGTTTTCTTATTCCTCAACTTTAAGCAGAATGCTTCCTCTTGAGAAAGCATTTAGTCGTCTCTCCTTTTTCCTAATAATTTAATCAGATCCAAGAAAATGTTCACGAAATCCAAGTAGAGATTGAGAGCGCCAAGTATTTCTTTCTTTATGAGATCTCCATCACCATACATCAAAGTATTCTTGGTGTTTTGCGTGTCATAGGCTGTAAGACCCGAAAAAACGATAACACCCAGAATACTGAGTATCGTGTCAAGAACCGAATTTCCAATAAATAAGTTGACGATTAATGCTAGAATAATTCCGAATAAAGCCATTATCGCAATGTTGCCTAGTGAAGTAAGATCTGTTTTTGTTACGTACCCATAAAGGCTCATGAAACCGAACATGGCCGCCGCAATCAAGACTGCAGAGGCGATGGAAGTTATTGAAAAGGCTAAGAAGATTGCTGAAAGGGTGAGCCCCGTGAGGAAGCAGTACAGTCCAAATGTTATTTCCGCAAGATTATCAGGTATTCTCCTTATAAAAGCCGCTATGCTGACGATTGCTACGAACTGCGCGATTAATAACCCGTAGAAAACAAAATCGTTGCCCAATATCACATTGTACAGGTCTGGATCCTGCGAGACAAAGTACGCAGTAACGCTGGTTATTATTAAACCTATGAACATCCAGAGATACACTTTCTGAATATACGTATTGATTATTTTGGTTTGGTTTGAAACTCTTATCCGCATATAGATCACTCCGATCTCGATATCTTATCAGGTTTAACTACAAAGAAAAGGGGAACCAAGAGACTTTTCTTGGTCTACAGATTTTATGGGTCGCATTACTTGGTGATTGAGCCGAAGGCTTCTTTTAGTTTTGCTTCTTGTTCAGTTGATAGTGAACTGCGAATAACTTTCGGATGAAGCGGGCTGAGTGCCTGAACTACCTTGTCAACGGTAACGTTTGCGGCTAGGATCGCAAGGGCTGAGGTTCCCGGTACTACGGAAGTTTCGATCTGCTTCAAATAATCTGAGCTAACACCCAAGTGCGAAAAGTGGCCTGCAATAGCACCTGAAACTGCTCCGACCGCCAATCCGAGGGCTGGCACGAAGAACAGAAGACCAAAGAGTGTTCCCCAGAAAGCTCCGCCTATTGCTCCAATGCCTGTTAAGCTGCGAATGTCCTTTATCTTAATCTTGCCATTTTTATGCCTGACAACTTCAACTGCATCAACGAGGTTAAGCACGTACTCATCATTCAGTTCCTCGAGCTTCTCCCTTCCCATGTCTGCTCCATCTTCACCATCAAAAGCAAGCACGACCATATCAATCAAACTTTATTTCACCTCCCTTGGTGTCGATGTACATGAGTATGTGTGCTAAGCCACGAAGCCAACTCGATCGCTTAAACGCATTCAAGGCTCTTCCCCCTTCAGCCACTTGTCGAAGTCTTCTGCGGAGTCTTGCTCTGTCTCTTTAATGTGGTCAATCCGTTTTTCAATGGCCGCCTTTGCTTCACCCTTCGCTTTTGCCGCTTTCTCTTCTAAAGCTTCCACTTTGACTTTGGTTTCTTTTTTCCGCTGCTTCGACGCCTGCTTAGCTTGCTCTAACTTTGCCTGTCGCTTCTTATTCAAATCGTCAATCTTGGTCTGAAGCTTTGTTTTTTGGTCCGCCCGCGATTTAGCTTGTTTTGCCTTCAACTGAGCAATCTCTGCTTTAATGGCAGCGATATCTTTGGCGTACTGTTCGTGTACAACATTTGACCTGGCTACGCGAAAAACGGTGCCGCCAAGCCTTCCTATACTGGTATCAACAGGAGTAACCCAATCTTCGCTAATTTCTGAAACTATCGCCCATTTTCCAGGTGTAAGCTTGGCTGATACATCAGCAAGGAAATCCTTATCGACTCCGGCACGGTTTATGTCCCAGGCGCCCCCAGCGAGAGTTCCGCCTACAGCTCCTACAGCCACGCCGATTGGTCCTCCCAGAAGTCCGATGAGAGAGCCGACTGCGGCGCCGCCGACCGTACGAATCGGAAAATCGTCTCCCTCCTGCTTAACGGTGATCGTGCCGTCATCATTTTTCTTTATCACTGCTTCGGCGTGAACGGAAATGCTTCCTTCAGAATCAAGTGCCTTCAGCGCCTTAGACCCATCATACGCTTTCAGCTCGTTTTCAAAAACTACCACCAACATTCTCTCCAATGTTTATTTCGCCTCCTTTTGTATTTTATTAGCTGGAGCATTCACTCCTTTTCTTTTGATTTCGTTTTCGCTAATGTCAATTCTCAAAACGCCTTTTCTGCCCAAGACTTCTAAAACTGAGTCCTCGACGAAATTGGCGTGTTCCAGTTTGCCTATCGTTCCTTCGATGACGGCGTTTTCTCGAGAATCGTTGTTTAGTGTTACGTTCTTGAGGTTGACTTTTGATTTTAGTTCAATGGAGAAAGACCGCTCTTTTTCCATCGGTTTGTTTTCATTCGCCATTTTCGTTTCCTTCAAAATGCAAATAGGTCGCTAATACCCATTAGCCTTATTTGACGAGCATGTGTACCCGTATACAACAATGTGTATGCGTTAACATCGGTGAGGGAACATGGAAAAAGTCGAAGGAATAGAAAAACTGTTTTTTGATCTTGCAAGTGAAAGCAGGCTCGGCATAATACGCGAGCTAAAAGAACAAAATCTCAAAAACAACGAGTTAGGCGGAAAATTGGATCTAACAGCCACTGAAACTTTCAGACAGCTACAACACCTAACTGAATCACTCATAGTTCAGAGACTCCCTGATGGAACATACACAATTACAAACTACGGTAAATTAACTCTGCGACTTCTTCAATCAATCGAATTTACCTTCAAGCATAAAGAGTACTTTCTAAATCACGATGTTTGGCGACTTCCATACCAGTTTGTTAACAGGATAGGCGAACTCTCGGAGAGCACACTGTGCATGGACACGATTGAAAACATAAACAGAGCAGGCCACATCGTTAACGAAGCTGAGAAATACGCGTGGCTGATGGGTGAAGAGACCTTAGAATCGATCAGTCCAATGATGCCAGGACAAATCTCTAAAGGGGTCAAATTCAGGTTAATGTTTTACGAGTATTTGCTTCCCAACTTCAATCATCCTGGAGAAGCTCCATACGTTGAAAAGAGAACTCTCACCGACTTCCCAATAACAATAGTTTGCACGGAAAAAGAAGCTGGAATATGTTTCCCTTCAACCGAAGGAAGAATGGACTACGCTGCTTTCCGCAGCAAAGACCAAATGTTCGTGAACTGGGCAAGGGAACTCTTCCTTTACTACTGGGACAAAGGAAAACCCTGCCACCCAACGTAAGGCTAACTTTCCGACGTGGCGCGATTCGGAGATAGCTAATAGGGCAGATTTTTTCGTAACGTCGCGTTTACTCTATTGCTTTTTTTGATAACTGAACTAACATATCGCACGCTTGGAGCATTAGCAACTCTTGAGCGGAATTCGATTTGGGCAGGTTCGGAGCACGAAGGCTTATCTCTTTTAGAAAGTGCAAAGAGGCGCATTCGAGGATGACGTTTCTACTTTTTGCTTGAGCCGCCGCTGGATTTGAACTATTTTTGTTTGGTGGACACATATTCTTAATGAGGTCAAAAACGATTTTACCGGTAAAGTGGGGTTCCATCCCCTTCCCGACTCCATTTTTTTCAAATGTTTTAGCCTTTAACTGTAAATAAGCCTTCGATAAATTGACAAAATACTTGGTGGAACGATAAGTAATGCAGAAGAATAGGATACAGATATTAGGCTGAGTCTACAACTTCAATTCCTCTTAACGTGTTGGTTATAATGGATTGCAGGTTGCAAGTTTTTAAGCGAGACCAGATAGACAACAACTTAACGAAGACCTATCGCTTTGCAGTTGTCGATTTCAGCAGGTCCAAAAGTTATCCTTCCAACTTCGTTTGCATGCTACCGTTAAAAGTAGATCAAGGAAAAGGAAAAATTGGAAACGTGTTCGGGGAGCTTTTTGGAGATGAAAGCTTAGAGTTAGCCATGAGACTGTTAAGAGAGGCACTTAAGACTGAGAGCGATGTTGATGTTAAGGCGGAAATAGAGCGAAGGCTAAATCTGATTGATCCCAAGCGCATTAACCTTATCAAGTGCAGCGGATGCAAAAAAACCTTCCAAGCCCGAAAATTCAGAAAGTACAAGCAAAATTTCTGCCCAGAATGCCTTCAAAAAAAATCAGGGATAAGCCAATAGGTCTCTATACAGTACGGAATATGCAACTTGCGTTCAGTCCTGTCTAAGTGTGTCTGCTAAGTTTTTGCTCTGAATAGCTCTGCGTTAAAAATAAGCGGATGGGTTTACGATTCTTTCTTTTTTGTGGCGTCTACTAGTTTTTCTTGCTGGTTTTCTTTCTGTAGGTGCAATTAAGCCGAACTGATGATTTACATCTACGGCAATTTTTAACTAGACCTGCTCTTAACAGGTACATAGCCGTTTACCTCGCTGATTTTTTGGCATTCTTGAAAAGAACCAATTATTCGATTAGGCTGAATCCAACAGGATAAGAGAAACTCTTCAGGCTACAATACATTCCTCTTACTAATAAGGCTCAAATAATAGTTATTTTCAACGAAAGAGAAAATATTTTGTTTTTTTCAGCAGAAAAAGCTTAATGCTAAATTTTTTCGTGAGTTTAAGCCATAAAACGGCTTTTTCATGGAAATACCCTAATATAGACCCCAAGACCATTTAATAAGTTAATAGAATTCTTTAGAGGAAGAGTCGAACCAGACAAACTGCTTTTTCTCCAGACTATTCTGAGTATAGTTGGCTGGGCAGCCAAACTTGGGTATGAGAAAAATGGGTAAAAGAAAAATTACAAACGAGGGCAACCTTGAAAGTATGGTTTTACCTTCCCCAAACGATGTCTTAGGCGTGGCAGTAAAAATGCTGGGTGCTGAGAGAATCACGGTGAAATGCCAAGATGGGAAGGAACGGTTATGCAGGGTCAGAGGTAAACTAAAAAGACGTGTTTGGATAAGGGAAGGAGACATAGTTTTGGTTTCTCCTTGGGATTTCCAGCGTGAAACTAGAGGAGACATTTTCTGGCGATATAGGAAAAACCAGTCAGATTGGCTCAGAAATCACAATTACCTGACGATGTGAAGGAGGCAAAGAGAATTATCCTAAAATGTAAAGAATGCGGAAACACATTCTTAAAAACCGGTCTGAGCGATGGCCAATTGGTCAGTTGCCCAGTGTGCGAGGCAGACTATAAAGTGACAATAAAGGACGGAAAATTGAGCCTAGAAGATTTCATGTATGAAGAAAAAGATCTCGGCGAACTGAGCTGCATTTAAGCGCAATCATCAGAAATTGAAGCGAAAGGTGAAATTTAATGCTAGATTATAGAAATGTATTAATGGAAACTTATAAGTGCAGGATATGTCCAGCGCGTTTTCATACTCCTGAAGACTAAAGAATCCACAGGATGGTCAATCATAAAGGGCACATGCTTGTCATCAAACGTTAAATACGGTATAGAATTATCTCAGAGTGTACTATTTTTTGAAAACTTAACGGACAGCTTCTTTTACTTTTTTAATGCGAAGAGTTCATGATGCAATTTGATTGGTGCCATCTGATTCAAGGGTAAAAACACTTTTATGCTTCATTATTTATTAGAAGTTCTACGGGTTATTTGTTAAGGTTGAAATTTTGAAAAATAAATCAGACCAGTATCAAGAAACATTAAGGATTGGTCTCAGGCTATATCGTGGATTAGTTTTAAACTCGTTCGGAGGAAAAGCGCCATTATTTGCTGGACATAAGTTAACTTATAACTGTAACCTTAAGTGCAAAATGTGCCCCTTCTGGAAAAGACCCAGCGAAAATTTAAGCACCCGAAAAGAAAAGGAAATTCTAAGGCAAATTTACGATTCAGGTGTCTGCGCTGTCGGGTTTGAAGGTGGAGAGCCGCTTTTGAGAAAAGACCTGCCTGAAATTCTGGCTTACTCTCGTTCTCTGCCTCTGCATACAAGCCTTATCACCAATGGCACGCTTCTCAAATCAAGGATAGATGAAATAGCACCCTACATCAACGGTATCCTTTTTGTTTCATTGGATGGTCTGGAGAAAACTCATGATCTGATAAGAGGTGTGGATGGCTGTTTCAAAAGAGCGCTTGAGGGTATAACTGCAGCGAAAAGTAAGGTTTCTGTAACAATCAATACGACCATGATGGCGGATAACATCCATGAAGTAGAAGATACGGTGGAATTGGCAAGGGATTTAGGTGTAAAAATAGTGTTGTCTGTAGCTCATGAATACTATAACATTGCTGAGTCTGCACCCAAAGCCGATGAAATCAAAAAGGTTGCTAAACAGCTTATTGAATTAAAGAGAAAAGGCTATCCTATTATGAATTCAACCGATTATTTCAGAGTGATAGCTAAAGAAAAGAACTGGAAATGCAAACCCTGGTCGATCATCAATATTGGTACAGATGGCCGATTGGTTCTGCCTTGTTACGTTCATAATCAGTACGAAACGAGCGTTTCTGTTTTTGAGCGCACCATTAAAGCGTCAACTTCAAGTTTTGATTGGGAATCAATGTGTGACTGTGTAAAATGCAATCTTCATTGTTACGTGGAGCCTTCTCTTGTGCTTTCATGGGATTTACGCAGTTGGGCAGACTGGGTTTTCCCAGTAAGAGCGCGATAGACTTTTTCAATCAGCTCAAACCAAAGCTTGCCGATAGACAGCGTTTGCTTCTTCATTTCTTACGAGCGACCTAAATCAAAAAGGCAAGGCAAACTCCTATATGCTTGATGTCAAGCTTTGAACTAGCAGATCAATATGAACCCTGAGAATTATAAATCCAAAAGAAAAGGACAGCCTAAACGAAATAACTCGTCTGGTCGAGCCCAAAGGCGTGCAAACACTAAAGAATGGACCACACACACCACTCCGAAACTGCGTGAAATTTACTCCACCAAAACTGAATGGGCAACCAAGAAACTCCCCAAATTAAAAGTCTAGACGCCTCAATAAAACTTCACAGTTTCTTCACGTCTTTCACCCGTCAATTCAGGTATGTTGTTTTCCAGCATTCTGCTTTGCCACCCGGTCTGCCTCTTAGCCTGCAAGGGAATGAACCTTCAGAATAGACAATTCAAAAGGGGCAGCGTAAGCGTAAAACTTTTTTTAACTGTGAGGGACGTTTATGCTGCGAGCGGGCTTTGCACCACGTTGACTATCGCGGTTTTCCCCAGACGCAACTGTCTTTCACCTTTAAATGTAGAAACTGAAGCGCCCTTAATCTGCACAGTATCACCCACTGTGAGGAGATCTGCTTGTTCATTCCAAAGGCAAAGCTTAATTTTTCCTGTCTTATCCGCTATCCAAGCGTTGGTCACTCTCGCGCTGTTTCCATACCGTGTTTGGACGACTGAGGGCTTTGCCGTTTCAAGAACTTTAGCTTCCAGGTTAACTTTTTTCATTCCATGTCGGAGGTCTTGAACCATCATGGATAATTTGGGTGCAACTTGTCTATTCATTTGTTTTCGTATTTCGTCCGTGTACACCCAGTTTTCGAAGCTAATGTTTTTTCTCAGAAGTTCTTCTTCTACTCGAAACTGCACAATTACTTTGGTCTCTTTTGTAATTAGAAAAATGGCTTCGTCTTTTAGGCTACCCCGGTATTCAACTGTTAGATTTTGACAAGTCGTTTTTCCTTTTTCTCTTGCTACAAGCATGGCTTGATGGAGTTCTGCAGGATAAATCCCTTGCTTTATGGAAAGAAAGGCAAGTTGATCCATTATCGTTGATTTTTTTCGGTTCAATTTTTCCCCTCAATTTGCTAGAAAATCTCTTGGAAAAGAGGTTTTTCCATGCCGCAAGTCTCCTCTTTCTTGAAAAATCCCCGCAACCATGGTTAATGCACAATCGAGTATATAGGCTAGTCACCGAGGAAATGGCGTTTCCCCGAAGTTTCTTTTTTCAGAACCCCATATGGAGAGTGTCGCCTTTTTTACTCCGCACCCGGGGGCGTGCTGGAAAAACATCGAATTACAACATTGCGGAAAGAAAAATCGTGTTGTTTTCCCGTTTTTTTCTCCCATAAGGCTTTAAGTGCGCCCTTACTAATATAATGACAACCAAGTTTTGAACCACTTGTCCAAATATTTTTGGCTGAAGGGTGAGCGATAAATTTGGATGGGTGTGGGCGCCTTTGAAAATGTTTGAGGCTATGGTCTTTAAAAGAGAAATTGGAACAACTTGTGGTTTAGACGTAAAGATGCTTGATACCATGAATGACGGGATTATTTTAAGCATTGACGAAAATTTAGTCAACAGCAACGATCTTTCGTTTATAAAAAATTTTGTCGATCAAAAAAAACTAAGTCTTTTACTAGACAGCGAGCGTTATTTCATTTCGACAAATGCCCTCAAGCCATCCAGCCTATCTATGTGGGATAACTAGTAACCATTGAACACGATTTTTCAAAAAGGCGATAAATAGAAGTTTATTCTTTAAAATCGTCTTTTCTTATCCATGCGTTTATAAGTGCGCAAGCTCACTCCGTAAGTCGAAGAGTTTCTTTTATCCTTCTGGGATAATCCTGTTTGAGTAACTGATTCTTTTCAAAAAAAGAGAGAGGTAAATAGCTTTGTGTATGTTAAGAGCAGGTCTAGTTAAAAACTGTCGAAGATGCAAGTCTTCTGTACGGCTAAACTGTGTATATAGAAAGAAAGTTAAAGCAAAAACATTTTCAGATAACAAGAAAAAAGGCGAAAAAGCTTAGCCTTAGTAAGCGGTGCCAAAGCTTATGCTTCTCATGTCCATAAAATTAGACGAATGAGGTGAAAAATGTGCAAAGAACACTTCACGAAGCAAAATGTACAGTGTGCAATCAAACCGCAATGGTGCCGTTCGAGCCTACTCCAGGCAAGCCAGTTTACTGCAAAGCATGCTTTGCTAAACGCGCAACCACGCAGCCTGCAAGAACAAGTACAAGCTATAATTTTGAGCCAAAGCAGGCTTGGGCAAGGCGAAGATAGTCGCAAAACAGTCATTCCCCATTTTACGTTACAATGCGGAATTGAGAGAATGAGGTTAATTAAAGGCTGGAGAAGGATGAGCAATCAAGGCGGTTGTGTTAACGAAAATACAGGGCAAACTTTGATTGTTTTAAAGAAAGAATTCAGCGAAAACTATGAGGTACTCCTATTCGCTGGACAGCAAACAGATGCAAAAGAGGGCAAAAAAATTTCCCCTGCCTTCAGCACTAAGGCTAAGGCTGAAGCCTTCGCAATAGACTGGATGGAAAAGCATCCAAACAGTACTATTTAAGTAACCTTTTGTTTTTTCGCTTTTTAGGGATATCGCCTTTCAGGTTTACCGGCGTTGTTTCTCTCTCTTAAAAGAGCCTTGCCCGCCTGCTTTAGTAATGTTATCGATTACGGCTTGGCTTACTTCGTCAAGGAGGTCTTCAGCACTTTTCCAGTTGTCCGCTGAAACGTCCACGCTATACCTAGGCGCTGCGATTACAGCAAATTCAATTTTGGAGCTTCGGCTTTTTTGCGCTTTTTTGGCGTCTGCAAACGCTTGTTGGATACATTTTACGCCGTTCGGTTTCATGCAGCGAATTTCAAGAACTCCCTTGACGTTGACCATTTTTATGTGAATGCGTTCTTCTGCAATTTTGGCGAAGGCTTTGGCCATGTCTTCAGGTATGCCCAATTTGGTTAGTGCTTCTGGACCTTCCTTTAAGGCTGTTTCAAAACTCTCGTACAAGCCATCCGCTTCTTCAATTATAGGACCTGCTTTCTCGTACACGGTCTCTATGGGTAAGCCTACTTGATCTGCCACTGCCCGCAGGAGAACTTCTCCTTTGCGGTCCTTTTTCCAAGCTTTGACTTTTTCGATTCTTTCGCGTTTTGTAACACGTCTTAAGGATAAATCGATATGTCCTTTTTCTATGTCTACTCGGAGAACCTTAAGGACTATTTTTTGTTTTTCCCTTATGAAATCATGAAGGTTTCTTACTCGGGCGCTTGAGATTTCGGAGATGTGAAGAAACCCTCGTTTGTTGTATTCGTCCAGGTTAGCGTAGGCCCCGTAATCCATGACGCTCTCTATGGTGGCCATTACTAGGTCGCCTGGTTCTGGCCATTCAGGTTTATGTTCAGACATTGTCTTTATCGTCCCCCATTAATCTTGGTTTATTAGGATTCAAAAGAAATTGAATTCCTAACGTATTACTTGCTGTTGTGCAGATAAGGATATCCTTCGAAAGGATTGAAGTTTGCTGTTCTATTCCTTCTTTTCTGACTTGACGATGTAAATTTCTTTGTTGCGGACTTTAAGGGCTATGTTAAATTTTCTGTCTGGTTTTTTGTTGTATGACCTTACTCTGAATGAGAAAGGAGCGTACAGGGTTTTTACCGTTTTTCCCTCGACTTCAACCTTAAACATTTTCTCGGGACTTTCAATAATTTCCTTGAAAACTGCGTCGTACTCGGGAATCTTGGCGAGCTTCCGTCCTTGAGGTATTTCTCTTACCGGCGTGGCTTTTGCCACTATTTTTCTATTGCTAACTTTTTCTAGCTTAGGCATCTATTTCACACTATATGTCATGTTAATTGCACTATATAACATTGATGTAACTAGTCAAAATATCAATGGTCAACTTAACACTCTAATTGCTAGTCACTAACTTAATCAGAACAAACGAGCTTTCTTTCTCTTTCCTCACTGTGGTTGCTTCAACTTTCAATTTGTAAATCCAATGATCTTAAAAGGGGTTCAAGTCGAGGGTTTGCAAGCAAACAGAAGTGACATTATAAATATGTTAGAACAAATTTTTGGACCAATCAAAACTGATTTTGCAGGAATTTTTATACTTGAAAACTAATTGGTAACAGGGGAAACGATTGAGCAGTCCTGAGGGCTACATGTCCGGAATGCTTTTGGAAAAGGAAGAGAAGGCTAGAGAGGTAATCGAGGGGTGCAAGATGGAGAATGGCTTCTACGCCAGCACAAAACGCTATCGCTCCCTATGGCTAAGAGACCTAGTCTACTCGGAGGATGCACTGCTAAAGCTCGGATACCGAAAGAATGTCGAAAACCACCTATCGGAATTCATAAAGCTGCAGCTCAGGAACGGTCAAATGCCGACAGTGATCGACTTCAGCCTCAGCAAATTGATTCGTCAAAGGTATCAACCCTGCCCATCCGACACAGAAATCTTGTTTGTCATAGGAATGCGCAAACACGCCGAATTCGCAGGCAACCAGTTTTTCAAAGAAAATGAGGAGGCCGTGAAAACATGCATCACATTCATCGAGAGCAAACTGGATGA
The DNA here is from genome assembly GCA_049512935.1 of Bathyarchaeia archaeon. Classification (GTDB taxonomy): domain Archaea; phylum Thermoproteota; class Bathyarchaeia; order Bathyarchaeales; family Bathycorpusculaceae; genus Bathycorpusculum. Next base: position 40,197 of record JBEKWR010000007.1, read on the forward strand.
GCACAAGCTTGTCCCGGGCATGGACTGGAGGGATGTGATGCCCAACTACCGAGGGAAGTGCCTTCTTGCGAACCAGATGCTCCTTGTCGACATGTACGAATTGCTCGGGAACTTAACAGCCGCAAATTTAGTCAAGGAGAATGTAAACAAGTTCTTTTACTCAAAGAACTTGAGCTTCTATCCCGACACCGTTTACTGGGAAGACGGCGAACTGAAGCAAGATCACAACTTTGACAGCCTCGGAAACGCGTTAGCCATCCTCAACGGCACCGCTTCGGAAGAAGCCGCCGAGGGCATTCTCAAGGGTTTTAATGCTGCAAAAACACCCTTCGGTTACAGGAACATCACGCCAGACTACGAATTCAACCGAGCAAAGCTACTGGCAACATGGTATCTTATGTGTCGCGTAGCGAACGGCGCTTTTCTGAGAAACAAATATGACAGGTATCAGAACTCTGCGATATGGCCGTTTGTCGAGATAAGAGTGATTGATGCGCTAAGAAAAATGCAAGCCACCAGCGAAGCCGAAGCGGCGATTAACCTGATGATTGAACGAAAGGGTTTCAACGAGTTCTACGATCCAACGACTGGAGCGCCAAGAGGAAGCGAGGGACAGCTTTGGACAGCCGCAGCTGTGCTTTCGGCAATTGACCGTGAAAGTCTTATACAACAAAAAGCATAGAGCAGAAAAGCTTACGCAGATTTGAGGACCTAAAGCATGAACAATTATTCTCAGCTTTCGGGTTAAGTGTTTCATGCTTGGGCTCGCCTGCTTCCGTTATATGCTAAGTCCTTTTGTAAGCCGTGTTTAAATTGAACTAAATATTTTAAACATATAGCAAAAAATTCTTCCAGAGGTGCTGTGCATGTTGGTTTGCTAAGAACTTTTTTGTGAAATCCAAACATGAGCAACCGAATTTTGGTTAGTTGTTGCTGTTCCGTTCAGACTTGGCGTTTTCAAACCCGAAGGCTCTTTTTTTTATGCTTTTGCAGTGAATTTGGGTTAGTTTTAAATTCGAACCAAGCAATACTTTTCTCATAAGCGGGCTTAACAGAATGGAAAAAATAGCGGAAGGCATCAGCGACTTCGGCGATTTCAAGGCTATTTTGTATAAAACATCGGACGGTCGGCATTTTGTTCGGGTTGAGCCTTTGGACAGGTGCGGAAAACCTCATGTTGAGTGGCTATGCGGAGATGACCATTTAGAGTGGCTCAGATGCTTAGATCATGAGTCAACAGACAACCAAGAAACGCCCTTTTGATTAAAAAAGCAAGTTTTGGCCCTTGCAAAAAAAGAGAAGAAATGCATTGCTGGCGGCAGAAGCGCTGCCAAGCGGCGGTTGCCAGGTTGATTCTATTCGGTCATGTAGGTTATGTCGTCCCACGGGTGCCTGTAGAGTCCCTGCTTGAGACGTTTCTGGTCTAGGAAGTGCGCGGTCATGCCGATTGTTCTGCCCACCACGAAGAGACCGTTAAGGGCCCCCATCTGAACGTACTCGTCGGCTTCCTGCTTTGGCATCTCGTTCCGGAGCATGTCAACGAAGCAGATTCCGATGCAGCCGTCAACGTTCAGGATGAGGTTGTCTTTCTTCGCAGTCGTGAGTTTCTCAACCTCAAGGGCGTAGTCAAGAAGCGGCGTGGATTTGAAGTGCTTCTTAGCGTAATCTTTCATGATGGCCACCCGCATGTCAGGGTTGTTAATGTTCTTTATCAGGTGCCCGATGCCCTGGATGTTTTCGCCCTTCCTCTTCATCTCCTCAACGAACTGGGCGGGGCTTAATCCCCTGTCGTAGGCGTCGGAGAAACTTTGAGCTGCACCGTCGATGGCGCCTCCGAACCTTGGGCCGATGGTCAGCAAGCCGCTTGCGACTGAGGACATCAGGTCCTTGCCTGCCCTCGCCGCGACTATGGCGTTGTGAGTGCCCGAAACGGCGGGACCGTGGTCAGCCGTAACCATGATTGCCATCTCGATGAACTTGGTCGCGTACGCTGGAAGCTGGCGCTTGAACCAAAGGATGCTCAGCACTCCGCCGATTCCTATGTCCTGTTTGAAGACTTCGGATATGGGCATTTTGCCGTAAAGCAGCTCTTCACCGCGGTCGTCGGATATGGTACAGATGAAGTTGGAGGGTTTTCTGATCAAGCCTTCCTTCAACGCCTTAGCGTAGTCCATGGGAATTCGGGGCACCGGCGGCTCCGGCTTAGGTTTGATGACGCCTTTTCGAACCAGAGTCTCGTACGTTTCCCTTATTTTCTGGTCATAATCATCGTATGAGTTGGGAACTATCGCGCCAGCCTTCTTAAGCGCAGCATTCTTCGCGTCAGCGGTTTCCACGTCGCAACCCGCTTTGGCGCCCGCGTGACCGAACTGAACCTCGGTTTTGAAGACCTTCGTGCAGGTTCCCGTAACCCAAATCACCAGCGGCTTCGTTATCTTCCCGCTTTTAAGCGCCTCGGCGATCTCGTACTCGCTGCTGCCACCAACTTCTCCCAAGCAAACCAACATCTTGATTTCGGGGATGCCTTCGAACCTGAGAAGGTGATCCAGCAGGGTTGAGCCTGGGTAAGTGTCTCCGCCGATGGCGATGCCCTCGTACAAGCCGTCCGTGTTTCGGGAGATGATGTTGTACGCCTCGTTGCTTAAGCCGCCCGATTTAGACACGAAACCCACGGAACCTGGTCTGTGAAGTTTGGACTCAACGATGTTTTCAATCGTGCCTCCAGCGTTGCCGATTTTGAAGCAGCCGGCTTTTACTCCTCCTACGGTTGCGGGACCAATTATGACTTTTCCCAAAGCCTTAGCCTTGGCTGTAAGCAGCTTCATCCGCCGCTCAGGAACTCCTTCGGCGATTATCACGAATGTGCGTATCTGCGGTATGTTTAGTGCCTCTTCGGTTGACGGTGCAGCGGACCTTAATGACGCAAAGTTTATCATCACGTCAACGTTTGGGTGCATCTGCGCAGCCTTTTCGGTGGTTTTGTAAACGGGTATTAGGATCTCGCGTTTGCCGAAAAAGAACTTCCCGAAGCTGTCCGAGCCTGTAGGGTTGATTATTGCAGCGACCGACGGCGTCGTGCGTCCAGAAGCATAGTCAAAGTCAAGCATCCTCTGTGTTGCGGCGACCTGGTTGTTGTAAATGAATGATTGAGTGTTCTTGTCGAAGAGCTCGTTCTTGTTGGTTTTCTTGGCTTGTTCGGTCTTTGACATTTTACTGTGCTCCCTTCAGCGCCATCGAAACAATCTTGGTCATGTGCGTTTCGGGTCCGTACACTTCGATCGGGACGCCCAATTTCTCGCCAAGCGCCCTCATCTGACTCAGACCTTCCTGATAGTTGGGTCCGCCTCTGCGCACGTATATCTTAACCTTGTTCTCCTGAAGATTCTTCCGGTACTCTCTTAGCGCTCTGATTATGCCCTTGAACGTGGACGCGACGTCGGTGAAATTCGCTATTCCTCCGCCTATAAGCAGGAACTTGCCTTTGGGGTTCGCCTTTCTAGTCATGAGGTCAAGTATTGTTTTGGCGTAGAGGTACGTGAACTCCTCGCTTGGGTCTCCAGAGTATTCGCCGTAGTTAGCCAACTCGCTCATGAAGCCAAGGTCAGTGATTGTGTCGGCGTAAATGATTGATGCGCCACCGCCCGCAACCATCGTCCAGACTCTTCCCTCAGGGTTAAGAACGGTCAACTTGAGAGAAGCCCCAGTCTTGGAGTCCAAGTCCTCGACAAAAGCTTCCTCCTTGCATAAAACCCTGCCGAAAGGAGCGGGAAACTCGATTTCGCCCCATTTTTCGCCGCTCTCAAACTCGGCGGTGCTGTCTAACTTGGCTGCGAGATCCAAGGGGATAATCAAATTACCCTTTACTACAAGCGGGTTAATTTCCAAGTAAGTAAAATTGAGGTCAGCGTAAAACTTGAACAACGCCTCGATGAAGCCAGCGATCAACTTCTTGCGTTCGGCGGGAACTTTTTCGAGGAGTTTCTTCTGAATCTCGGCTGATTTCGGGAAGGTGCCTATGGGTACTTCCAAGCGAGAAGCTTTACTGTCTACGTCGCCAACGTTTACTCCGCCTTCATGGTGGAACATTATGGCGTCGCCGTCTTTGGTGGACATTATGGCGAGGTAGCATTCGTCCGCGTCGCTGTGGGGTACCATAGGCTCGATGATGAAGTGTGTTAGCTGCCCCACGGTTCCTTTGTCGCAGGGCTTTCCGTCGGCGTCGAATTGTCCATGGACGGTTATCGGTTTCTTAGATTTCTGTTCTATCCACGCGACGGCTTGGTTGTAGTCTGCGTCGACAAGGATGAGCTTGTTTTTTCCTCTGCGCTTTATCAGTTGGTCAGGCTTAACGACTAACTTCTCAGTGGTCAACCACTTGTATCTGTTAGGCAGCCAAGCCATGTCGGTGTCTGGATCGACCGAGACGATCTTGTCCGAAACCTCGTACTTCCCTTCAGAGTACTCCTTAAGCAGGCGGGCAAGCATGCGCTTCCCGTCGGCCTCTCTGATAGCCTTATGAGCCATCCATATCCTCCTTTAGTCAAGCTTCCTCCTGAGCCTTTCTACAACCTCGGCAATAAACTCCTCGGTGTAAACCTGCCTGTTCTTCGGGTCGGGCGTGGCAACCAGCATCAAATCGCCAGTCATGATGCCGCTTTCAACGGTTTCAAGGGCGGCTTGCTCCAGCTTCTTCGCGAATTCCACGACTTCCGGCGTGTTGTCCAGTTCGCCTCTCTTTTTAAGGCAGCCTGTCCAAGCGAATATCAGCGCCATGGAGTTGCTTGAGGTTTTTTCGCCTTTGAGGTGTTTGTAGTAGTGCTTCTGCACGGTGCCATGGGAGGCTTCAAACTCGTAAAAGCCCTGCGGGCTGACAAGCACGGAAGTCATCATCGCCAAGCTACCGTACGCTGAACCGAGCATGTCGCTCATGACGTCGCCGTCGTAGTTTTTGCAAGCCCAGAGCAACCCGCCCTCAGTCTTCATTACCCTGGCAACCGCGTCGTCGATCAGAGTAAAGAAGTATTCGAGCCCTGCCTGCTTGAATTTGGCAACCCAGTTTTTCTGAAACTCCTGCTCGAATATGATGCGGAACTGCCCGTCGTAAGTTTTGGAAATCGTGTCTTTTGCGCCGAACCACAAATGAAGCTTCTGATCGTATGCGTACGTGAAGCATGCCTTGGCGAAGCTCTCGATGGACTTGTCGGTGTTGTGAATGCCCTGAATGACGCCTGGCCCCTTGAAGTCCTGAATGGTACCGCGGAACAGCTCCTTACCCGCCGAGCTTGTGTAGACCAGTTCAGCTTTGCCTGATTCTGGAACCCGAAACTCGCAGTTCTTGTAAACGTCACCGTACGCGTGCCTTCCGATGTGGATAGGTTTCTTCCAAGACCTGACCGCTGGCGGAATGTTCTTGACGAGAATCGGCGCGCGGAAAACGGTCCCGTCCAACGCGGCTCTTATGGTGCCGTTTGGGCTGCTCCATTCTTTCTTGAGGTTGTACTCTTTAACGCGTTCCTTGTTCGGGGTGATGGTGGCGCATTTCACTCCTACGCCGTGTTTCTTTATGGCTTCTGCCGCTTCGAGAGTTATTTTGTCCTCGGTCTCGTCTCGCTTCTTTAGCTGCAGGTCATAGTACTCAACGGGCATGTCCAGGTACGGGAGAAGAAGCTGTTCTTTAACCATGTGCCACATGATCCGGGTCATTTCGTCCCCGTCTATCTCAACGATCGGCGTTTTCACTTTTATCTTGTCCATTTCATTCGCCCTCACTTAACTGTGTACGAGAGCAAGCCGCCCTCGTAGAGAATGTCCTTTTGCCTCTGCGAAAGGCTGTATCCAAGCTCGATTTTCAGGTTCTTGGTCTTGTCCACCAAGATGACTGGCTCGTTGTTCTGCAGTTTCTTCTTGATGTCTGGAATTTCAATCTCGTCACCCTGATCTATCTTGTCGTAGTCAGCCGCGTTCTTGAACGACAGCGAAATGATGCCGAAGTTTACAAGGTTAGCCGCGTGGATCCGCTCAACCGACTTGGCGACGATTGCTTTGACGCCGAGATACATTGGGCAAAGTGCGGCGTGCTCTCTGGAGCTTCCTTGACCGTACGATTCCCCCGCAACTATGACGGTGGCAAGTCCTTTCTGCTTGTCCGCCATAGCCCTCTTGGGGAACGCTGGGTCAATCGGCTCGAAGACGAATTCGCTGTACTTGGGCACGTTGGATCTGTACTTGAGCCTAGCGCCCGCCGGCATTATGTGGTCCGTGGTGATTTTGTCGCCCACCTTTATTCCTACGTGTCCTTTGATGTTGTCAGGCATCTTGTCGTTGACTGGAGGAGTTCCGATGTTTGGTCCCCTGACCACCTCAACGTTCTTGTCAGCGTCCTTCGGGAAGATGAACATGGAGTCATCGACCAGGAACTTCGTTGGCATGCTGACTTTCGGGTAAGCCATGCCTGTCGTTCGGGGGTCAGTGAACTTGCCTGCGATCGCCGACACAGCTGCAACCTCTGGGCTTACAAGGTAGACCTGAGCATCCGCAGTGCCGCTTCTTCCTTCAAAGTTTCTGTTGCTTGTCCTAAGTGAAACCGCCATTGTTTTTGGGCTTTGGCTGTTGCCGATGCAGAAACCGCATGCCGCCTCCTGCAATCTGGCACCTGCGCCCAGCAGGTCGCTCAGGTAGCCGTCTCTTGCCGCCATCTGAAGGACTTGTCGTGAACCTGGCGCAACTCCGAACGAGACGTCAGGATGGACTTTCTTGCCCTTCATGATTTTGGCTACTGTGGCTATTTCTTTGTACGAAGAGTTAGTGCATGATCCTACCATCACCTGATCAACCTTTACGTCTTTGAGGTCGCGGACGCGCACAATGTTGCCCGGGCTGTGAGGTGCCGCGGCAAGAGGCTCCAGCGCGCTGAGATCTAAATCTACAACCCTGTCGTACTCAGCGTCATCATCGGCGCTCAGCTCAACCCAGTCTGCTTCCCTTCCCTGCGCCTTAAGGAACCTCTTTGTTTCCTCGTCTGACGGAAAAATCGAGGTTGTGACGCCCATTTCAGCGCCCATGTTTGCGATTGTGGCTCTTTCAGGAACCGTAAGGGTCTTCACGCCGGGTCCAGCGTACTCCATGACGACGTCAACGTTGCCCTTCGTCGAGAAAATCTCCAGCATCTTCAGAACCACGTCTTTAGCGGTTACCCAAGGCTGAAGGCTGCCCTTCAAGTTTATCTTGTACACTTTTGGGCAATTCAAGTAGAATTCGCCGCCGCCCATAGCTACCGCGACGTCGAGTCCGCCTGCGCCGATGGCTATCATCCCGATGCCTCCTCCCGTTGTCGTGTGACTGTCGGAGCCTAGAAGGGTCTTTCCAGGCTTGCCGAACCGCTCCAAGTGAACTTGGTGGCATATGCCGTTTCCAGCTTTTGAGTAAATGATGCCGTACTTGGCGGCTACTGTTTGCAGGTACTTGTGGTCGTCAGCGTTTTCGAAACCGACTTGGACGGTGTTGTGGTCTACGTAGCTTACGGAAAGCTCGGTTTTCACCTGTTTTAGACCCATAGCCTCGAACTGCAAATACGCCATCGTTCCCGTGGCGTCCTGAGTTAGGGTTTGGTCGATCCTTATGCCTATTTCTTTTCCAAGGACGTAATCGCCGACTACGAGATGCTTTTCAATTATTTTTCGAGTAAGGGATTTGCCCATAAGTGTCTCATCCTTTGGAAAGGTTTGTTTTTCTTTTGTGTATATAAAGGTTGTCAATTTATGGGCGATAAGCATTTTCTCGTTTACTTAAACCGACTTTAATCTAAATATTGCGACTCAAAAAAGGATTTAAACCAAAAAATACGCGGGCTTTTCAATACCACGCCCAGATCCGTCTCGAAAGTTTCTTCGACGCCGTTTTAGTGCATTACTAATCAGCGGTATCCCACATTGAGGCGTAGCAAAAACTAAATGCTAAGGATGCAATTACTTCAAACATGTTTGGGTGTATTCAATGAAAGTGTTGCTGAACGACGGAATGGACGAGGAAGGAGTAAAACTATTCGAAAACGCGGGAATAGAAGTAGACAAGCGCAAGCGAGATCCCCAGGCTCTCGTTGAGCAGGCAGGAGAATTCGACGCCTTAGTCGTGCGGAGCGCCACCAAGATTACAAGAGAGATGATCGAGGCGGGAAGCAGAGGCAAGCTGAAAGTCATCGGCAGAGCAGGCGTCGGCACCGACAACATAGACGTCAAGTCCGCGACGGAATACGGGGTGATTGTTAAGTCGGCGCCGTTTGGAAACACGAACGCCACGGCAGAACTGGCACTCGCGTTGATGCTAGATGTTTCAAGGAGGGTTCCTCAGGGGCACTATTCCTTGAAGAGAGGCGTCTGGCGGAAGAAGTGCTTCGAGGGAACGGAACTTTCAGGCAAGACCTTGGGAATTATAGGATGCGGACGGATCGGACAGAAACTAAGCGAACTTGTCGTCGGGTTCAGCATGGAAACATTGGGTTACGATCCGATTGTAAAGTCGAGTTCTAGGATAAAATTCGTGTCAAAAGAAGAAGTTCTGACAAAGGCTGATTACGTCAGCATTCATGTGAGCGGAAACGAAAACGTGATCGGGGAAAAAGAGTTGATGATGATGAAGCCGTCGGCGTACTTAGTTAACACCTCTCGAGGGCGCAACGTCGACGCGAAGGCACTGTACAAGGCGCTCAAGGAAGGCAGGATAGCGGGGGCAGCGCTGGACGTTTTTGAAGACGAACCCGCGCAGGAAGACTCCGAGTTCAAAAGCATGCTGCGCCAGCTGGACAACATCGTTTTTACCCCTCATCTGGGAGCGTCCACGGTTGAGGCTCAGAGGAAAACGTCGGTGGAAATGGCGCGGGTCATAATTGATTATCTGTTGCATGGTGATTTTTCGAACGCGGTGAACGTGGGCGAAAGCATAGAGTTGGAGCAAAAACCCTTCTATCCCCTGTTTGTTTACCACGCTGACAAGCCGGGCATGTTTGCCAAGATAGACAAGGTTCTGGCTGATTTCGGCGTAAACATAAGGGAGAATCCGTCTAGGCAAATTGGGGTGGGCTGCGCCATCGCCGTGTACCTTGTGCATCAGAGAGTTGGGCAAGACGTGATAGACGAGTTGAACAAGCTTGAAGGAGTTATCAGAGCCATAGCATGAGCGCAACCGACCTTTCTTAACTGGTAAGCAACAGGGGTAAATGCGGAGGGGGCGGTTATCGCTCCGCACGTTTGCCCTAAAGAACTGTTTAAAATTCTGACATTTTTTGTTGTCGGCTTCAAGATACCACAAAAGAATATTAACAATTCTGAGAGTAGATTTTGTTAGTTGTCCATAAAACCAGTAACCGTTCTTATGCTTAATTTTAGACTTTGAGTTTGCTGGCTTGGTGGCGTTAGCCTTGAGTCAGATCAAAATTTTTGTAAAACAAACCTTCGGCAACGTTGATTCAATCATATTCGATGCGGCGTTAACCCTTAACGCCATTGAAACTGCGTACAAACTGAAGGAGTACGTAAGCTGAGGCAAGCGGCAAAAATAATGAGTTCACCGCTGGAACGCCGAGAAGTTCCAAACCTCTTCTCTTTTGTTGGTTATCTTCTTTCAAGTAATTGTTTTAAACTGTGCACGCGATAAATGGCGAATCGCTGAGTTGAAGCGCAAAGTACCTCATAAACTGCAAGATAGAAAACTGTTCAAGACCTGATTGCGCCTCTGAGTTGCTAAACATTTTTAAGCAATGTTTGATATCGGTATTTCGATATCGATTAGGCGATACGTATGTGGGGTCACGAGCACAAATGGAAATATTTCAGAAAAGGAGGACTCAGAATGTGGGTGCTCTCCGTGCTTCAACAGTCACCTAGAAACGGGGCTGAAATAATGGATCAGATCGAACTCGCAACACAAGGTTGGTGGAGACCATCCCCAGGCTCAGTCTATCCTACTCTTGAAGAGCTGCAGAAAGAGGGAAACATCAAAAAACTGGAAGACGGCAAGTACGAGATCACTGACAGAGGCAAGCAGGAATTCGATTGGCCTTGGGGCGTGCAGAAAAAGCAGCCACACACCATGGAAGAAGTTTTGACGGAGATTAATGGTTACGTGTCGTATCTGGAAGACCTCGCTAAAGCCGACAACTCTAAAATTGCCCAGCACTCACAGAGCATAAAGGACTTGCAGTTGAGACTTTCAAAATTGGGAGAGCCGTGATTCATATGTCTGCAACCCAAGCGGGAACATCCGCGTCATCGCCGATCGTAAAGGTTGAAAAATTTTCAAAAACCTTCGGCACCCTGAAAGCCGTTGACGGCATCAGCTTTGAAATTGAAGAGGGCGAAATCTTCGGCTTGCTGGGACCCAACGGAGCGGGGAAAACAACCACTATAAACATGCTTACGACCCTGCTTAAGCCGACTTCTGGAAACGCGCAGGTTTGCGGCTACAACATATTCAAGCAGGCAAATGAGGTGCGAAGAAATGTCGGCGTTGTGCCGCAAGAGTACACAGCCGACGAAGACATGACAGGAATTAACAACATCCTTCTCTGCGCCGACCTCTACGGCATACCCAGAAGCGATTCAAAACCACACGCACAAGAACTCCTGAAACTAGTAGAACTTCAAGACGCTGCAAACAAAAAGGTCAGCACATACTCGGGAGGAATGCGCAGGAGGCTTGAGCTCGCCTGTGGCTTGATCAATTACCCGAAACTACTGTTCTTGGACGAACCGACACTTGGCCTTGACGTTCAAACACGCACCGCAGTTTGGAAATACATAAAAACGCTGAAAGAGGAGTACCGCATGACGCTTTTGATGACAACTCACTATCTCGAAGAGGCTGACTCACTTTGCGATAGAGTAGCCATAATCGATCACGGGCACATCATAAAAATTGGCTCGCCTGAAGAGCTGAAGGAAAGCATCGGCGGCGACGTAATTGTTATAGAAGTCAAGGAACAGGAGCCAGACATTTCATCTGTTATCTCCCAATTAAAGCTGGTAAAGGACGTTAAGAAAAACAATAACGCGTACCGCATAAAAGTGGAGCTAGGGGAGGAAGCCGTGCCACAGATCATTGATGTAATTCGGTCCAAGGGGCTTCACGTAACGAAAGTCTCGTTGACAAAGCCGACATTGGACGAGGTGTACCTAGAATTAACGGGGCGAACCCTAAGGGAAGAAGAAGTTGACAAGCTTTCGATGTTCCGTCAACGGGTAACTATGAGGAGAGCAAGATCATAAAGGTGAGATTATGGACAAAGACGCGAAAGACACCAAAATCAAAGCTTCAAAAGACCCCGAAGACCAAACCAAAACAACCGAACAAGTTCTCGCGGAGGAGGAACAAAGATTTAGGGAAGCTCCCAAGCTCAGCAGAAGTCCCTTTCACGGTTTATGGGCGCTGACAAACAGAGACCTCCGAAAGTGGTACACTAACCCAATACAACTCTTTATTTCACTAATTCAACCAATTATCTGGCTTGGCCTTTTCGGCAAAGCCCTGAACTTTGGATCCTTCATCGCCGGGTCAGGAGCCTCCGTAGCGCAACAGGACATAATTTTGAAGAACTTTTTCGGAACAACAAGCTACTTCTCATTCTTGTCATGCGGAATGCTTGCTTTCATCGTCCTATTCACTTCAGCGTTCAGCGGAATGTCAGTAGTCTTCGACCGTAGATTCGGTTTCCTAAACAAAGCTCTGAGCACACCAGTTGCACGCGGATCAATTGTGATGGGCAAAATCCTAAATAGTGTTGGTAGATCTCTGATACAAGCAGCCATAGTTCTGGTGGTTGCAGTAGCTCTCGGGATGGATGCGTCACATTTCACCGTTCAAGGAATCGCTGCTGCATTCCTCCTGATCTTCCTTATGGCCGTCGGGTTATCTGCATTGTTCACGATGCTCGCACTAAGATCAGCCGATTGGCAAACACAAATGGCAATCATAAACCTACTAAACCTCCCACTACTATTCGCAAGTAACGCATTGTTTCCAGTAAAAATAATGCCAGCTTGGCTTCAAGACGTCGTAAAAGTTAACCCTGTAAGCTACGCAGTCGACGGAATAAGACAGGTGTTGATTGGAGCGACAGGCATGAATAGTCTATGGCTTGACTTCGCGGTTGTGATAGGATTCGCGGTAATATTATCTGCAATCGGAATTGTTCTCTCTTGGAGATTCCTATCGAAATAAAAGCCTAAAAGAAGTAGAAAACATGGGGTGGAATTCAGAAGAAAAAAACAATTCAATTTGGATAAGCCGAGAGTTTTCAAAATGCAGCGGCTGCCGCAAATGCGAAATCGCCTGCTCTTTGCAAAAAGAAAACAAAATTTGGCCTGAAGCGTCAAGGGTCCGCGTTTTCATGCTGGTGCCAGGCGCGGAGTTTCCTCATCTTTGCACTCAATGTGAGGATTATCCATGCGTTGGAGCCTGCCCGTTTAAGGCTCTTGGCGTGAACAAGGATACCAGCGCCGTCACGATTGATGTGGACAAATGCACAGGCTGCGGAAAATGCATTGATGCTTGCCCCGGAAAAGTTCCTCATATTCACCCTCAAACCAAGAAAATTTTGATTTGCGACCTCTGCGGCGGCGACCCGAAGTGCGCCAAGGTTTGCCAAGAAGGCGGCTGGAACTGCCTAAGAGTGGTCAAGAGGGGAGATAACGAGTTCAAGCTCTATTCCCGAACCCCAGAGGAAACTTCCAGAAACCTTGCAATAAAAATGTATGGTGAGAAAGCGGAGGAACTTATGTAATGCTGGGTTACGCTGGAAAATTCTTGGAAGTTGACCTTTCAATTTCAAGCTTCAAAAACACAACGCTTCCCGAAGAGTGGATAAGGGAATATATGGGTGGCAGAGCGCTCGCAGCAAAAATCCTCAGCGAAAGGCTGATCCACAAATGGGAAAAAGTGGATCCGCTGGGCCCTGAAAACCTGCTGTTTTTCATGACAGGCCCCTTCCAAGGTTACTTCCCAGGCGGCAGAACCTGCGTAACAGGCAAATCTCCCCAAAGTAACGGCATGGTTGGCTCAACGGTTGGCGGCGAGTTCGCGGTGGAGCTTCGCTGCGCAGGCTACGACGGAATTATCGTGTCAGGAAAAGCCGAGAAGCCAGTTTACCTGTTCATTAAAGACTCTGACGTCGAACTCAGGGACGCAAGCGGCATTTGGGGAAAAGATGGCAAACAAACTGAAGCCTTGCTGAACCGCGAATGCAGAAAACTGCTCGCTGAACGTTATCCCCGCGTCGGCGTTTGGAAGGAACCAGCTAAACTCTACATCGGACCAGCCGGGGAACGGAAAGTTCGACCAGCCGCAGTCATCGCCAAGTGGACTCACGCGGCGGGTTACGGTGGCTACGGCGCCGTTATGGGTTCAAAGAACCTTAAGGCGGTCGCGGTTAAGGGCACGGGTCCGTTGCCTGAAGTTGCTGATTTGGAGAAAATCAAGCAGATGATCGATGAAGTCTGCAGAGGCAGTTACGCTAATGTTATGTGGCGAAGATACGGGACTGGAGGCGGAGGCTACAGTTTCGGGGCTGACACAAGTTCTGAGCCTGTTCGCAACTGGCAGGAAGAGTGGCATGACCAGAGAAGCTACGGTGTAGACCAGTTTGAGAACAGGGTTTGGGTGAAGCCTGCATGGAGCGATTTCGGTTGCCCGACGAACTGTTTGAAAATCAGCTGCATCCGCGCAGGCAAATACAAGGGCGCCATAAGCGATAACCCCGACTATGAACTGCAGGCGTTTCTGGGTCCAAACTTAGGCTTGTTCACGCCTGAAGAAAACGTGTACCTGTCTTCGCTTATTGAGGACTTGGGTTTCTGCGGAATCCAAGGCGGCAGCGTCTTAGGCTTCGCAGCGGAACTTTTCCAAAGAGGCATCCTGACCAAGACGGACCTGGACGGCATCGAACTGAAATGGGGCGACGTTGACGCTTTTGCTGCTATGGCAAAGAAAATTGCGCGTAGAGAAGGCATAGGCGACGTCTTGGCTGAAGGAACCTACCGCGCGGCACTTAAGCTTGGAAAGATGAAGGACAAAAACCTCTTACCCTACGCCGTAACGGGAAAGGGCATCAGCATCGGCGCGCACGGAATCCGAAGCGGCAGAGACTTCTCCCGTGAAATAGGCTACGCATGCAGCGTGCAGGGCGGTGACCACTCATCTATGACGGATTTCCCCATTGATGGGTGGGGCAGCGAAATTTGGACCATATTCAACGATTCAGCTGTGATGTGCATTTTCACCTCGTTTAGCCTTTCGCCGACGTTCCGATACGAATTCTACAGCGCCCTCACTGGCCAAACTTTGACCCGCAAGGGGTGGCTTAACGGCGGCGGGTTGAAGACGCTGGAGATACAGCGGGCTCTTCTGCTTCTCGGCGGACCAGACTTAACATGGAACTCAAAGGTTGACGATGACAACCCGGAACGGTTTTATGAGCCGCTGCCGACTGGACCATGCAAGGGGCAAGCGGCGGATAGGGCAAGCGTAAAGGAGAAAGTGAGGCGGTACTATGAACAAGCAGGATGGGACGAAAACGGCGTACCCACCAAAGAAACGTTAACTAGGCTGAAACTGGAATATGTCGCGGAAAGCCTGAAGAGACTACGGAGTTAACCCGCCCGTTTCACTAAATTAAACTTCACTGTTTGTTTACCCAAAAGATCGAACGGGAAGAAAACAGCAAAGGGCAAGCATTAGCCCATGATGGTGGGGTGCGCGTCTTCTTCATTTATGTGATGCATCACGTGGATTGCTAATCCCGTAGCGGCGCCTGCAGAAAGCCCAATTAACAAATCGTTAAGAGGCGCATAGTTGCCTACTAACCCGAAAACCACCAGCACGTCGAAAACCACTGCCACCGCCAAGTAGCCAACACACCACATTTTAACGCTCATGCCTCTTGGCTTCTCAATGCCGATGCCTCCTAAAACGCCGAACATGATTAGGAAGCCTACTAAAGCGTAAATCCAATCGTAACTCAACTTTTCCACCTGTTAGTCTGGCTATGTTTGTTTAGAGCCTTATTAGGTTATCGAATAAAGCCGCATCGAAGTTGCATCGTTACTAATCAGGGCAAACACCGTTAACCTTTTTTAGCTTCAACCCATGACTCTTAACTACCTCAAGGATGTGGATGCATTAACAAACTTCGACGCGAAACAATGCCACCGATGGGCACAGCTGCTGCTTTTAAGGCGACAAAAGCTTAACCGTGCATTAGCCGCGATTGAAGAGAAAAACTTTGATTTAGCAAAGCACCTAATTTCAGAAATTTTTTCGGGTGTAAACGGCAAACAAGCTGACCCAGGAATGGCTGGCTCACTGCTTTATCACATGGCGATGGTTACAAAGATGGAGTCTGAAACCCGCGTGTTGCTGGACGAGTTTCAGTCGAGTTTACCCGACGTAACCCAAAAGCTTGGCGGCATCTACAGTGACTTTCAAGCCGACGCGAAAGACTTGACCAGAGAAATCACGTCTTTCACATTAAGCGCCCCAGAAATAGCTTCAAGTCCACACCTTGAAAGCGCCGACAAAATTAACCTTTTCAACAAGCTAAAGAAAGAACGAAAAGCAGTTGAAAACCTTCTAGACAGCAAAAATCCCAAGGACTCTGAAACGCTAAAAAAACTTTTCAATGCTTGGGCAGAGCAGATTGTGAGGATGCGGCTGATCCAAGAGTACGAGACAATTAAGGGTTTGCTCGTCACGGCTGAACTGGCAGAGAAATTCGGCGTGACAGCGCTGGAAGACGCAATGCAACGAGTGCAGGAAAGGTTCGGCAAAGAAACCGTTGACATAGCGCTTGACGTGACGCTTAAAGTGGGCATGCGAAGGGAAAAGCTGCAGTCAATCATGCTAAGCGACCACGCAATCAACTACACGATGAGCACTGAAACGCTTGACGGGCACATGGAGTTTATGAATTGCCCAATCTTCGGAAGCCACAAATACGCAGAGGAAAAATATGGCGTGAGTCCCGAGGTGGCTTCACTTTTTTGCCGTCACTTCTGTTTTGCTCATGCCAGAGCAATGCTGGACACGGTTCTTCCATTCCCGTTTACGCTTTGGCAGCCCAAACGATTAGCCTTAGATGGCAACTGCGAGTATTACCTTAAACTGGCTTATTCTCCGCTTGCGAAGAAAGCTGAACGGTTTGTTCCGCTTGTTATGTCCTGGAATATTACCCGCGAATGCAACATGAAATGCTCACACTGCTACATCAACGCCACAGACAGAAAACTGGACGGCGAACTGAACACCGATGAAGCAAAAAACCTGATGGACCAAATCTACCAGGTTAGCCGACCACTGCTTATACTTAGCGGCGGGGAGCCTCTTTTGCGCCCCGACATTTTTGAGCTAATCAAGTATGGTTCAAAGATTGGCTTGAAGATGGGTTTAGGAAGCAATGGAAGCCTGATTGATGAGGCGGCAGCAGCGAAGCTTAAGGACGCGGGGATAGCAACCGTTTCAATCAGCCTGGACTCGAACATCCCAGGGCAGCATGATGAGTTTCGCGGAGTGTCTGGAGCTTGGCAAAAGGCGGTGGACGCCTGCAAGTTTCTGAGAAGAAACAACGTGCTTGTTCAAGTGAACACGACCTTAACGCAGCAGAACTACAATCAAATAGACGACATAATGGCGCTCGCCGAAACCATCGGCGTAGAAAACTTCCACTTGTTCTTTCTCGTTCCAACAGGGCGAGGAACCAAAATCGCTGACATTTCACCCGAACAGTATGAGGAAATGATAACCAGGACGTTCGCGAAAACAGCCAATCACACGCTCAACGTGAGGCCTTCATGTGCGCCCCAGTTTATGCGTATCGCGAAAGACATGGGTTTGGACATGAGGCAGTGGATTCGCGGCTGCATTGCAGGACTGTACTACTGCCGCATCTACCCTAACGGTGACGTGACGCCTTGCCCCTACTTGCCGATCAAGCTTGGAAACGTGCGGCAGAAAAGCTTCAAGGAAATTTGGTTTAACTCAGAAATCTTCAAAGCCTTAAGAGACCCCGACGCGCTGAAGGGCAAATGCGGCGTCTGTGAATACCGCTCGGTGTGCGGGGGCTGCCGAGCCCGCGCCTACGGCTTATCCAACGACTTCATCGATTACTGCGGAGACCTCCATGAACCTGCAGAACTAAGAAGGGATTACTTGACCGAAGACCCCTGGTGCGTGTACCAACCGAAGAATTGGCCACAAAAAGTTCAAACACCAAAGAGTAAGTGATCGTGGCGCACCAGAAAATTTTTGGAGACGGAAACTATTTAAGACATCACTGTCTTTCAGGAACTTTAATTGGCAGTTAAATTTGGCTTTGGCAGCCCGCACGCTACTCTGTGACTGTGGACGCCAAATCAAAAGGAAGGCTGAAAAGATGCGAGAAGTCCACAAATCAAGTGATTCAAGGATTGCTGACGTGGCGACGGCTTCGTCGAATGCGACGGCGCGGAAGTCGATTGGTGACCGAGTCTTAACGTGCAAGTTTTTGACACTGAGGATAAAAAGACACTTTCTTGTTCAACGTTAAGGGGGCAATCAGGATCTCAAATGGCAGCCTTTATGGAAATTTCTGGGGAATGTTTAAGCAAACTATCGTCGCTTACTTATTTGACATCGCGGGTTTAATCGCTGGTTTTCTGATTGCTTACCAACTTGACGTGTTCAAACACTACCCATGGGCGTTGGCGCTTTATCCAGCGCTGATAAGCACGAGAATAATCAACGGGCTGCTCAGTGGGCACCTAAGCACCGCCTTGCATCTCGGAACGATTAATCCTCAATTTTTGGGAAATACAAAAACATTTCATAAACTGATTCAAGCGATCATCGTCTTGACTTTGATAACAAGCTTAACTGTAAGCGTCATATCACTTTTCTTCGGTTACTTGATTTTGGGTTTAAAGATAACTGATTTTCCCGCTATTCTTTCAGTGATGGTTTCAACGTTAGCGTTAGGTCTAGTTTTTTCTTTGGTCACCATTAAAGTTGCCTTCGTCTCTTTCAAAAGAGGATTGGACCCTGACATCGTCGTTTACCCAGTTATCGCGACGTTAGCCAGCGTTTTCATCACGCTCTGTTACGTTGGAGTGCTAAGACTGATGTACGTTTTGCCAGGCGTGCTGATAATCGTGGCTATCGGCCTGGCACACGTTTTTCTTGTTTTGTATTTAGTGTCAATTGACAGGAACGACCCGGAGTTTCTAAGAACAGTACGTGAATCATTGCTGATGATGATGCTTGTAGCGGTAATTGTTACGCTAACCGGAACCATTTTTGGAGGATTAACAAAGTTTACTCAAAAAGAAATCGTCACGATTGTCCCTGCACTGCTCACTGCTTACCCAGCCTTAATTAACAACATAAGCAATGTAGGTTCAGTTGTAGGTTCAACCGCTAACACCAAACTGGCTTTGGGCTTGCTTAGACCGACTTTCAGCTCGATAAAAAACCACGCCAAAAACATAACTAGCGCGTGGTTAGCGTCATTTTTAATTTTCGTGATTTTAGCCCTCAGCTCTTTAGCAATTAACCGCGTATCCACTTTGCCAGGCATCATTAATGTGGTGGCGATAATTGGGGTGTCCAACGTGATAGCCGTCGTAGGCATAGTCATAGTGTCATACGGCATAGCAATACTGACGTTCAGAAGAGGCTTAAACCCCGAGAACTTTGTCATTCCACTTGAAACTTCATTTGCAACAATAATCACGTCAACAGCTTTGCTGGTAACTTTGCTCCTGCTGACGTTACATTGAGGGCATAATTAAAATAATTCAAAACGGTATCTTATTTGGGAGAACCTCGGGAACATGCCAAAATTTGAAAAGATAGAGTATAAACCCATCGCCGTTAGGGAACTTCTGCTTGAAATGAAGAATCTATCTGAGCTTATGATTGATTTAGCCTACTCTGCGGCTTTGTACAATGATAAAGACCTCGCCGAGGACGTCCTTGCGCTTGAACGCCGAGTAGACACGTTAGCGTATCTTTTAGAAATGGAAATAATGGTTGCATCAAGAAACCCGAAAGAAGCAGAAGAAATGGTCGGCATTTCAAGGGTGGCTTCCGCCACGGACAAAATTTCTGACGCCGCAGCTGACATCGCGGCTATTGTGACTCGCAACATTGGGGTTCACCCGATTGTGGGGAAATTTTTCGAGAAAGTGGAAGAACGCCTGATGGAAGTAACCGTTAAGCCTAACTCAACGATCGTTGAAAAAACCATACGTGAGCTTAAATTAGCCCCAAGAATGGGCGTGGATATAATTGCGATTCGCCGAAACAAGGATTGGATACTTGACCCGAAGAGCGAAGAAAGAATCTTTCAAGGCGATGTCCTGATCACGCGTGGGGCGCCAACAGGCATAGAGGCGTTTAAAGATTTAGCCCAAGGCGAACTCGCAAAACTTAACGTTGAAGAACGCGCAAGATTCGAAGAGATAGGAACAAGATTCGTTGAGCTCAAGGACACATCAGAGTTAATGTTGGATTTAGCGTACTCTTCCCTCATGCTAAACAGCAAGGAGTTAGCTGAAGAAGTTGAACGTCTGGAGGAAATGGTGGATCAACTGCACACAGAATTTGAGTTGCTTGCCCTAAAAAGCGACTTCAAAAAAGAAGAAGCTTCAGGTTTTCTTGGATTAATCAGGTTAGGTGTAGCGACAGAAAAAATAGCTGATGCAGCCGCTGACATCGCAGAAGTAGTGTTAAGAGGCATCGAACCGCACCCGATTTTGAAGCTGACAATCAAGGAGGCAAATGAAACGGTCACCCAAGCCTGCGTCACCGCGGATTCTCCGCTTGTGAACAAGACTCTCAAAGAAGCACGGGTGCATGAAGAATCAGGCATGTGGGTTTTAGTTATCAAAAGAGGCGAGAAGTGTTTGCGTCCGCGTGCAGATTCAAGAATCCAAGTAGGCGACGTACTGGTTGCCTCAGGATACGCTGAGGGCGCCGACGATTTAAAGAAACTTGCCTCCCCAGCCCAAGCATGCAACATTGAGAGTTAGCGTCTGTATTTCGGATTCATCAACGCTATAAACCAGTTGACACAATCTCTCAAAGGCGTTAGCTTATCGTTTGTATGAGACGAAGAGGGAAAAGAAATGGTCACCTGCCCGAATCCTTCATGTGGAAGAGTTTTCTCTACACCACTCAAAACCTTGAATGTGCGCTATTCGGCGGAACCTTACCCAGCATGCCCATACTGCTTAACCAAAATTGTTGACTCAAAAGCTAAAACCGACCAATCGGCAGAGGGCGAAAAAAGTCTCTTCAAAGAAAAAGGGTCCAAAAACAAGGAGAACCCCGCAGGCTGCCATCATTACTTAGGCTTCTTAAGCGAAAGGGAAGATAAACAGCAAATTTCAGACGAATGCATCGTTTGCAAAGCCCTACTCGAGTGCATGCTTCAAAAAATGAGAGCATAATCAACGCCATTTGCCGCGCTAAGTAGAACACTAAGAATTTAAAAAAATGAAGAATTGAATTTGAAAAAGGGATTTTTATTTCTTTTTGCCTGTTCCGGTGGATGTGTCTGCTGGAGCTGCTTCTTCTGCTTTGGGTTCTTCTTTCTTCTCTTCGATTTCTGTTGTTATTTCTTCAATTGGTTTTGGAGGGGGCGTTGTCGCCATTGTCCAGCCTATCCATGCACCGATTACTAGAACAGCGACGAATGCTATGGTAACGAGAACCAATACTGCATCTAGCCTAACAGTGGTCGAATTCCACCCGAATATTTGAGGGACACTTACTAGAATTAGGTAGCCTACAATGATTATAACGCATACGGCAAGTATTGCTCCACCTATTCCTTGATCTTTGCTAACCATTTAAGTCACCACTTTATAGCCATGTACTATGTCAAGCAATTTAAAGTTTGTCATGCTTAACAGAGCCCTCGCTTAAGTAGTTCCCATTTCCCATGTTGAAAGGTACTTCTTCTGTTCAGCCGTCAGCTGATCGATGTCAACACCCATTGCCTTCAATTTAAGTTCAGCAACCATTTCATCGATTTCCTTAGGCACAGTGAAAACCTTTGCCTTCAGCTTTTCCGATTTAGCGATATATTCAGAGCATAAGGCTTGATTAGCAAAAGACATATCCATGACTTCGGAGGGGTGCCCCTCAGCAGCTGCAAGGTTCACCAGTCTGCCTTCTGCAAGCAAGTAGAGTTTTCTGCCATCCTTCAGCGTGTACTCTTCCATGTTAGGACGAATCGTCCGCTTGCCTGTCGAAAGAGATTCCAAATCGGGGATGGAGATTTCCACGTTGAAATGCCCGCTGTTACACATGATGGCGCCATCCTTCATCTTCTGCATATGCTCCTTGCGGATGACATGCAGATCGCCCGTTGCCGTAACAAAAATATCTCCCAAAGCCGCTGCTTCAGACATCGGCATAACCCTCAAGCCGTTCATGGCTGCTTCCAACGCGCGAGTAGGCTGCACCTCTGTGACTATCACGTTTGCGCCCATGCCTTGCGCCCGCATCGCTATGCCCCGGCTGCACCAGCCGTAGCCTCCCACCACAAAGTTCTTGCCCGCGATAAGAACTGAAGTTGCCCGAAGAATGCCGTCCATGGTGCTTTGCCCTGTCCCATAACGGTTATCAAAAAGATATTTCGTGTACGCGTCGTTCACGGCCACGATCGGGTACTTTAGGCTTCCATCCTTCTCCATTGCTCTTAAACGGATAACGCCTGTCGTGGTTTCTTCCGTTCCGCCTTTAACGTTCTTCAACTGCGCCTGACGCTTGCTGTGTAGGGTCCCGACCAAGTCTGCGCCGTCATCAAGAGTAATAGTCGGATTGTAATCTAGCGCGTTGTCAATGCACCTGTAATACTCCTCGGTGTTTTGTCCTCTCCAAGCAAAAACGTGAACGCCGCTTTCAGCCAACGCAGCGGCTACATCATCTTGGGTTGAAAGAGGGTTGGAACCGCACAACGCAACCTTGGCGCCGCCAGCAGTTAGCGCCTGCGCTAAGACGGCTGTTTCCTTAGTCACGTGAAGGCACGCACCCAACGTCAAGCCTTTTAATGGTTTTTCCTTTTCAAACCTGCTTTTTATCAGGTTAAGCACGGGCATGTGACGCGATGCCCATTCAATCTGCAACCGCCCCTGCGGTGCTAAAGTTTTATCTTTAACTTGAAAGTCTTCCAAGGCTATTCCTTCTTTTCAGGAACAGTGTGTCTTCAACCTATTTTAGAATTTTCCTCGCCTTGAGCGGCAGAACTGGAAAAGTTTAATTAGAAACCCGTCCAGAGCTAACAGTAAGAAGGGCAAATGATGAAGGAACCTTTTTCCAAATTTATACAGGCCCATTTAGGCAGGAAAACGTTGCTGATTACAACGGGATTGCCTGGAACCTGGAAAACTGAAACCTCGGAGGAAATCTCGAAAATCAAAGGTTACCCAATTCTTCGAAGCGACATTATACGTCTGGAAGTGCTCAAGAACGAGGATGTTTTCGACGCAAAAGTAGCGGGAAACATGAGCAAGCGCCTTTCTGTCTACGATGAGGTTTTCAAAAGGGCTGACGAGCTAGCAGAGAAAGACGGCCTAGGAATCATTTTGGACGCCACTTTCGTCACGCAGGATCTGAGGCGGCGAGCGGCTGAAATCGCGTCGAAGCACGACATGACCTTTGTTATTTTGCAGACAAGCTGCCCAGAAGAGGTCTCAATCGCCAGAATTCAGAGGCGCACCAAAGAGAATTACGAATCAAACGCACTAACAGTAGACGCCTACCTTGCCAACAAGAAAAAGTTTGAACCCGTAGACATTGAAGACCTAAAGAAAAGATATCCTACACTCAAACTGCTCCATTTAACAGTTGACACCTGCAGTGACGAGCCAGAGAACTGGTACATCATCGGAATGGAAAAAACCTAAACGGAACCCGCCAAAAAATGATAATCGATCTGCACATCCACTCCACCGCTTCAGACGGAAAATTTACTGTTCAGGAAATTTTTAGGGAAGCAAAGAACCGAAACATCGATTTCATGGCAATCACCGACCACGACTCCATCGGCTGCCAAGCCCAAGCCATCGCCGTGGCGAAAAAAGAAGCCATCCGCTACGTCACTGGAGCCGAGCTGAACGTGACCTTCACTCACCCCAAATACCATGAAGGCAAACCCGTTTCACTGGATTTCTTAGCTTACCAATTCGATGCCACAAACAAAGCGTTCGAAGCCAAGCTTGAAACAATGGCGAAGTATCGGGAGGAACGAGCAGCAAAAATCCTCGATAACCTAAACAGGGAATTCAAAAAAGAAAACATTCAAGCATTAACTAAGGATGACCTTAGGCGGATTGAAGAATCAGTTGACGGCGTGCTCGGCAGACCCCACATCGCAGACTACCTGGTCAAGAAAAACATTGTCAAGACGAGGCAGGAAGCCTTCGACAAGTACCTTGTCAAGTGCGACGTGCCCAAGTACCCGCTTTACCTGGAAGAAGCGTCAAAGCTTGTGCGAGCAGCGGGCGGAAAATTGGTTTTGGCCCACCCCAACGACCCCCATGGAACCTCGCTTGCGGCCTTGACTAAAGTGTTAGACGAGCAAACGGGAATTATCCAAGAAAAAATGCTCCCATACATTGACGGCGTGGAATGCTGGCACTCAAGAAGCACGGCGGAAACAACAGTGCATTATGTAGAGTTCGCCAAGACGCATGGGTTAATGATGACGGGCGGAAGCGACTGCCACCAAAAACCAATCATCATGGGCACGGTTCAAGTTCCCGAATGGGTAGCCGACCAGTTTGCGTAGGCGGGTTTACATTTTTTCGGCGTACTTAGCAGCGAGTTTGAAGTAGGCTTGGGCTTGTTTGGTTGCGCCCGCTTTTTCGTTTTTGCTTATGCTGGGGTCATCTAGCCTAAAGCTGATTACTTTCCCGCGCACGTAGGCTCTGTAGCACTTGTAAAACTCAAGCACCTCAGTTATGTCCCGGTCCTTTGAATACGCAGCGTATCTTTCTATGAAGTAGGTGGCTAAGTAGGGCCTTCGTTGAAAGTCAAGGTCCATGGCTAAGAAGGCGACGTCAGAAGCCACATCTGAATACCTGAAGCGGTCGTTGAATTCTATGGCGTCGAAAATGCAGATCTTGTCAGTTATGAAAATGTTCCCCGAATGTAAATCGCCGTGGCAGTCCCTGATTTTGCCGCTGCTTATTCTGCCCTCGAAAAGCGGCTTGTTCGAATCCATGAAGGAGTTGACTTTGTTTTCGAGAACCGGGTAATCCGTCGCTGAAATTGTTTGGTTTACGTATTTCTTTGTTTGAGCGAAATTTTCGTCCCAATTAGTCTTAATGATTTTAAGTGAGCCGAAGCCGTTTATTTCTCCGTTTGTTTGCGCGTTCAAATGGAACCGCGCGATTATTTTCGCCAGCTCATCAATCGTTTTGGCGTCAACCTTGTTCTCTTTGAGAAGAACAGTCATGATTTTTTCTTGAGGTAGCCGCTTCATTTTTAAGGCGTACTCAACTGCTTCGCCGTCGCCTTCTATCTTGATAACGTTTGACTTGTTAATGGGCACAACTTTTAGGTAAATGTCTGGGCAAAGCCGCCTGTTGATCTCTAACTCTTTCTCGCAGAAAAACCGTCTTTTTTCCAGCGTCGAAAAATCCAGAAAACCGAAATTCACCGCCTTCTTGACTTTGTAAACGAATTCTTCCGTGAGGAAAACGAATGAGATGTGGGTTTGGATAAGCTCGATTTTGCCTGTGTCTTCACCGTAGGCTTGCGGGGTTAAGAGCGCGTCGACTACTTGTTTCTGGGTTTGCACGTTTTGCATGGTCCCGTTTCTTCCTTGAATTGTATACTCTTGCTGCGGCATCCAATAAAGTTAGAGTAGATTTTTAAGGAATCGCTTGCTTAAGGCATTGATGATGTGAGGCGAAATGGAGAAGGACACATTGGTTGAAGACCTCAAGAAGGCTCTCTTAAGGTGTGGCTACTCGGCTGCAACCGTAGAGAAAATACTCAAGTGGTATGTTTAGCCGATTGAAACCCTTTCACATAATCCAGGACCGCTTCAGCTTGCTCCTTTGAAATATGCCCGTTTTTGCAAAGCGAGCTAACGAGGTCAGACACTTTGGCTAAAGCGTTCACCTTAAAACCCAACTTCTCCAAGTTTTCCTTGCCGCCCTGCTCACGGTTTACGACGACAAGAAAATGCTTAACGGTACCGCCGAGCTCTTGGAGAGGCTTAATTCCTTCAATTTTAGATAACCCCTCGCTTATCACGTCATCGAAGAACAGAATTTGGTCGCCTTTTTCAACGTCTGCCCCAGCGATTCTTCCCGTGACGCCGTAGGCCTTTTCCTCTTTTCTGACGATGATGCATGGCAAGTTTAGTTTGCAGGCGATGCTTGGCACGATCAACGCGCCTTTTAGCTCGATGGAAGCCAGCTTGTCTATTCTGTCAGAAGCCATTATCTGCTTTACCTGCTTGGAGGCTACTTCCGCTATTGTGCACAGCTGTGTTGGTGAGGCTAAGAGGCGGGCGAGGTCAATGTAGTACGGGCTGATTGCTCCAGATTTGATTTTGAAGCTTCCGAACTTTAAGCATCCGGACAGGTAGAGAGCCTCAGCCACTTTATCGGTGACAATCGACATATGATTTATCCCTGTTGTGAATGTAAAATAGGAAATTTAACCCTTTACCAGCAAGATAACGTGCAGCTTAAGCTACCAGGTCCGCGATGTCAACGGCGTGCTCGTAGATCTGTCTGAGAAAGGAGGCTGCCGCCAAAATTTGAGGCATCAAATCCACCGAAGACTCCTTCGCCACACGTTCTATGCAGGTGTAATTTGCATCGACGTTTCCGCGCATGTTGCGCACGCTCTCAGCCAAGTTTATGTCCTTAGTCACGAAAGACTTCAACGCCTGCTCATGAGCCTCGTAACACATAGTTTGCAGATCGATCAGCAACTTCTGCAGTTCGCCTGAGAACTTTACTCCGTTAAGCGCAATGGTTTTTGCCGCAACCTGGACACTCGCGTCGCCTATGCCTTCGATTAAGCTTGCAGCCAAACGGTAATCCAGACATTCAATCGGGGATATTCCAAGTTTCTCGTTTAGCCGTGGATTTTGAATTATGGTCCGCAGAATTCTGACCAGCAAGAAATACAGCCTGTTGCTTTCGTCATCCCTTGCGATAACGTTCTTAGCCAACTCGACGTCTCCGTAGACGAAAGAGTTAGCCGCGTCGCGGATCATGCCAGCAACAATAGCGTAGTTGCGTTGCAAGATCTTTTCAGGCGAAGTGGAAGGCTGCTGCATCAAGCTGTGCAACGAGATTTTTGAGCTGGTTTCCTCAAAGATCTCTAAACCCGACAGGGAACTGGCGGTCGATTTTACTACGCTTCTGACGGTAGAGTCGATGCGGTCCTTTGATTCGATGTCTATAGTGTCATAGCCGAGAAGGTAGCGACCAACGATTTCCCGAGCAAGATGCGGTCCAACTGCCAAAGAGGTGGTTTTGGTTGGCGGCTCAGCGTTGTACTCGGCGTCAACGACAAGTTTGCCGTCGCTTGTTACATCCAAGCATACTAAAGTGCCCTTTTTCAACCCTGTCTTTCTAGCCCAGTCTCTGGGCAAACAAACAAAAAAGGTGCCTGTAGGTGTTTGTTGAATCTTGCGCAGATCAGCCATGGTGATGCCTCGAACGTGATATAACACATCTAAACCTGAGTTCAATTATATAAACCAAATTGGTTTTGACTAATTAACCGTCGCCGCAAAAATCGTTAAGGCGCATCGACGGCTCTTGGTTAAGCGTAAGAGCGTAAACCCGATAGAGGTAAATCGCCTTGAAAAATGAAAAGCGGTAAATAAGTCAAAAGCGTAAGAGCGTAAGCGTAAAGTGCATTCACTTCTGATGAGCGAAGCGCAATGAGCGAGCAAGAAAAGCTTCAAGAAGCGATTCAAGCAACCATCGCAGCGGGATACCAGTTAGACAGCGAAGCCTTCGAATTCCTAAGTCAAAACGCAGACACGACTGACCCGGTCAACTTAATGAATTTGGCTCTTCAAAGGCTAGCAGCCCTAGAAGAAAAACCCTTCTTCATCGACAAAGTCTTCCTAGAAGCCTTAATGCAACAGCTAACAGTGCCCGCCGCGGAACTCGAGCCTGAGCCGCAGCAAAACGTCGTTGAGCAGCCGGCGCCAGCAGTCGTAGACCAAACAAGCATCAGTGAAAGCGCCTTTTACCCCTACGCCAAGGACATAAAGGCGGAAATTAGCGTTCTGGAAGACGCCACGGGCAAGCTTAGCTCCAACGGGTCCATCGAGGAATACCTTCAATACTTTCAGGACAGGTTCAGACGGATCGAACGTTTACTAAGGCAGAGAATCGACGTTAGGGCTGCAACGCCGATCCTTGAAGCTCTCAAATCGCCTGCCAAAACCAAGCTTAAAATAATCTGCATGGTAAGCGAAAAAAGAGATTCAAAAAACCAGATGATACTTTCGGTTGAAGACCTGCAGGGAACCGCAACCGTTCTGGTGCCTCAAAAAGCGCCCGAGGAAGTCCGCAAAAAAGCACTTATGCTTATGCCAGACCAAGTCGTGTGCCTGGCGGTGATAAAAACAAGAAGCAACCTTTTCCTTGCCGAAGACATCATTTTTCCCGAAATCGGCAGAAAAACGCAGCAGAGAGCCCAGGAACCAGTCTTCGCCGTTTTAACGTCAGACCTTCACATCGGCAGCACCAAATTCGAAAAAGAGGCGTTCAAACGGTTCATACTTTGGCTTAGAGGCAAATACGGAGACGAGCAGATGAGGATGATAGCGGGCAGAGTAAAGTACGTGCTTATCGCTGGCGACATAGTCGACGGGGTCGGGGTGTACCCGGGCCAAGCGAAAGAACTGTCCATAAGAGATGTGCATAAACAGTACGTCTTCGCGTTCAAATACCTCGAGAAAATTCCAAGCTACATTGAAATAATCATTTCTCCAGGAAACCATGACGCCACACGCAAAGCCCTTCCGCAACCAGCCATACCTGAAGGTTACCTCAAGGGGATGCTGGGAAAAAGCAACATCCGCTCAGTCGGAAGCCCGTGCCTCCTTAGCCTGCACGGCGTGGAAGTTTTGATGTACCACGGCCGCAGTTTAGACGACATAATTGGTGTTGTGCCTGGAATGGACCATGATCACCCCGAGAAAGCGATGAAGCTGCTTATGCAAAGCCGCCATCTGGGTCCAGCTTACGGAGGGAAAACCATGCTTTCCCCTGAAAACCGTGACTACTTAGTCATCGATAGGGTGCCAGACATCTTTCACGCTGGGCACATCCACGTGCTGGGCTACTGCAACTATCGGGGAGTCCTCGTCGTTAACTCAGGCGGCTGGCAAAGCCAGACCGACTACATGGAAAAACTCGGGTTGGTTCCAACGCCAGGAAAAGTTCCAGTGGTAAACCTGCAAACGCTTGAAACCACCATACTCTCGTTTCTTTGAAGCGCGTATCCTGATTAAGGCTTGTGAAGCGCCTGCGGAGAGTAGTTGATCAATTGGCTGAACCTTGCATCATCATTAAACACGTCTCTGATGAGGCTTCTTGAAATTTCAAGCCTGATCTTCTTGGTTCTGCCGTAGCGGCCCATGCTTACAACTTTCGCGTTGACGAGACCCATCGAATCAAGCTCATTAATCAACGTGCCTAACCGACGCTGCGTCAGAAGGCCAGCGCCAAACTCGCCGCAAAGCTCGTTGTAGATGTCGTATATTTCGCCTGTAGTTGCGTTTGGCTTGTTCAGGTGATAAACGCTGAGAAGCACCAGTTTCGAGTGGAGAGTTAAGTTCTTGAGAGATTCAATCACGCGGTTATGTTCAATATGCTTTTCAGCTAAGCGCACATGCTCTTCTGTGACAAGCTTGGCGCCTTGCCGCTCCGCAACTTCTCCTGCGACCCGCAACAAGTCCAGAGCTCGCCGCGCGTCCCCATGCTCCGCAGCAGCCAAAGCTGAACAAACATTCAACGCTGATTCAGACAATACGCCCTCTCGGAAAGACAACTTTGAACGTTCAGACAGAATGTTCCTCAGTTCCGCGGCGTCGTAGGGTCTAAAAACAAGTTCCTCTTCGCTGAGCGAACTGAAAACTCGGGGATCTAAGAACTCTTTCAGTCGGAGATCGTTTGAGATACCGATTATAGACACTTTGCTCTTGCTTAGTGTTTCGTTTATCCGTGTCAACTCGTACATGAAGGCGTCCCCCTTATCTTTTATAAGTGCATCAATCTCGTCAAGAACAATGATGAAAATAATTCGTGACGAGTCCAGGCCCGCTCTGAACCTGTCAAAAACTTCTCCAACGGATAAACCCGTAAACGGAATGTTCATGCCTACGCTTTGACTCAGGCTTGCAAAAACTCGGTATTCAGAACCTGTCATTCGGCAGTTTATGTAACAGAACTTTACCTTCGAGCCGTATTCTTTCGCTTTGAACTCCAGATGACTCAAAACATACTTTGCTACTGCCGTTTTGCCGGTCCCCGTTTTTCCATAAATGAAAATGTTCGAGCATCTTGCGTCCCTGAGAACTGGAGCAACCGTTTCTCCGAGCAGTTTTATTTGTTCTTCCCTGTGCGGCAATCTTTCAGGAATGTAATCGTGCCTCAAAACTTCTCGGTCCTTGAACAATTTGACGCCGTTAACGAAACTCTCGAATACATCATCTAATACGTTTGAATTCCCCATTCCCTCACGCCCTTATTTTCAGAGGCACAACCGTTATTTCGAGTGGAACAGATAAAGCATGTAGTACAAAAAACTGGTCTTATAACACAACTATCCTAAAAATCAATGAAAGCCTGCTATGACAATCAGGCAAATGCAGAGGTACACACACCCCAAAGTTTCTACTGGAAAAAGCTAACCAAGCAAAGGAAAAACAATTAATTAAAATATATTTTATATATACTCTGAGTTGTTAATGCGAAATTAATATATTAAGAACATTGATTCAAGATTTTAGATTAAATTTCTGCAAAAATTTTTTCAGAGATTTCTAAGCTTCTTTTCTGCCTGAAAGCTTCGAGAGGAAACGTAGGGGTGTCTGTTCACCTTTTTTTCCATGGTAAATTCTTACATCAGGGTCTTTGATTTCGGCTTTGTCTATGTAAGCATTGCCGAAACTCAGCGAAAAATCTCTCAAGCAGCATTATTGCTTCACAGGCCTCTTTTTCCGTTCACAAAACTGTGAATACATGTGAATTAGCATTGCATTTGTCGCTTAATCACCTCTATTTTCTTCGCAATTACCAGATTTATGTCCTTTTACAGTGAACGGGGCACCCCTACGCTTCTACTGGAAAAGCAGAACTAAGCCGTAACTGCAATTTTTCAGCTGTTCCAATTTTGTGTGAAGTCGGTTATG
This sequence comes from Bathyarchaeia archaeon, assembly GCA_049512935.1. Lineage (GTDB taxonomy): Archaea > Thermoproteota > Bathyarchaeia > Bathyarchaeales > Bathycorpusculaceae > Bathycorpusculum. Next base: position 70,627 of record JBEKWR010000007.1, read on the forward strand.
TTGAACGGAAGGAAAACCCACCGCCTTTTCTTAAAATAAGCTCGTTACTGTGTTTTTACTTTTGCTGCTTTCACCGTAACAGCTATAAGTTGTGAAGTGTAAAGTTGTGAACCCCCTAAAGAGTGTGCACCTGATGCCAGCTCGTAAGATGCGTGTGGAGCTGTTCGACAGCGAAGGAAACCGTTACACAATTGCTTTTGAGGGACAAGTGACGCGGGACAAAGCCATAAAACTCTTGGACCTTGTGGAACTGCTGGGTGGTGTGCCAACTGAAGACTCAACTGCAAGATCGGCGTCTGCTTTGCCTAACAGTGTTCTTTCACGTTTCGAAAAGGTGCAAGGGGTTATCCAGAAAAGTTTTCCGTTGATTTGGTTTTCTTCAAAGGACATTCAGTCAGTTTATGAGCAGGAACTTAAAGAGCCAGTTAGCCTGAGCACGGTTTCCACTTACCTGTCCAGGATGGCGAGCAAAGGCATGCTTCTCAGAACGGGTGGGTCCGCCAACTTAAAGTACAAAACAGCTCCCAGCATTCCTCAGGCCAGCATAAAACAGCGCGTCAAGTAAACGTGAGCGCCGTGCACGTTAAGTTGGTTGAAGGCTTTCGGTTTTCTTCAAAAGTTTTTCCATTTCCGTTTTGATGCTGTACCTGAAGGGTATCTTTCCTGCTTCCCTTTCAACGTAGCCGCCTTCGTAGAGTTTCTTCATAAGCCTTGCAGTGTGTTCTCTGCTAAGGTGCACTTTCTCTTTGATTTCAGGAGCCGTCTTCGGGCCTTCCGAAGACAACATTTCCAGCACCTCGATTTCGGTGGTCGTCAACGCCGCCATCGCTTTGTCCCGCCTGATTGGCATCACGGGAATGATTGTTTCAGCCTTGACTTCTGGCGCCACGGTGAGCTTTTGGATTTGCTCGTCGAAACCTGCGATTCTTGCCTTCACCGCCTCCTGGGCCGCTTCGACGTCCTTGACTTTTGCATCCAAAACAGTTAAGCCCGAAAGCACCCCCGCGCCGGTCTGCTTGACGCTCTGAGCAACTGCGCTGATCTGATCCTCCATCGGCGTTATCTTTTTTTCCAGTGCTTCTGACTTCTTGATGCTTTCATCAGTTTTTGCAAAATTACCCTCGACCTTAAATGCAACAAGATCCAGTTTTTCAGTTTCACGCTGAAGTTCTCTGTGGAAACTCCCAACAATGTCTTCAACAAGATTCTTGGCTTTTTCGTATTCTTTTTGGGCTTTGCGAACCTGCGTATAGTATTCCACAGATGTCGTTACCGTTACTGCAGCCAGAACTGCCAAGATTACTAGTGCGAAATCAATCGTGATTTGCTACCCCTGTGACGAGTGCGTGATTTAATCGGTTGCATCACACATCACAGTTATGCATGGACTTTTTAAGGGTTACGGTGATGTGCGCAGATGCCAACTATGATGTCACACATCACGCAATTTTACAGCTCTTCTCCAAGATAATTTGGGTCTTTCTGATCTCCTTAATTTAGGCTTATTTTGTTATTCATGGATAGAATATTGCCCTTTTAATCGTGCTTTTCTGTGCTCACATTTTTCAGCAAAATCTCTTTGAAAAAGCCGTGATTTGTGATGTCACAAAGCCTCTTCCGTGGGGTTGGATAGTCGTTTTAGGCTAGTTTCGAGCTCTTGCCGTATGATTTCTATGACTTTTAGATGGTCTTTTAGTTCATCTTCCTTGTCCGGCATGTCTTGGTGTGCCTCTGTGTATTCGTGCAATTTGTTGGCTATTTCGAGGTACGGGTCAAGAGTTGTGCTCTCAAACACTCCTAAATAGCCTAAAAGCAGCACCGTGTATATCGATTTTATGACGTTTTCCTTGGACTGTTTTAATGTCCTGTTAAACGATCCTCGGCTTATTTTAGCCTTAGTTAGCCTTAAATTGGCTTTTTCATCGTACTTTAGCTGTTTGCCTGCAAAATTCTCGGCTAATATGTCTATTAACAGCGTTTCGAGTTGGGTTTTAGTTAATTGGCTGTTTTTGGCGAGTATTTTGACAATAGGGTCATTTAAAGCCCCGTTTAGCCACGCTTGTACGCCGTCTTTTAGCTTCAACCTTCTTCTTCCCCTCATCGTCTCAATGAATACAGTTTTGTATACTGGCTCATGTTTTTAAAGCTTGTTGATGTAAAAACTTCCTTTTTGCTCGCTCTTAGCGGCTGTAAATGCAGTCTAAAACCGTAAAAGACCGCCCATTGCTGAGCATTTTAATTAATCGGCATCACAACGCTAGTATTGACAAATTGGCGGCAAGGTTAACGGTATTCAAAAGGAGCATTGTGCTTGATTTTAAACGGTAATTACATTTTAAAAAGTGGGTGGGGTCCTCGTATTCTTTCTGATTATAGGTTACGTCGTCTGTTTCAGTTCTTACTCGCCGTAATGTGCGCTTTAATCAGGTTTTTTTGGGTTGCTGCATTCAGAAGGAGAAGGCGTGACGTCACCAATCACGGTAAAATCACTGTGATTTGTGGCTTAAGCAGAGTAATATCACGCTGTGTGATTACTTTGTGATGCCCCTGTGATTTTGCTGCTTGTCTGTAAGACTCTTTAGATACGCTCTGAGTACTCCTTTAGCTGGTCAAACAGCTCGGGCCTTAGGTCCCGCAGGGTTGGAATAAAAGTTTCTGCACTTCTCAGGTCGCCAAAGTCGACTTCGCACGTGACGAAATCCTCTACGTCGTACTTTGCCTTGGCTAAAACGTCGCCGTTAGGGCTTACAAGCCTGCTTCCTCCCCAGAACTGCAAGCCGTCTTGGACGCCTGCCAGGTTCACGTAGGCTAAGAAGGCAGTGTTTTCTATTGCTCTTGCGCATGTCAATGTTTCAAAATAGCTTCTCCTAACCGCTGGAGACGCCGATATGCAAACGATTAGTTGCGCACCCTTCAATCGGGTAAGCCTGAGAACTTCTGGGAAGAAGATGTCGTAGCAAATACATAAGCCAATGTTGCCCACCTCGGTTTGAAACGCTTGCGCCTCGTAGCCTGGACGGAAATACCTTTTCTCCTCAAAGATGCTGTGGGTCGGCAGGTACATTTTGCGGTATTTACCGATGAAACCTTTCGGTCCGACAAAGACGGCGGAGTTAAACATTGTTGCCTTGGTTTTCTCGCTTAACTCAGGCATGCCGAAAATGATATGCATACCCGTCTCCTTCGCCAGCGCCTCCACCTTTTCAACTGTCGGTCCAGGTATTGTTTCAGCCGACTCGTAGAATTGATCTCTTACCACGTAGCCGCTCAGGCAAAGCTCGGGAAAAATAACTATGTCCGCCCCTTGCTCTTTGGCCTTGCAGGTTAATTTTTTTATTTTCTGCAGGTTAGCCTCTTTGTCTTCACGTTTGCTGCTCATCTGGGCGAGAGCCAGTTTGATTTTGTCTTTCATAGCTTTTCCCACTTTTCAATAAGTATGCCTCGGAAGCCTAAAATCGTTTCCTACCGTTCTGTAACCGAGTTTAGGCGCAAGGGGCGTTTTTCTTTTATGCTCGTTTGCCAGCCACCGGGCTTTGACCTTCGCAACTACATTCTTGCTGATGCCGACTTGATTGGCGATTTCCTCAGAAGTCATGAACCTTTCGAGTCCGTAAAGGATAAGGTCTAAGGTTTCGTACTTGATGCCGAGCTCTGTCTCCGCCATCTGAGCTGGCCAAAGTGCTGGAGTGGACGGTTTTAACGCCAGCTCCTCTGGGATTCCCAAGTGCATCGCAAGCTTGCGAACCTGCGTCTTGTACAGGTCCATTATCGGCGTTATGTCCGCGGCTGCGTCTCCCCACTTGGTAAAGTAACCCATCATCGTCTCCGACTTATCCGAGCTGCCGCAAACAATCTTGTTAAGCTTGTTCGCGTAGTAGTACAAGTAAATCATTCTCGTTCTTGCTTTAATGTTGCCTTTGCAAAGCCTGTCGTGTGCGTCAAACACTGGGATCGCCTTGTAAAAGGATTCCGTAACAGCTGTCATGTCACAGACGGCACTTTGAATCTTGAATTGATCCGCAACAACCTTCGCGTCATCAATGTCTTTCTGGTTAAAGTTTTCCTCTTCCGGAAGCATAAGCGCCGATACGTTTTCTCCGCCCACTGCGAGGCTTGAAAGCGCGGCTATTGTGCCACTGTCGACTCCTCCAGACAACCCAAGAACCACTCCTTTGGCTCCAGCGTTTTCAACGTACTCTTTTATGAAACGGCAAATCCTTGCTTGTGCTTCCGAGAAATTCATGTCTAATACAGACGGCGCTAATTTCACTTGGGTTCACGCAGCCCCATAATCTTGGTTTGTAGGCAAGTATTTAAGGACAAGCATAAATAATACTCAACAATACCCCTGATTTGAAGGATGTTTAGGCTTGGGTCGAAGAAGAAAGAAAGTAGTTCATATTCCAAAGAAACGTTTACCCAAATTCTTCTCTTGCCCAAGATGCGGGAAAGAAACCGTTAAAGTTGAAATTTCCAGAGAGGAAGGCGGCCACGCCGTCGCGCAATGCAGCAGTTGCGGTCTTAAGGAGGAGTTCCCTGTTAAGCCAGCTCAGGGTGAAGTTGACGTTTACTGCATGTTAACCGATCGAGTTTACGGTTCCGGCAGAAGGGCGCCGTTACCAAGCGTAAAGAAAGAATAAGTCGAAGGATTATTGCTATGCAAGGGCCTATCGAAAAATACTTGCTCGAAAAAATAAAAGCTGAAGGATCCATCCACTTAACCCTCATAGACCCTGAGAAAGTGTCGGCGCAGGATGCTTCACGCATCGCTGAAAACTCCAAGAACAGCGGAACCGCCGCCATCATGATTGGAGGATCAACTTTTATTTCTCAGACGCATCTGGACGACGTCGTTAAAGCCATCAAGTCCGCTGTGAATATTCCCACGATACTTTTCCCGAACAACGTTACTGGGATTAGCGGCCATGCGGACGCGATCTGGTTCATGTCGCTCTTAAACTCGGTTGACCCTTACTTTCTCATAGGCGCCCAAATTCTGGGAGCTCCCCTTGTAAAGAAATTCGGTTTAGAGCCTCTTTCCATGGGGTACATAATCGTCGGCGAAGGCGGCACAGCTGGCATCGTGGGCAAAGCAATCTCCGTTCCCTACAGCAAACCCGAACTTGCCGCTGCTCATGCGCTTGCCGGGCAGTACCTTGGTATGCGTTTCATTTATCTGGAAGGCGGCTCGGGAGCGAAAAACCCTGTGCCTCCTGAGATGATTAAAGCCGTTAAGCACCTCATTGAAATCCCACTCATCGTCGGCGGGGGAATAAGAACCAAGGCGCAGGCAATAGCCGCTGCCTCCGCAGGAGCCGACATCATAGTCACGGGAAACGTTACTGAAACAAGCGATTCTAAGAAAAAAGTCGCTGAAATCATCACGGCAATAAAAAGCGTCAGGGCTTGACCCAACCGATTCCTCCTTAACTTTCGCGTCATTTCTAGAAAGGCAAAATAACCCATCAATGTATATCATGCCGTGGGAAACTGCGCTTTGAACATCAGTAAAGGCTACCAAAACTACGTTGACAAACTGGAAACTGAGCTGAAGCACCTGTACGCGATAAGCGACGGCGCCAGATCCGAAGGCTTAGACCCTGCCCTGAAAACCGAGTGCATTATCGCTCAAGACATCGCTGACTTAGTGGAAGGGCTAGTGGGACCCAAAGGAGTCGCCGTCAGCATCAGAGAATTAAGCACCAAGATGCAGAGGGAAGAGATAGCCTTCAAAGTCGCGGAAGAAATCGTTCTGGGCAAATTCGGAAGCATGGAGCCTGAACAGGCAGCTGAACAGGCGATCAGGACCGCCCTTGCAATTTTTACTGAAGGCTTAACTGCGGCGCCGATTCAGGGCATCGCTCAGGTTAAGGTGAAAACCAACGCGGACAGGACGCGCTACTTAGCCATATACTTCGCAGGGCCAATAAGGTCAGCGGGCGGAACAGACCAGGCGTTGACTCTGGTCGTGGGCGACTTCGTGAGGCAACAGTTAGCGTTGGATCGTTACAAGCCTACGGAGGAAGAGGTCTCGCGTTTCATCGAGGAGCTCAGGCTGTACGAAAGAGCGGTAGGTCGGTTCCAGTACCACATTCCCGACGACGAGTTGAAAAAGGCGCTTAACCTGATCCCAGTCGAATGCACAGGCACCGAATCCGACCCGGTTGAAGTTTCCTCGTACCGAAATCTTCCAAGGGTTGAAACCAACCGGGTCCGAGGCGGCGCGCTCAGGGTCGTTAACGACGGCATCGTTGGGCGAGCCCAAAAAGTCTTCGTGATCATCGACAAGATAGGCTTCCAAGGCTGGGACTGGCTTAAAGAGTTCAAGAAAAAGTCCGAAAAAAAGTCAGGCGGCTTCATGGACGACGTGATCGCAGGACGCCCCATCTTTGCTTTCCCTTCAAGACGCGGCGGCTTCAGGCTGAGGTACGGAAGGTCGCGAAACACGGGGCTGTCAGCCGTGGGCATTCATCCTGCAACAATGCTTGTGCTTGAAAACTTTCTAGCCGCGGGCACACAGATGCGGCTGGAGCTTCCCGGCAAAGGCTGCGTTACCCTTCCAGTAGACACGATTGAGCCTCCCGTTGTTCTGCTTAAAGACAACTCGGTTGTCAGGGTGACGCTGCAGAACTTTGCCGAGGTTAAAGGCAAAATCCAGAAGATACTGTTCTTGGGCGACATCCTCATCAGTTTTGGGGATTTCCTCTACTCAAACAAGACTCTTCCGCCGTCAGGGTACGTAGAGGAATGGTGGGCCAAAGACCTTCAGAACCTGATCAAGAACAAATTCGCCTCTGACTACCAGAGTGCAGCGGAGACATCGCAGGTCTCATTTGGAAGGCTCAAAGGCTTCCTTGAAGACCCGTTCAGCAACAAACCCTCTGTTAAAGAGGCAATTCTTCTCAGTCAGCACCTATGCGTTCCCCTTCACCCCGATGCAACCTTATTTTGGTCAAGCCTATCTACGGCTCAAGAGGTTGAGCAGCTTAGAAGCTGGTTGGCCTCCGCTCAAACAACCATGGACGACGGCGTCGCCTCCCGAATTGAGGGCGAATCCAACCAAGACGTCGTGGCGCTGTTAAGAAAGATTTTTGCTCAGCACAAATTGGTGAACGACAAAATCTTGATGGAAGGAAGCGACGCGGCTGCCTTTGCGTTCTCCCTTGGCTACGGCGCCGCCAAAACTGGTGGTGACGCTCAAGGTGCAACCGCGGTTGAAGCTGTCAGCAGGCTTTCTGGCGTAGAAGTCAAAGACAAGGCTCCAACGTATGTGGGCGGACGTATGGGTCGCCCTGAGAAGGCTAAACGGCGCGAGATGAAACCTCTGGTCCACGTTCTTTTCCCAGTAAGCTTGGCAGGCGGTACCCACAGGGACCTTTTGGAAGCCGCAAAGCAGGAACACGTTTTTGTTGAGATGGTTAAACGCAAATGCCCCAACTGCAAAACCTACACGCTAAGGGTGAAATGCCCCAACTGCGGAGTCGAAACCGTCACGGAGAAGAGTTGCCCAAGATGCGGCAAACCGTTGAAAGACAATTCCTGCCCCACCTGCAGAACTAACGCGGTTCAGTACCAGCGGCAGTCAGTTAACTTCAAAGACCTAGTTGACGACGCCTGCCGATCACTTGGCTACCCAGCTCCGAAACTCCTGCGCGGCGTTAAAGGACTGATAAATCTCGATAAGACGCCTGAAATCATTGAAAAAGGCGTTCTGCGAGCAAGGCACGATTTGTCAGTTTACAAGGATGGAACCATCCGCTTCGACGCTACAAACGCTCCCCTGACACACTTCACCCCTGCAGAAGTCGGCGTGCCCGTTGAAAAGATAAGGCAGCTTGGGTACGCCTACGACACGCACGGCGCGTCGCTTACTGATCCCAACCAAGTTTGCGAGCTTAGGGTGCAGGACGTCGTGATTCCGTGGAGGGCGGGCGACTACTTCATTCAAATCGCGGCTTTCATCGACGACCTGCTCATCAGAGTCTACAAGCTTCCACCTTACTACAACGCTAAGAAGCCTGAAGACCTTGTCGGGCACCTGATCTTCGGGTTAGCCCCACACACCTGCGCCTGCATTCTGGGGCGTGTCGTAGGCTTCACGGACCGCAACGTGATTTATGCACATCCCATTTGGCACTCAGCCAAACGTCGTGACTGCGACGGTGACGAAGACGCCATCATGCTTGCATTGGACACGCTTCTGAACTTTTCACGCGTGTACTTGCCTGCTCAGATAGGCGGAATCATGGATGCTCCGATACTTTTGATTCCGTTCGTTAACACTAAGGAGGTGCAGAGGCAAGCTCATGACTTCGACGTTGACCAGACTTACCCAGTTGAGTTCTACCAGAAAACCTGGGACAAAGGCGAAGCCAGAACAGTGAGCTGCATCATGGACGTCATCAGCCACAGGATAGGAACCGAAGCCCAGTTTGAAGGCTTCCAGTACACCACTCCCGTGACGAACATAAACCTCGGCAACGCCAACAGCTCCTACAAAGAATTCAAAACCATGATTGAAAAGCTCGACATGCAGTTGGGGTTAGGCGAAAAAATCGACGCTGTAGACGTGGAACGGGTCGCCCTGAAAGTGTTAACCACCCATTTCCTAAGAGACATCGCGGGTAACCTGCGCGCCTTCTCGACTCAGGGTTTCAGGTGTAAATCATGCAACAAAAAGTTTCGTCGGCTGCCCCTCAAAGGAAAATGTCCGTTCTGCGGCGGAAAGCTGACTCTAACCGTCTACCGCGGCGGCATAGAGAAGTATCTGGAGGCTGCGCAGCAACTCATAGACAAGTACGATTTGCCGAACTACTACACGCAGCGGCTTGACCTGATAAAAGAGGAGATAGCTTCCATGTTCGATAACAATAAGCCGAAACAAGCCAAACTTTTCGATTTTGGGTAGCTAAAGCTTTTCAATACAAACCGCGATTACTGTATCAGTGACTGTATGCATCCTAACGCTTACCTCGAAAACGTGAGAAACGTCAAGTGTGGTCTGAGTGCGAGAAGCAAAATCCTTGAAGCCCTTGAGATCGCGCCATCTGACGCGGCAGGAATCGCCAAGACGGGCGCTCTTTCTTATAGCGTTGTCATGCATCATCTACGGCTCCTCAAGAACGAGGGCATCGTCGCACGGAACGGGCGCAGACCCTACTATTGGGCTTCAACGGGTTTCGGGCAGAAGCGGCTGCAAGGTTAAAACGTGCATTGGCACGGGGCCTGCTGGCATTTTGGGCATTTGAAGTTGTACTTGTTGACGGCTGCCCTTTCAAGGTCGATTCCCATTATGTTTGCAAGAGAAGCAAGCCACGCGATAACGTCTGCAAACTCTTTCTCGGTGGCTTCCCTGTCGGTTCCCTTTTTGAGTTCTTCCCCCAGCTCCTCGACCTCATCAACAAGCCAGTTGTACGTTCCTTCCACTCCCCGCTCCATGTCTCTCTTGAAATACAGGTGACGCATCATCTGCTGAAATTCACTTATCTGCATAGACATACCCGCGAATTAGTGTTTACGCAAGGGCGGATTTTAAAGATTCTCAACCTGAGAAGACAGCCGTTTCGAATCCTCGCTCTGCACAACATTAATTAATGGTTTCAGTTACATTGAGGAGCAGGGATATTTAGTGAGTACTGGTAGACGGAAAAAGAAAGAGTCAGGTCCAATGCCTGCAGCAAGCGCAGGTTTGCTCAGGTTCTTCGAGGAAGAAACTGAAGGCGTAAAAATGAGACCTGAACTGCTCGTCGTCTTTTCAGTCGCGTTGATAGTTCTTTCAGTCTTAGCTAAAGTTTTCTTTCCTTAAAAGCCTAGTCAACGTCTCGGCGGAGTAGGGTGCAGCACTTCTAACCTTTGAACCGAATTCAAATGGAGAAATAGCTCGCTTCTTTCCTCGCGACTTGTAACCTGCGGTATAGGCTGGGCGATGGTTGACCTTAAAACGATGGCTTCTGCCTCGGAAAGCCAGATGCCTGATGGCTCATGCGTTACAGCCGCTAAGACGCCTTCAAAACCGTAAGCTGGGTCGATGATTACTCTGATCTTCTTGCCCACGTTTCTTTCCAGCATGTGAAATATTGAAGGGGGCAGGTCTCGTTCCGACATAGCCTTCGCAAAGTAATACAATTGTCAACTTAAAGATAAAACAGTTACCCTCATGGAAACATGTTGACTTCTGGGTTGCGGTGCGTTTTTTCCTTTGAACTTTAACTTTTACGTGCTAAAAAGCTCAGCGTCTTAGCGTTGTATTGTTGAAGAAAGTGCTTTTGCAGCTCAGAAGTCAAGGCGCGTTTAGCTAAATTTAATAAGCCTTCCCGCTTCCATAACTGACTCAACCTTGAGCTGATTACATGGGTGACGTCGACTCGCTTAACCACTCGATAGACAACGCGAAGAAACATTACGGGTCAATGTTCTCCCTCATAAGTTCCAGGAAATCCCTTTTGATTCTTGCCGTGGTGTGCCTTGTAATAGGGCTCCTGTCTTATGCTGCTGTTCCTGCTCAGGGCTTAGCCCTTTCCCTTATTCTTGCTCTTTCGTTCTTTGCCCTAACCGTCTCAGCCGATCTGATAGTAAGCAAGGTGCTTCTGAAAGCCGACCCGATTTTCGTTCTGCGCCGAAACCTGTTCCTCTCCTGGTTCAGTCTGGGTGTTTGGTTAATCTTCATGATTATTGGTGTTGCGTTAGGTTTTGGCTTTGGCGAATTATGGTGGGTTAGGCTCTCACTGCTAGGTTTCGCCGCGATTGTTACCCTTAGAATCATCGTTTTTGTTGCAACGTCAGATGCAGAAGTCTGGCGAAGGGGACTGGCGGTTCTGCTTCAACCGACCCTTTGCTTGATACCGCTTCTCTTCTTTTGGGCTGGCCTTTCAGGCGCCGCCCCAGTGCAAGTCTTACCTTTCATCGTGCTCTCTCCCGTCATTGCGCTTATCGTTGGGCTGCTGTTCTTTTATCCCATAGTTCAGTTAGGCAAAAGCATCTCGATATCTTCCATACCGCTGTTCAAAGCGTTCATAGCCGACTGGGTAAGCGGTGCCAACGCGCCGCTTGAAAAATTCTTCGAAGACCTCGGGGAAAACGCGGACATTAAAGTTGACGTGCTCAAGTTTGAGTCTACAAAACCTAAAGCTGCCATCATTCTGTCACACGTGCACCCTGGACCCTTCAGCAACATCGGTAGCAGCCTGTTGCCTTCGCTCATGAAGCATGAATTTCAAAAGGTATACGCCTGCGAAGCCTGCACGCCTCTTGGCATTCTGGGGCATGAACGAGACTTAGCGTCACAAGCGCAGAATCACAAGATAATATCTCAAGTGGTGGCGTCAGCAAATTTCAAGTCGTCAGCTGACTCAGCGTCACCCCGTGTCAAAGCCACTGAAGGTTTCGCCACTGCTTCATGCCAAATCTTCGGAGACACCGCTTTCATTTCTTTTACGCTTGCTCCGAAAACAACCGAGGATCTGCCTCAAGAGTTAGGACGCTTCGTAAGTGAAGAGGCAGAAAAATACGGGTTGAAAAACGCTATAGTCGTGAACACGCACAACAGCCTGACAGAAGTCGTTGACACCGAAGTGCACTTAGACGCCCTGCGAACCGCCGCTTCCAGATGCCTCCAAAAGGCAGTCGCGCAGCCCAGAAGCCGCTTCAAGGTTGGCGCCGCCAGCGTTTACCCGCAGGAATTCTCGTTGAAGGATGGGATGGGGTCGGGCGGAATTACCGCGATAGCTGTCGAGGTGCAGGGGCAGAAAACCGTTTACGTGGTGATTGATGGTAACAACATGATTTCTGGGTTGAGGGAGAAGGTCCTTGCTGCTTTGGCATCGGCTGGTTTTGGCGAAGGCGAAGTTTTCACTACTGACACTCACGCCGTCAGCGCCATTATCACGGGTCGCCGTGGCTACCATCCCGTGGGCGAAGTCATGGATAACGAGGTTCTCATTCGCTACATCTGTGACGCGGCAAAGAAGGCTGATGCAACCTCGGAGGCTTCAAGCGTCGGCAGCTTAAGCCTGGTGGTTCCCAACGTCAGGGTGATCGGGGAAGCCAGGTTGAAATCTCTGACGTCGCTTGTGGACAGGGCAATCCAGAAAGTCAAGCAAACGTTGGTTCCCATCTTCGGGTTGGAAGGGCTAATCTTAATCCTGATTCTGCTACTTCTGTGAGTTAAAGCCGTTTTTCACGGCGGGTAAAGGTGAACATTGCCTGTTTACTAGTCCCTTTTTGCGGGAGTTTTCTGGGAAATGTCTTATCCGAGAATTGTTGTCAAAAGAAACCTGAATCTACTTTGCCTTAACGTTTTTGAGGGTTCTGCGCGGTTTTCTCTTAAGCTCTGTGCCGCAGACAAGACACTCTTTGGATGAGCAGTTTGCGGGGTACTCGCGGTGGCATGCTGGACAGTATCTTACCCACTCTAAAAGGCGCTTTATACCGAAGGTGCCGAGTGCTAAAAACTCGATGCCCATCTGTGTCGCAACGTTCTGGATTGAATAGTCGTCAGTTACTATTTGAGGCGTGTAGCCCTCGGCTTTCAACTCAATGCACAGCGCCAAAAGCTGCATATCCGCCCTCGAAAGCAGGTACGAGTCGCCGAGTTTGCTTGCAGAAACCTTCGCGGCGTTCAAGAATTCTTCTCGGGGCGCTTTAACCTTGACCTTCCCGCTTTCAATAGCCGCCTTAAACCTTGTGCTTATGATCGAGTTCCTTCTTATTTCCTCTTCAACCGCGGGAACAGTCGCCAGTTCTTCACTCAAACTGAAAGGGTCAAAGCCAGCCAAGAACGCGCTGGTATCTAGGACAACGACTTTTCGGCATTGATTGTTTTCTTCGCCTGTCATTCTGTTCCCTTAAAAAGAAGTCGACCTCTTAATCGGTCGTAGAAGTCGCAGTCAAACCTGATGAAGGACGTCACGTTCTTTGACACAGTGACTTTCAACGTTGGATCTGTGCCGCTTACAAGTCTGCGGTATTTTCCGTCAATCGACACAAGCACCTGCTTCGGGTTAACCACATTGAACGTGATCGATGAGTCCGAGGGAAAAACAAGTGAAGGAAAAGCGGTTAACGAGCAGATGGACGTGACAACAAACGAGTCAACACACGGGTCTAACACGGGGCCTCCTGCTGAAAGAGAATAACCCGTCGAGCCTGTTGGCGTAGCGGCGATTAAGCCGTCCGCTTGGCATTTAAGAATGGGCTTTCCATCCTTGAATATCTGGGCGGAAAGGATGCTTGCCGGCTCGCCAGCCGAAATGACCACGTCGTTCAACGCGTCTGGAAACGATTCCTCGCCCGAAGCGACGGATAACTTGGCGCACTTTTCAATCCTGTAATCGCCCCGCAAGATCTTATCCACTGCATCACGTGCGTTTTTCGGTTCCACCTCAGTTAGGAATCCTCTTTCACCCATGTTAACGGTTAAAATCGGCGGCTCAGGCTTAGGCACGGTTATGCAGGTGCGCAAAATGGTTCCGTCCCCGCCTATCGTGATTATGAAGTCGGTCCGCATTTTTGAGAGGGAAATCATCTCCGCCTGCGGCGCATTGACTTTTCCCGCAAGCGTATCTTCTAAGTAAACCTTCAACCCTTTCTTTGCAAGATGCTCCGCCAACTCCTCGATAAGCTTCAAAGCTGCCTTCTTGTCGTAGCGGGCGACCAAACCGACGGTTTTGAACACAAATTCCACTGCTCAGTAAAATAGCGTCACCTTAATCTATATATGGGTGTTGTTCAAAATGCATTGATTAGAAAAGTGTACTAATTGGTGAGTGTATGAGTAAACCGGTTGACGTTGGAGAGCTGCGCGTTGGCGGCTACATGATGATTGAAGGCGAACCCTGCCGCATAATGGACATTGCAAAGTCTAAACCTGGAAAACACGGGTCCGCAAAAGCCAGAATCGTCGCGATAGGCGTTTTTGACAAGCAGAAGCGGCAGTTCGTGAAGCCAGTTGACCTTGGCGCGGAAGTTCCCATAATCGATAAGAGGGCGGGTCAAGTTTTCGCTGTGAACCCAACGGGAGTGCAAATTATGGATCTGGAAACTTACGAGTACATTGATGCGCCTTTTCCTGACGAGGAAGAAGTCCCCAAAGCCAAGCTTACAGCCGGCACCGAAATTGAGTACTGGAAAATACTGGGCAGAGTAAAAATCGTCCGCGCAAAATAAACTGCGCCCACGGGGTTTTCTTTTCTATCAAAATCTTAATTTTACACATATTTCCCGTCAACTCGCATGTTAAAAACGCTTTGTTTCACGTTAAAAAACGCGCTCGCGCTTCCATGTTGAACCATGTTGAATCATAGTTGGAGCCTAACAGAAGCATCTAGTAGACCGAGACGGCGCGACCCTATACGGGTAGCTACTATTTACATCAAAATTTCATTGTAAATATGGGTTCTTGCGTGCCAGTTGATTGGTCGCCAAGAACGAACGACCCTGTAGGGTAGGCTACTATTTGTGACAAAAAACCACCACAAAAAGCGCCAAGCCCTCAATCGCACACGAGGGGAGGGGGTCTAGTATTTGTGACCAAAAGCAACCACAAAAATGGTTTTTAGCTCCACCATTTCCACCCAAGCTTATTGAAGATCACGTACATTGCCAAAAGGATTATTCCCCAGCTCAACGCGACACCTGCGATCAAAAGCGCAATGTTGCTGTGCAGGTAAACGTAGACTGCCCATGCTCCAAAAACAGCTAAACCGACAAGCAGCAAAAAGAAGATTGCTGCGTGAATGAAACGTTCAGCACCCAACCGCTAACACCTAATTGATGATATGTGCCCGTCAAGTGTTAAAAGATTTTCCATCAACGTTTATTTTCCAGTCGCACCCTTTTTAGGTGAAGCCAATGATGCATGAAGAGCCGTCTGAATCGTGAAGAACAATTAACATGGGGAACTGAGGCTTCAAAGAAACCGCGGCGCTTTGCAGCGGTCAATTTAGGTGTTTTCCGCAGTTTTAAGCTGTAATATTTATCTGAAGGAACCGCAGCATGATAAGGATTGAGAGACTCCGATGGCACTAGACAAGTTAAGCTCCTCTTTGACCGACGCCATAAAAAAGCTGTTCAGGGCTGGCGTAGTGGACGAAGCCACAGTGAAGGAACTTGTCCGCGACATACAGCGGGCGCTGCTTCAAGCAGACGTCAACGTGCAGCTTGTTCTCGACATTTCAAAACGCATAGAAGAGCGCGCATTGAAAGAGAAGGTTCCACCGGGCATCTCAAGACGGGAACACGTCATAAAAGTCGTCTACGAAGAGCTAACCCGTTTCATAGGAGAAAAGCCTGTTCCAATCAAAATCGAGCTTGGCCAAAGAAAAATCATCATGCTCGTGGGAATCCAAGGGTCAGGCAAAACTACTCAGGCATCTAAACTGGCACGGTACTTCCAGAAGAGGGGGCTAAAGCCTGCGCTGATCTGCGCCGACACTTACCGCCCAGGCGCGTACGCTCAGCTTCAGCAACTGGCAAACAGGATAAACATCCCCATCTACGGCGACCCCAAGTCTAAGGACCCGGTGAAGGTTGTCAAGGAAGGCTTGAAACAGTTCACGGGCAAGGACCTGATAATCGTTGACACGGCGGGCAGGCACAAGGAAGAAAAAGACCTCATCAAAGAAATGAAGGACCTGGAGAAGCACATTAAGCCTGACGAGGTCATAATGGTCATCGACGGCACCATCGGCCAGCAAGCGCTCATCCAGGCAAAAGCCTTCCACGAAGCAACACCCATAGGCGCAATCATCGTCACAAAACTAGACGGCTCCTCACGCGGCGGAGGCGCATTGTCAGCGGTCGCGGCAACAGGCGCCCCGATAAAGTTCATCGGCACAGGAGAAAAAATCGAAGACATCGAACCGTTTATTCCCCAGCGTTTCGTAGGACGCCTACTAGGCATGGGCGACTTGGAGACGCTTCTGGAGAAGGTGCACGACGCCGAAATCAAAGTACCAGATAAAAAAGCCAAAGAAATCCTCAGCGGCAAATTCACCTTAACCGATATGTACGAGCAGTTCCAAGCTGTCAAGAAAATGGGGCCTTTCAGCAAGGTTCTCAAGATGCTGCCAGGCATGTCCCAAGACATCCCCCAGGACATGCTTAACACGGCTGAAGGACGCCTTGAAAAGTGGGGCGTGATAATTCAGTCCATGACGCCTCAAGAGCGGGATAACCCCAAACTGCTTAACTCTTCAAGGGCAAGGCGTGTGGCGCACGGTTCAGGAACAACCGAGAAAGACGTCAAGGAACTGCTTAAGCAGTACGATATGATGCGTAAGATGCTGAAGATGATGAAGCACAAAAAGAAGTTGCCCTTCGGCTTAGGCGGAAAAGGCATGCCCGCTAACTTTCCAGTAGGCTAAACGACATGGATATACTGGAAAAAGCGCTTGAGCTTCTCAGCAAGTACCCCCTCTGCGACCACTGCATTGGCAGGCAATTCGCGTTGCTCGGGTACAACATGGAAAACAACGTTCGAGGATCAGCCCTAAAAGTCAGTTTAACCCTGCAAGCAAACAACCTGGCAAAAGAAGACAACCCCAACGGCGTTAAACACCTAAAAGTTTTGGCAACCAACGGCTTTTCAAGAGAAGCCCAAGAAACCCTAAAACACCTGAAAAAACGCGTTCCCAAACACGCTGAAGCCAAGTGTTTTCTCTGCGAAGGCAAATTCGAGCTTATCGACGCTCTAACCGAGAAGTCTTTAGCCGCCGTTCAGGGGTACGAGTACACCACTTTCCTCGTAGGAATCGAACTGCCCGTCAAGGTTGAGGAACGTGAAGACGAGTTTAAAGCCGCCTTCAACCTCGGCTACAGCGAAAGCATCAAGCATGAGTTTGGAAGATTATTCGGCAAAGCCCTCGGGTTGCGCACGGGCAAAGAGGCAGACTATCTGAAGCCTGACATGGTCGTGGTAATCAACCCTTTCCGCGAGAGCGTTCGCCTTCAGGTTAACCCTCTTTTCGTCGCTGGCAGATACCGCAAGCTCGTAAGGGATATTCCGCAGTCGAAATGGTTCTGCTCAAACTGCCGTGGAAGAGGCTGCGAAAAATGCGGCGGAACAGGCAAACTGTACCCTGAATCGGTAGAGGAACTCTCGTCAAAACCCCTTCTGGAAACAGCAGAAGGCGAAACAACATCTTTCCACGCTTCCGGCCGCGAAGACATCGACGCTAGAATGCTAGGCACAGGACGCCCCTTTGTCATCGAGGTTTCCAAGCCAAAGAAACGGTTTTTTGACCTCAAAGAAATCGAACGTAAAATTAACGCGGGCGCCATAGGAAAGGTTGAGGTTTCACGGTTACGCTTCGCAGACAAGGACGTGGTGAGGCGCCTGAAAAAAGGCGAGGGCTCCCAGAAAAAATACCGTTTGCTAGCCGAATTTGAAAGTGATGTTTCCGACGAGGGCTTACGCATGCTGGAGGAAAGGCTCAGCGGCGCTTTGATTAAGCAGCAGACGCCTCTCCGCGTTGTGCATAGGAGGGCGGATCTTACGCGGGAAAGGTACATATATAAGCTTAAAGTTAAGAAGGTGTCGCTTAAGAGGGCCATGTTGGAAATTTACTGTCAAGGTGGCCTCTACGTCAAAGAATTGGTGTCTGGAGATGAAGGAAGAACAAACCCGAACGTTTCAGATCTGCTCGCAAACAGAGCGAAGACGCTTAAGCTTGACGTTTTAAAAGTTATGATGAATGATTAACAAGGTGAAATTTGGATGAGAGGTTCAAAAGGATATTACGCTGGTACTCGCAGCCTACTGAAAAAGGCAACCAGAGAAAAAGGGAAACCGAAAATCAAAAAAATACTTCAAGACTACCCGCCTGGATCCCAAGTGATAATAAAGATGGATTCCAGCACGCAGAAGAGCATGCCGCATAAACGTTTCCACGGCAAAATAGGTACAATCAAAGACAAACGCGGACGAGGGTACGTCGTGGTTGTGCCGCAGGGTAACAGCATTAAAGAAATCATTGTCCGCTCTGAACATTTAGAGCCGTACATGGGCAGTGGGACACAATGAGCAAAAGAGAAGTTAGCGAAAACCGTTTAACGTTGCCTCAGGTTAAGAAACTTTTAGAAACCATCGGCGAGGAAAACCTGGATCAATTCCAGCGTCGAACGCTCGATTACGTTAACAAGTTCTCGAAAGCTGACCCTGAAAAGGCGGAAGAGCTCCTGCAGGTCCTTACCAAGGAGTATGAAATTGACGAGGCTGAAGCGATCCAAATCATAAATTGCATGCCTGAAACAGTTGATGAGTTGCGTGTTTTCCTAGCTGGCGGGCGGAAGATCATTGAGACCTCAAAATTGAAGGCAATCGTTGAGCTTCTGAATGAGAACCGGACTTTGAAGTAGCCCTAAGCGACTAAGTATTTTTAAGCAGTAAGCACAATAGAATACAGGGCTTAGTGACTACTAATGGAAAAGCGGTATGAAGAGTACGCCTACGTACTAGATTTCCTGTCGCATGGTAAACCAGGGTTCCGTCCAACCGGGCGGGCAGGCTACAGGGCAGGTGCTCTGATTCAGAGTGTCGGCGAAGAGTTTTTCACGCTCTTAGAGGCTTTGGTAAAGGAGGGGTTAGTCTTGAAGCCTGGCGACCGCGTGTACGTTGGCAAAGATTCCCGTTCGGAGGTTACTTACATTATAGGGCGCGTCGGCTATGATGAGTTAACCGCGTCGGCCAAGGCTGAGCTTCCAAGCGTGATTAATCGTGTTGTGCTGAATAGGGAGCAGTGGTTTGTGAACTTTTTCAACACGGCTCGTGCGATTACTCCTCGAATGCATGCCTTAGAACTTGTGCCTGGCATCGGCAAAAAGTACATGTGGCAAGTGATCAATGAGCGTACCCGAAAGCCGTTTGAAAGTTTTGAGGACTTGCAGAAGCGAACCGAGCTGCCTAACCCCGTGAAGCTGATTACCAAACGGGTTATGGAGGAGCTTGAGGGCGACAGCAAGTATCGATTGTTCACGCGGGCGCAGTAAGGCATAGCAGATGAGCCTTGAAGAAACGAAGCAACTGCTTCGAACCTATCGAATCACCCCGAATAGGCTTCTGGGGCAGAATTTCATGGTTGAGCCGTCTCTCTACGGCAAAATGTGCTTTTACGCGTCGCTCGATCCTTCGGATGTGGTGTTGGATGTTGGTGCAGGCTTCGGTTTTCTAAGCCGTTTCTTGGCTGGCAAGTGCAAAGCTGTAATTGCAGTTGAGAAAGACCCCAACGTCGCGGAGGCGCTTCGTAAACAGGTCGAACGGGTCGGCAACGTGACCGTGATAGAAGGAGACGTGTTGATGGCTGGGCTGCCGACGTTTAACAAGGTTATAGCGATTCCTCCCTACTCTCTTTCTTCTCATCTTGCAATGTGGCTTCTTGAACAAAACATTGATTGTGCGGTGCTTATTGTTCAAAAAGAATTTGCCAGGCGGCTTGATGCGAAGGTAGGCAGCGAGGATTACGGCTGGTTAACCGTTCTAACCTTCCCGCGAGTGAAGGCTGAACTTTTGGATGCTGTTCCTAAAGGCATGTTTTTTCCTGAGCCGAAGGTTGATTCAGTTGTTGTTCGGCTTACTCCTTGGGATAAACGCAAGTTTGAAGTTGGGGACGAGGTGTTCTTTAAGCAGCTCACAAAGTGGCTCTTTACTCAACGCAACAAAAAGTTAGGTAAAGCGATCGCGCCTTTCCTTAAGTCTAATCTGCGGTTGAGCAAGCAAGACGCGCAGAAGATTGCGGCTGCGTTGCCATTTCATGATGAACGCGTGAGAGAGTTGATCCCTGAACAGTTTGGAGAATTAGCAAATGCAGTTCCCCGTTAGTCGAGTGAACTTCGGCAAGTTCGTTTTTGATGTTTGGGAGAACGTTTACGCGCCTGCAGAGGACTCTTTTCTTTTTGCTGAAAACCTTGAGGTTGAAGAGGGTTCAAGTGTGCTAGATTTGGGCGCTGGCTGTGGCATCTTGGGCGTGATTGCAGCGGAAAAAGCCGCTGGGGTTCTCTCGGTTGACCTAAATCCCTTCGCGGTGCGTTGTGCAAGAGCGAATTCGGTGCTTAACAAACTAGAGGGCAAAATGGCTTTCGTGCAGGCTGATCTATTGACGGCTTTTGACGAGAACGCAAAGTTTGATTTAATCCTCTTTAACGCGCCTTACTTGCCAGCGGTTGAAGGCGAGGATGAAACTTGGATTGGCCGCGCGTGGGCAGGAGGCGTTAACGGGCGGCAGGTTATCGACCGTTTCATTTCCCAGGTTGGGCGGCACTTGAAAGCTGGCGGTCGGGTTCTCTTGATGCAGTCAACGCTTGCCAACGTTGAAGAAACAGCTTTCAGGTTTGGGGCTCATGGGCTTAAAGCGAGCGTTAAGGCGGAACGTGCGCTTCCTTTCTTTGAGACTTTGACGCTTGTGGAAGCCAAGTTTTAGTCCACAGTCTTTTGCCCAGCAATGTGAAAAGCAAATAAGGGGATTGTGTATTGGTTATTGTGGTGAATGCGAGATGGTAAGTTGGTTTTACGTTAAGACAAGCGACGATCCCAAAGTTGTCGGAGAGGTTGTGTGTAGCTTTAACTTTGAGCAGGGCGAGCATCCTCAGGACCAGTACTCTTGGATTTTGGTTCCTGGCAGGGATTCGCCTGACTACTGGGAGATAAGGGGCAAGTACGCCGTGTTAAAGGACCTCGCTGAAATCGGTATTGTTTACAGGATAGGTGACACGGTGGTTTTTGCTGAGATAGAGGATTCTTTGGCGCCTGACCTTGTTGATCCCCTGATAACTAAGTATGGTTTTGACAACGTGAAGTGGATAGTGGTTCCGGGAAGCCGCTGATCGTCGTTAACCTTCGACTTTCTCTTTCGTTAGGTTGATCTTTGTTTCGGTTTCATCTGTTTTGCCACTAAGATAAAGACGGCTCTAGCTACGAGTGAAACTCCGAACAGAATGATTATGGCTGCCCAGAACTGGAACCACATCTGCCGCTGCTGGTTAATGGCTAAGGTGATTTTCATGTCGGCAAGATTGTTCAGCAGGTAGACCGCTCCGAACCAGAAAACCGCGCTTCCGACCGTTTGAGCCTTTCTTCTAATTCGAGAACCTACTGTGAACCGCATTGCCAAGATTAGGATTTCCAAGATTCCGATGCCCAGTGCGAACTGGAAAGTGGCTGAGTAAACTGCGGTGTGGGCTGCTGGCGTTGCTGGCACGGGAAGGCTTATCTGAGTGTTTGTCACGTTTGCCGTGGTGAAGTCGTTGAAGAAGTCCCGTACGTTTGACCAGAGATTTTGGTTGATTACAACGATGACTCCTACAAGCACCAGGAAAAGTCCGAATGAAACCGCCGATATTGCTCCTTCTCCACGCACTCTACGATCTGCATAACCTTTTTCTCTCATTCTTTTCTGCCTCGTTCTTATTTCTTTTATTTCTGAATATAACTTTTGTTTTTTCATTTAAGCGAGAGTGAATGTTTTATATAGTTAGCCCTTGTAAATGAGACATAGAGGTTTGAATTCTATGTCCTATTGCCCAAAGTGCGGGAACAAAGTGGATGAAACCATGACTTTCTGCCCTAAATGCGGCGCATCATTGAAGATGGGAACATCTTGGCAAGCAGGTCCGACCACAACGCCTACTCCCTATAGAAATGAGAAACATGAAAAACATGAGAAAAACGAGAAGACGGAAAAACATCAAGAAAAATATGAGAAAGGCGGAGGCGGTTACGGGTTTTTGATTGCAGGCATTGTGATAGCGGTGCTTGGTTTGCTCGCTTTCATAAATGCGACCACGTCAACCTTCCACTTCATTAGTGGGCCGGCTGGAGGAGCGGTTGCATTGGTTATAATTGGTTTACTGATAGCGCTTGTCGGAATTTACTACTCTACAAGAAGCAGAAGAAGAAATCCCGTTCCTACTTAAGTTGCCAGCCGAAGAGCAGTCGGTAGAATCGGTGTTCCATTAGCGTGGAGAATTTTCTTCTTCCGAACACTCGGAAGTAGTTTTTTCCAGCGGCTTCAATCATGTCCCCGATGTCGTATCTGGGAAGCATGGTTGAGGAAACGATAAGTCTGCCCCATTCGCCTCTCTTTAGGTCATGAAGCATTTTTGTTCCTTTTGCAGTCTCCACCTCGAAAAGGTACGCGTCATAGTTGGGTTTTATATACGGCAAATCATCGAATTGCTGTCCAAACACGCCTTCGGTCGCTGTGTACATTTCCACTATGGGCGCAGGTCCGAAGTGCTTCTTAAGCAAGGGGGCGTACTTGAATTGGATTTTTGGGACGCTTGTGCAAAACAACGCTTTGAACTTCCACAGGTCGCCGGGTTTTTTCCCGTGTTTTCTCTCGACGTATTTGGCGAAGGCCATTATCACTGGTGTGACGCCCATGGTCGCTGTGACGTTGTGGCTTAAGGCTTTCTGGTAGGCTAACTCGAACCTTTTTTCCCAGTCGACTTTGCCTATTCCTGAGCCGAGCTGGTCGATCTCTTCTTGGCGTGGAAGAAGGCTCACGCGGTCAAACATCGGGTTGACTCTGGCGTAGGTTCCTGAACTGTACCCGTAGGTCTCTTCTTTGCCGTCTCTCGTAATGCTGTGAACGCTGGATGGAAAATTCAAGTTCAGGATGTCTCCCGTGAAGACGTCGAAGTTCTCCGTCCTCACCGCATTATGCACCAGCGCTCTTGCTCCGCAGGAAAAAATTTGTTTCAAATGGGTTTTTGTCGCGGGCAAGACTTTGGAGGTTCCTGTTGAGCCTCTGGTCATAACCCAGCATTCAGGTGGTTCTGAGAGAAACGCTTGGTACTTTCCTTCCTTAACTTTGGCCAAGTACGGCAGCAGTTGCTGGTAATTCACTGTGGGAAAGCTTGATTGGTACTGTGGGATTCCTTTGATTTCGGACGCGTGAAAACTGCTTCCATACTCGGTCTTCTCGTATTCTTTTAGGAGCGTGTTTAGGACGTTTTCTTGTGCTTTTTGCGGATTTTCGAGCGATTCGTACCACGGACCGATTATGGTCTGAAGGAGGCTGAGCCCGTTTTCGTCGATGGACATGTCTTGCTGCCTAACCCAGATTGTTTCGACGTTGCTTAATAAGTTTCATCGCGGAAAAGCCGAGAGTTATCGCTTGCGGACTTGGTTACTGCTCGCTGTACTTTTCCACTTCGTTGTCAACGATGGTTAAGTCTACACACGCCTGCCTGAATAGTTCTATCGTGTCAGAATCGGCGTGGTAACGTTTTGCGCAAACCACCCGCTTTATGCCCGCGTTAATTATCATCATGGCGCAGGTTCGGCACGGCGTCATTTTGCAGAAAAGTGTCGCTCCTTCAAGCGGTATCCCAAACCGTGCTGCTTGGATGATGGCGTTTTGTTCCGCGTGAAGCGTTCGGACGCAGTGTTGCGTTACGTTGCCGTTGCTGTCGAAGACTTTGCGCAGGTCATGTCCAACTTCGTCACAGTGAGGCAAGCCGCTTGGAGCGCCAACGTACCCCGTGGTCATGATTCTCTTGTCCTTGACAATTACACAGCCGCTTCTACCGCGGTCGCATGTTGCTCGCCTAGCCACGGCTTCGCACAGGTCTAAGAAGTATCTGTCCCAGTCAGGTCTTGGATTGGTCTCCAACTTTTTCAGCCTCAAACAGTTTTAGAGAACTATCTCTTCAGAACGGACTAATAAATTATCTGACGGTTAAACCTTATTTTTGGTAGATGTGAATTTCCCTGCTGACCTTGTGCCGCTCGTCAACCTCAACCAGAGAAGCAAGACCCGCCAACGCGTCAACTGCTTCCGACTTTTCTGAAAACATTTCTTTCGGGAAAGGTTGCACTCTTTTGAACCCGAGGCTTTCAAGTTTCTCTCCTATGGGCATCGTTACCGCTTTTCCTGAACGGGTTATGAAGTAAGGCGTTACGAGAACCAATCGTCCATCCGCCTTCAGCACGCGGTAAGCTTCATCAACGAAACCAAAAAACAGCGGCTCAAGCTTCTGAATGATCTTTAGTGCGTAGGGTCCCGTAGGTACCTGCCGCAACGCTGGACCCAAATCGGGCTCCGTTACAATGCAGTCAACCGTTTCCTGCCCAATTTTCTGAGCCAACTTGCCTACATCTCCTTGGACGACCCTAAAGTCTGCTCCTTCAAGACCGTACTCTCTTGCGAGCCACTCAAGATTCTCGTTAGCCGCCTTAACACACCAAGAATTAGCATCAGCACCAACAACCTTTGCCCTTGCAAGGAGTGCTTCCTGAAGAATCGTGCCTACGCCGCAGAACGGGTCAAGCAAAACTTTTCCAGGTATGCAGGCGGACAAGTTAACCATTATTCGGGCTAATCTTGGAGGCATGGCGAAGATTGTTCTTTGGTTAGGCTTGTAAACGTCTCTTTTTTGAAACTCGAATGGGTTATGAACGGCGACCGTGGTTGCTGCCCAAGTTTTCTCTTTGCCGATGCACAGCAAGATTTCTGCCTGGTTTTCAACCAGCTTCTTTTTTAAAACTTCAACGTGACTTAGCTGCGGGAGCCTTCGGTCTTTTGAGAAACCCATGAACCTTGATTTCTTGCCGCATCCAGCCAGTTCATCCTTAACGGTGCTTCCGACGAACCGCTGGATAACTCCAGATTGGGAACGCAAGGTGTTGTCAGCGCTGTAAACGCTTACTCCGAAAAACACCCTCTCAGAAGATTTAGCCATCGCATCAACTAAACTGCTTGAAGCCAGCGTAGATGCCAGCTGTGACTGGGTTTGCTTGTTTTTTTCAAGAAATGCTTGCCTAACGCTGCTTGTTGGGAACTCTGCTTTTGCTTCTCCGATCTTTATTGTTCCCCCTAAGTCCGCTATGGTGAAAGCGTTGAGGACTTGCTCTGTGTCCAGTGCAAAAAATTCTTTAGAAAAAAAGTCCACGGTAAACCTTGTGCCTTTAGCATTGAAGTAAGCGGTAATCTCCGCTAGTGAAAGTTTCCAGTTTTTTCCCGAAATGAATAGTTTTGTTAGCATCTGTTAATGAAAAAGTTAACTAAGTATATAAGAAATCGCGCGCTTTTCGTCCAGAATGCCTCTCTAATGTAAATGATTATACGTCAAAAATTAACGGAATTGTTAAGCTTGGACTTGCAAATTGTTTAAATACCGCTGGGCGCGTTACCTAAAAAGGGAATTTGTATGCACGCGAAAAACTACCGGAAAGTGAAGAATCGGGCGTACACGCGAAAAGAGTACGCTAGAGGTTTTCCGCCGCCAAAAATAGTAAAGTTCACTATGGGCGATACTAAGGGAACGTTTGAAATCCAAGGTCAACTTATTGCTGGTGAACGAGCTCAAATACGCCATAGTGCTTTAGAGGCAGCGCGCGTGGCTACAAACCGTGTCTTAATGGACAAACTCATAAATGATTACCTTATGGTCGTTCATCCTTACCCTCATATCATCCTGAGAGAGAACAAAATGATTTTCGGCGCTCACGCTGACCGACTGCAACAGGGAATGAGACGTTCCTTCGGAACAGCGATCGGCACTGCAGCGAAGGTAGAGGTGGGTCAGCCCATCATCACCGTGAAGGTGAAAGCTGGGGCTGCTGAAACAGCCAAAGAATCGCTCAAAAGAGGCAGCGCAAAACTTCCCATCCCTTGCAAGATAGTTATCT
The DNA here is from genome assembly GCA_049512935.1 of Bathyarchaeia archaeon. Lineage (GTDB taxonomy): Archaea > Thermoproteota > Bathyarchaeia > Bathyarchaeales > Bathycorpusculaceae > Bathycorpusculum. The sequence continues at coordinate 96,251 of JBEKWR010000007.1, forward strand.
CCAAGATTGAAGCTTCTCCAGAAGTAACTGAGAATGCCCAACCGGAGACGGAGTCGCCTTGAGCGAAAAAGGAAAAGAACTGGTTTTATGGTTTGATGATGTAAGAAATACCGATGTTCATCTTGTTGGCGGTAAAAACGCCAGCCTCGGCGAAATGATTAACGCGGGATTGCCTGTTCCTCCCGGTTTTGCGGTAACCGCGTATTCTTATGAAAAGTATATTCAAGAAAAAAACATAGCCGAGCAAATTTATAAAATAATAAAGGAAACAGTCACAAACCCGAATGACCCTAAACAGTATGATGTGGCATCCAAGAAAATACGCGAACTGATTGAAAAAACTCCGATGCCGAAAGAAGTCGAAAACGCGATAAGAACAGCGTACAAGGAACTGAACCAGCGGCTTGAGCTGAAAGATGCTTTTGTTGCTGTACGGTCAAGTGCTACAGCCGAAGACTTGCCTGATGCATCCTTTGCGGGTCAACAGGAAACTTTCCTAAACGTTAAAGGCATTGATGACCTCATCGACAAAGTGAGGAAATGCTGGTCTAGCCTATTTACGCCCAGAGCAATCTTTTATCGAAACGAGAAAGGCTTTCCACATGAGAAAGTTTTCATAAGCGTAGGGGTTCAAAAAATGGTCAACTCTGGCTGCGCTGGAGTCATGTTTACCATAAACCCTGTAACTGGAAATAACGATGAAATTGTCATTGAAGGTAACTATGGTTTAGGAGAAACTGTCGTTTCAGGCGTTGTTAACCCTGATGATTTTGTCGTGGACAAGAATACAGTCAAGATTACGGAAAGAAGAATTTCGCGTAAGACAATAATGTATCTTCGTGACCCCAAAACAGGCAAAACAGTGCACTTGGACGTGCCCGAGGATAAGCAGAAAGTAACCTGCATAAGCGATCAGGAAATCTTTGCGCTTGCAGAACTTGCAAAGCGGATTGAAAGTCATTATGGAAAGCCCATGGATATTGAATGGGCAATTGACCAAGACCTATCTTTTCCACAGAACGTGTTCATAGTTCAAGCTCGGCCAGAAACCGTTTGGAGCACAAAAAACATGGAAACCCCCTTAAGAACTGAGGAAAATAAAGCTACTGAAGGAACATTAAAAGTTGTAGTGAGAGGCGTTTCGGCTGGAAGAAAAGGTTACGGCATAGGAAAAGCAACAGTTGTCCTAAATCCTGACGACGCACACAAAAACATGCACAAAGGCGATATTCTCGTTACCGGCATGACTGACCCTGACTTTGTGCCATTCATGAAAATGGCAAGTGCCATAGTCACCGACAAAGGCGGAGTCACCTCACATGCAGCAATTGTAAGCCGCGAACTCAGCATCCCCTGCATAGTGGGTACAGAAACAGCTACTCAAGTAATGAAAACAGGCCAAGAATACACTGTGGATTCAAGAAACGGCGTAGTTTACGAAGGCATAATGGCCGAAGCCGTTCAACCAGTAGTGACATCAAATGGACCCGCTATGATTATGCAAGCAGTAACAGAGGCCGCTCCAGTAACAGCCACAAAAATCTACATGAACTTGGGCACTCCAGAGATGATTGAGCAATACAAGAACCTGCCTTTCGAAGGCATCGGATTAATGCGCATCGAATTCATACTAGCCAGCGCCATAGGTCAGCACCCAATGATGTTTGTCGAAACAGGTGAAAGCCAAAAATTCGTAGACAAACTTGCAGATGGCATTGCGACCGTTGCTCGAGTAGTCCAGCCCCGACCGGTTGTAGTGCGCTTAAGCGACTTCAAAACCAACGAATACCGAGGCTTGAAAGGTGGAGAAAAATACGAAATAGTCGAAGAGAACCCGATGCTGGGTTGGAGAGGCTGCAGCCGCTACATAAGCAAATGGTATATCCAAGCCTTCCGACTTGAATGTCAAGCACTAAAGAAATGCCGCACAGAATGGGGTCTCAAAAACGTGTATGCCATGCTTCCAATGGTTCGCACTCTTTGGGAAGCTAAGAAAGTTCTCGAAATTATGAAGGAAGAAGGTCTTGAACGCTCTCGCGACTTTAAGATTTGGTTTATGGCTGAAACGCCATCCATAGGAATAATGGCTGATGAATTCTCCAAGCTTGTCGACGGTTTCTCAATCGGTTCAAACGACATGACTCAAGGAGTACTGATGATTGACCGCGACTCTGAACGCTTAGGTCAAATGGGCTACTTTGACGAAAGAGACCCAGCAGTAAAACGAATAATTGCCCACCTCATCAAAGCCGCTCACGAAAACGGATGCACCGTTTCAATCTGCGGCGAAGGGCCATCAAACCTTCCAGACTTCGCAGAATTCCTCGTTCGCGTGGGAATCGACAGCATATCCGTAAACAACGACGCTGTAACGGCTACAAGAAAGAATGTTGCCAGCATAGAACAAAAGATAATTCTTGAGCGGCTCGCGGAACAAGCTGCTTTAGCTCGTGGGCAGCCAATTAAAAAGCCAGTACCAGACTGGGAGTGGCCACGCTAGCATTAGCAACCTTTATGCAGCTAGCTTGCCTTTCTTTTCGTTTAGTTTCTTCTTACGCGCCAGTTGGGAGTAGATCATGAAAGGTTTTGATTTTGGAGAAGAAAAAATAAAACAAGAGATAGGCAGACTTGGCGCCAAACGGGTTCTGCTGCAACTGCCCGAAGGATTAAAACCTGAAGGTCCACGGTTAGCTAGACTTGTTGAGGAAACTGGTGCAGTTCCAATTATTTCAGCTGACCCCTGCTATGGCGCCTGCGACGTAGCTCAAAGTGAAGCCGAAAGTTTAGGCGCGGATTTCATAGTTCATTTTGGCCACTCGAAAATGCTAAAGGAAACGCGGGTTCCCACGCTCTACGTTGAAGCAAAGGCAACCGTGCCTGTCTCCAAGGCTGTTGAGCAAGCCGTGCCTCTTCTAAGGAACTACAGTAAAATCGGTTTAGCGGCTTCGGTGCAGCATTCAGAAGCAATGGCTGAGGCAAAGGAAGTTTTGACTAAGGCAGGCAAAAAAGTGATAGTGGGCAGCAGCGGACAATTAAGCTTCCCTGGTCAGGTTATCGGCTGCAATTACAGCAACGTGACATCCATCGCTGATAAGGTGGAGGCTTTCGTTTTTGTGGGCGGCGGGTTGTTCCACGGCTTAGGCGTGGCGCTGAGCACTTCCAAACCAACGGTCATCGCTGACCCGTACGATAACAGGGCTTTCTTGGTTGACGATGAAGCCCAGAAAATTATCAAGCAGCGCTGGGCAAGCATTGAAGAAGCGCGGACCGCAAAAACCTTCGGTGTCATCGTTGGCTTAAAACTTGGGCAAAAAAGACTTGATGAAGCGCTGAAAACTAAAGACTTAGCACGGAAACACGGGGTTGCTGCTTACTTGTTAGCTGCCAGGGAGGTTACCCCTGAAACGCTCTTGGAGTTTCCATCCATCGAAGCGTACGTGAACACGGCTTGCCCAAGAATCAGTCTTGACGCTGCAGGAAAGTTTTCAAAACCCGTTCTAACCGTTAACGAGTTTAAGGTGGCTGTTGGCGAATCATCATGGGAGAGCATGCTCAAAAAAGGATTGTTCGAAAGCTAGACTTGGAGCGGTTTCTCTCAAAGCTCACTCCTCAACCCGCTCCCCAAGCCAGTCTTGAACAGTACACCATCTCCGAATCGGTTGCCGCAACCATGCTGTACATCGCCGCCTACGCAAACAGCGACGTTGTCTGCAAGAGCGTGGTGGATTTGGGATGCGGAACAGGAAGGCTTGCCATAGGCGCATCATACCTTGGCGCTCAAGAAGTCGTAGGCGTAGACGTTGACAAGCGAGCCATAAAAGCAGCCGTTGAAAACTCGCGAAAAGCAGGTTTGACAGACAGCGTTCAATGGATTGCGGGGGACATCGAATCGATTGCTGGAAGGTTCGACACGGTTTTGCAGAATCCGCCTTTCGGAGTGCAGACGCGGCTGGCTGACAGAGCCTTCCTCGTTAAAGCCTTGCAGCTGGGCAACTCCATCTACTCGCTTCACAACCACCCAGAAACCGACAAGCAACTGATCAAGCAGCTTAAAGTAAGCGGCGGGTTCCTGCAGGTTCCGCCCTCCCCCTTCCTTGAGCGGTTCGTCGCCAAACACGACGGCGCCGTGAAAGTGGTTTACGCAATGCTCATGACGATTCCAAAGATTTTTGATTTCCACACGAAGGCTAAACATGACTTTGTCGTTGACCTGTACAAGATTGAACGGCTAAGCAGCTAACAACCTTTCAGCAGAAAGTCTTGATTCACCGCGTTTGGCTTTGATGATGATGTGACACAATTGTTTTCCGCAAACCCAAGGACCTGACCTCTGCCGTATAATTGTTGTTGATGATGAAGGACATTTTCCTTCTTGAAAAGCTTCAAAGAAGAGCCGTTTCACCTGCGCCCAAAGAATTCACACTCCTCACGCCAGCCTAAACTGCTACGGACAAAAAAGCGGTTGAGGACCAACTATTGTATGCAAAAGATTTTTTAATGCAGACCCATTTAGCCTTTAGCCGAGATGAAATCTCCATGAAAATACTAAACGAGTTTGTTCCAACACGCAAATTTTTGAAGCTTGCAGACGAAATCAAAGACTTAGTTGACGGATGGAACGTTACTGACAGCGCAGGCGGTTTTCCTGCGGCCAGCGGCGTCGTCGTAAGTTGCATCTTAAAGAACAAGTACCCAGAAAAGTACGTCTGCCCCATATTCATATTACACTACAAGGGACCAGTTGAGGTCGGCGGCTTAGCCTTGGCATCCGACATCATCGGCCTAGACGGCTTAGCAGTCACCATGGGCGACAAACCAGCCTACGGCGAACCCATAAAGATGCTGCCAAACTCTGAAGCCGCACGCGACTTCATACGCAACACAATAAAAACCAAGAACCTCAAACTCGGCTGCCTGCTCACCGCAAGAGTCTCCGCTGAAGACGCCATAAAACGCGCCCAAGAACCCTGGGACTTCATCTACTTCATGAGGCTCGAAGATAAATCCTTCCCGATACTTCAGCAGGTATCAGCAGCTTGTAAAGCAATGAACAAGCCACTCTACGCCTACTTCCTCGTCGGCACAGCCAAAAACGTCGAAACAGTCAAGAGAATCGGCTGGCCAGTAGCCGCAACGATGGACACCGTTGAAGAGAAAGCAGCACGGCTCGTAGGCTTAGTCGACGGCATCATCGCCACATGCGCAGGCGACGCAGAAGGCGACAAAGAAATGTTGCAAAAACTGCAGAAATTCCGAAGCTAAAAAACCAAGCTTCCCTTAATTTTCACCATTTTTTAGTTTTTTTGATTTTTTCCAAAATTTTCATTGACATTCGAGACAACCTTTTAATGCATTAATCGTTGTTGTATTAGCCTTTAAAGGACAGAGGAAAAGCTGCATGGATCCCGTAAAAGTGATTGCCGTTGAGAATCTGCCGTTAATAAAAAAAGGAGACAACTTGGGGAAGCTGATTGTAGAGGCAGCGCAGAAGCAGAACACGCCCATACAAGACAAAGACGTGATTGTGGTAACCCATGTGGTCGTCTCCAAAGCCGAAGGAAACATCGTCAACCTCGACGCGGTTGTCCCCTCAGAGCAAGCTAAAGAGATCGCTTCGAAAACAGGCAAAGACCCCGCTCTGGTTGAAGTTGTTCTTCAGGAAACAAGGGAGATTGTTAGACTAAGCAGGAACAGCATAATCACAGAAACCAAAAGCGGCATAATCTGCGCCAACGCGGGAGTAGACAGGTCTAACGTTTCAGGCGACAGAAACGTCGTGCCGCTGCCTAAGGACCCGAATGTTTCAGCACAGAGAATAAGACAAGAAATAAAGCGGTTAACATGTGAAGACGTCGCGGTAATCGTTTCCGACACGCATGGGAGACCGTTCCGCATGGGCGAGATAAACGTGGCGGTTGGTGTGGCAGGGATCGAGCCGATCAGGGATAGGCGCGGAGAAAAAGACCTGTTCGGGTACGTTCTCAGAATAAAACAGACTGCCATAGCTGACGAGTTGTCTTCAGCGGCGGAACTTGTGATTGGTCAAGCGAACGAGGGAATCCCTGCCGCCATCATCCGAGGGTACAAATATCAAACCGCAAGAAACGCCTCTGCAGTTGAACTTACAAGGCCAAAAGAAAAAGACCTTTTCAGGTAAAAGAAAAAAAATAGTGTTGGGTAAAAGTTGACGGAACCTGTAACGCCTAAGCGATTCTTGGAGGAAATACTGCCAAGCAAATTCAAACCAGACAAGGCAGCAGGCTTCGACGTTATCGTCCAGCTGAACTTAACTGGACCACAAGGCGGCAACTGGGTGATCATGCTGAAAAATCAAACTTTGAAAGTAATCCAAGGAACCCATCCTTCGCCCACGTTAACGCTGACGGTGGCAGACACCGATTTCATGGACTTGGTAAACGGAAAGGTACGCACAACGAAGGCTTTTTTCACTGGGAAAATCCACTTAAGCGGCAACTTATTGTTGGCCTTAAAGCTTAGGGAAGCGGGCTTGCTGGATTTTGGTGCATAGGCAATTTTGTTGTTTGTTTAGTTGCAGCAGGCTCCGGACTAATCGTGGTGAAAGGGGAAAGAAGGCATAATTTTAAAACTGTCAAGCGCCAATAACTCAGAGTAATTTAGCTCTATTCGATCCTTCAAAGCTGGTTGGACATGTCGACTTTCGCCGTGGTGCCTGTAAAGAATCTTCTAAAATCCAAGAACAGGCTCTCCCACATTTTCACGTTCCAAGAACGGTCTCTCTTTACCCTAGCCATGCTTCAAGACGTTTTGAACGCCCTCAGATCCTCAAACATCACCAGAACGGTCGTGGTAAGTTCGGACCCAACTGTTGCACAATTCGTGAAAGATTTCGGCATCACTTTTCTTCAGGAAACAAGGGAAGGCCTGAACCAGGCGCTAAGTCAAGCCACAAGATGGTGCGTTCGAAACAAGGCAGAAACCGTTCTATTCTTTCCCGCGGATGTTCCGCTCATAACCTCGAAAGACATAACCCAACTGGTAAACCTGGCTGACGAAGACTCCATCGTTATTTCCCCATCTCGAAACGGCGGAACCAATGCGCTTTTGCAATCGCCTCCTGGACTAATCTCACCCTGCTTCGGATTGGACAGTTTCAAAAAGCACATTGCTAAAGCTTCAGCCAAGCATGTTCGGATCAAAATCTACGCCTCTTTAAACGTCATATTAGACATCGACTCTGAAGAAGACTTAGAGCAACTCCTCAAGGTAGGCGACCACACCGTTTCCCACAGCTTCTTGCAGCAACATCAAAAGCAAGGCTCCGTAAAACTGGGGGATATCTGAGACAAAGAATTGCCGTTTTCGTAACGGGCAAATGAAGAAGTCACTTCAACCCGAGTTTTTTCACGGTTCCCTGCGGCAGGTCGTCTTCCCCGATTTTAAACGTCTGAGGCTCATCGATCTTCACAATGGTCCTGAGCTCTTCAGGGTCAAGTTCGCAGATCAGCTTGGTCAACTGTTTCTTCGCTACCTCAAAGTGCCTTTCAAAAGCCGCTTTATCGCCCCACAATACCGCCGCGTAAGCGCAGATCGTGCCTTTTTTCAGGAACCACTCAATCTTCTTTGTGGAGAAATTAACGTCAAACGTCACTGGACCAGCCATGCACGTTTCAGGCTTAACCGCGTGCACCCTGCATTTTCCTGTTTTCTTGTTGAAAAACCCGCAGAAAAGCTGCGCGTCAACCGACGGGTAAGAATAGCCTGCCTTCGCAAACGGTTCATGCATGGTAATTCTCTGTTTCTTTAGGTGTTCGCTTAGAACTTTTTTACGGCTTTCGCTCAGCGGGGGTTTTGCGTCTTGGCAGCAGCCTTGTTTGCATTGGCTGCAGACATCAAACGAGCAGGTTAATCCGTTGTCGCCTTCAGGCATGACTTTGTCACCGTTTAGAGGTAGGGTTCATTGTTTAAGAGGCATTTAATAAGTGTTGAATAAACATTCACGATTGCTTCATGGAAATCCGTCTTTTCCGCGCGCCTCAAAACTCTGTCCCATATGATTTCGGAGAGGCTGCCGTTTTCAAGTCGCTTCTCTATAAGCCAAAGGTAGCTTTTCTCGTCCCCGTCGGCGTTTTGCCGAGCCAGGTCAAGATATCTTTGGCACACCTGCCGCGCCGTTTTTCCAGTTGGGTTTGACACCTCAGCGTTCAATCCTTCCTTGACAACCGCGTTGAAGTCGTGAACCAGCAGGTCATGAGGCAAAAGCTCAGCTTGCCCCGCCATTAAGCCTCTGAGGACGGCACGGACAAAGCAGCTTAAAGCCACGTCAGACTTGATGCACTCCTGCTCATCCATCACGCGGACTTCAAGCGCTGAACGGTCAAAGCGGAAAATCACGCCTCTGGAATTAACCCATTCGCGCCAAAGAATCGCCTTTTCCGCGCCTGCCCTGGCTAAATCCTCGGAGTACCGTACGATGACTTCTTGCTTGTACCTGCTGAACGAGGTAGCGTACTCTGGAACCACATTGGCGGTTATAGACGGGACCTCCTTCTGGTTCACCTTGTAAAACTGCAGCCGGTTATCCACGTCTGGACCAGCATTCCCCTCGTAAATCGGCGAGGAAGCCGCGATTGCTGGAAGATAAGCGCAAAGGTTAGCAAGAAAATTGTGCATCTGAACGCCGTCTGCTTCTTTTTGGTACGGCAGGTTCAGGTGAAAGCTTTGGATGTTCAGCCAGCCGTGCTGGTTCAGATTGAAGATTTTGGCGTATTCATGATAGATTTTCCTGTGGTAATGAGGCCAAATCGCGGTGTCTTTCAGCTTAAGAAGGGGATGCATCCCGGTGCCGAGAAGTCTTGCACCGTGTTTTTGCACGATTTGGCTAAGCGTTGAAACGGCGTGCTGCATCGTTTCTTCAAACTCGACGGGCGACTTAAACGGGGAGTTGGCTTTCAACTCCATCACGTGCATCTGCAGTTCTTTGCCAAACGTGAAGGCCGGCAGCTCGACGAAATTGATGGTTTTTCCGCAGTAATCCTTGATGACTTTGTCGGAGATTGGAAGAACGTTCAATTCTTGGTCTACGAGCGCTAACTCGTGTTCTGGACCAAGGACTTCAAGTGGCTTATACGTACAACTATGCCTCTTTTGTTTTGCCTGAATTTATGAATGCGAATATAATGGTAGTTAATCTTAAATATAACTGCACGAATAACGCCTTTTAATTAACCTGGTGTCTCATGACCGTGTTGGTCGTCTCAAACATCGACCTAACCACTAATCTGCAAGTAATAAAGCCTGCAACGTTTTTAGATTCCACAATCAAAGAGCCAACCCTCAACATCAACAACGAGTACCGATACCTCAAAACAGGCTATTACGTCTCCATGCACGCTGAAGTTCTCGGCAACCGCGTGATTCCATCGTGCGAAAACATCATAGATTCAAGCAGAACCCCCGTTTTTCTTTTAAGAGCGGCTAAAGCTGGGGTTCCGACCCTGCCCGTTGTAGTCACAGACTCCGTTAAAAAAATCGTCGATGAACTGGGGTTTCCAGTTTTGCTCTTTGCCATTAACCCGTTTATTT
>JBEKWR010000008.1:0-92328 GCA_049512935.1 Bathyarchaeia archaeon
AGGCTTACGCAGTGGTCTGCGAAGAAGCAGAAGAGAAACCCAACAGCCACACCCAAATCTGGAATTACGCACAGTTCCTCTCATCGCTCGGCATCATCAAAATAGAAGTCGCCACGTCAACCGCACGGGGAAGGTCAACCCAAGTTTCCCTGCCATCAATCCCTGCCGTTGAACTTGAAAAGGAACTGAGCACCGTGTTGACGGCGGAAAACAAAGGAGCGCGATGACGCGTGGAGATTGAAGAGGTTTTTTCGTCCAAGCTGCGCATGAAAATCCTGAAACTGCTCAATGAATTGGGGTCGCTAAACGTTTCAGACGTTGCGCGCCGACTTGGCAGCAACTTCGCGGCGACCGCTGAGAACCTCAAGGTTTTGGAGGCGGAAGGAATCCTGCAGGAGCTCAGTTATGGTCGGGTTCGCATGTACAGGTTCAACGAAGCCTCCGCGAAGGCTAAAGCCGTGAAAAGCCTCATTGAAGCATGGGAGCAAAACGAATAGACGCAGACCCGTTTCCCGCAATCTGTTTAATTCAAAAACAAAAAGACATACAAGAAAGGAAAACAGAATAATCAACGACGACAGAAACGCTTACAGGGGAAAAAAAACTTTGGCAATGGTTGATGTTTCAGACAAGGCGGAAATCTTCCGAGAAGCAACCGCATCGGGAACCATAAAGCTCAAGCCAGAAACAATCGGCTTGATTAAGGCTGGAAAAATCGCTAAGGGCGACCCGCTTTACACTGCGAAAATCGCTGGTGTTTTGGCGGCGAAGAAGACGAGCAGTTTGATTCCTCTTTGCCACCCGCTGCCTTTGACGAACGTGCAGGTCGACGTCAAAGTGTCAGGCGAAGGCACAGTCGAAGTTTCAGCGACAGTCAAAGCCAAGGCGCAAACGGGCGTCGAGATGGAGGCGCTCGCCGCGGTTTCGATGGGTTTGCTGACTGTCTGGGACATGACTAAGCAGTATGAGAAGGACGCTGCTGGGCAGTACCCATCAACGGCGATTGAGAACATCCATGTGGTCCGCAAGTTTAAGCAGGTGAATCAGCCATGAGCGAAACCTCGAAGATGCATAAGGCTAAAGCGCCAACAGCCCTAAGCTATGGCGTCTACATCTGCAGCACCTCTCGGTACAAGCGGATTTTGCTAGGCGAGAAGGAAATCAGCGACGTCGGCGGCGACACAATAGTTGAACTGATTAAGAACGCTGGGCAAAACGTCATTTTCAAGAAGATAATCGCCGACGACAAGGCGTTGATCTCTGACGCCGTCAAAGAAGCCTTGACCACGCCCGCACTGGACGTCCTAATATTTTCGGGTGGAACAGGCATAACACACACAGACGTTACCATCGAGTCGGTTTCGCCCTTTTTTGAGAAAACTCTGCCTGGGTTCGGCGAGTTCTTTAGGCGCATAAGCTTCGACAGAATTGGCTCCGCCGCCGTGCTTTCCCGTGCCGTCGCTGGCGTGGCTAAAGGTAAGGCGTTGTTTTGTATTCCAGGCTCCCCTGACGCCGTTCGAGTTGCGGTAGAAATGCTTATTTTGCCCGAGTCGCCACACATCGTCGAGCACGCGCGTGAATAACGAATGAGTTTAACAGACAACTGCGGCAGACCTCTTCTTAACCTTCGAATCTCGATTACCCAGCGATGCAACCTTCACTGTGCATACTGCCATCGGGAAGGGGAAGTAAAACGCGCCAACCGTTCCGCGGAGAAAATGACGGTTGAAGAAATCGTTCGCATCGCTAAAATCGCTGTTAGCTTAGGCATTGCACGCATTAAATTAACAGGCGGGGAACCGCTCATGCGCAAGGACCTACCCGAAATTGTTTCAGGCATAACGGCGATACGGGGATTGAAGGATTTGTCTTTAACAACTAACGGTCTGCTGCTCGGGGGCATGGCTAAAGACTTGTGCGAGCGCGGTTTGAAGCGTGTAAACATAAGCCTGCCATCATTGAGCGCGGAAACTTACCGTAAGCTGACGGGAGGAAAACTTGAAGATGCGTTGGCAGGGGTTAATGCAGCTATTGAAGCAGGTTTTTGCCCTGTGAAGCTTAACATGGTTATCCTAAAGGATGTAAACGTGGGCGATGTGCCTAGCATGATTGAGTACGCACGCCAAAACAGCGTTATCCTGCAGCTTATTGAGCTTGACCCCATAAACGTCAGTGGCAACTACTACCTGACGCATCACCGCAGCCTAGACGAGCAAGAAAAGCTCATGCAAGAAAAAGCCGTAACGGTTGAGAGGCGACCCTTCATGCATAACCGCCTAATCTACCATCTGCCGAACGTAACCGTCGAAGTGGTGCACCCCATTGAGAACACGGACTTCTGCATGCACTGCACCAGAATGCGAGTCACAAGCGATGGGAAGCTGAAACCGTGCCTTATGAGAAACGACAACCTAACCGACATTCTGACGCCCATGCGCCAAGGAGCAAGCGACGAGCAACTAAAACAGCTCTTCATCCAAGCCAATTTGCTAAGAGAACCGTACAATAAGAGCGCATAATCAGGGTAGGCGTTTCGAATTAAAGCTCAATTATTTTCGCTTCGTGCTTAGCAGTATCTAACAGGGCTAGGGTTGATTTTCCTGTCAGGTAGCCGCAGAGTTCTCCCGGGTTTATGGCGAGCGTTTTTCCTCTCTTTTCGATGCCGCTGTAATGTGAGTGCCCATGGATTACAGCGTCAAAGATTCCGCCTTCAATGATGGCGTTGAGCAGCTCGGTTTCTTCCCCGTGTAGAACCGCTATTCTGTAGCCTTCAACTTCTGCCTTTGCGAATCGTTCGCGGATTATGCAGTTGCTGGTTTCGCTGAACCGTTTCTTTAGGAGTTCGTGGTCGCCGTCGTTGTTGCCGAAGACGCCGATTAGCCTGCAGTTGAGCTGCGCCAGTTTTGGGATGACGAAGCCTGCGACGTAGTCTCCAGCGTGAAGCACTAAGCCGACTTTTTGGTCGTTGAGGAATCGCACTGCTTTTTCAATTTGGGGCAGATTGTCATGGGTGTCTGAAATTGCGCCGATAAGCATAACCTTTCACATGTAAGTCCTACTCGTCTGTGCAAAAAAGGTTTTCTGTTCACGGAATGCGGTTTTTAAAACAAGAAGAATTTGTTGCAAAACGCTCGCCCATATCCGACAATAACTTCAACATGGAGTCAACATACAAAGTCGCATTCCGCCCATCCAAAAGTCGCAACGAAAAAGCAGAACCCAAGCCCAAACCAAAAAAGCAACACGGAACACAAAGCGCCAAGGCGGAAAGTCGCAACTTTCCCGTAGCAAAAGTCGCAACTTAAAAATTAAAACCAAACAAGAAACCCGCAAAAACCCGAAAACAGCCAAAGCCAATCATGCGTAAAACTGTCTAACTGCTGAAAACTTAAAAGGCAGAACAGAACAAGAGTCAGTGGCAGATGTGACGCACACGATACTGAACGGTAAGCCGAGAAGAACAAAACTGGACATAATCGCAAACATGCTGGAAACCACCAAAGAAGGCAGCCTGAAAACACAGATAATGTACAAGGCAAACCTCAGCTTCACCCAACTAAACAGCTACCTGTACTTTCTAATCGAAAACGGCTTCGTAAAACAAACCGTCTGGAACCGCAAAGAAGTCTACTTCATCACAGAAAAAGGCGTCGATTTCCTGCAAAGACACAGCGAACTGACACGGCTCCTAAAAAAATAAAAAAAGCAACCGCCCCATTTTCATAAGTCATTGCACATTTCTTTAGCCATGTTTCCTTTGCAAAAATCAGCTTGCAGCAACAAGCCCTTTTTTAAAGTTCAAATCACGGATTAATGGACTCGGTAGCGGAAAAAGACTTCACTAGCCTCCAGCTTAATTTTCCCCGCTTTCAGCCTCATCGTACCTCGATTTCCTCATTGTCCAAGCTATAAGCGTCACTCTCCAACTTAATTATGTTTTCTGAACAGGCTAAAAGTGCGGGTTTTCTCCGATTTTCTTGATCGGTAATCCTTGAAACTGCGAATGCGAGAGAGGAAACAGTTGCCGAGTGGAAATCTGCTTTGGAAGCGTGAATAGCCCGATTAGTTTATATGTTAAATTCAGATTCGTAACAGCAACGTGAACATCTGCGCCATGCTGATTTAACCGCATCATGTTTGGAAGGAAGTGAACTTGGTAACACTGAAGGGGTTAATGCGAACATTCACGGTTTCAAAAGCGCCTTACGCCGTTTTGACGCTGAAGCTTAGCAAAAACAGCAGTTTCATCACTTTCAGGAACGGCTGCAGGTTTAAACTGACTTTTGCGCAGTTCAGAACGTTGCGTGACAGCTACAGCTTCATGAAAAACTACCCTATGCAGCAGTTGAATGATGACCTCTTCAGCGTGGACTTCGGAACGTTAAAGCTTACAGAATCCCTCGCGATAGTCTGCATGATCGGCGACTTACTCCAGAAATACGACATTAAAAAAGTCAATGAAAACCTTTTCCGGATAAAATCAGACAAACTGGAGCTGGTCGGTTCCTGGGATATCATGCAGCCTTTTTGGGAGATAATAAACGGCATGTACAGTTGCGACTGCAAAGGCAAAGTTGTTTTGGACATCGGCGGCTTTCAAGGTGAATCAGCAGTTTATTTCTCGTCGATAGGCGCAAAAAAAGTCGTCATCTACGAGCCTGTGCCGTCCAATTTTGAGTTCATAGAACGAAACGTGTCTCTGAACTATGTTAACGCTGAAACCCACTTAATGGGCATCGGTTCAAAGGACGGAACCCAAACGATCCATTTTGAAAAGATCAACGCGGGTTTAGGCTCAAAAACGAAAGGCCAGTTTGAAATGCAGATTAAACTCAGGAACATTTCAGACGTCATAGATGAAAGCGGCGCCGAAGTAGCCAAGATCGACTGCGAGGGCGCTGAAGAAAGCCTCATCGGGGTTTCAGACGAGATTCTGGGGAAAATCAGGCTTTACATGATCGAGGTTCACAGTTCGGAAATTCGGCGAGCTTTGCTTGAGAAGTTTCAAGCTGCGGGATTCAGCCGCTTTAAGGAAAAGAACTGGGGAAACCCTGAACTTTCAGTTGTCTTCTTTGAAAAGAACGAAAAGTAAAGTGGCTGGCGGGTCAGGTAAAACGTTGGAGGAGAGGTCGGGGCGGTTTTTGAGGCGCTTTTTGTGTTGGAATTTTGTCACAAATAGCAGGGACCCCTGTCGGTCGCCAGTTTCAACATGCTTCATTTTTGTGGTGGGTTTTTTTCACAAATACTAGACCCCTCCCCCGTCTCTGTGAACCCATATTTACAATGGACTTTTGATGTAAATACTAGACCCTCTCCACTCTCCCTATCGGTAGGTCAGGGCTTGATTCATGTTGATTTTTTGGTTTAGGGCTTGAACTGCGGTTAGTTTGCGAGGACAGGTCGAGAGGAAAAGGGTGATTTCTTCAAAAAACGCCTAATTGCCTCATCTACAGAAACCAAATAGATGAGCGGTCAAGTTCTGGAGCGTTTTGCGGTGAGCGGATTTCTTTGGGTTGCATGCGCAGAAGAACCCGCTTTTTCGCTTGGTTTAGTGTGCATGAGTTCTTAATGATTATAGCCTAAAGTTTTTGCGATAACAAACTTTTTAAATGCATGCTGCAATCATTCTTTCCGAATCCAAATGATACCAAAATACTTCTTTTTCACAAAAGGAGTCGGCAAGCACAAAGAGCAACTCCAATCCTTCGAATTAGCCCTCCGAGACGCAGGCATACAAATGTGCAACCTCGTAAGCGTATCCAGCATCGTCCCGCCTGGATGCGAGCAGTTGACCCGCGAGAAAGGCTTGAAACTGGTGCAGCCGGGCGAAATCACCTTCGTCGTCATCGCCCGAAACTCAACCAACGAACCCCACAGGCTTGTGGCGTCATCCATCGGCGTCGCCATCCCGTCAGGCAAAAACCAGTACGGGTACCTCTCCGAGCACCACTCCTACGGGCAAACAGACGAGACAGCCGGCGACTACGCAGAAGACTTGGCAGCAACGATGCTTGCCACGACCATGGGCATCCAATTCGACCCTGAAACCGCCTGGGACGAACGTAAACAACTCTTCAAAACCACAGGACTAATAATCAAAACAGCCAACATAACCCAGAGCGCAGCAGGCGACAAAAACGGGTTGTGGACAACAACCGTCGCAGCAGCCGTCTTCGTGTCAGAAAACAACAAACCAAAAGAATAAACTGGCTTAAACCAAGCCACAGGTCTTTACACCGACTTTTTTGTCATTCTTCTAAATTTTAGTCGCATTTTAAATGCTGTTTTTGACTTATCATTGAATGTTTTTGTTTGTGTGGTTTTTGTCGAAATTAGAGGTTAAGTCAAGAAACCTTGACTGACTTTAGTCAAGAAAGCTTAACGGAAACACTATTTAACCGTGACCGACGCCTAAGAGTTGTTGAAGGAAGCGGAAATGAAGAAGACCTGTTTAGGTTTATTAATTGTGGTTTTAATCACGGCTTCCTTGGTTTTAGGCGGCGCCGGGAATCTTGCCAAAGCCCAATCGGGTGTCAACACGAGCACAGTAATTAGTGCAGACACTACTTGGACACAAGCAAACAGCCCATATGACATTACGGGAAATGTTTTGGTAAACAGCGGAGCAACCTTGACGCTGTCGGCAGGAACTACATTAAACCTAAACGGCTACATGGTGGTAGCTGGCTCACTCACAGTTCAGCCGGGCGTTACAATAAACATAGTGAACGCAAGCGGGTACATACAGGTCAACGGAGTTTTGTCAGCAATAGGAACAACTGCTCAACCAATCCAAATAAGCGGCAGCGAGGGCCAGTCTCAAATGCTCTTTGGTGGACCCTATTATCCACAGTTAACCTTTTCACAAAGCAGCACCGGATGGAATGAGCAAACCTCTTCAGGGTGCATAATAGAAGATGCGGCAATAACCTTAGTCCAAGTCAGCATTTCAAGCTCTGTTAAACTAACGGGCGACACCCTAACTGATGCTGCTTCCCTGTCCATAATGCAAGGGTCGCCGACTATCACGGGCAACGTTATCGAAACAGGAATCGGCATCAATGGAGGAACGCCAATCATCTCATTCAACACCATAAAGGGTTCAATTACTTGTTCTGCTGAGCCATACGACGGACCGGGGCAGCCCACCGCTTATATCGATGACAACACGTTTTCCGGCGGCACGGCTGCTGAACCTGGAATCATGATGATGGGTAACTCGCTTGGCTGCACCTTAGTAATTGAAAGAAACACGATAAACACCGACAACTATACGGGAATCGACATAGGCATGGCTGACAACGGGGAAATCCCCGCTTTAATAATTAACAACACAATCGTTGGCAACAATATAGGAATCGACCTCTATTGGGGCTATCCCCAGTTAATTAGCGGTAACAACATTTACAACAACCAAGTCAACGTGAAATTGGATGAAAACGACCCGATTAATTGCTCAAATAATTGGTGGGGGACAACCGACCAAACTGCCATCGGCAACTCAATTTACGATTTTAAGAATGATTTTCGTTTAGGCACCGTCACTTTCACGCCATTTTTGACCGCGCCAAACCCTGAGGCTTCACCTAACCAAAACCTGCCTATACCAACAGCAACAGTCACTCCTTCGCCAAAACCTTACTATTTACCAGCGAATTCCACAATGAATCCGTTCCCAGATTTACACACCGGTCAGCCAAGCCAAACCGCAAACCTACCCACACCAGCTAGCTCCCAAAATCAACCTGCGGGGGCATTTAGCCTCAGCACAATAGGCGTCACGGTGCTAGTCGCGGTTCTGCTGGCTGTGATTGCTGGGTTATCGGTTGCAGTGGCTGTTCTCTTGCGCAGAAAAAACACAAACTAGCCACCAAAAAGCCGAGCCTCTTAACTAGGCTCGACAACTTCAAACGATTAGCCAGAAAAAGCAGTATGGTCTAAACGATTTCTTTCCAGCTTGCAACCCTATCTAGATATTCTTGTACGGGTTGGCCGCCGTAGGTTCTGAGTTTTTCTATGAGTTGAGTTTGCGCTACTGCTGCTTTCTGGAAGTCTCGGATTTGGCTGGCGCCGTCCGTTAAGTACAGGAACCCTTCAGCTCCTGCCCTTGCACTGCGAACGCTTACGGTTAGCAGTTCTTGTGCGGTTGGCACGTCTTTTGGGTTGTCGCCTGGACCATACATGTAGAACGCAACGTAGAACGGTTTTTTGAGCAGTTTCTTGAAGGCGCGCGTGAGCATTTCCCAGTACCATGGGGTAGCGTAGTTTTTGCTGAACATGACGACGCAGAAGCGGTCAGCGTACTTGGCGAAGTCGTCGAAGTCCACGCCGTAACGTTCTAGAGAGCTGACTGGGTCAGGCTGAATGCACAAAACCAACTCGTTCTTGACCCGTTCGCGGACCTGCGCAATGTAATCGGTGACTTCCCGCCTTCGCCACTCCAGCCAGCTTAACCCGCTTTTTTTCCAAAGAGCCGTGCAACGTGGGCAGGTGCAGTGTCCATGTTCCGCGAAGTACTGGCTGTTTAGCCAAACACCCTTTGAGTTCCTATCAACTTCCGCTATGTAATTCAACTCTTCCGCTCTGTGCTCCGGCTGGGTCGCGCAGACGACGTCCCAGTAAAAGTTAAAGTTGTTGTTCCCCATCTTGGCAGGTCCCAGCGGCGACTGGGAAATCCAGTCGGGGTGATTCCGCACGGCTACGTTGTCGGCGAAGACGGCGATGTTGCTGTACATGTCTTGTACAGGAGGAAGTCTGATGCCCATTTCAGTCTTTACTCGAAATACTTGAAAGTCAAAGCCCTCTGCCTTTTCAGGTCGAAATGTGTATGCGCCAAGCTTCATTTAGGGTACGCCCTTTTTCCCGCCCAAAGAAGCGGTTGTAACGTAATAAGTGTTTTGCGCACTGCAGAAAAAACTGGGTTTTTCATTTTGCAGCTGACTGACACAGCCATCAGACGGTTGTTTAGTATTTAGGTAAACCCTTCAGCGTTTGTGCAACAGTTAAGCGTTTGCTTTATAACTTGCTTATCTGTTTCTTTGGCGGTTTCCGCGCTCCGCGATTATCGATTGTTTTTATTTAAACTTGTATATTTGTGCAGGTATGTAAGAAACTCGGTTATTTTCCATGTGGCTCAAAACTTCAGTTTTAGGGTTGTTTTTGAACGTTTTTCTAATATAACCCCGTTATTTGAGCGAAAAATTGGATGAAGATTGCGTGATAAGGATGTTGAATCAACAATTGTACAGAACAATGCAGGAACATGTTGCATATGCGCATCTTTTAAATATAAGCACATATTAGCTGTTAAGGTAAAAATCGATTCAAGCAAACAATTGTCAAAAAGGATTGGGTGAAGATGTCAGTCGTCACAGGAACCTTAGACTCAGGAAGCATCGCATGGGTAATAACCGCAACAGCACTAGTCATGATAATGACCCCCGCATTAGGATTCTTCTACGGCGGTCTAGTACGAAGAAAGAACCTTGTATCAACCATCGCTCAATGCTTCATAATATTCGCAGTCATAAGCATAGTCTGGGCCCTGTGGGGTTACATGCTCGTCTTCGGAACCTCACGCGACGGCCTAATCGGGTTCAACCCAAGCCTACTAGGCCTAAACGGCTTAAGCATAAACGCCATTAACACGCAGATTACCCCGAAAGGACAAATCCCTGAACTGCTGTACTTCGCGTTCCAACTTAAATTCGCAGCAATCACGCCAGCCCTTATCATAGGCGCATGTGCAGAAAGAATCCGTTTCAAATCGCTCCTTATCTTCATTGTTCTCTGGTCAACCCTGATTTACGCGCCCATAGCCTGCTGGGTATGGAACCCAGGCGGGTGGCTCAATCACCTCGGCGCAATCGACTTTGCAGGGGGCATAGTTGTGCACATTTCATCAGGCATCTCAGCTTTGGCAGCGGCGCTGGTCGTGGGAAGAAGAAAAGGATGCGCTGTCCCAACGCAAAGCCACCCGGGCAATTGGCAAAACCACATGAAGGCGCTGGATCAAAAACAACCGACAGAATTTAAGCCCACAAACATCCCATATGTGCTCTTAGGCGCGGCGTTGCTGTGGTTCGGCTGGTTCGGCTTCAACGCAGGAAGTGCGTTAGCGGCAAATGACTTAGCAGTCTCAGCATTGGTAACCACAAACTTGGCGGCGGCTGCGGCAGCGATAAGTTGGATGCTGGCAGACTGGTTCAGGAAGGGAAAGCCATCGGCAATAGGCATGGCTACGGGCGCAGTAGTCGGGCTAGTAGTAATTACGCCTGCTGCGGGCTACGTCAGCGCAGGTTCGGCTATAATCATCGGCTTGATAGGCGGCATCATCTCTAACTCGGTAGCTAACTGGAGAGCAGGCAGAACCCGAATAGACGATGCGCTAGACGTCTTTGCATGCCATGGCATTGGCGGCATCTGGGGTTCAATCGCCACAGGCATCTTCGCTTCTGCCGCCATAAACGGTGCAAGCGGGTTGATCTTCGGCAACGTGCATCAATTCCTCGTCCAATTGGCGGCGATAGGTGTTGTGGTGCCGTTTGCGTTCTTCGGCTCCTACGCGCTGCTTAAGGTGGTGAACGTGTTTTCGCCGCTGAGAGTAAGCGAAGAAGCAGAGGACGCAGGCCTGGACATAAGCGAACACGGCGAAGAAGCCTACCAGCTGGACTAGGCTAACCAGCCTTTTTCCTTTTTTTGTTTTAGACAAAATTTTCTCGTTAATGTCCGTTGACAACTTTTCGCTTTATGCCTGTTTTCTTGGACAATTTCATTGTGGTCAGGTTTTTTTTGAATGACTGTTTTATGCATATCAAGATTTTAAGGGCTTGATTGGACATTTATCGATATTTATACCTATAATTGACGCATATGCATAGTTTAAATATTAGTTTTGCTAAGAGGGAACAACAAATAAGCAGTACAGGTGCCAACGAGGGGACAAACGTGGGAGCAGCAGACATAGCATGGGTGTTAATGTCAACAGCGCTTGTGATGCTGATGACCCCAGCCTTGGCTTTCTTCTACGGCGGCTTAGTCCGAAGAAAAAACCTTGTCTCCACCCTCGTGCAGTGCATGATAATCTTCGCCGTGGTAAGCCTCGTCTGGTTCTTCTGGGGCTACAGCCTCGTCTATGGACCAAGCGTCGGCGGAGTCATAGGGAACCTGTCAAAAGTCGGGTTAAACAACGTTACCCTGAACAGTGTTTACCCTTCCGCGCAATTCATCCCAGAAATCCTTTTCTTCGCGTTCCAGCTTAAATTTGCGGCAATCACGCCTGCGTTGATTCTCGGTGCATGTGCGGAAAGAATACGTTTCAAATCGCTTCTAATCTTTGTCGTTTTGTGGTCCACCCTGATTTATTCGCCCATTGCTAGTTGGATATGGAACCCAAACGGCTGGCTCCATGCGCTTGGCGCCTTGGACTTCGCAGGCGGAATGGTTGTGCACGTTGCCGCTGGGGTATCTGCCTTGGCGGCGGCGCTTGTCCTCGGCAGAAGGCAAGGCTGCGTTTACTGGAAAGACCAGCTTAAATCTTTAGACCGAAAAGGCACCAGCAAAACTGTGCCCATGGGCTCCGAGTTCAAGCCAACCAACATCCCCTACGTGATTTTAGGCGCAGGTTCGCTATGGTTCGGCTGGTTTGGCTTTAACGGTGGCAGCGCTCTGGCAGCTAACAGCATCGCGGTCTCCGCGGTTGTAACAACCAACTTGGCAGCGGCGGCGGCAGCTGTAAGCTGGATGTCCATGGATTGGCTGATTAAAGGAAAACCTTCGGCAGTCGGCATCGCGGTTGGCGCAGTGTGCGGTTTGGCGGCGATTACGGCGGCTTCAGGATACGTCAGTTTCTGGGCAGCCGTAGTTATCGGGTTAGCTGCGGGAGTAATCTCTAATTTGGTGGCTAACTGGCGGGCTGGAAGGTCAAGAATTGATGATTCGCTGGATGTTTTCGCTTGCCACGGAATCGGCGGAATAATCGGCGCCGTGTCGATTGGTTTGTTCGCGACTGCGGCTCTCACTCCTAATGGTGTTACAGGCTTAATTTACGGCAACGTTCACCTGCTTGAGGTACAGCTTCTCGCCGTGGGAGTGGTGTCTGCCTTCGCGTTCTTCGGCACCTACGCGCTACTCAAAGTGGTTGATCGCTTTTCGCCTCTCAGGGTGAGCCCCAAAGAGGAAGAAGACGGTTTAGACATGAGCCAGCACGGAGAAGAAGCGTACCATCTGGACTAAGAAACAGGTTCAAAAGAGCCCACGGGCAAGAACATTTCTTTTTCCTCATCTTTTTGGTTTCGGCAAAAATTTTTGTTGTCAAGAAACGTTGACTGAAGTTAGTCAAGAAATTTTTACGAATAGTCTTTTATCGGAAGTAATTTGTTAGAGTTACTTATGAGCTGCAAAGGTGAGACTTTCGCTTTGTTGCTTGTTGCCTTGTTCATAGCATCTTTAGTCATAGTACCGCATGCAGAAGCTAAAGCCCAAACCAGAACCCTTGTTGTTCCCGACCAGTACCCAACCATCCAAGACGCCATAGACAATGCAAGTGCAGGAGACAAAATCTTTGTGAAAGAAGGAACCTACAATTTAACAGCCCTTTATATTTACAAGCCCTTGTCGCTAATCGGTGAAAGCAATAAGAACACCATTCTATCAGGAATAAGACCGACTCAAGGCTCAGAGACAACGATTTATATTTCATCTGACACCGCCAACGTTTTAATCACTGGTTTCACGATAAAAGATGGTTTCACCGCAATAGAAGTAGACGGAAATCACTGCAAAGTCACGGGAAATATCATACAAAACAATAACTACGGAATTCTAGTGGATGGCGGAAACTTTATTCAGATTGTAAATAATAAAATATCAAATAATTACATGGGAGTTATCGCTGACTCAAATAATAGTCTGGTTTCACAGAACTATATTGCCCTAAGTGAGGAGAATGCCATATCGGTTGCAGGGTACGGGCTAACTATCAATGGCAATACTATTACTGGAAATGGGTTCTACCCGTTTTTTAAGGAATCCAACGGTGCCTTAGGGTTAAGTGTAGTTGACTCTGAAGTCTATTCAAACATAATAGCAAACAATCAAGGGTTTGGCATTCGAATAGCAGGATGTTCAAACACCCTAATACATGACAACACAATAGAAAATAACTCAAACGGCGTTGAACTGCCAAATTATTCTCTGGTAAATGGCAGCTTGGGGGCAGGCAACAAAGTTTTCAGAAATAACTTGTTGAATAACCAGCCGCAAGTTTTTATTAGTTCAAATTTCGCTTCTGGCACCATTTCTTCTAACCAAGTAAGTGGTACTGACATGGTTTCATGGGATAACGGCAAAGTCGGCAACTACTGGAGCGACTACCAATCGAAATACCCGAACGCAACTGAAGTTGATGCTTCAGGAGTAGGAAACACCCCGTACGTCATTAACCAAAACAACATTGACCATCATCCGCTTACTCAACAAGTCGATATTTCTTCCTCCTCAGCACCTGCCTCACCTTCGATACTGCCGTTTGCAATTATTGCCGTTGCCATAGTCGTGTTAGTCGTTATCGTTACTTCGCTTTTGCTTCTTTACAGAAGGCATCGAAAGACTGCTGCATCAGCATAATCAGATCTTTTTCTCAGGTTGGGGGTATAGTCGCCTCTGCCATGTTAGTCAAGAAACCTTGACTAAACTTGCGGCTTCGTAGTCAAGAAACGTTGACAAGAACCGTTTTTAATGGGTGCGGGGCATTGGGCGTTGTCTTTGCAAACGCTTATGAGCGCTCGGATACATATGGATGGAAAGCGGAAGAGTGGATGCATGAGGCAGCGAACTATTCTCTGCGTAGTGGTCGCGCTCATAGTCGCTGTTTACTTTGTCAGCGTAGATTACGTTCAGCCCGCCAACAGCTGCTTCGGTCCCTGCATAACGGCGAACATAAACAAAACGCAAGTTGACATTAACGAAACTGTCACGGTAACGGGGCAAGCGTGCCCTGCAGCCCAAAACCTGACAATAAGAGTAATCTTCACCAGGCCCGATTACACCTACATAGAACAAGATGTATTAACTGACCCGAAAACAGGCAATTTCACGGTTTATCAAAAACTCGACATGGTCGGCTACTGGAACATATTCGCAATAAACGGCGCAATCACCGACAGATTATTCGCGCAGGTAACTGATCCCTCAAATCCGAAAGCCACACCACCACTCTCAGAAATAATGAACGCCAGCAAGCCCGACTATACAGTATGGGGCGTTACTGGCGTCCTGTTAGGCTTAGGCGTGGCGGCGGTTATTTATGGATTCAGAAATAAGACCATGAAAATCAGCTCGTTCAGACTACTGTTTCAGATAGGTTTATTGTTTCTAATTTTCTTCGGCATCTTCGTTGACCACGTGTACCTTCCTATACCTGCAGCCGAGATTTCACCGCACGCGGATTCAATTTCAACCAACGTGCTTGGCGTATCTATGCCTGATGGAATTCCAGCACCCTTCTTCGCTTGCTATTATCCTTGCGGAGGAACCGTAACTTGCGCACTTTGGCAAATTCAAGCTTATATTTACCCCTTCTTTGATGTAGGTCATGGCTGGGGCGTACAATACACCTCTACGGGCCTTGAAAGGTTAGCTATAGTTTTTGGAATATTAATTTTGGCGGCGGTTGTTCTTGGCAGGCTGTTTTGCGGGTGGGTTTGCCCCTTCGGTTTGTATTTGGATCTGATAACGCGGTTAAGAAAATTCCTAAAAATCAAACGAAGGAGCATTCCAAGTAAGTATAACGACCAACTTCACCAGTTAAGCTATGTGCTCTTGGCGGCTGTAATCATAATTTGTGTACTTTTTGGTTCACAAGCAATTGCGGGGACCCAACTTATCGCAGGAACCCAAAAAGGAGGACCAGTCTGGGATTACTTTTCGTCGCCGTTTTGTCAAGTTTGCCCCATGAAGCCATTTTGCATATTAGCGTGGACTGGCATGGGCTTAATGAAGCCATCATGGATAGTTCAGACCACCACGGGCCAATTTTATCAACTTGGATTCTACATAACATCCATGAACCTGATTATCCTCGGAGTTGTTACTGCCGCAGCTTTCTTTTTTAGGCGCTCATGGTGCAGAATCTGCCCTCTTGGAGGCTTAATGGCTCTGTTTAACAGGTTTCCACCGTTCAAGTGGGTTTCAGGTGTTCGTCTAAACAAGAATGAGGAGAAATGCAGTAAATGCGGAATCTGCAAACGTGTTTGCCCAACTCAAGGGAAAAATGTTTATGAACAGAAAAGCGGGGATGTGGCTTCTTCACAGTGCATTTGGTGTTTGCGCTGCGTAGAAATGTGCCCTAACAAAGATTGCTTGCAGTTCAAGTTCGCGGGAAAGACGGTTTGTAAATCGAGGAATTGGCTTGCAAGTTCAAGTAACGGTAAGGTGGATAATGAATGAAAACGATGAAAATGAGGAAACTAGCGGTTTTTGTGGTTCTTTTCTTGGTCACTTCGGGAGTGTTTGCGGTTGTTAGGTCTGCCTCCGCGCAGGCGACGTTGCCGACGATTCTTATTCAGCCTGACGGCGCCGTTTCCCCAGCTTCCGAGCCGATCCAGCGAAGCGGCAACACCTACACTTTCACGGGCAACGTTTACGGAGCCATAGACATTTTGAGAAGTAACGTGGTTCTTGACGGCGCAGGCTACACGCTCTCAGGCTCTTTCAGCGGCAACTCAACGGACATCTGGGTCGTCGGAACTGGACCTAACCCTAACACGCTGGATTACTACACGATAGGCGTGGATTTAGGCAACAAAAGCGTCGACGGCGTGACTATTGAAAACTTGAACGTTGAAAACTTCAGCATCGGCATGTACGTTTGGACACGGAACAACACCGTGGACGGCAACGCTATTTCAGGCTGCATCGTCGGCTTGCTCATGTCAGGCTCAAACTCCACCATAACAGGGAACTACCTCACTGGCAATATTGAAGCGCTCTTCTTCGGGTTCAACGCGCCTTCAGGCCAGTTCCCGCCTGACATGGTGGTCTACGACAACGCTTTCGTGAAAAACAACGTGCAGATAAGCGGCTGCCAATGCAAAGCGTACAACCTCTCTGAGACTCCGCATTACTGGGACAACGGGAAAGTGGGAAACTACTGGAGCAACTACAACGGCACCAGCTCGAACCACGACGGCATCGGAACCACGCCCTACGTGATCGACGTTTTGGATGAGGATCGCTTTCCGCTCATGCAGATCCCCGTGAAACCGCCCGTTCCAGCTTCAAAACAGCCCCTTCCCCTTGAAGCGATAGCCGTAGCTGTTTTGGTGCCTGTGGCGTTGGCTGGAGCCGCCGTGGTTGCCTTTAAGCAGTCGCGAAAGAGCAGGTTACGTGAACCCGCAAAAAACTATGACAGCAGTTTATCTTTGAACGCTAAAACGGTTATGGCTTGCCTGAACAAGGCAATAAAAAGCCAGTCAAACACGAGAGAGGAGGGAAGAACATGAACAAGAGACTATTAGGTTTAACAGTTGTGGTAATCGTCGTTTTGGCTTCGGCAGCGGCTTATCTATCGATGTCCTCCGTGTTGACGCTGAACCAAAACCAGCGTGCTCCGCAAGTGCTTGATTTCACCGTGACTGGAACGAACAGTTGCTTGAGGTTTTTGGAAGCAAACGTTTCATTGTGCTATGTGCCGTTCACTGTCGGCGCGAATGAGAATTGGCAGTTGACGATAAACTGCACGCAGATGCCAGGCGGCGCCAGCGGCTGGACTGACCTTTTCATTTACAAGGGGTACTGGGATAACGGCACGGACTACAAGTGCACGGCACAGGAAACCTATCCGATTCTAGCCAACATACAGGCTACAAACTCGGAAATCCACGGGAACAGCGCCTTTTCAGAAACCTTCAACGGAACAGCCACCACGCAAAGCTACACCGTCTTCTTCGTTTTCCCAAACGGCGGACAAGGAACCTTCCACGTGACCTACAAGCAGGTCTAAATAGCCAAAGAAGCGTGCTTTGGAAAACCGTGGGGGATTCCTCAGCGCTACTTTTTTATCCTCACTTTCGATGATACATTTTTGAGGTTTCAAAATGAAGGTTGTTGCTTTTAACGGGAGCGCGCGGAAAGACGGAAACACCGCCGTGCTTCTGAAACGGGTTCTTAGCCGTCTTGAAGAGGAAGGCATAGAAACCGAGTTGATTCAGCTTGCAGGAGAGCAAATCCACGGATGCACCGCCTGCAGGGCATGCTTTGAAACGAAGAATCAACGCTGCATAATCACAACTGACAACGTGAACGTTTACATCCAGAAGATGCTTGAGGCTGACGGAATAATTCTTGGTTCGCCAACGTACTTCGCCATGATGTCGCCTGAAATGAAGGCGCTCATCGACCGGGCTGGATTCGTGTGCAGAGCCACGCCTGACGTGTTGAAATACAAGGTCGGCGCCGCGGTAGCCGTTGCCAGGCGCGCTGGAGCCATGACGACGTTTGACGCGATAAACCATTTCTTCCTCATCAACCAGATGATCATCCCAGGCTCGTCATACTGGAACATCGGCATCGCAAATAAGAAAGGCGAAATCGACAAGGACGAGGAAGCCCTGAAAACCATGGATGACCTAGGCAGGAACATGGCGTGGCTAATCAAGAAAATAAAAGCCTAAGCGGCTACTACATATTTAATTCGATGCCAGGAATCTTCCATTTCTCGTAGAGATAGTCAAACACCTTAGCCATTGCGGTTATCCAAACTAAGTATATGGCGCCTATCACAATCCAAACGGGCAGCACGATATAGTATATTCCAGTTATCTCCACTCCTGCCGCTGTCAAGTCAAATATTCCAACCCAAGCAAGCGCGGAGGAACTTTTCGTCAAAGAGCAGAACTCGTTCGTCCAAGAGGGGATAACTATTCTGTAAGCTTGGGGAAGAATCACATGCCACAGCGTTTGCGCCTTTGACATTCCCGTCGAAAGGCCTGCATCCATTTGATCTCCGTAAACCGCTTCTATGGCACCCTTCATGTAGCCTTTCTGGTAAGCGGCGCTGTTCAACCCGAAAACCAAGAAAGCCAAGAGGTAATGATTAATTGGAAAATGAACTACTGAAGGTATACCGTAAACGGCTAAAAACAGCTGGACGAAAAGCGGGCTTCCCCTGAAGAGTTCAACGTATACTCCGATGACGCTTCGGGCAACCCTGTTCCCATAAATGTCCCCTACCGCCAGCAATGTACCTAACAATAAACCAAAAGTGACGCCGAAGGCAGTTATCTCTAAGGTTAACGTGAACCCTTGAAGGATTTGCGGAAAGAATTGCAAAATAAACCCAAATTGTCCAAACATTCAGCTATTCACGCATCGTCCTTTTGATTATTCTCGTCATGAATTTTTGCGCTCGTTCGCTATTGGGATTTTTGAAGAAGTGTTCAGGTGTACCAGTTTCTACAATCGTGCCCTGGTCATAAAATATCATTTCTTCCGCTACTTCATGGGCAAAGGGCATTTCATGGCTAACGATGAGCATGGTGGTTCCTTCCTTAGCTAAATCACGCAACGTATCAATGACTTCACCCGTCAGTTCCGGGTCTAAAGCCGATGTCGGCTCATCAAGCAGGATAATATCTGGGTTACGAGCTAGAGCGCGTGCGATGCCTACTCTTTGCTGCTGCCCGCCAGACATCTGAGAAGGATACTTGTGGATGCAATCGGTAACGTTCACTTCCTTGAGTGCAGCTAAAGCGCGGTTTCGAGCTTCCTCCTTTGGCAACTTCAGAACGTGCTTAAGCGACAACTCCACATTTCCCAAGGCGGTAAGATGCCTGAAAAGGTAAATATGCTGAAAAACAAAGCCAATTCTGGCACGTGCCTTATTTAAATCCACACCCGGCTTGGTTAAGCATTGTTCTCCAAGGTAGATTTCGCCTGAATCGGGCATCGTTAGCATGGCCATACAACGCAGAAATGTGCTTTTTCCAGAGCCACTTGGCCCAAAAATCAGTTTTATGTCGCCTTTGCGAATCTGCATTGAAACATGTTTTACTGCTTCTAGTTTTTCATATTTCTTGCAGACGTCCCTTGCTTCCATCACTATATCAGTCATTTTCTACAACCCCATTTTTTTCCTTCTTCTGCTTCCCCACCTATCAAGCCATTGAGCTATGGGGAAAGTAATCGCAACATAAATCAGAAGCGTGAATGTGAAAGGTGTTACCAAATTAGAGGTTTGAACTGAAAGTAGTTCTGCTCTTTTCATGATTTCTAAAACTCCAATGACCCAAGCGTACGCTGAGTCCTTGATTAGTAGAGCATACTCGCTGCCTAAGCCTGGCGTTGAGTAAGTCAAAACTTGGGGGACCATCACATGCCATATGGCTTGCCATTTTGAGAAACCGCCCGATTGGGCAGCAATCATCTGTTCGTCGCCAATACCCCGAATGGCTCCCCTAAAAATCTGTGATTGATTAGCGCCACTTCTTAAACCTAAGACAAAGGCGGCTGTAAAGAAGGGGTTAGCGAAAGGTACAGGAAAGTAGTATCCTAATCCGAAGCAAAACAGCAGCATAAGAACAAGTTCTGGTATTCCTCTGAAAACTTTCTCGTAAGCATCTACCACAAAGCTTACGTCTTTTTCATACACTCTTATGAATGCAAGCGGTAAGCCAATTGCTAAACCCGCTATAAAAGCTATTATTGAAATGGAAAAAGTGAGGGGTAATCCCTCTAAGAGATAGATTAGGGTTTGCCAAACGTCCAATATTAATCACGCTTTGCTTAAGCGTTCCATTTGGCTTTCAGCTGATCCATTTGACCTGTACTGATGATTGTTGTTATTGCGCCGTCGAACTTTGCAAGGAAAGTCTGTGCGTTTTTGTTGACTACGAATGCACATGGGTAGTAGGGATGCTCATAAACAACACTAATCGGTACACCTTGCGCTGCGTACTGAGCAATCCATGCGGTTGTTATTGGCGTTTCAGCGTAAACTGCCTGCACACTTGGGTTGGCGCTTGCCATATCCTGAATTGCAGTAGCAAAGCTATCCCACGAATTCATCTTCACGCCAGCAGTTTGAAGTTCCTGTTGCTCGGTTGTTCCATCTTGTGTTCCAACGGTTAAGCCTAAGCTTTTGACGTCTGCAAGCGATGTGATTGTGCTGTTGGTAATATGCATTTTACTGACTTCGCTTGAAAGCATGATAAGCTGGGCTTCTGTTGTGCTATGTGGAATAGTGAATGCGACACTGTTAAGTCTGTCTGCTGTAATTGAAAAGCCGCTAACACCCATGTCAAGTTGTCCATCCTGAACTTCTGTGATGATGTCGTCGAAGCTAACGTCATGCCAATGAATAGTCAAGTTCAATTGAGCTGCACAGGCGTTTGCCAAGTCAACTTCGAATCCAACTATCGCACCTGTCTGATTATCGATTTGTTCATAGGGCGGCCAACTTGGGTCGGTTCCTACATTTATGTATCCTTGTTTCTCAATGTTTGCCCACACCGTGTCAGTAGTTGAGTTGCTTGTCGAAACAATGAACGGACTGGCGACAAGACCGATTGCAAAGCCGACAATAAGCATTACAACAACTAGAATCACCGTTAGTCTTTTGGCCATTTTTTATTTTTCTCCCAAGCTGCATATGTCAATGCTTTATGTATATAAATTTAAGCCATAGACCGCTGACTGGCATGTTTCACCATTTCTTAAGCGCTTAGTCACTGTAAATTTATCGGGACACGAGCGCAATGGCGATTACTATGAAGAAGGCCCCTATTGTTGAGAAGATGGTGATGGGTTCCTTCAAAATTAGGATGGACAAAATAACCGCAACTACTATTTCCGACAAAAGCAGAATGGTAGAGGTGGAGGCAGACAGATGCTTAAGTCCCTCAAGCCAAAGATAATAGGGTATAACCCAGCATACGATAGCCGTGTAGAAAACCGCCAGCCACGCAGACCAGTTTAAGGCAAAAAACCGTGACCCAGCCAAAAAAGAAAACGGCAGGATCGAAAGCATCGTAAATACAAGCACCCAAGTCATAGACTCGAATGTCGCTGAAGTCGAGTTCATAAGCAGCCGTTTGTTGTAAACCATAAAAACCGCCCAAACGACGCCTGAAACGACAAGCATCACGTCCCCGACTATCTGCCCGCCCATTAAACTTTGAAAATCCAAGTTAGTGCTCACAAATACTATCCCCACTAACCCGAAAAGGACACCGAGGATTTTTATCCTTGAGAAACGTTCACCCAGCAGTTTCGGGCTTAAAAGCGCAACCCACATGGCGCTCAAGTTTATGAAGAGCGCAGCCTTCGCCGCCGTCGTGTAATTCATACCGACGTACTGGAGAAGGTAGCCTGCGGCGTTTGCGATGCCTAAGAAAACCAGAAGTTTGGCATCTGCCTTTTTGAATTCAAGCTTTCTGAGAAGCAGCATTACTAAGACTAGAGCGACCGAGGAAACTAGGAAGCGCCAGAAAAGGAAGGCGAACGGGTCAGTGTAGGCTAAGCCGAGCTTGATGATGGGAAAAGACGTTCCCCACAGTGCGCCTGCCAGTATCGTGTAGATGACAGCTTTGGTTTTTTGGCTTAACAGCGGATTCGGCAAGTCCTTTCCCCTTTGATTCCTTCATACGCAAGCTGGCTTTATAAAACGTTATTTTGAAAGATTTCAGTTTAGAACGAAAATTTCTGTATGGTGTAACCCTGTTGATAAGAAAAAGCTGAATTTGCGTGTGCCGCGCCCTTACTTTTTGTTCGGCACTATGAAATCACGACGTATGCATGCGGTCGTTTCTTCACGTAAATGAGGGTCACGCTCACAATTACGATCGCCGCAACCACGATTGAAATTGCGATTAACAAGAAGGCGGTTGGTGTTGAAGTGGTTGGGTTCTGCTTGGGAGTGCCGACTGAGAAGATGGATGCAGTTAAGGCTGACGCTGGAACCGTGCCTGACACCGTGTCAGGTGCAGTAAATGTTGTGGCGACTGAAACCCATGTTTCACCGTTCCAATACTCTATAACGCTGGCGCGCGTGAAGCCCGGGTTTGACATGGCTACGGTTACGGAGATGTCAGAGCCTAAGGATCCGCTGCTCGAAGAAACCTCAACATCGTAGAAGACTGCCCCGTCGACCGAAACCGTAGCTGTTCCTGCAGGCTGGGTGTCGCCTAAATCGGTGGTTGTGATGTTTAGCTGTGTACCGTCCTGCAGCGATGGACCCTTGACGGTTACGTTGACGCCTGTCGTTGACGACTGGTCAGCCGTCGCCGAATTGTCAGTCACCGTCGCTGTCGATGTTACGGTCGGCTCTTGGGTGGGGGTGGGACTTGGCAGCGGAGTTTGGGTTGGCGCTGGGGTTGGCGAGGGGGAAGCCAAGGGCGTTGCTGTCGAGGTCGGAGCGGGTGTTGATGAGGGCACGTCAACGGTCACTGTTGCCGCAGTCGAGTTCACTGCTGCTCCCGTGTTGTCGGTTACTTGAAGTATGAAGCTCCAAGTGCCCGCGCTTGTCGAAGTTGAGGTTACAAAGTTGTAGCTTGATGAAGAGGCGCCGCTAATAAGCGTGTAGGATGAGGTGCCAGGTGCTTCGCTGAACCATTGATACATGTAGGTTGGAGTGCCTGAAGTTACGGCGGTTGAAGTCAAACTGCTAGTCTGACCCTGTGTCAACGTGCCAAGCGTAGGAGACGCCGAAGGAGCAACCAGAGCAGAATTCACCGTGACTAACCGAGAAGTAGACTGAGCCGAGGTCAGGCCTAAACTGTCAGTGACAGCTACGGTTAACGTGTAGTTGCCTGCAGAAGCAGGAGTGAAAGGCATTGTCGACGCTGTCCCATTCACGTACCACTGGTAACTCGTGTAATTGCCTGAGCCGCCAGTTGGGTTGGCAGTAAACGATTTGGACTGCCCAACATCCATGGTCCAGGTTGAAGGAGAAACCGAAACTGAAAGGGCAGGATTCACCGTAACCGTCACCACATTGGAAACCGCCGTATCTGGAGAACTTGCGCTGTCCGCCACCTGAAGCTCAAACTGGTAGGCTCCAGCAGAAGTTGAAACGCTCGGAGAGAAAACGTAAGTCGTTGCCGAACTTGACGGGGAACCGACAGGTGAGAACCCGCCGCCAAGAGCCGCCGCGTACCACTGATAAAGAAACGTCGATGTGCCGCCAGAAATGTCCCTTGAAACACTCAACGTTGAAGATTGACCAGGGTCAATCGAGCTTGCCGAAGCGGAAACGATGGGTGCATTCAAAGCGGGATTTACTGTGATAGCTGGAGTGTTCGACTGAACTGTAACTGGGGGAGAGGAGCTGTCAGTTACGTTGCAGTAAACGTCGGGTGATGCGGTGGATGAAGCAGTAAACGCGTAAGATGTGCCTGTCTGACCAGAGATGACTGTGCTGCCCGAGCACCACTGGTAGCTCAGCGAGCCTGTACCGCCAGAAGCAGCAGCGGTAAACGTCACAGACTGCCCAACATCCATCGTCCAAGAAGCAGGCGTCACCGAGACAGTTAAAGGTCCATTTACTTGAAGCTGGTTCGTTTGCCAGCCGCTGGAATAGAGAAGGTTGCCTAAGCCAGGTTGACCCATCCAAACTTGCCAGTTAACGTCGTAACTGCCAGGAGCCAAGGAAGCGCTTGTCGCAAAATTCCTGCTTTGCGTGTTTGAGCCGCCTTGGAGGTTAACGTATATGTCGTTGGAAGAGTCGTTTATTTCGGCGGTTGACCCGTCGAGGCGAATGTTTGCGCCTAACCCTATTTGCGTGAGAGAGCCAGTGCTGTTGGGATTGTTTATTGTGTAGGTCAACGAGAAGCTTTGGCCTGCTGAAACGCTAGAAGGGGTTAATGACTGAGCGGTGAGGGATAAACCGGTGGATTGGCTGAAAATGTCTGCGAAGTTTTGGAAGTTAATTGACCCTAAACCAGTCACGGCATCCCAACCTGGCTGGACAGAGTAGCCGTTGTTTCCGCTCAAGTAGATGTCGTGAAATGCAAGGTCGTACCTCGCGGGGTCACTGGGGTTGTACAGGCTGTACAGAGCGTTGTCGGTGAGGTTATAGCCTTCGTTTAAGGCAACTGACGCGATACCAGCCATCATAGGCGCCGCAACACTTGTCCCATACACGCTTTGCTGATAGCCACCATCATAGATCATTACAGGTGAATTGCCGCTCGCGTCCAGAGAGACGTCTGGAACCGCTCGCGTCCCATTGGGATCTGGGATTTCAGCGTTTTTCTGGTAAAGAGGCTCTTGGAACAGGGTTGAGTATCCTCCACCGCTGCCACTCCAGCCATATTCGTAATACTGGTTTACGCCTTGCACGGTGTTGTAATAGACTTCGGTGCCGCCGACTGCAACAACATTAGGGTCTGAGGCTGGATAACTCACGGAACTGCCGGTACCATTATAGGCTCCATTGTCGCCCGATGAAGCATAAACTTCGATTCCTTTAGCAACCGCCGCGGCAAAAATATACGAGAAATCTGTGGTTTCGGTTCCGCTCCAACTTAGCGAAATCACGTTTGGGGGATTCGGGCTTGAAACGAGGCTGTCTACGGCATCGTACATGTCGCCGTCTGCGTCGCTTGGCGCCAGTTGCAGTGTGATGTTTGCGCCGGGAGCCATTGCATGTGCCCACTCAACATCTAAGGCGGTTTCCCTAGCCCAATGACTATCTGACCCCCTTGTACTATTCACGGTCAAATTGATGTTTGGAAGGCCATAGAAGTTGTCAAACTTAGCTACGTCATCGTTTATCGTGGGGTCACCGTAAGCGTCAACAATTGCAATCACTGTTCCCGTGCCGTTCGCCCCATTCTGTATTGCTTCGCTTGTTCCGTACAGACTCCTGAAGTCGGCGGGCTCTCCGTCCACGAGGGCGTTTGGAGAAGAATCCGCAGCTACCTGTCCACTTGCCACGTTGGCACCTGGGGTAACGGGAAAAGAATCCACGTTGACTCCAGCTATGCCGCATGAGCCCAAGGCTGATGGAACCGCAATCGCCGCTAAACTCTTGTAGAACGTTGTGTTTTCGTAGGAGAATAAACCGATTTGGGTGCCGAAAGCTTTCTCAACGTTGGAAACCGAGCCTTCACCGCTGAGCAGGAGCCTGTTAGGCCACGTCTGGGTAACCATCAAGTTGTAAGCCAACAGGTAAGCTATCGCCTGGTTGTAACTTGACTGTGCAGGCGAGTAGTCGGCTTCAAACTGCCGTTCCGTCAACGTTCGCCTTCCGCCATTCTTAGGCGCCTTGGAATCAGCTATGAAACTGTTGAGTTGACCGCCGTTTCTAGCGGCAAAACTTATCGAAAAATCCACGGTTCCCGCCTGCAGCAGACCCAAACTGGAAATTGCTGAGGCAAAAGATTTGCCCGCGCTGGAACTGGAAACGTTTGCTGGGCTTTGCAGGTTTTTCAAGCTTGACCCCTTCGGAAGGGACATGCTCATGGCTGGAGCGGCAGTTTCCACCAGAAAGAGGCAGATGAGAAACAGAACTGCGACTAAGGCTTTCAGCTTAAACATGTTTCTGGTTGCCCCTGTCATGCGAATGGGGACTTAAAGTTAATATGGGCTCTTAAATTTTTGCGTGAAACTTAATGTACGAACAATTGAGGGTCTAGACCTGCACTGCTAGTGAGCAGCCAATTTCAAGCGGGTTACCTAAAAAAAAGAAAAAGGCAGAAAAGTTTACTTCATGATTGCCGCTAAGTCTTCGTCGGCTGTTTTGATCGGCATGATGTTGAATTTTTCAACCAGCACGTTGAAGATGCCCGGCGTTATGAAGGCTGGCAAGCTTGGTCCGATACGGATGTCTTTTATGCCCAAGTACAGCAGCGACAGCAGTATAGCCACGGCTTTCTGTTCATACCATGACAGCACCAGCGACAGCGGCAAATCGTTAACCTGCACGCCGAACGCGTCCGCCAACGCCTGCGCTATCTTGACGGCTGAGTAAGCATCATTGCACTGCCCGATGTCCAGCAACCGCGGGATTTCATCGATCGCGCCGAGGTCCTTGTCGAAGAAGCGGAATTTGCCGCATGCCAACGTCAGGATAACCGTGTTTTTCGGCGCCTTCTCCACGAACTCCGTGTAGTAGCTTCTGCCAAGCTTCGCTCCGTCGCACCCGCCGACAAGAATGAAACGCTTGATGTGCCCGTTCTTGACTGACGCTATCACCTTGTCAGCCACGCTCAGCACAGCGTTTCTGCCGAAGCCCACCAGAACGGTTTTGCCTTCCGCGTCCTCTTGGAAACCCGGCAGCTCCAGAGCCTTCGTAATTACAGGCGAGAAGTCTTGGTCGCTGATGTGTGGGACACCTGGGTAGCCTACGGGTCCTGAAGTGAATATGTTGCCCCTGTAGCTTTCAACGGGTCGCTGGATGCAGTTGGTCGTCATCAATATGGCGCCGGGGAACTGCGCGAACTCTTTCTGCTGGTTCTGCCACGCCGTGCCGTAGTGACCGTAGAAGTGCGGGTACTTCTTGAGAGCAGGGTAGCCGTGGGTAGGCAGCATTTCGCCATGAGTGTAAACCGTGATGCCTTTGCCTTCTGACTGCTTCAAAACGTTCTCCAAGTCCATCAGGTCGTGTCCCGAGACAAGGATGGCTTTGCCTTTTTTGTGCCCGAGAGGCACGCGTGTCGGAGTTGGGTGACCGTAGGTTTCAGTGTTGCCAGCGTCCAGCAGCTCCATCGCGCGCAGGTTGATTTCGCCGCATTTGAAGACTAAGCTTACAAACTCGTTGGCGTCAAGCGACTTGTCAAGTGGGGCGGCGAGTCCCTGATTGATGAATTCGAAGACTTTGTTGTCTTTTTTGCCGAGCAACGCGGCGTGGTACGTGTAGGCTGCGACGCCTTTTAACCCGTAAGTCAGGAGCCACTGGAGCGAATGAAGGTCGGAGTTAACCGTGGGATCAGAGTTTATGCCGTGTTGTTTTCCCTGATTGACTAGGCCAGCAGTGGTTGTCTCAAGCTGTAGATTGAACGGTGAATTGACTTTGGCCGTTATGGCGTACAATCGGCTTCGCAGTTGTTCCTGGTACTGGGCTGTTTTCCTGATGTAGGCTGTTATGGCTTCTGGGTCAAAGTTCACGTTTGTTAAGGTGGAGAATAACGCTTCGCATGTGAAGAGGTTGATTTTTTCGTCTCTTACCCCTGCTTTTTTGGCTTCGGTTGATAGTTGTCCGAGCCCACGCAGCATGTAAACGAGCAAGTCCTGAAGAGCGGCTACGTCAGGGTTTTTTCCGCAGACGCCAGCCACTGTGCAGCCTTGCCCCTTGGCTGTTTGCTCGCATTGGTAACAAAACATTTGATTTTGACTCATACATTGCACCTTAACTAACGTAATAGGCTGCTTCGCACATAGGGGTTGCCCCGAATGTTTTAGGGATTTAAGATCAACGCACAAACGCGGCAGACAAACAACCCTTATTAGCAAAGCCAAGTTTAAACCTAGTAAGACTCGGCGGGAAGGTTGGATCGTGAGGAAAAAGAAGGCGCTGTTCCTGACGTTTTGGATGTACACTCTTCTTCTTTGGCTCTACATTGTTGCAAGGATAGTTGTCGACCATGTTCCCTTAGACGCCCTGTACGTCAACTTTGTGCCGTTCTTCACGTTCATCAGGCTTGGAGCCATCGCTTTCGTCTTAAGCATGATATTCATGTACCTGTACCTCACCGAAGACTAGAACAGCGCTTTAGATCTTGTAGTATTTTGCGTAAAGCACAATACCGACTGCTAAGATGGCAACGCAGGATGCAGACACCAACGCCAAGTCCGTGAGTATGGCTGGGCTTGTGATGGCGGCGCCTCTGAGGAACAGCGAGGTCAGGGCGTTTGTGACGTAGTAGCTTGGTACGAATTTGCCTGCAACTTGAGCACCCGACGAGAGCGATGCGCCTACGAATGTGCCGAGGAACAGTTGCGGAAGCACGAACAGGAAGCTTAAGCCCGTTGCCGCTCCTGCCGATTTTGCGATTGTCGCGGTGATTAATCCGAATCCAACGTTGGAGAGCGAGAACATCAGCACCAGCACAAACGCGAACGCATACGTGGTTACGCCGACGCTTGGTCTGAATCCTAAAGCGTACGTCATTGCAAAGACCAGCGCTGCCTGGATCAGTTCGATGCCCATGTAGGAGGCAACTTGGCTTGCCATGAATTCGGTGGCTGTTGTCGGCGACACGCGGATGCGCTTCATCATGCCGTTCTCTCGGTCTTGCGTGAACGATTGGGCAACCATCATGATGAGGAAGATGGATGCGAACGTGAACATGCCTGGAGCGATGAAGTCAAGAGCCGACGTTGATTTTACTTCAACTAGAGACGCGGTCTGGATTTGAAGTGGGCTCTGCATCACCTGCTGGCTCTGCTCCGTCATGGATACGAGGGCTTGTTGTATGATGGGCGGTACTGCTTGGGTAGCAACTAAAGAGCCTTTGTCAAGGTACAGTGTGACAGTGGCGTTTGTCCATTGCGACGGGTCGTTTGGCGCCGCCTGGTAAGCCGCAAGGCTTTGGCTAAAGTCCGCTGGAATCACCATGACTGCCTGCACGGTTCCCTGTGATAGGTCGCTTTGCGCTGTCTGGTTGCTGGCGTAAACGTGAATGTTGATTATTTTAGTGTCAGACAATGACGTAACCAGTGTTTGCGATGCGTTAACGCTGTTTGCATGGTCCAAGTTGACGACGCCGATTTGGTAGGTTACTGTTTGGCTGCCGCCGACTCCGCCCAAAGAGGCTCCGAAAGCGAACACGAAGATTATTGGGAAGAGGAAGATCATGAAAAGCACTGCTGGCTCGCGAACCGTTTTTTTGAGTTCCTTTTTTACTAAAGCTGATACTCGTTGGAGCTTCATTTATGCGTCCCCCCGAATGGTTCTTCCCGTAAGTTTGATGAAAAGCTCTTCCAAGTTTTTGACTTGGGCTTTAGCGATCAGGTCTTTAGGTGTTCCCAGCGCGATGAGTTTGCCATGGTCAATTATGCCTACGCGGTCGCACAGCTCCTCAGCTTCTTCCATGTAATGCGTGGTCAGGATGACTGTTTTGCCTCGTATTTTTTGGTCTTTGATGAAGTCCCAGACTGCATGGCGAGACTGCGGGTCCATAGCTACCGTGGGCTCATCCAAAAACACCACTTGCGGGTCATGGATTAACGCCAGAGCCAAGCTTAGCCGACGTTTCATGCCGCCGCTGTACTTAGACGCCACCCTTTTCGCATCTTCCGCCAAGCCCATTCTGCCAAGAAGCATTTTACTTCTCTCCTTGAGCGCTTTTTTGCTCATCCCATTTAGGTTCCCGAAAAGCTCCAGGTTTTCTGCCCCAGTCAAGTATGGGTAAATGGCTGTTTCTTGAGTGCAAACGCCGATTAACTCTTTAACTTTCTGCGTGTCCCTTTGAACGTCGTAGCCGTAGATTTTGGCTGTTCCGCTTGTCGGTTTTATGAGTCCGCACAGAATGTTGATGGCGGTTGTTTTTCCTGCGCCGTTGGGTCCCAGCAACCCGAAGAGTTCGCCTTTGAAGACTTGAAGGCTGAGGTTGTCCAACGCCGTTTTGTCTTCGAACCTTTTGGTGAGATTCTGAATGTTTATAGTCGATTCCGACATTTTTCCCATCTCAAGTTCCCAGTAGGCGCGGCGCAATTTAGTTTCATGTTTAGGGGTTGCAGAAAGAAAAGCCTCTTTGTAGACAGTAAAAAGTTTCTTTTTAACTAAAACTGGTTAAAAAAAGCCCATGCCTCAGAATCTGCCGTTGCTACGGGATTTCATCCATCCACGTTGGAAAAATGTAGCCCGTGTACAACACGTTCGGCAGTACAGCCTGCACCGTCGGCTCGTTTTCTAAGCTTTCCCGAAGGTCACGGAGCTCTTTCGCGGTGGGCGTCCACGCCATGAAAAGGTAGCTGTTTGGTATGTTGCTGAATCCCCAGTAGAAGATTACGTTCGGGCAGTGTTTTTGCCAGATAGCGTTGACGGCGTTGGGGTCAGCTTCGGGTTTCAGTTGAAGGAGAAAGGTGCCTATTATGTCGTTAGAAGCGTCAGGGTACCAATCCATCGACAACGAAATGAGGTAGTTCTTGATCATTCGGTTGAGCCTCCGCCGAACCGTTTTAGCTGATACGCCGAGTTCTTCAGCAATTTCCGACGTGGGCTTGCGTGAATTATCCTTCAGTGAACGAACGATTTTGTAGTCAAGCTCGCAAAGGCTCGTTTCGGGGTTAGCAATAAACTTCATGTAAGGTGGTATAGGCGAAACCGTTATGCCAACCGTGGGCTCAGGCATCTGAGCTGCCTCTTTGACGAAGCGGACCAGCCCATCCAATTCGCCGATGCTTTTCAGGTAAGCGCCGATATACAGGATGTTGCCGCCGCCTACTGCCAACCAGTAGATGGAGCCGTTTTTTTCCAGTTTCGGGTTTAAGCCGCGGATCAAATTAGCCTTGGAAGCCCCGAAAACAAGAACGTGAATGCCGCCTTTGGCGACTGGGCTGAGTTTAGCGGTGAATTTGCGTATGACGCCCATCTGGATTAAGGTTTGAATGCGGTTGTGGACGGCGGTGACGGAGAGGTTCAGCTTTTCTCCGAGTTCACGGTAAGAAAGTCTGGAATTTGAAAGCAGCAGCTGGCACAGAATCACATCCGTCTTGTCCAAGGTCACACCATACTCCGCTTCTATATCGCAGACAGCTTAAAACTTTTAGCATTGCTTGTTGTAAATGCCGAAAAATTACCCGACTTTCCTTCCCTCTCGGTTTCTGATGAATATTCTAGTGAAAGCACCAAAGCTTTGAAACAGGCATAACAAAAAATAGAATTAAATAAGCTGGCAGACCATGGGTTAATAGCTGAGTTTGAGGGGAGCCGCCGAAGTTGAAGCACAAAAAAGCCGTCTTAGCCGTGTTGCTTGTGGCTATCGTGGTTGTAGCCTTTTTTGTAGCTTACAACTTGGATACCCCAGCAAAGCAAACGGAGGCGGCGTCCAAGCCTTTCTACCTTGGGATTGAAACAGGGTGGAACGCCAACGTCAGCCAATGCGAAGCGTCGATTGATCAAGTTAAGGGTTACACCAACCTTTACATCATCGCCTCGCCGCTTATCCTGCGCAACGAAACGATGCTTAACGAGGTCTGCGACTACGCCTACAACGCGGGCATGTACATTATGCCAGCTTGGTACCAAGACCTCTTCAACACAAGCCTCGGTTACGCTCCAGCCTCGTGGTTCACAACGGCGAAGGAACGGTACGGCGACAAGCTGCTGGGAATTTACTTTTATGATGAGCCGGGAGGAAGTCAGCTGGACGAAACCATTAACTTCACGTCGAATAACGCTTACAACGAAACAAGCCAGCCCATCAGCTACCAAGACTACGCTAACTGGTACTTCCAAATATGGACACAGGGTAACGGCGTGCCAGTTGCAGCCAACTTGACGCGAAGCCTTGGCCCTTCACTGTTCACTTCAGACTACGCCCTGTACTGGTTCGACTACCAGCTCGGGTACGACACGGTGCTTGCCGAGCTCGGCTGGAACAACAGCAGACCGTTGCAGGTTAGCTTGGTGAGGGGCGCGGCGGAAGCCCAGAACAAGAGTTGGGGAGCCATCATAACATGGACGTACGATCAGGCACCCTACCTGGAGACGCCGTCTCAGTTGTACAATGACATGGTTTTGGCTTACAATTCAGGCGCGTCGTACATAGCCATCTACGACTCGTCCAAAAACTACGTAAACACAACGTTGACAAACCCAGAATACTTTACCAAGCTGAAAGAGTTCTGGAGTTACGTGCAACAGAACCCCGAGAAGCAAGGCAACCTCAAAGCAAACGTTGCAGTTGTCCTTCCGCAGGATTACGGATTCGGGTTCCGCAACGAAAACGATTCAGTCTGGCAATACCACGCCGCAACAGCTTGGACCCAGCAACTGTACAACGACGTCACAAACCTCCTGACGCAATACAAGTCAGGCTTAAACATCGTTTACAGCGACCCCCAGTTCCAAGGCGCCATCAAAAGCGAATACAGTAAAATTCTCTATTGGCCGCAGGACTTCGAAAAAGGCGTAAGCTACCCGGTCACGGACTTAAACGACAGCTTAGGGTACAGCACCATTCAAGACGCGGTGTCCTCGTTTGCAACTTATGAGGGTGACACCATCCTAGTCGACTCTGGAACGTATCAGGGAAACATAAACGTAAACAAAACCGTCTCTTTAACCAGCCAAAGCAGTGGCACCACTACAATAGAAGGCGTTGGCAATGGGACAGCTTTAACGATTGCCGCTGACAACGTGGCTGTAACGGGCTTCACCGTCAAAAACGCTGATTACCCCGCTTCAACGGTGGGAACTGGGATTTTGCTTGAAAATGCCCATGGCTGCACAGTAACAGATAACGTTGTCGCTGGCAATTACATAGGAGTTCTTCTTAACAGTTCAACCTCTAACGTTTTTAGAGGCAACCAAATCAACGGCAACACGTACAACCTGATACTTCAAAACTCGTCGCCAAACAGCATCGACAGCTCAAACACGGTCGGCGGTAAACCCTATACCGCAGGATAAACACGTCACAACCAAGCATCTCCAAATTCGGTTTGGCTAACCCCTTTGTTTCCCTTAGAAGCGGTTGTTGTAGGCACTATACAGTCACAACTTCTAAAGAACACAGACATGCCTCATTGATTGAGGAAAAACTTTGAAAATTGCAATCATCGGAAAAGGCAACGTTGGCACCGCGTTGGGCAAAGGCTTAGCGGGCAAACATGAAGTGAAATTTGGTCACCGAGACCCAGCCGAACCCGTTGCTCAAGCCGCAAAATGGGGAGAAATAATAATCCTTGCAGTACCTCACGAAAATGCTGACGACGCGGTCAAAGAGATCAAGCCTTACGCTGACGGGAAAATCGTCATCGACGTCACAAACGCCATAGGAGAAAACATGGAGCTAGCAATAAGCTGCAACACCTCAACGGCGGAAGAAACCCAGAAGAAACTGCCCAAAGCCCGCGTGGTCAAGGCTTTCAACACCGTTTTCGCCGCCAACCAAAGCACTGGCAAAGTAGGCAGCGAAAAATTAACGGCTTTCATCGCGGGCGATGACTCGAAAGCTAAGCAGACCGTCGCTCAGTTAACACGGGACCTCGGGTTTGACCCTGTAGACTGCGGACCATTAATGGCTGCACGGTACCTTGACGCCATAGGAATACTGATAATCAACTTGGCCTTCAAGCACGGGATGGGCCCAAAAATTGGTTACAGACTTGTCAGAGGATAAACTTTTGCGTTTGCACACTTAACGAAGAATCCAATACCTATTAAGCTTAATTAATGGCGAGCAGAGGGTTGGTTTCCCTTCCTCAGTAAAAGGTCATCTACCGTCTTGAACTTAAGTGAGGCTTTTAAGGCGAAAAACCACTCTGACGCAAATGCTAGTGCAGGAGGTGGGATTTGAACCTCCCAATGCGTGGAGATGTCACCCACGTTCCCCCTTTTTTATTGAACATTTCGAGTTTTTCAAGCGCTTGGTTTGATTTTTAGTTTATACTTAGTGGCTTGTCATCGTCACTTAAAATAGCATTTAAGATTTTCTCTGACTATAACCAGCGTCTAACATCATAAACCCATGAATTATCTGCGCAAGCATTAATCCAATATAAGTTTGGTCAAAATGGTCATAGTAGAAATTCAAAGTTAACTCGCATAAAGAACCTATTGTGGACCCTGTCTGTTGAAGACTTTGACCTTTCACGTATTTGTGTGAAACCAAGTTAACCATTAAATATATCTAACAACTTTGTTTCTCCTATCTGAAGATGTAAAAATGAAAGAATTTGAGAAAATTAGCCCAACTGCTAAACTTGTAGCTTATTCAAGAACGTTTACTGACATTCCCTTTGCTAAAGAGATTGCAATTAAAAGTAACGCTAAACAATCCTTCGAAGAACAGACTGGGGATATTCGAGGTTCTCCTATCTGGGAAGCACGATATAAAGTCACTGATAAAATAATCAAAGAACATGGCATAACTCAAGTTTTAGAGATTGCCGCTGGACTGTCTCCTCGTGGTTTATCGATGACAAGAAATTCCGATGTCGTATATGTAGCAACTGATTTGCCTCAAATTCTGGAAGAAGAAAAGGAAATTGCTCAGTCAATTCTTGCTCAGTCAAATGAATCACGTCCGAATCTCCACTTTCAAGCAGTAAATGCTCTTGACATGGAGA
This sequence comes from Bathyarchaeia archaeon, assembly GCA_049512935.1. Lineage (GTDB taxonomy): Archaea > Thermoproteota > Bathyarchaeia > Bathyarchaeales > Bathycorpusculaceae > Bathycorpusculum. The sequence continues at coordinate 34,237 of JBEKWR010000008.1, forward strand.
GTTTATCGAAGGCTGTTAATTTTTTCAAAAAAGACAAATCTCTTGCAGTTATCACTGAAGGACTTTTACCGTATTTTTCAATGGAAGAAAAACAAACCTTAGCTAAAAACATCCATAAAATATTCAGTGAATATTCTGGCTGTTGGATTACTAACGAGGTTTATAGCAAGGACGCACTAAAAAAAATTAGCCAATCAGCAGATGATTTTACTAAAAATCGTATGAAACAGGACCAGTACAACATTCTCTCTGGACAAAATGTTTTCTCCGATGATGATGAAATAAAAAGATTTTTTGAAAAAGAAGGTTTTAAAATTGAGAAATATCCTCATTCAAAAATCTTCGGAGACTTAACGTCGGTAAAAAACTTGGGTCTTAGTGAACAAGAGATAGTAAAAGTAAAGCAACTTCTGGATATTAAAGATACACTGATTTTAACGCCATCTTACTGATATTATGTTAACGGAATAAAGGGAATTAACACATTTAAACTGTTTTCAGAAGTCCTGCGTAAGACCATGGACATGCGGTTCTGTCAACATGTCTTCCACTTCATCTTGAGACCTCTTTACAAGAAATGAAAGTAGTTTTTGGTCCTAATTAAAGAGTTTTTGATGGTCCGGGACAAACTCCCTGCAATTTACGGATCAGGGTTCCTTTGAACCGCCTAAGCTGTGGAGTTATCGCCCTCATTTCCCTTTTTTTATTACGGTTAACGCTTGGTTCATCAGCCTTGTTCATTAGCCAGAATCAATAAAGTTTTTATTTTTCCGCTAAATATTCCTCATTAGGCATGAAGAACCAAAAGAAGAACCGCAAAGTGAGACGCAAAGAAATCTTGGCCGAAATTCTATCTCAGCAAAGTCCATAGCGGTTAGTAAAATATTGAATCCTTAGAAGAAAAACATGCGCCTTAGGTTCTGGCAAAGGCGGCACTTAGTTGATGTGCCAAATTTTATAACTCCACACACGAACTTCATTGGTGGTCGTTTCGCTTTCAAAAACTGTTATTTTTGGGTATACAACTGAACCTTCTTGTTCTTTCAATTTTACAATTCCATTATAGAATTGAGGATCTTCGCTTTTTGCCGCCAGCAGTTCCCAGTTCAGTTATGAGTTTTCCGAGTGACTTTGTCCCGCTTACTGGTGGGTGGGCTGGTTTTCTGGGGTAGTTATTTTATGAATAGTACGCCTTTAAGTTTTTTGAAATGCTCATCGCCTGTGACAACATCTGCTTTTTTGATCACTCCCGTTGCGTAGACCACAGAGTCCGCAAGTCCCCACCCATCGATTTCCTTTTTCATTTTACATTGCGTTTTCGCTGCTTCAACTGCTATTAATTCGTCCAGCTGAGCCAGGGAGCTTTTTTCTTTAATGAATGTTCTTTGCTTTTCGGCGTGTTCTTTCCCTTCCACTTTTAGGGTTTTCTCGTAGACTTCGGCTAGGCATATTGTAGGAGTTATTTTTTCTTCGGAGCTTTCAATTAGGGGTTTGGCTTTTTCGCCTGCTTCTGTTCCCATGAAGTACGCTAACCATGCATAGGAGTCGATGACGTATTTCATAGGCAGCGATCCTTATGATCTCTGACGTCTGTGAGGTCTGCCTCTTTCATGGTGCCAAACATGCTTTCTGTCTTTGAAAAGTATTCGATGAGAATTTTGTTTATTTGGCTTGAAATGTTTCGGGCGCCTGCCTTCTCTTTCAAAGTTTGGTAGACGTCATCCCGCAAGGTTATAGTGGTTTTCTTCGCCATAAACATAACCGTAAATATCTATGTCTAAGCCTTCTTTTAAGGTTGCTGAAGTAGAAAAACAAAACCCAAGCAAAACCGAACCTGCCGCCGAATAAGCCGCCGCGCCCATAACCGACAATAACTTTAACATGGCGTCAACATTGAAAGTCGCAACCCGCCCATAGCAAAGTCGCAACGTTCAAGCAGAAGCCAAGCCTAAACCAAAAAAGCAACATAAAACGCAAAGAGCCACGGCGGAAAGTCGCAACTTATCCGTAGCAAAAGTCGCAACTTAAATTTTTACGGAAAAAACCAACATCACAGCAAACAGCCGACAAACCAGCAAAAAAGAGCAATTCCACGAAAAAAGCCTGAGGTCTCCATGTTTCAGGGGAAAAGTTTAAGGGTTAACGTTAGTTATGATTTCGCGTATTCCTAATCTTTGAGGTTTATAGTTTGACCACTAAACTTGAATCCATAGAAGAACGCAAGGCAGAAGTCCTGATAAAACTTCGAAAATACAAGCTTATTGAAAAAGAAACAGGAAAGTATGAAGGCGCATTATCCTACATAGTTGATATTCCTCAGGACAAAGAAAAAGCCCTAATCTGGTGCATCTTGGGCGAAGCAACCGTCGGCATAGCCGCAATGAACACCCTGTACAAAGTGATGAAGGAAAAAGAAATTGACCGCGCAATAGTCGTCACCGAAGGACGTTACACACATGCGGTGAAACTTGGCGCAAAAAAGAAACAGGTCGAACTGCTCCCAAAGTCTTTCCCAGTCTTCGACATTTTCGAGCACGCGCTTGTGCCACTACATGAAATCCTAAGCGAAAAAGAAAAAGCCCAGCTTCTCGCCCAATACAGGGTTCAACCTTACCAGATGCCGCAGATAAAGTCAGGCGACCCAGCAGTGAAAGCCATAGGTGCGAAACCTGGTGACGTGCTGAAAATCACGAGGAAAAGCACAACGGCAGGCGAGCACATAACCTACAGATACGTAGTTGAGTAAAAAAACGGGTGGGCAATAGTCTATTTTTTAGACTATACCAAAATGAAATTTGATGAATGCCCGTTTGGCTTGAAAAGAAAGAGCGGTTTTTTCAAGAAAAAAAAAGAAATTACTTGGCAATTATTACTTCTGTTGACTTCATGATGGCTTCTACCTCGTCGCCTACCTTAATATCCAAGTCTTCAACTGCCTCTTTCGTTATAACTGCAGTGATAGTCACGGGCATTTTCACTTCAACCTTCACTTTTGCTGTAATAACTCCCTTTTCGACAGCAACAACTTTTCCTTTAAAACGGTTCCTCGCACTTAACTTCAAAGCTTTCACCTCCAAGCCTCCCGGATTAGCCAAAACCCTACCAAAATAGCTCTCAGCCTGCTTGTACTCTGCCAGCAGGTTTCTTGCCAGATCCGTTAGCTTTGCTCCGCCGCCTCCAGTTTTGCCGCCCTTGTAGGTTTCAACTATGGGCTGGTCAAGCGTCTGCTGAATGTCATGAAGGTAATTCCACACGTAACGGTAGGACATGCCTAAGCTTACCGCGGCTTTAGAAATGCTGTTTTCTTTGTCGACGGCTTCCAGAATTTCCGCTCCGCCTTTGCCAATTAACGGTTTGTCTTGGTATTCGAGCCACACTTTGCATGAGAGCTTATGTTTCTTGTTAGAAAGCATTCTAAATATGGTTATGTTGCAAAGTCCATATAAAGCTAATCAATGAAGAAATAATCAGTTTTATTAAATTTTTTGCCGCCACCGAGAATCAGAAGCCTCTGAGAAAAATAGCGGTTCCTTCAAGAATCATTAAAACTCCAATTCCCCGTTGACGAATTTGCGTGATATTTCACTTTTTGGGTTTTCAAAGAAAGCTTCAGGCGTAGCAACCTCAACTATCTCGCCGTTGTAGATGTGAACTATCTCACCCGCTATTCTTCTTGCCTGTGAGAGGTTATGAGTCGCCATCAGAATAATGCGTTGGGCACTCTTCTGACCGACTATTGCTTTCTCAATAATAGTTGCGCTGTTAGGGTCCAAATTGGCTGTTGGCTCATCTAAAAGCAGAACATGAGGTTCAAGCAAGAACGCTCTGGCTAAAGCGATTCTCTGCTGTTCTCCGCCCGAAGTTTTTTTTGCTCTCCGCTTTTCAAACCCTGAAAGCCTCACTGCTTGCAACGCGTCAGTGACTTTTCTTTTAATCTCGTCTTTTGGCACTTTCCTTATTTTAAGACCATACGCCAAGTTATCATACACGCTTGTGCTGAACATTGCAGATTTTTGAAAGACCAATGATGAGACCTTGCGTAATGCGCCACAATCGATGTTTTGATTGTTAAAGTACAGTTTTCCACTGTCAGCGTTTTCTAAGCCAGCCATAATACGCATAAGCGTTGTTTTGCCTGCGCCGTTAACGCCTAAAAGAACGATTATTTTGCCGCCCTGTAGGTCCAGCGACACCGAATGCAACGCTTTCACGGCGCGATAACTCTTTTTGATATCCACTAGCTGAAGATTAACGCTCACGTATTAACCCCCGCCTAAACCTCTCCACAGTGATAGTTTACCCCATAATCCCTCTTCTTGTCTCAATCGCTCTATGAGGCTGATGGTTAATGCTAAAGCGATTACTATTGCCATAAGCAATATAGCGTATGCCATGGCGATGTCGAAGCTTCCGAAGTCTATTTCGGTTGCAATAGCAGTGGTTAAAACTCTTGTTTCTCCCAGCAGGTTTCCGCCTACGATCGTTGCAATGCCGAGCTCGCCAAAACCTCTGTTAAAAGAGGCGGTTATAGAAAGCACCATTGACCAAACTGTTTCCCGAATAAGTGTTAGGTTCGTTCTAAACCCTGATGCACCAAGGGTTTTGGCTAAATCTCTCAGTTGAACGTCTGCGGCACCCAGAGCGTTAGCTGTAAAACTTACTATAATGGGGGTAACCAGGATGGCTTCGCCGATTGCTATTCCATTAAGGGTGTATAGCAGGTGAAAAGACCCGAATTCGCCTTGTCTATTCAAGAATAAAAACAGAAGCAATCCCAAGGCAACTGTCGGTATGCCTATTAACGCGTTGAAGACGCCTTTGATAAACCATTTTCCTCTAAAATTGTACAAGCCTAAAATTACAGCTATTGGAATACTCCAGATGCATGACAATAATGTTCCTAAGCCTGCAACGTAGATTGATCTGTAGACTGTTGCGTAAACTTCAGGGTTGCCGCTTGCGATTAATTTAATGGCTTGCTCAAAGGCTTTTACGATAATATCAGCCATGCATATCACAAAAGAAATGAGGGGAATTTTATTTGAGCTTTTCCGTGCATTATTCGTCGCTTAATTTGCCGATGATTGGATTGTAGGTTGACGGCTGAGCAATCAGAAGTTGTTGGCTGTCTGCGAGGGAATAGTTTGCAAGGCTTAACGAGGAAACAGGTTCCATGAGTGCTTCTTGTACATCGTACGACCCAGAATAGAGGTTGCCTGCGTCGTACCGATACTGAGGCGGGCATTCAGTTCCGTTGGCATTGATGACGGGAACTGAATTAATGTAAGCGTAGCTTTGGATCCAACCGTATAGCGTGGTGTTTAATGCAGGGTTAGTTGCCAAAGGTACAAACGGGTTGAACAATGTTTGGTTATAGCTTGCTATACCATAGTTAGCGATTACCTGTTGACCTTCATTGGAAACTAGCCAGTTGACAAAAATCATTGAAGCGTTGAAGTTTGTGTTTGATAGTTTGGCGTTTTGCGGGTTGTCGATTATTGCGCTGTAAACGTTTAGCAGGGATTGTTGCGCTTGAATTTGGATTTGCAGTTGTATATCTCCATCGTCATAATAAGCGTAGTATGTTCCCGTATCTGAAAGCGTATATCCGCCGATGTTGCCGTAATAGTTGGCTGCTAGCAGGGTCGGTCCCATGCCTGTGCCGGTAGATTTGAACCATGAAGTTTGTGTAAGTAGCTGAGTGTAGTTGTAACCTGCAGCCGTCCACAGAGAAATCTCTTTGGTGTTTGTTCCAGAAGCATCGTCTCTTGAGAACCAAAGCACTTGGCTATTTGGAACTTGCGCTGCGTTGTAGATGTCTATCATAGCTTGAGTAACATTGGTTAAGCCTCTGATGTGTGCGGGATCACTTGCTGGACCGACTATTACAAAGAAGTTGTAAGCCACGATTTTGCGGTCAACGCCGTAACCACCAGTTAGGAAAGGAAGTTCCTGTGAAGGAGAATGAACCAGCAGCATGTCTGCAGATCCTGACTCTGCATCCGTTATGGCAACGCCAGTTCCTACCGCGACAAAGTTGACAGTTATCCACGGGTATTGAGCTTGGAAAGAATCTTTTATGTCATCTTTAATTGTGGTTCCATTGGCCAAAACTTCTGGTTGGTCTTCTAGTCCTGTATCGTAAAGACTTGTGGTTGTTGCCACGGTCAATGTGGTGGGGCTAGGGGTTGGTGTGGGAGAAGGAGTGGGAGAGGGAGATGGCGTGGGCGTTGGGCTTGCGCTCGGTGAAGGTTTTGGCGTCGGGGATGGGCTGGGAGAAGATGTTGGTGTTTCCGTGGGGGTTGCTGTTGGCTCAGGCGTCGGCTTAGAGTTATTATTTTGGGAGCCCGAGTAGGATATGTAAGCGAAGACTCCGCCTATTATGATGACGATTAATACGATTGCTGTGATGATTACATATGTGCTTTTCATTTTTTTTCACTATTTTAGGGAAAACGATATGTATATATAAACATAACGACAGTTGAGCGCTTAAATCAACACACTGCTCAGCCGCTTCCGCTTTCCAGAGAAACAAACCTATACAGGAGGCTTACTTTCCGCGGTTAACTCGTTCAGGATCACCAGCGCCTCACCAAGCGGCATTCCCAGCCTCTCCGCGAGCTCATTGGCGGTCACGTCGGGTTTTTGAGGCAAAATGCTTTCCCGAGTGTAAGCCTTGTGCGTTGGGTACATTACGCTGGCGTGGACTGCCTCGACAAGCAGTTGCCAAAGCGTGTCTTTCGAGTACTGTTCCAAGTTCATAAGCATCTAACCATGCATGTGCTATTCTGGTTATTAACGTAGTGCAATGTTAAGGCGAATGGATGCAATAAACTTAATACTTTGCCGCTGCTGCTTGAATTGTGGAGGCCAAGTCTTGAAGGCTGTTGTTTATCATGGAGCGCACAACATCAGAGTTGAACAGGTTCCAGAGCCCAAAATCAAGGGTAGCAGGGTTCTTGTTCACTTCAAGGCTGGAAGCATCTGCGGCACCGACATGCACCTGTACAGGGGCGACTGGAAATGGATGAAAAAAGGCAGGATTCTTGGGCATGACGCTTGGGGAGTTCGCGATGACACTGGCGAACGCGTGGTTATGGTTCCCATTGTGAATTGCGGGCACTGCTACTTTTGCCTTCGAGGACTGCCAACGTACTGCACGACAGGCAAGTTTTACGGATTAACACGCGACGGTTTCTTCGCTGAATCCAAAGCCATGCTGCCAAGAAGCCTAATTCCCATACCTGAAACCGTCAGCGATGAAGAAGCTGCCATAGTGGAGCCTGTTGCCTTGGCGCTTCGCGTCCTCGATTTCATGAAGCCTAATCTTGGCGATTGGGTAACGATAATTGGGCAGGGACCCATCGGCTTGCTCATGACGCAGGTGGCTAAGCTGAAGGGTTGCCGTGTTATCGCGGTTGACCTTGAGGATTACAGGCTTGAATTCAGCCTCAAGTATGGTGCAGACGCAGTCGTCAACGCCAAGAAAGAAGACTTAGTCAAGGCGGTTAGGAAACTCACAAAGCGCGGGTCAGACCTGGTTATTGAAGCCGCTGGCACACGGCAAACGGTTGAGCAAACGCCGTTTTTGGTTAGGAAGGCTGGGAAAGTGGCTTTGGTAGGCGAGTCTAAGGGTTACTTGAATTTGGAAGATGCGGATGAAGCGTTGTTTTTCACCATTTACATCTCGCCTGTTGAGTACCCGTCGGCTGTGGAGTTAATCGCAAGGAAACTGGTGGACGTGAAAGGCATGATTACGCACAGGTTTAAGTTTGGTGAATTTGAGAAAGCCCTTCAAACGGTTGACACTCCATCGGAGAAACCTTTGAAAGTGATAATATCGAGTAGCCTCTAACTGTTCAAGCCGTCACTTTTCCTTTTTGCTTGAACTGCCTCCCATTGGGTCCGCTAGATGAGCCAAATTGGTGCATCCAGAAGCGCCTAATAGACATGCAGGTAAGCGTTATATTGATTGCCAAAAAATCTCAACATTTTATAATGGAATCACGTAAGCTATGCAGTCGAGGAGAGCCGTTGTGTGGGAGGCAATTTTGCCCGTTATCGGATTCCTTATCGGGCTAGTTTCGGTGATGGTTGGCCTTGGAGGAGGATTTCTAGTTGTACCCCTGTTGACCTTGGTCTACGCTTTCTCCCCAGCAAACGCCGTTGGAACCAGCTTAACAACGATTCTGATGACGACGGCTGTTGCCTCAGCGTACTTTTCAAGACAAAAGCAAACTTACTATAAAATGGGTTTAATTCTGTCGGTAGCCGCGGTGCCCGGCGCGATATTGGGGAGTTTCTTAACAACAGAAGTGCCAGGACAGGTTATAGGTTTGCTTGTCGGTGTTTTCTTGGTTTTTGTGGCGTGGCAAATGGTCTACAGGAAAGGGACTGCAAATAGTTGTGAAAATTCAGAAGATGATTCTGGTTTTTCTGAAAAAGAACTGCTGTCTAAAAAAGGACAAGTATTAGTTGGGATCGTTCTCTGCTTCTTTGCAGGTTTAATCGGTGGTTTGCTCAGCATTCCAGGCGTGCTACTGGTACCGATCATGCTTTTGGTTTTACGGATGCCATTTAAGGCTGTAGCTGCAACTTCGGTTTTCACAATGGTTTTCATTTCGTTGGCAGGTACGGCTCAACACGTCAGTTTGGGAAACATAAATGTTGAGTACGCATTGCTTATAGGATCTGGCTCGATGTTTGGAGGGTTACTTGGTGCTCATCTTTGCACAATTACGGAAAACAGAACGTTGCATTGGGTTTTATGCGGATTACTTCTCTTCATAAGCTTACAGATGTTTTTAAAGTTCGGTTTGGGATTTAATTATTGATGGCAAATTGATTGGGAAAGCTATCCGGCAACCTTGTCGTCATCAACGGTTTTCTCATTTTTATGAACCAGTTAAAAATGAATAATTAATAAAATAGCGTGTTGTCGTGCATCTCAGGAAAAAGGAGCAAACTGCAAAAGTCTTTTATTGATATTCTGTTTAAGTTAGGTAAATACGTACTTGATGAATGAAATGGCCTCTTTTTCAACAAGCAAAGAAAATCTCGGAAAGAAAACTGAAACTGAACAAACCGGTGCTGAACGCGAGAAAACTGAAGATGCTCTAAAAGAAGCTAGGGAACGAACAGAGTTTGACAGGAAACGCTTGGAAACCATCTTGGAGACTATTCCTTCGGCTGTGGTCATTATTGATTCACCAAGCGGAAAATTCTCTTTCGTTAACAAACGAGCCATGCAGCTCTACGGTTTTGACCCGTTAGGTTTTGGCTTGGACGAAAACGTGGCGAAAGTTAAGGCTAGGCGAGCGGACGGAACGGACTACCCGATCGAGGAAATGCCCGTCAGCCGTTCCTTAAAGTTCGGTCAAGAGGTGCATAAGGAAGAAATGATAATCGAACGCCCCGACGGACAAGCCTTACTTATAGCCGCAAGCACGGCACCACTACGTGACATGAAAGGCAACATAACTGCAGCCATCGTCGTCTTTGAAGACATAACCGAACGCAAAAAGGCTGAAAAAGACCTGTTTAACCTCGCCAAGTTTCCGTCAGAAAATCCCTTTGCAGTGCTTAGGATTTACAGGGATGGCACGGTTTTGTATGCAAATGCGGAAAGTCTGCGGCTGCCAAAACCAATCAGGGTAGAGGTCGGCTGCGTCGTCCGTCCGCTATGGCTTAAGCATGTAGCCGAAGCCTTAACGTCTAACCACAGGTTAGATTTTGAGGAAAGCGCTGAAGGGCGTTGGTTCGAGTTTAAGGTAGCTCCAATTCTTTCTGAAGGGTACGTCAATATTTACGGATCAGATATCACTAAACGCAAGGAAGCTGAAGAAGCAGCCAGAAAAGGCGAAGCTGCAACTGTCGCTTCAAAATATGCCAGAAGCCTAATTGAAGCCAGCTTAGACCCTCTTGTAACGATCAGTGCGGAAGGGAAAATAACTGATGTCAACGATGCCACAGAATTAGTTACGGGTTGTCCAAGAGCACAACTGATTGGAAGTGATTTTTCAGATTACTTCACTGAACCTGAAAAAGCCAGAGCAGGCTACAAGAAAGTTTTCACAGACGGTTTTGTTAAAGATTACCCTTTAGCCATACGTCACAAGTCAGGAAAAATTACAGATGTTTTATACAACGCTACCGTTTACCAAAATGAAGCTGGAGCGATTCAAGGAGTTTTTGCTGCGGCACGAGACATCACCCAGCGCAAAGCCATGGAGAACGAGCTTAGGCAAACACTTGAAAAACTCAAGCAATCCAACGCCGAACTAGAGCAGTTTGCCTACGTGGCGTCGCATGACCTGCAGGAACCCCTGCGCATGGTGGCAAGCTACGTCCAATTACTTGAGCGCAGGTACAAAGGAAAGTTGGACCCTGAAGCTGACGAGTTCATTGCCTACGCAGTGGATGGCGCCAATCGCATGCGAGGATTAATTGACGACCTCCTAACCTATTCACGGGTCGGAAGGCTAGGCAAACCGTTTGAGCCGACAAACTTGGAATCAACCTTGACCATCGTTCTTAAGAATCTGCAAGCATCAATCGCAGAAAACAATGCTACCATAACTCACGACAAACTGCCAGTTGTCAGCGGAGACGAGGGACAACTTGTGCAGCTTTTCCAGAATTTAATCGGCAACGCCATCAAATTTCACAGAGAAGAACTCCCATGCGTGCATGTATCAGCCAAGGATAAAGGCGCAGAGTACCAGTTTGCGGTAAGCGACAACGGCATCGGCATAGACCCACAGTACTTCGACCGTCTCTTCAAGATTTTCCAGCGCTTGCACACCAGAGAAGAATACCCAGGGTCAGGAATTGGCTTGGCAGTCTGCAAAAAAATCGTGGAGCGCCACGGGGGACGCATCTGGATTGAATCGCAAGTGGGGAAAGGTTCAACTATTTACTTTACACTCAGTAAAAGGAAGTGGTAAAAACATGAATGAAGTTAGACCTGTCGACATTTTGCTCGTTGAGGACAATCCTGGAGACGTTCGTTTAACCAAAGAAGCCCTAAGAGACGCAAAAGTACTAAACGAAATATATGTCGCGAAGGACGGCGTTGAAGCCATGGAATTCCTTCATAGAAAAGGCCGATTTTCAAAGGTGCCTTTGCCCGACTTAATACTGCTTGACCTAAACTTGCCGAGAAAAGATGGCCGCGAAGTGCTGGCTGAAATAAAGGAGCACCCAATCTTAAAACATATCCCAGTTGTAGTGCTGACGACCTCTAAGGCTGAAGAGGACATAGTTAAAACGTATAACCTGCATGCGAACGCTTATATTACGAAGCCAGTTGACCTAGACCGTTTTGCAGAAATCATACATGTACTTAACGAGTTTTGGTTCACCATAGTTAAACTGCCGCCGAAGGAGTAAATTGCGATAAAAATTCTTTTGATTGAGGATAATCCTGGCGATGTGCGCCTAATTCAGGAAATGCTAAAGGAAGAGAAATTCCCAGCTGAAAATCTCGAGCATGTCGATAGACTTTCAAAAGGGCTTACCCGCATAGCGGAAGGCGGCATAGAGGCTGTTTTATTGGACCTCGGTTTGCCAGACAGCCAAGGGCTTGCCACTTTTGAAAAAATGCACTCTGCAAGTCTTCAGGTGCCAATCGTGATATTGACTGGAGTGAAAGATGACGCGCAGGGCGTTGAAGCAGTTCGCAGGGGCGCACAGGATTACCTCAGGAAAGGAAAACTGGATGGACCTCTTTTAGTTCGCGCCATTACTTACGCTGTTGAACGTAAAAAACTGGATGAAGCCGTCCAGAGGCAAGCTGCCCTTATTGATCTTAGCCCAGAAGCTATTATCGTGAAAAAGCCTGATGACACCATCACTTTCTGGAGTTCAGGTGCAGAAAAAGTTTACGGATACACAAAGGAAGAAGCTATTGGGAAAAAAACTCGGGCACTTTTAAAGATAAAATTCGCTTCGCCCTTTGAAACCATAGAAGAACAGCTGAAAAAAGAAGGAAAATGGTCGGGCGAGCTTTGCCACGAAACAAAATCTGGGCGTGAGCTGTCAATTCAAAGCTATTGGCTAGCGAAGTTTGACGAGAAATGTAAGATACTTGAAGTATTCGAGTCGAACGTGGATATAACTGAACGCAAAAATGCTGAGCGGTTAGCTGCTATTGGAGCTACGGCAGGCATGGTTGGACATGACATCCGCAACCCCTTGCAAACAATTGCTGGCGAAGTATTTTTGGCGCAGAACGCGTTGAAGGACCTACCAGACGGCGAATCCAAAGCAAGCCTCAAGGAAAGCCTCGAGAACATAGAGCACCAGATAGAATATGTAAACAAAATAGTCCAAGACCTTCAAGACTACGCCAAACCAATCAAGCCGATCTGGAAAGAAATAGACCTGAAGAATGTCTGTGAAGAATTGCTTTCAAAAACAGAAATTCCGCAAAACATTTCAGTTTCTTGCCAAGTTCAGCCTGACGCTAGACAATTATTTTCTGACCCTGACATATTAAGACGGATTATGGTCAATCTGGTCACTAATGCTGTTCAGGCGATGCCTCACGGTGGAAAACTTTACATAAGAGCCTTTCTAAGCGACGGCGACACTGTTTTAGCCGTTGACGATACAGGCTGCGGGATTCCCAAGGACGTGGGCGCAAAACTGTTCACGCCTCTGTTTACGACGAAGGCTAAAGGTCAAGGTTTCGGGTTAGCCGTTGTCAAACGTATGACTGATGCTTTAGGCGGCTCGGTGTACTTTGAAAGCGAAGTGGGGAAAGGCACAAAATTCTTTGTACGTCTGCCAAAAAGAAATTAAGCCTTATTTTTTTGCGATTCAGAACCCAAGTCTTCATGAGACTGCGCAAATTTTTGGGGATGCATTTTACCGCAAGGTATATTGCTCATAGAGTTAGTGTTAACCCAGTTTCAGATCGTTTAGGAGTCAACATTCGTGCCTGTAGAAGCTGTAATATTTGATTTAGACGGGACCCTTGCCAACTTCAACTTGGACTTCAAAACCCTGCGGTCAGAAGTCAGAAGCTACCTCATAAGAAAAGGCGTTCCAACTTCGGTTCTGAACGTTAACGAAAACATGTTCGAAATGCTGGCAAAATCCGAGATTTTCTTCAAGAACGGCGACAAGACAAACTCTACCCACGTATTTGAACAGGTCCGCACACAAGCTTTCGCAATAGCTGAAAAGTACGAGATGGAGGCTGCCTCAGCTACAAGCCTACAGCCTGGAGCCCTCGAAACCTTGAAAGAGCTGAGGAAGATGGGGCTGAATCTGGGTTTATGCACGACAAGCAGCGAAAAAGCCGCGAATTACATTCTTCGACGCTTCAAGATTGACGAGTTTTTCAAGATTGTTGTATCAAGAGACAAGGTCAAGTACGTTAAGCCGCACACCGAACAGTGCGAAATCGCGCTCAAGGCTTTGGGTGCACATCCGCAAGCAACCGTTTTCGTCGGAGACAGCGTTGTCGACGTGCAAACCGCCAAAGAACTAAAATCAGTCGCCGTCGGGATACCCACAGGCACAGCCACGTTGGAGCAGCTGAAAAGCCACTCCCCCAACTACATCATAACCTCGTTAACTGACCTGCCAATCCTCATTAAAGAAATCAACAAGGATTAAGCAGTTATTTAGCCCAACTTGTTTACAGTTATCAACTTTGATTTTAGCCTGTAGGTTCACATGTTTTACAAGTTTTGAGCCAAAATTTTCCAAATTTTGCCTGCGCTTAAGGAAGGGCGTCTGAATTCAGATATTACGCATTAATTGCTTTTCTGTTGTTTGCAGAAATAGAATCTTTTTTATTGCATCCACACCGTTCGGGGTTATGATGTAATCACCTTTATTATCCTCTTGGGCTATCAGCTTCGAATCAAGAAGTTTTTTAAGGTGAAAAATAAGGTGACCGCCCTTCAACTCCATTGTCTGAGACAATTTAGAGAAATTCTTTTTCCCCTCGTACAAACTGATAAGAATCTTAAGCCGCACAGGATTAGCTAGTGGCTCAAGCAAATTTTCAACAATAAAAGGAACATCTATAACTTCCTGGCTACGGCTGTCGGCTTTTTCGACAAGAACAATTGTTTGGAATGCCCTTTTTTCGCGTTTCAATTTTTTCTGAAATTTTGTTTGACAGCTCTCGCATTGCGTGCCTTTAGCTTTTTCCACCTGATTTCCTATTTGGTTTATTCTTGCGTCTAGGTCAGCCAAAGCCTCTTTTGATCCGCGTGACTTAGCTACCGACAGGATTTCAGCCAATTGTTCTCTAAAGTATTCATGACATTTTGTCCTTTTTTCGCAATCAGCATTTAGAAGCTTGCCGATATCTTCATTGGCTTCTTCATTTAGCAGGTCGGCGTACTGCATTAGGCGGTTTTGTGAGAGTGCCTCTTCTACGGCGCCTAGCCGGTCTTTTAGGATTACGCTTTCGATTCTGCCTAATTCGGTTTTGAGGCTGCCGACTTCATGCGTTAGTGCGCGAAGAGCTTTAGTTATTTCTTCTTGGTCTGTTTGTTGGTTTTGTTTGGTCGTTTTGGGTACCCACATTTTGGTATATTATTGTTACCTAAAACTATATAAAAGTATTTTGTTTAACGTCTCGTAAAGTGGGAGGTGAATACATGCCAAAAGTGTTAGTAGCATACTATTCCAAAACGGGAAACACCAAACAAATCGCAGAAGCCATAGCCGAAGGCGCAAAAACCGTCAAAGGAGCCAACGTAGAAATAAAAAACGTTGAAAATCTCACCGCAGCGGAAGCCGTCACAGCCGACGGATTCGCGTTCGGGTCACCAACGTACTTCAGCATGATGTCAGGTCCCATGCTAACTTTCCTAACAGAACTCTACTTCGTACGCGAAAAATTAGCTGGGAAAACCATGGTCGCATTCGCAACCGGAGCCGGCAGCCAAACCAAGGCAACAGAAAACATCGAAAGCATACTAAAAGCATTCAACCCAAAGCAGGTTCTGCCCGGATTAGCCATCGGAAACAAAATCGCAGAAACCGACAAACAGCAAGCAAAGCAACTCGGAGTGAAACTAGCCAAATCCCTCGCTTAAACAAAGCCGCCATAACCCGGCCAATCTTTTATTCTTTTTATTTTCGCAACGAAAATCTTGGGTACTGACTTCTAACGAAGGTAGGTATGGGAAAAATGCGGGTTAAGCGGGGGTGACGACATCGTCTTTGAGTACGAGTTTTCTGTCCCTCACCAAGCGCTTGAAGATTTCTGAGAACACTTCTTTGACGTCAGACGAGTGGTTCAGCCCGAACACCTTTGCCGTTTCAGCAATCAACGAGTCTTCGCTTATGCTTAACGAATACCTAGCCACCAGCACCATGGCAGCCTCTACTTCTTCAGGAGCAATCCACTCGGCTTTACGTCTGGTTTCAGGCATGCCCTGCACTGGTACACGTATCGGAGTTTCCTTAAGCGTTGGCGGCCAAAGAAAGCTGCCTTTAAGAACAACTTTCGGTTCCCTCAGCAAATCTCTGAGCGCTTCTTTCACGGCCTGCGTTATCTGCGGCGTCACCTGCTTAATCCCCCAAGCCTGTGCTAACCGTTCAACGGCGTAGTCAAAGTGCACTGGACCCTCATTTTGAACGAGTTCGCCAAGAAGTTTCGTTTGATTTTCCCTGTTTTCTGGATAGTAAAACTCGTTTTTCTGTTTAGAATCAATTGTGCCGTTAGCTGCGGCGACCTTAATGTACGGGTTAAATGACGCCTTAAGCGGATAGGTCTTGTAGGGCACACCGATTTTTTCGATGCCCGCATACTCGATTTTCTGCACATCAGTCTGCGGAGCCATCCCCTCTTTAATTTCAATCACAGGTTTCTGCGTGTCCTTCTCAAGCTGCTGCTTACTGGCTTGCTCCAAAGCTTCTTTCAGCCGTCGAATTTCAGAGTCACGTCTTGCGACCCAAGCGGGAGACCAAACTCGGTGGATACGCCACCCTAACTGCCTCAGCACTTGTTCACGCAAACGGTCCCTGTCGCGCGCGCAGCTGCTTGCCTTGTAGTTGGCGCCGTCACATTCTACGCCGAGCAAGTAGTTTCCAGGGTTAACTGGGTCGACCACGCCTATGTCAATTCTGTAACCGCTGCAACCCACCTGTGGAACAACCTCGTAACCCATCTTCTTGATTTCCGCCGCTACGTCCTCATCCAAAGCCGATTCGAATTCGCCTTCCCTTGCCTTAACCGACTCCAAAGCTTCAGGTCCGCGCTCGGCGTAGTCAAGATAGTACCTCAGGGTTTGCACGCCCAATGCTTTTGTTTCAGCATCAATATCGGTAGCCTTTATCGACGTGATGATAATCACTTTTTCCCGAGCCCTTGTGACGGCAACGTTTAGACGCCGTTCCCCGCCAGGCTTGTTGAGTGGACCGAAGTTCATCGTCATCTGCTTCTGCTGGTCATAGCCGTAACCGACGCTGAAGAATATGACGTCCCGTTCGTCGCCTTGAACGTTCTCCAAGTTTTTGACGAAGAAACCTTCCAAACGGTCTTCCTTGAAGAACACGTCAAACTCGGGGTGCTTTTCCAGTCGACGGGTAATTGCGTTTTCAACGGTTTCCATCTGTGCAATGCTGAAGGTCACGACGCCGAGAGTTTTCTTGGGGTAAAGCGTGAAATGTTCGAAAACAAGGTCCGCCACCTTTTCTGCTTCCACGGGGTTGTTTCTTTTGCCTCCGCGGTCGTAGACGCCGTCTTGGACATAGACCAGTTTAACGCCTAAAGTGTCAGTCTCGGCTTTCGCAGTTGGAAAAGTTACGAGCGTGCCGTCGTAGAAGCGGCTATTTGAGAACGCTATTAACTCTTCATGCTTGCTTCGATAGTGCCACCGTAACGTCTTGACGGGTAACCCTATGCCGAGACACTCGTCAAGGATGCTGTCGAAAACTTCCACGTCCTCGTCGCTAAGCTCATCCCAATCCACATCGTCAATCAGGTTTTTCTGGAAAAACGAGGTGGGCGGCAACTGCTTGTTATCTCCTGCGACAACCAATGTTTTTCCGCGGTAAATTGCTCCGATAGCGTCTTCAGGAACAATCTGTGAAGCCTCATCGAACAGAACCAGGTCAAACTTTGCTTCAGGCGGCAAGAACTGGCTTACAGTTATCGGACTCATAAGCAGGCAGGGTTTCAGCTTCACGAGCAGGTTAGGAATCTTTTGGAACAGGATACGAATCGGCATCAACTGCCTCTTCTTCGCTGCCTCTTTCTGAAGGATTACCGCTTCAGTGTCGGCTGCTTGAATCAGAATGTCCCGGGGTTTGCGGCTGTTTGCCTGTTCAATAACCATGCTGGACGTTAGCTTGATGAGGTCTTGATCCAGCTTCTTGAAATCCGCAATCAATTGTTCATGGTTCTCTCTTCTGAACCTGCCCAGCTTGGGGTCTTCGTTGTAGAGGTTGTTTATCCATTCTTGGTAGACGCCTCTGCGGAAAACATCAACTAAGTCTGCCGCTGGAATCTTTTGCTCAGCCAAGCGGTTGAAGAACCCGTCTAAGCCGCGCAGGGCAAAGCGGTTTTTGAGGTCTTTGAAGTCAACCCAAACCTGAATGTCGTCAACACGGCTTCGCAGAGAGAGGATTCGCTCGCTGATGACTTTTATCTCTAAATCGTTCAGAGGCTGGTTCTGATACTTCATGGGCGCCTCAAAGCGCGCTTCAAACTCTTTCAGGACTTTCAAAGAAGCCTCGTATTTCTCGGTTAATTCAAGGCTGGAGGGCGCGGCGCTTGCACCTTGAGCCGCGATTTGCGCGAATGCTTGCGGGACAGGGACGTCAAGGAATGCAGCCTGAACCTTCTCGACCCAGTCGAGCACAGCTACGATGTCTTGCCAGTCTGTTTCAAGCTCTTTAAATCGTGCGCCGAATTTCTTTTGAAGCTGAGCTTTTTCGCCGACGATGGCGGCTTCCTTCTTTCGGATTTCTTCGGCGTTTCTGAGGTCTTCCAGAAGCTGCTTGTAGCTTTCTGGTTCCTGTTTGCTGACTGCAAGAGTTTCCCTTGTTGCCGCGTTCAGCGGGGTCAGTTGCCTTTCTGCTTCGTTTAACCATTCCTCGACTAGCGGGAGGGGCGTCCAAGTGATTGCGGCGCTTGACTTGGGCATGCTTGCAGGTATAAGCGACTCCAAGTCTTTGAGCTGCTGCTCCCATCTGACAACGGATTCCTGAATTTCCATACCCAAATTCTTAATCATGGGCGACGGGCTGGAGCTGTTCGTTACAAGTTTAAGCAGGTTTTCCGGGATGGTTGTTGCCCAAGAGAGCTTGCGAATTTCGGCGGCAACCGCCAAGGCTTTTTCGGCGCCGTTGAAGTCTGTCTTGGATTTGTGGTAGTAATGCCCAAGCAGCGTTCGAACGGTTTCAGTTGACTCCTCAATCTCCGCCTCCAACTTCTTGACTTTCCGAGCATCAACAAGATCGGCCAACACGGTTTTCGGAACTTTGCCGTCGATGGTGACCCCCGCGATTTGCCTTTGGTCGTTGCGGTAGCCTGAGTTGAAAATCTTCAGCGAGCTTTGGCTGTACCCGTTGTATCTTGCTATCAGCCCGTCGAGGTCAAGCTTGTAAAGCCCCTCGGTGTAGGTCACGTCCAAGCGGCTTTTCAGAAGGCTGTGGTCTTGATAGAGCCGTTTAGCCTTCGCCATTATATCCTCAACTTGCTCGAAGTACTTGCTGTCAAACCACTGCGCCTCAGGTTTGTCCTCGACGAAGCAGAGCAACGCCATGCGAGACAATTCTTTCACTTGCGTAATCGTCAAGCCTTCGCCGTCCAACCCCAACATCGGAGCGAGCGCCTGCGAAGTTTCACGCCATTTCCGCGCAGCCACTTGGGTGTTCTTTATGAAAGCCAGAAGCTTTTCGCGTTTGCCAAAGAATTCACTCTCTTCCAACCCGACCGCTGGTAGCATCCTGTTTAGCGCCTCAAGTTGACGTTTGATTTCGGTGGACTCGTTCAGAGGCAAGTTGAACAGGGAGGGAGTGTAGCGTTCCATGAGGCTGGCGCGGGTGTTCTTTATCCAGATGCTTGCTTCAGCGTAGTTTTTGGCTTCAACGTAGAGTTTTTCGACGTCTGGGTTAGTCAGCCAGTACGATTCTGGCTTGGGACTTTCGGTTAGGAATTTGCTTACTTTCAGAAGCCAGTTGATGCGTGTGAATGTTTCTGGCGGAAAAACGCCCAGCTTAGCCGAGTAATCTTCCGCCTTAAGCTGAAGGTCGCTGAGGGTTCCATTGATGCCTTCAAGCGTAGTCAGCACTTCAGAGCGGATTTCAAGGTTGTAGGCGTCAGCGCGGTAACCCAGCCATGGAAAATCGGGTTCTTCCACTACCTGCCAAACCTTGCTTAGTTGGGAAACAAGCGCTTCCAACTCATGCATCTTCTGGGGCGTCAAAGTGCTCAACTCGGTTAAGCCGACGGGCACGAAGGGAACCCGGTCAAGGCTGGAGATTAAACTTAAAATCTCATAGGCGCTCCTCTGCAGGTACAGTCGCTTCTCATGTAAGGCGGCAACGTAACCGTTCAACTCTTCTCGGTACTCAGTCATTTTTTCAAATTCATGAGCGGACGGCAACTTGCGTGGGACAAGGTTCTCGTCAAGACTACGTTTAAGCTCCGCGACAACCTGCTGCTTGTTAGCTTTGCTGCTGTGAAGTTCAAGACAAAAATGCGCCAAACCAACTTCGCTAAGCCGTTTGTAAACAACGTCGAGGGCTGCCATCTTGTCGCTGACGAAGAGCACAGATTTTCCGTTAGCGATGCATTCAGCGATTATGTTCGCGATGGTCTGGCTTTTACCTGTTCCTGGCGGACCCTTCATAACGAAGCTTTGTCCACGCAAGGCGTATTCAATCGAAACCCTCTGGCTACTGTCGGCGTCAAGAACCTGATAGGTTTTGTCCGGCGGCTCGATTTTGTCAACGTCTTTCTCGTCGGGCAACCCGTCTAAAATGAGTTTGTCTTCTTTGATGCCTGCGATTGCTCGAATTATGGGGTGCTGCGTAACTAAAGGAGCGTTCGACTCTAAGTCTTTGTAAATGACCAGTTTTTGAAATGAGAAAAGCCCCAGGTCAACCGACGGCTCAACTTTCCAGCCTAACTCAGCGACAGATTGATTAACCTTGTCGAAGTAGTCTTGCAGGTTCAGGTTTTCCCACTCTTCAGGCAACAGCGGCAAATCAATTTTGTAATCGTTTTTCAGTTTAACCTGCAAAGCAGGGTTCAAAACCTCTTCCTCTTCGACAGGCGGCAGGCCGATACTGTAGGGTTGACGTATAGTATCCCGTGTTAACTCCAGAGGCACAAGAATCAAAGGCGACTGGACCTGCTCTTTTGTTTCTAAATCAACCCAGTTAAGGGTCCCGAAAGCCGCATGCAAAATGCGAACGCCGCGTTCACGATAATCCAGAAGCGAGCGCCACTGCAGGCTTTTGAGGCTTCTTTCAAGCTCCTCTCGGGACATTTTACCGCAGACCAACTGGTTTGCTTTGGGACGCTGCGGTTCCTCTGGCATGGCTAAGCTGTCTTTAACGGAGGCTTGGACGTTGCCTTTCGCGGTTTTGGCTGTTTTAGCCTTACCCTTACCTTTCGGCTTTTCTTGCGTTTCAGGCTTTTCCGCTTCTTCGGGAGGCAACCAGAAGTCCAATCTTTTCTTTTTCAAAACCAACGAGTTAAAAACCGTCTGCATGTCAGGTTGTGAGATCGATAAGCTTCCCCGCTTGTTTTTGTGGAAATAGAGAAGGTTGTTTCTTCTTGAAAGGTCAATTAATCTTTGCTTCCAATCTTCCACTCTCTTCATAGGCTGGGAAGGAACAGTCTGCGTCATAACCACATCCACACCCTTAGGTTGCATATTATGCGGATGCTTCTTTAATATTTGCGGTATCCTCATGAAGCTCCAAGCAATCAATCACTCAACTTTCATGCGCCAAAAGAGCCGCTTGGGCACCTGTTGCATGTTGGATTGCGCTACCCACAATAACAAGGTCATATTCAGCGATGTCTTTGACCTTTTCCTCTTTAGCGTTAACTACTCGAACGTCCATTCCAACTTGCCGCAGGCTCTGCAATTTCTTCTGATGTGCTGGCTGCTGCTCCATAACGAGTCCCAAAGACAATGAGTGCTTTACTCATGTGTTAGCACTTCCTTTCACTTGTGGTTTCCACCCTAGCTTGTACAGTTTTAGTCCGATTAGTAGATGCCAAATCGTCACGAATAAACCTGCAGAAGCCATGCAGATCAAGCCCAAGAGATAGATGTCTGTCTGCGGCACAAAAACTGACCCAACGAGATAGGTTAAATCGAAGGCGCTTGCTACAATTCCGATGTAAGCGGTTGCTTTGCTGAAAATGCTGCTCTGCAACATAACGGTGGACATAATCAGTCCAGCAACAGCTACTAGAAGCAGGCTCAGGTAAAAGCCTGCGCTCTGATAGAGTGGTTGGAGTGTAGAACCGTTGGCAAGCACTGCCTGCCCCGCTGCTAGCAGTGTTGATCTCTGCGAGGCTGTTGTGGCGCTATAGTATTGGTTGCTGAGGGAAAGCATCGGCAAAGCGGAGTTTGAAACAATATAAACCCCGATTCCAAGGAAGCTAAAAGTTGCAGCAATTAAAGTGTAGCTTTTGTTGGTTTGTCTGAGCACGACGTAGACGGCGAGAAACATTAAGCCAACCAGAGCATAGTTTGCAATGTCAAAAACATTGAGCAATGTTAACCCCAAGAGAGTGTTGTTGTGAAGCAACGTGAACCAGCCGGCTACACTGCTTGGCGCCGCCAACCCGGTGAACATTGGAATTTCTGCTTCTCCAAGGTTTCTTCTGAAGACCAACGCGGCAATTAAGGCGGCAGCAGCGCCTATTCTGTAAAGGCTACTCCATGACGCGTCAGCAGTTTGAGCGCTTTTCTCCTTGCCGCCAGAAATCATCAGTATTTTAATCATGATCTATCGCCTTGGCTGTGCTTTGTTCTGTTAATTTTTGGATTTCATCTTCTTTGAGATCAATTCGGAGAACCCCATTTTTACCCTTGACTTCTAAGATTATGTCAATTGAGAAGTCGCGCAACTGTGATTAGTTTTATTTGATGGGGATGCTAAGAAGTAAGCAGTGAACTCAAAAGTTTAGTAATGGCGATAAACATGTCTGATGATGCAGGATTAGGAAAGCTGTTTTTTGAGCTTGCGAGCGAAAGCAGGCTCAGCACATTGCACAAGCTTCAAACGGAAAATTTGAAGATGCAGGAAATAGCTCGACGACTTGACGTGACTCCAACGGAAGCCTTCAGACAACTGGAACGGCTGAGTACTGCCTCGTTGGTTCAGAGGCAGCCTGATAGCACATTCGCTCTTACTGAATATGGTAAAATAGTGCTTCAGATTTCATCATCATTAGCTTTTATCTCCAAGCATAAAGAGTACTTCTCGACGCATGATTCAATGAGGTTTCCTAAACAATTCGTGAACAGGTTAGGCGAGCTTTCACAAGCGGAGTTGGAAATGGGCACAATTAAAATCTTGAACAAGGGTGCGCAAGCTTTCACCGAGGCAAAGCAGTACATTTGGGCTATAGGCGAAGATACCATTCCAGAACACATGATTCCAGTAATGAACCAACGCGTTCAGCAGGGAATACAACTTAAGCTGCTCATTTCCGAAGAACGCCTTCCAGCTGTTGCAAGCATGTCTGAAACGCCGAAAAACGTTGAAATCAGAGGACTACCTGAGCTCCCTGCAATAATCGCCATTACCGAGAAAGTGGCTGGCATATGCTTTCGTCAACTTGGGGGAAGAATGGATTATGCTGGCTTTTTCGGCAGTGACGCGGCATTCCATAACTGGGTTAAAGACCTATTCCTGTATTATTGGGAAAAAGCAAAACAAACGTAGCGCTAAGTTGCTTTTTTAATTGCATCAAGAACGACTTGCCTCACGTTTTCAAGCCCTATTTCCCTTGTTTCAAGAATCGTAAGACCCATGCCTGACTTTTCAAGTTCTTCGCGGCATTCTTTGGCGTTGCCGCAGGTGTCTAAGAGCACGATGCCTTTGATGCCTTTGAACATACCTGCGAAAGCTGTCTCATCCATGCCTTCCTTCATCAGCCTTTCTTTCATGTGCTTGAAGAACTCAATCATTCCTGGACCCATAAACATCAGGTTATGCTCGGGGTCAGCGTCGAAGAACGCTCCGCCGCCGCCAAGTTGGCAGTCGATGCAGTTTGCCGCGTCAACCTTGACGATGCCGTATTCGTCGGCTAGTTTTTTCATTTCGCCGTTTTGTCCGAGGCAGAGGTCGCCGTAAACCAGCACAACTTTGCCCTTGAAACGCTTAAGGGTCGTATCGAGGACTTTGCGGAGGTTTTTCTCTACCGCTTCGTAATCAACATGGAAGTACTTGCTGACGAAAACCAGCTCAGCATCCAGCCGCCCCTCCTTGACTAGTTGCTGAAGCTCGTCTTTTAGGACACTGCAGGAAACAACGCAAACCTTGCCCTTTTTCTCCACGATAGCTCCTCTCAATACGCATGGCGACGGCTTCCAAAAAACCTTTCTTGGATTCGGGCCACGGCGAAAAAACCTGCAGTCAAGTTAGATGAGTAATTGCTGGGTCAAGAAACCTTGACTTAAGTTAGTCAAGAAATTTTGATGAAAAACCTCTTTAAATCGATTGATGCAATGACAACTGGACAATAGCATGAAGAAAACATTAGCTTTCGCGATCGCTCTGTGTCTTTTGGCAGGATTAATAGTTCCAGCCTTGCGTACTGTTTCCGCACAAGAAATACAACAGGGACCGCCCACTTCCGATGAGTGGTCTCCATTCTTTACATTCACCCTATCAAATGGCGTAACTATTTACTGGTACAATAATCCGCCATTCAACCTGCAAGCAAATCAACCATTCAAGCTAAACTTAACTGCAATCGCCAACACTTCTCCAGAGGGAAGAGCCGTAGGCGTTCTACAAGTTTCATACACGGCAAGTTGGATACCAACTTCTTCAACTTCTCCAATAACCATTTACCGTTGGAGTGGAAACCCAGCTGAACTCAGCCAATGGTTTGGAAATGGACCGCCAGGTTCTGTGACAAAAAGCTTGGTTTGGACGGACATCCCAGCAGGACATCAATACATTAACTTTACAGTCACGAAAGTTGCGTTGTATTGGGGCGGAGTGTTCGGTTATGCTACTTTGGCAAGCAGTGAAGCGTTGAATTTCACTGTTGGGGCTCCCCCAACGATATCGATGGAATCTCCCAATAATCAAACGTTCTACTGGAGAAGTGTTCCGCTGCATTTTGGAGTTGACGGCGCTTACGCTATCCTGAATTACAGCCTCGACAACCACGCCAACGCAACAATTACTGGAAACACAACTCTGACAAACCTGTCGGATGGACGCCACAGCATTGTTGTTTATGCCAGTGACACCGTGGGAAACACGGTGGCTTCGAAAACCTTTTACTTCACAATTGTAGACCCCTTGTACCCGGTTTCGGTTGCAGTAATCGTAGTTTTAATTGTGGCAGTCATCGCAATTGCCATTTATAGGAAAAGAAAGTCGAAGACAAAAACAATACTTCATTAAGCTTAATTTAAGCCATGAGCCGAAAAATCAACCCAAAGTTGCGTCGAACGAGAGCCATCTTCCTTGGTACTTTATGTCTGAAGTGCTGGAGTCGCATAAACTTTTGGAATATTCCAAAACTGTAGAGTAAAAACCATACCTTCCCAGCTTTCCCCAGCCCCACACAGCAAAAGAATCAAGCCCCAAACCAAAAAAGCAACCCAAAACAAACCCTGACGAAAACCCGTCTACCGAGGGAGGGGGTCTAGTATTTACATCAAAATTCCATCACAAATATGGAGTCAAAAAGAAAACAACAAGGTTACATCATGCACAGGAAAAACGAACAAAAAGAAAAACTGAAGAAGCCGATTTTACGCGGCTTTCGGCTTGGCTTTGTCGACTGCGCTGCTGAGGCTGGTCATTTCCGCGTTCGCTTTCCTTATCAGGTCGCCGATCGTGTCTTTGGTGGGGATTGCGCCTGCGACGGCTAATGCGACGGCTTTCATGTGAGCCTGCTGCAGAAGCGGCTTAATCGTGTCCTTAGACGGGTAGCTGATGCCCAATGCCAAAGCGAAGGCTTCCTGATGGCTTTGCTCAACGCTCCGCCTAGTCGCGTCAACGTCAACCTTAAGCTGATCGCCAACTATGATCAACCCTTCATCGAAGACCACACGCATCGAAATGCCAAGCTCAACGGCTTTAATGTTCAGTTTCGAGAGGACACCTGCAAGGCGCTCGTTGATCTCTTCACCCTTACGAACCACCAGCGTGTCCTTGCTCACCCAGACGCTGCCCGACTCGATGCGCGTAGGCAACCCGACGGAGTTCAACTGGCTGATGATGGGACCCGGAGGCTGACCCGTGTTGCCTGCTGGAACAACCACGTCCATCGCGGCTGTGTCACCCGCTTTCGCGGTCGTCTTGACTTTGCCCCTGTCCAGAAGCAACGCAAGCTTGAACGGGTTCAAGTCGGTGAAAAAGTAAACGTTCGACCCTTCCAAGTACTCCACAAGCTTGTTAAGGTCTTTCTTGTTCATTTCTTCGATAGCCAGCTTCATCAAAGTGTTCTTCAAAACCCGCAGGTAAACCTTGCCATGCATCGTTTTCTTAAGTTCCTGAAGCTGCGAAGCACGAACCTTCTGCAGGCTAGCGATGCCGATGGACTTGTACCCTTTAAGTATGTCCTTTATCGCATCAACCTCGCCTGACTTTTCCTCTAACACTTGTTGGGACGGCATAATTTCTCAAACTCATTAAGGTTTAATCTTAACCGGCTCACCCATAGACGTCTTGATGAAAGCGTACTTCACGTTCTTCAAACCACGCTTAAGCTTCCCATCCAAAACACGAAGAACCACCATAGTGTTATCAACAAGATCTTCATCCTTCATCTGCTCTGAGCCAACCGAAACCTGAATAATCGGCTGATTACGCAACCGAACAACCACCGTTTTACGGTGCTTATTAATTAAAGCTGCAATGTCAGCGTTAGGCGGAACAGGAATAGGCATCTTTCCCCTCGGACCCAAAACAGGACCAAGAATCCTACCTACAAGCGGCATCAAGGGCGCTTCCGAAATGAAAACGTCATAGTCTGCCGCCAGCTTGCGCAGATCCTTCTTCTTGCCGTTCAACGCGTCCAAATCGGCACGTTCAACAACGAAGTCTGCATTAGCGTTTTTAGCTTTAAGCGCAAACTCTCCAGAAGCAATAACACAGATACGGTTCGGCTTACCAGTGTCATGAGGAAGCTCAACAATCTCCTGAATTTTGCCTTCCGGCGACTTCATATCGATCTCCGTAATGTCAAGAATCAGATCTACTGTCTGGTTGAACTTTTTCTCGCCAGACTTCGTCTTCGCCTGTTTAATCGCTTCCAATATCGTCTTGTTGTCTAGGGGCATTTTTAAGCCTCGCGCCAATGAGGGAACGGAAACCCATTATAAAAATATTCGCCTATCATTATTCGCTACCAAACAGCTGTTCATAAATTCCAGCATCAATATCTTTCTGCACTTCTCGCGGGTCCTTGCCTTCAACCGTGACGCCTAAACTGACGCATGTCCCAAGCATCTCCTTCGTCGCCTTCTTTAGCGTCGGCGCCAAAAGTTCAGGACGCTTAATCTTCGCTATCCGCACCATCTGCTCCATAGACAAGTCGCCTACCTTGACGGTGTTAGGCGTTCCCGAGCCCTTCTCCACCTTCAACTCCGCAACGATCAACGCTGAAGCTGTTGGAGTTCCAACGGAAACATCAAAGCTTTTGTCTTCGGTGTCAACGCTGATTTTCACCGGAACCTTCATTCCAGCGTAGTCTTTGGTAAGCTCGTTAATTTTAGTGACGACAGCCGTGACGTTCATGCCTAATGGACCGAGAGCGGGACCTAAAGGTGGACCTGCATTGGCTTGTCCGCCACTTACGAGCAATTCAACAATTTTCTTTTCGCCCATTTTTTGTTTTTCACCTGTTATGCTTTTGCTTTTTCGACTAGTTTTACGTAGTCTGAGTGTACCGTGATTGGCAAAGTGAATGTTGCCTCAAGCAGTTCAAGGGTGACTTCGCCTTTTGCCTTGTCGAGCCTTGTGATTTTGGCGCGCATGCCCTTGAACGGTCCGCCTGTGATTTCAACCACGTCGTCTTCGTTGAGGTCTTCCATGACGGGTTTGCGGACGATGTAGCGTTCTATCTCGGCGAAGCTTACAAGTCCAGGGATTCTTGAGCGCACGTGCCTTAAGCCTGAGATGGCTTCTTCCACCAAATGCGGTCCGTCAGCTTCGACGAACACGTATCCTTTGAGTGTGTCTGGCACGAGAAGAGACTTGATGGGAATGTGGTTCATTTCAACCTTTGAGGCGATTAGGCGGGCTACGTTTCTTTCTTGCCCAGTGGTTGTTTTGACCACGAAAATTTTGGTTTCCATCTGCTCTTCTTTCTTTTCCATAAATTGTGTTCCCTTTTTAGGTTGTCGATGAAGATGCAGCTGAGCTTCCTAGAGCCCAGGATAAGAGTTTGATTACGTAGCCGATTACGCCGATTATGCCTATGCCGAGGAGGCTGATTTTTATGGAAAGCCAGAGTTCTTCTCGTCCGGGTTTTATGGCTAGCTTTAAGGTTCTTCCTGCTTGCTGTAACCAAGATTGTATGCCCATACTTATCGCACCTTCAACATTTCATTATTCAATAATAAACGTTGCTGTGACTAGGGTTAAAAAGCAGGTTTCCAAGACTTTTAAAGTTTCCTAAGAAAAGGTTCGCGTTCGGTTGGTTGCCTCTTTTTTTGGGTTTTTCCGTGCTGGTTTTTTCTAGATATTTTTAAGTTGCGACTTTTGCTACGGGAAAGTTGCGACTTTCCGCCGTGGCGCTTTGCGTTTCTGGTTGCTTTTTTGGTTTGGGGCTTGATTTTTGTTGCGGGTTGCGACTTTTGTATGGGCGGGTTGCGACTTTCCATGTTGACTCCATGTTGACGGCATTGTCAGTTATTGTCGGTTATGGGCGGGTTGGGTTTCGGGCGGGTTGGGTTTCGGGCGGGTTCGGTTTCGCTTGGATTTGGTTTTCTGATTGGGAAGGTTTAGGTCTTCTTTTTGGGTTGCACTTTTTCTTGGTGTCTGGCGGTGGCGCCTCAAACCGGGAAGAATCGAGCATCAAACGGAAAGCTGAGCCGCCCCAGAACACTACATCAAAATCAAACTAAGACCCCCCAACTAACCTAAACATTACAGGTTTAACAGCCGACAAACTTGCCGAGGCTTTTGAACGGAAAAAATGGGCAACTAAAGAACACTAGCCCCCTAAACCCCTTCTCGACAATCAGCACGGATAGAGCACCAGTCTCCCAAGCTGAAAGTCGTGGGTTCAAATCCCACCGGACCCGCCACCCACAGGGTACATTTATACTGCAAACAAAATTTTCCCTTTTTTCTTTTTTTGATTTGTTTAGTTCCAACTCAGTTTTTCAGACTTTTTTGAAAATATTATCTCTTTCACTAATCCTAATGGAGGCTTTGTTTTGACTCGTGTGAGGAACAATGCCTGCAGGGAAAGCCGCGAAACAGTCATAGAAGACGCGGAGCTATGCAAGGCATTGGACCAAGCTAATGCTATTGATAAAAAGTACTTCTGGTTGCGAGCTCTTGCAACAATTATTTAATTTGCCCGCGCGCGTGGCGTAACGACAGAATGTTGTAAAGTGATGCGTGTTTTGGTCGAGATCATGCTGAGTATACTGCTATTGGTCCCCACATGTTGAAAGTGTTTGCATCTTGGGAAACTTGGCTACAGTAGGCGTAGGTCAGTGATGGGTACTGGTTGACATCATCCGGAGTGATTGTAAAAGTCACTGTTCCACTGGATCCTGGCTGAATTGGGTCGGCGTCGGTGCCTATTTGGGCGCCGAATTGGACGAAGGTGGTTGAAATAGGCTTTAGGGGAGTAAGCGCACCGTTAGTTACGATTGGCGCCCATTGGGCTCCTATAATTGCCCAGTTGTGGGGCTTTGTTCCTATGTTGTAGACGGTCACTGTGTAAGCCTGGTCTTGTGCCAGTGATAGTTGTGGCCCTGGAGATGTTAAGTTGGTGGCGCTGGTTCCGAACCCATATGTTGTCGCGTTTATTTCGCCTTCGTAAAGTGTAATATGTATCGGTGGGGTATCAGAAAGAAGATTTGTTTTTGGATTAGTGCTTGGTCTTTTTTGTGTGGCAAAAAGGAAGACGGCGGCGAAAAGAATTATACCTATGCAAATAATCGCTATTGCATACAATCTAAGTCGAGTCGACTTGCTTGGTGATTTGTCTTGAGTCATGCTTTCAACCTAAAAAGCTTCATACGAATTTTTATGATAACTAAAATATAAACTTTTACAATTTTTGTGCAGCTTTCAGGAGTCTTCGACGAGAATCTAATGTTGGCGATATTTTGCGCGGGAGTTGTGTTGATCGTAATTTCATGTTGCTTTTTCGCCTAAACACTAAGAGGTCATTATTTGTTTCATGCTAAGGAAAGGAATTTCGGTGGGAAATAATGCGAAAGCTTGGGGCGATGCATAACTGGGGAAGATACTGATTGCTAGTGTGCTTTAGTTTCTAGGCTTCAACAAGTAAGCTTTGCGTCTTTGTTTGGGAAGGAAGTTTTCGGCTTATGAAGCGTTTTTCAGGTTTCAGTAAAGAGTTACGTATCCGTTTTGTTCATTGAAGAGCTTTCAGGAAAATCCTGATAGTAGATGGACCATATATCCACGAAGATTGAGGTGGGGTCAAAAATTAAGATTATATTCCATTTGGTCACTGAGGTTGATCTGGATTTTACTTAAGTGTTGTGACATAAACCTTTTAAGAAGGCGGCTCTCATAACTGAAGCAAAAAGTTAGGAGAATTTATTTTCAATGACCCTTAGGCAGAAAGTGTTCACGCTCATTTTGATCGTTGTTTTGATTGTTGCTTTTGCGGTTTTTTTTGTCAATGAATACTTCAACTATGCTAAAATCGATTATTATTTATCTGGAACCACTTATGTGGTTGCTGGCGGAGTGCTTCAGGTTAATTTGTATCTCTATAATACAGGAAGCGTGAATGTTATGCCGACTTTTAGGGTGAGGGTGGTTAATGCTACTATTCAGAGCGTTTCGATTCCATCCATTATGACTAGCAACTTTTCTGATTTTTGCTGGTTCAATGGCACAACTGCCCTTATAGAGAATATTACTGCTTCTGCTAAGGCGAACTCTGCCCTTTGGGCAATTGTTTATCTTGCGCCAAGCAGTAACGTCTCTTCGTTTAGCGTATTCTCCAATGCCACAATACCGTTTGATGTTTTGCATATTAGAAGCGTAATCACAGCGACTCCATCGAATGAGGTTTCCTACCGTTTGACTTCTTCGAGCCGTTTCATGCAGTCAGTGACTTAGGTCCCTTTTTTTCTAAATGAAAACTGAAAGTCAAGTTGATGGACTAATTAATCTTTCAAGTTTTGGTTATAGAGAGGGGGAGTGACTTTGGAGGCTTTTTGTTATTTTTTGCCCTTTTTGTCCGGCGGATTGCCGTATAGCGGTTCGTAATTCCCCTGACTTAGCACAGTTTTTGATACTGTCTTGCTATGTTTGTGAATCTCCGGAGAGACCGACAGAATAGTTATAGATTGGTTATAGCAAATTTAATTATGGTTAAATTAAAAGAGGTGCCAAAAAACTCCGTCAGTTAGTTTTTGCCTTTTTCAGACTGTGTATTTCAGTGGTCTTCTCAATGTTGGAAAGGACAGTTAAAGGTTTTTTGTGTATATTTAGCTTATAACGGCTTTTTCTAAGAAATTTACTCTATAGTTTATTGGCATGTGTCAATTTAAGCGATTCTAATAGCTATTTGACATAAATTTCATGCATGCATAGGCAAGAACATACATACTTTTTTCAATTTTTATCTGGAATACTTCGTTCATGTTTATTGTAGGGCATTCTAAGCGGTTTGCATCCTAAACATAAAACTTCGCATCAACGAGTTTTGCAAGCTATTTTTTTAGGCAATGCTTTTTCCGCGCGCGCTCACACATCTCTGAAAATAAAATGACGTTCCTTAGGAATAGGCTCAGTCCTATCATAGTACCCTTTTCGCAATAACGAGGAATTCAATTTCCATCTTTTTCTCTTCCAAAAACAACTTTGTTTTGTCTCAAGCCTTTACCAAAACTATGGCTTCCTTATCTATAGTTGAATCCGGGCTAACGCTTGCCTGCTTGTGACTGCTAGGGCACTACAACAAAAGGTTATAAAAGAACTCTTTTGAAGATGATACTAAGGAGAACTATAAAGGAGAACTATGAATCATGAAGTTTTCACGTAATAAAATAGCGGCAATTCTGATAATAATTTTGCTATCAACAGCGGCATTCTTTACAATTGCGTTGTTTACGACCTCTACTAGCAGGGGTGCTACACAAGCAGCTATTAGCACTGCAATCCTTAATGGGCTTTTGTACTTGAACAGTACCCAGTCGTCAAATGGAGAATGGTCAGGCTCATACCCGGTGGCTGGTACGGCAATGGCTGTTCTGGCTTTCGAAAATGCCGGTCACTATGGTTGGAATGCGTCTGATCCCTTCAGTAGTGATGTTCAAAACGGCTTGAACTGGATCTTATCACAAGGATCAAACATGACTCTTTCAAATCAAACAGCAGGCAATCCAGACACCAGTGGAACTGGAATAGGCATATTATGGAACGGTGACGACTACCCCACCTATGAAACTTCGATGGCGCTCTTAGCTCTAATCGGCTCCAGTGCGCCGACTAACGTTACCCAGCCCGGACCTTTAGGCGTCCGCACTTACTTAGCTATTGCCAGAGACACTGTGGATTACCTTTGTTTGTCTCAAGTCGACCCGGTGTACAATAGTACTGGGCAGAATACCAATCTTCAATGTGGAGGATGGACCTATGGAACTGATAACAACAACAGCTACAGCTCTTATTCTGACCAATCAAATACTGGTTGGCCTGTGTTTGCCTTAGCCGGGGCCGAATTATGGGGAATATATCCACCGCAATGGGTGTTAAACACACTTGCCATCTGGATCCATACTGATCAAAATCTCGTCGCAAACCAGACTACAACTACTCTCTACGGTGCATTTGGCTACTATGATGGTGAGATTCTCGGGCAGGTTTCAGAAACTGCAGTAGGAATTGAAGAATTGACTCTAGAAGGTGCTCTCTCAACGAATTCCAGTATAATAGCAGCTGAAGGCAACCTTAACCAGATGTGGACTGTCAACGATGGCGGTTGGAACGTTAACATCGGCAACTTGTACGCCATGTATAATGTGATGAAAGCCTGCCGGGAGGCTGTACCGCCAATCACGTACCTTTCCTACTTTAACGGTACTAACGGTATTCAATGGTACAACGGCACCGGAGAATATGCCGACGCGACCATCGCTGCGCAAGGCGCTAATGGAGCTTGGACTAATGGTGGATGGGAAAGTTGGGCGGAAGCCGGAAATTTTTCACCGGTCTTGAGCACTGCAATGGCTGTTTTGGTTCTGGAGCCTTATGTTGTCAACATTGCAACCCTGTATACGCTTACGGTGACGGTGCAAGACTCACAAACGCTAGCGCCAATTTCTGGAGCAAGTGTTGAAGCCAGTGGTCCGAATACTTTGACGGGCACTACTGGAAGCAATGGACAAATCGTTTTTAGCAATGTGCAGTCAGGCAATTACGCGATCAACGCCAGTGCCACAGAGTACAACAGTTCATTACCAGTATCCGTTTCAGTGACAAGTAACACGGGCTACACTGTTAACTTGGTCTCAACTGCGCCTCCATCTACGCCTACGCCAGTATCTACGCCTCCACCACTTTCTGCTACAGCAAAATCGTCATCGGGAGTATCAGTTACAGTTGCAGCAGGAAATTCGGTGACCCTTACGGCTACTGTTTCAGGTGGAACATCGCCATACAGTTACCAGTGGGTCTTGTACGTGTCCCCGTCTAGCTCATTAAACAGCTTTGTTAGCGGGGGGACGTCTTCTACGCTGAAGGCATCACAGACAGCTCCTGGCACCTACACATACTTCGTGCTAATCACTGATGCAAACGGGCTCGTCGCAGTCTCGAACAAGGTAACGTTGACGGTTACTTCATCGTCCACGACGCCTACACCTACAACGACATCTACATCGACACCTACGCCAGCGCCAACAGCAACTGTAGCACCATTCGTTTTCACCGCAGCTGACTGGCTCTGGCTCATCGTGGCCATCGTTATCATCATAGCGTTGATTCTGATACTCCTCGTATGGTACTTACGCCGCCGCAAACTTACAGTAACGGTGCAAAACTCACAAACGCTAGCGCCGATTTCTGGAGCAATTGTTGAAGCCACTGGTCCGAAACCTTTGTCAGGCACTACTGGAAGCAAGGGACAAATCGTCTTTAACAACGTGCAAGCAGGCAATTACTCAATCAAGGCCAGCGCCACAGGATACAATCCGTCAATACCAGTATCTGTTCCAGTGGAGAATAACACGAAATACGTTATTAAACTGAACTCAATTGCGCCTAAGATGCAAGAAACCCAAACAAAGTGAAAGCACATCCACTATTTCCCTTTTTTTAATTATTTTTAAAAGCACTTAACAAAATGTAAACTAAGTCAGCCCTATGTCACAAATGACGGCAGCAATTCGGTCTCGGTGATAAGCACGGGTGCTTTGGCTGCGAGTGCGTCAACCACGGTTAGACTGGCTTTTGTGCAAAAATAGAGTCCTTAGCTGCGAGGGGTCCTTTGGAGAACAGCTTCCTAAGTTGGGGGTCGAGTGTTCAACCCACTCCAATTTTTTGGCATAAACCCGCAGTTATCGGGTGCTTTTTTAAAGCGTCAAATACTATAGTTAACTAGGTTTCGGAGAGCTGAACATGCGCGAAAAAATGTCAGAAACTCACGCGGATGCGTCCGCTGAATCTGCACCTCTGTGGTTTGACGAGCTTACCATGAGCGAAGTTGAGAAGGCTGCGAAATCTGGAATGGTCGTGATTTTTCCAGTGGGAAGCGTCGAGGAACACGGCGCATACCTGCCCCTTTCCACAGACAGCCTGCAACCCGAGTTCATCGCCCTCGAAGTCGCAAAACGAACCAAAAGCCTCGTTCTGCCCACGCTCCGCTACGGGGTTTGCTTATCAACACGCAATTTCCCAGGAACCCTCTCAATCAACTTCAGCTCGCTGTACAGGATCACCTTTGACATCCTCAGCGAACTGGTCCGCAACGGCTTCGGAAAAATCCTTGTCCTGAGCGGCCACGCTGCAACGCTTCACATGGCGGCACTGAGACTCGCAGCAGAAAAAGTTGTTTTGCAGAATGAAGCCGCCAGCGTCGAGGGAAAAGTCAGGATAATGGTTCTGTCCGACTACGATTTCGCCTATGACCTCAGGGGCAAATCTGTTTCAGAAAAGGACGGACACGGCGGAGCAATTGAGACGTCACGGATTATGGCTATAAAGCCCAGCGTGGTCAAAGGCGTCGGAAAAAAGAGCTTCACACAGCCGCCGCTATTTGAAGTCCTTGCGCATCCAGAAAATCACTTTCCAACGGGCACAATAGGAGACCCCGCCGAAGCCTCTGCAAGCAAGGGGCAGGAAATAAACAGCTACGTCATGGAGCAAGTGGTGAAACTGGTGCAGGAACTACAAGCGCCAAAGGTTACCCACTAACGAAAAATAGGGAAACGGATTTCTTCTTTTAGACTTTCTTGAAGGGTAACCCAGCTTCTTGCAGAGCAGCCAGCAACTTCGGTTTGTCCTGGCTTGGGATTCCTTTCCAATCAAGAACTGCCACCTCGACCTTCTCCAGAGTTTTCTCCCTGCATTGCGAAATCATCGCCGCGTCTACTTCCGCAATGGCGTACTTCGGTATCATGTGCCCGAATGCGGCTTCGTCAGCCAGCGCCATGCGGCTGAACTTTGGGTTGTAGTGCGGTCCACCTATCCCAAGAGCCGCCAAGCCGCTGGATGCTGAGAAGTTGGCGATGGCGTCCATTGCCGCTTCGCCGACGGCTTGCGCAGCCTTAAGGTCGCGCCATTGAGGCTCTGAACTGCCGAGCTCAACAAACATGACGGGCAGGTTCAAGCTGGGACCATGGTGGGTACCCTCGTAGGAGACCTCATAGCCGAGGCTCAGCTGCCCGTTCAAGCGGCTCAGCGATTTAAGCGCGGTCGCCATGGCAAAGGCTGGCGCAACAGAAACCGTGTGGGGCAAGCCGCCGAACTCCGCTTCTCCAAAGTTGCCTGTTGTGTGGACGGAAAGGGTGGGCTTTGCGCTTTGGCTGCTGTGCCGTGAGATGAAGACGGCAAGTTGAGCGTTTGGGAAATCCTCTTGCAAGTACTGGGCGCTGATTGTTTCTTCGTTCAACGTCAGGAAGCTAACCTGTTTGTCGTTTACTTTAGCCGTGTAAACGGGGCTTTCCCGATAAGTCTCAGTTGTCTTTGTGAAGGGGGAGCGCTGAAGAATGCTCTTTGCTATGTTTACGCCCGCGATGTCTCGGGTTGAATGAACGAGCAGAATCATTAGCTACACTCTCGATATGCTTTGTTATTTTACCGCTAAAAATGTTATTGAACTTATCTCAGGATATCCTAATTATGACAATGTAATGCGATAAAGTTAAATGCATTTCAAGCTTATGTTTAAGTAGGCATTAACATGAGCAAAGGAAAAAAGCGTCAAGTTTGCTTCCGGCTCGATGGATCAATCGTTAATGAAATGGAAGAAATACGAGATAAAACAGGCGTGCCAATTAGCACTCAAATAGAGCTGCGACTAAAAGGATTCACATTAACCAGCGTTTCAGCCAAGGGAAGCTGGAACAAAGTATGGCTTTGGTATATAAATCTAGAAAAAGACGATGAACTCGCGGATAACGTTGAAAAGGCCGTTGAAAGAATGCGGGAGTTGAAACTTCACTAATGGTTTGCTTTGACACAACTTTTATGATTGATTTACTTCGCCAGAATCCAGCAGCTGAAAAGAAACTAAACAGCTTGATAAAAGGAGATGATGGCCCTTGTATGACCGTTATCACAGTCGGCGAGCTTTTTTATGGGGCCTACAAGTCAAAAAATGTCGAGAAGGAAAAAGAGAAAACAAAGGAAGCCCTTAGCGGCTTTTTGATATTAGAAATGAATGAACGAGGAGCTGAAAAGTTCGGCGAAATCCTCAGCACACTTGATCAGAAGGGACAGAAAATTAATGACAGGGATGTTATGATAGCCGCAATTGCCATGTCCAAAGGTGAATACCGCATGGTGACAAGAAATAAGAAGGATTTTGAGAGAATTCCTAATCTCACGGTTGAAACATACTGACCTGCAAAATAATGCCTTAGCATAAAAAAGAACGGCAAACTTTGCTGCAAGAACTTTCCATAAAGCTTTTTATGGCTGGGTTGATTCTGCGTAACTGAGGCAACATAAAATGCATCTGATCAACTTCAAAGAGCTATCAAGCCAAGACCTAAACGCTCTCGTCGATTTAGGCATCGAAGTCAAGCACAACCCCAAAAAGTACCGCAAAGCGTTCGACGGCAAATCTGCCGCTTTGATTTTTCAGAAGACATCCACTCGGACAAGGGTTGCCTTTGAAGTTGCCGCCACGCAGCTTGGCGGTCACGGCTTGTTCATCGACTGGCGAACCACCAATTTCACTTTGGCGGACATTTCGGATGAAGTTCGCTACTTATCCCGTAATGTCGACTGCATCATGGCAAGATTGCTGTTCAACGCGGATTTGATGAAGATGGCTAACGCATCCCGTGTGCCAGTGATCAACGGCTGCGACGAAAAGTATCATCCAAGCCAAGCGCTGGCCGATTTAATAACGATGAAAGAGAGAAAAGGCACGCTCAAAGGCGCGAAGCTGGTTTACATCGGCGTGCACAACAACGTCTGCAACTCGCTGATTGAGGGCTGCACCAAAACAGGCGTTAAGCTGACAACGGTTGCGCCGTTTTTCAATGAAGCCGCTCGGGATGATGAGTTGCTGGCTGAAGCGAAGAAGACTGGTCTTTGGCAGTCAACTTTGGACGCAAAGAAAGCGGTTAAGGACGCCGACTTCGTGTACACGGACACGTGGATTGACATGGAGTTCTTCACCGACCCCAAGTTCGAGGCGGAAAAGGAGAAGCGAATAAAACTTATGATGCCCTACCAAATCAACGCGGAACTGCTCAAAGGCAGCAACGTCTACATCATGCATGACATGCCGATCCACCGCGGATACGAAATAAGCGCGGAAGCCATTGAGAACCCGAAGTCGGTGATTTATGAGCAGGCAGAAAACCGCTTGTACTCAGCAAAGGCGATAATGCTCACGTTAATGGAAGAGCAGAAAGTTTGATGCCAATCTTTGTAGTCTTTCTCAGGGGAATCAACGTTGGCGGTCACATCGTTAAAAAGGAGACTCTGCAAGAAGCTTTCGGCGCGTTGGGCTTCCAAAATGTTTCTACCTTTAAGCAAAGCGGCAACGTAATCTTCGAGTCCAACACAACCGACTTGGAAGAGTTGAAGGGCAAGATAGAAGAAAAACTCCGCAGCACGCTCAGCTATGACGTCGCCGTCTTCATTCGTACAATCCCACAGTTAAAGGGCATAATTGATTTAGACCCGTTCAAGGGCCAAGACAAAGCAGGCACAAGCTTCCTTGTAACCTTGCTTGCAAATCCACCTCCCGCAGCATTCAGATCCCAATTACCGCTGACAATCCCAAAATCAACAGCACAGATAATTTCATCAAAAGGCAGGGAAGTTTTTAGCTTGACCCATGGAGGCGGAGAAGGAGCACTGCCTAACCCATTTGTGGAGTCAAAGCTGAAGGTGAAAGCGACCACCCGCAACATGAACATCATCGGGGAAATCAGTGAAAAGTTTGGTTAGCGCTCAAACCTTGCTCCACTTGTAGCCGCAGCCGTAGCAATTGCCGTCATGCACGCAAACCACATCGCCGCAGGTTGGGCACCGATACTTCTCGGCTTGGCTTTTCAAGAACCCATCCATGCCTTCTGCCTTTAGCATCTTTAGGTTTTCGACCATGCTCATCCCGTAGCGTTCCCGATACCGCGTGTCGAGGTGGTTCAGGTTTTTACACGGCATCTCGCCGCATTCGTAGCAGGATTTGATTTCGTGGTGGGTTAGTTTTTTGCAGTTTCTTTTGATGTAGCAGTTTTTGGCTCGTGGCTTGCAACCTGCGCAGTAGGTTACTTTGCCTCTTACCCGTGGTATGCCATGCGTGTAGGCTATGTATCCCTTGCATATGACGCAGTTCATCCCGCATGGAGCAATCAGTTCTGGTGTAAACTTGGTTTTTTCCATCAAATGCCGTTTGTCCTGCTGTTAAGTTACCTAATTTGGTCACAGAAGCCCTTGAGCAGTTTCTTAACTTCAGGGTCTTTTGCAGCTTCTCTTCCCAAATCGGTAAGTTGACTTTCGGTAAGGTATAATGGTTTTGGAATCAGTTTTGAGGTGTTATCGCAATATCCGAATCTTAGGTCAATTTCGCCTTTATGTTTGTCATCAGTGAATTTCAAAACTTGAATAACTGGTGACCAAGTTTTATAGTCCACTCTTACTTCGTGGGTTACTACTCCATACCCGTTCACATTAAAATCAAAAAGCTTACCAACATTAGAATTTTTTGAAGTCACTTTGAATCATCCAAAAGCACTTCAGTGTCTTAACCTGTTAAGCTTTTCGATTAATGGCTTCTGAGAACATTCCTGGATACCAGTTTGTTGATGCTTAAGCCACAATCCCTCATTCTCTTCGCTGAATCAGTAATTCTTAATTAGGGTTAAAAAAAGTAGGGATAATAACAATCAATATGCATAGTTTTAAGTTAAGTAAACAACAATGTAGTGGCTTATGGTAACGAAAGAGGATTTGATTAAACAAGAACTTTCAAAAACAGGATTTGACTTCGAGGATGAGATTGCCGCCCAAATGAAAGAATTAGGCGATTTTGATGTGCAGCCAAATTACTGTTTCATTGATTGGCAAACAGGAGAGCATCTGGAACTCGACCTTCGAGCTACCTACCAAGTCACGGGTTCACCAATCCGGATTGAATACGTTATATTGGTAGAGTGTAAAAGAATCCCTGGAAACGCATGGTCCTTCATTAAGAATACCGGTGATGTGGCGACTTCTAAAAATGCGTCATCGATTTGGGATAATATAAACATTATCGGTAGGCAGGGCGAGTTAGTCGAAATACTAAAACCAACGACTAAGGTGAACTCTCTTGTTGCAGATTCCCACTCAAACAGATTTAAGGAGATAATAGTTGACCCGGAAACCTCCAACAAAAGAGACGATAACATCCTCAATTGCACAACGAAATTGGCTAAAGCTATATATTTCGAACAACGCATGCACGAAAAAAATAGCTCAGTTTTAGCGACTCAAACGGATGATATCGACTATGTCAAAATATATTATCCCATGGTAGTTTTTGAGGGTGACATATATGAGGCGACAATGCTTCCAAACCTAACGGTCAGGCAGATATCAAGCGTGCACCTTGACAAGTTTTCCATCGAGAACAAGGAGGAGATAGGCATGACGATAGACATCGTCAATTCCGGGAACCTGAAAGAGTTCTTAAAAAGCGGCCTATTAATGGAAGCCAAGCAAATACGTTCCAAAGAAAAGAAGAATCGGCAAGTGTACATTGACCGTATCCACCGGATAAAGCAAAAAAAGAAGCTTGACAAAACGTGGCAACAGATTTCAGGCGTCCTACCAAAAGTAAAAGGAGTGCCGGGAGTGGGCAAAATAGTGCCCTAATAACCAGCAATGGCGATTAGAAGTTTATTTTCGCATTTTCCGCTTTTACCACTTTATAATAGATTATGCAGACCAATTCATTTGTTAATAATCAAGTAGACATGGTCAAGACGACATTACTTGAATTAAGCGGGTTGGCTAAGGTAAAACGAAATAATTATCGCGGAAATTCCTAACATAATTCTTAATTACTGCGTTTTCTAAAGTGTCTGGCTTGAGGGAAAAAATAGATGGTTAAGATGGATTTCGGTGGCGTCATAGAAGACGTCATCACCCGAAAAGAGTTTACAGTGGCGCAGGCCCAAAAAATCCTGAAAGACGAAGTCGTCGTCTCACTCGGCTACGGCATTCAAGGTCGAGCCCAATCACTTAACATGCGAGACAACGGAATAAAAGTAATCATAGGACAAGAAAGCGTGGAACCGCACAAAGCGTACTACGACCTTGCGGTGCAAGACGGGTGGATTCCTGGAAAAAACCTGTTTTCAATGGAAGATGCGGCGGAACAAGGAACAATTAAGATGTTCCTGCTCACCGACTCGGGACAGAAAGCTGCGTGGCCGACGATTAAGAAAACGCTCAAGAAAGGAGATGCACTCTACTTCAGCCACGGTTTCAGCATCGTTTACAAGGAGCAGACAGGCGTCATCCCGCCAAAAGACATAGACGTCATCCTGGTTGCGCCGAAAGGTTCAGGCACTAGTGTCCGAAGGAATTTCGTTGACGGAACGGGCATAAACTGCAGTTTTGCTGTCCATCAGGATGCTACGGGGAAAGCATGGGACCGTGTGAA
This sequence comes from Bathyarchaeia archaeon, assembly GCA_049512935.1. GTDB lineage: Archaea > Thermoproteota > Bathyarchaeia > Bathyarchaeales > Bathycorpusculaceae > Bathycorpusculum. The sequence goes on from JBEKWR010000008.1 coordinate 74,933, forward strand.
GGCTCTTGGCATCGCTATCGGGTCTGGCTACTTGTTCCCGACAACGTTTGAGAAAGAAGTTTACAGTGACCTAACAGGCGAACGCGGCGTCTTAATGGGCGCGTTGGCAGGCATCATGGAAGCGCAGTATAACACGCTTCGCGAGCGCGGTCACAGTCCAAGCGAAGCCTTCAACGAAACCGTCGAAGAACTAACCCAGAGCCTTATCCGCCTCGTCGACGAAAACGGTATGGATTGGATGTACTGCAACTGCAGCGAAACCGCACGCATCGGCGCATTACGCTGGAGACCACGGTTCCGTGAAGCCACTCAACCCGTCTTCGACTCGCTCTACGACCTCGTCGCCGCAGGAGAAGAAACACGCATCGTGCTGGAAAAAAGCAAGGCACCCGACTACCGCCAAAAACTCGCTGACGAACTCAAAGCGATGGGAAATAGTGAGATGTGGCGTGCAGGGCAAACCGTCCGATCGCTGCGACCGGGAAAACAGAAGAAGCAAGAATAAGCTTCTCCCCATTTTAGTTTTTTTGTTTCTGATTTTTCATTAGAAGTTTAGGCAGTTGTCTGTTATCGAAAAAAAGATAAAAAGAGCCCGAAGTTTCTGGGCTAATTTTTTTGGATTAAGATTCCAAGATTAGGGTCTGTTTTAGATCCATGTTTTAGAACGGACGGTTTTGCATGTGCTGCAAACCGTGTAGATTTCTTGCTCGTTTTTTATGAGCAGTTCGGTTTCTGCCGTTGCCTTGCAATGTGGGCAGACATCATTATTCATCATATGTTCATCTCCAGTTTTCTTTGTGGCAGGTCGTACTTGAACCAAAAATTCGGCGTGGCTTGCTGTGGACAGTAAGGACACAAAACCAGTTTTTGGGTATCTTGTTAACGCTGTCGATCATAAGTTAACTCGCTTGGCTCCCTATATCTTTTACTCATTCTAACTACGCTTTCTTGATGTTAAGAAGCGTTTTCTCCAAAACATCTCTTGGGACAGGCAAGCATATTTTATATCTCTGAAAGCCACGCTTTGTTAAGCAACACGGGGCACAAAATTTGGATTACCTCTCAGTCGCCGCAGTAGCTGTCTTCATAGTGACGCTGTTCTTGATGATTAAGCGCCCTTTCGGGTTGAGGCTGGGTTACGCGGCGGGAATCGGCGCGGTTGCTTCGCTCTTGCTTGGCACGGTCAGTTTGGGACAGGCGGCTCAGTCTTTCCTAAATATTTGGGATGCGGCGCTGGCGTTTCTTGGCATAGTGGCTTTGTCGGTTACGTTAGACGCGATGGGTTTTTTCAGGTGGGCTGCCCTACGAGTGGTGAAGATGGCGGGCGGCAGTGGGCTGCGGCTTTTCTTTTACATTGCCCTTTTGACCGCGGCTGTAAGCATTCTTTTTGCGAATGACAGCGCGGTTTTGATTTTGACCCCGATTGTCTTGGAGGTTGTAACTTGCCTAGGCATCGACATGAAAGGCAAGCTTGCGTACCTGTTCAGCGCAGGCTTAATGGCGGATACAGCCGCTATGCCCCTGATTACCAGCAACCCCATCAACATTTTAAGCGCTGACTTTTTCAAGTACAGCTTCATCGACCACCTGATTTTCATGGGACCCGTAGCAGTGGCAACCATCCTCAGCAGTTTATTGCTGTTTTACTTGTTTTTTAGAAAGCAGATTCCCAAAGTTTATGACGTGAAAGCCGCGGACACGTTAACCAAAGGAAAACAGGTTATTTCGCCGCTTCTGCTGAGGATAAGCCTGGCCACCCTAGTGGCAGTCGACATAGGTTACGTACTGACATCTTTGAACAGATTTCCCGTCTCTATCGTCATTTGTAGCGGCGCGGCGTTTCTGGTGGCGGTTTACTGGTTCACGTTGAAGTGGAGCCGCTCGGTGAACGGCAACAAGAAAGGACTCGTTGGCTTGGCAAGGGACATCAACTGGGACATCGTGCTGTTCATGTTCAGCATCTTCATCGTCGTCCAAGGGCTGGAAACCGCTGGGGTTACAAACTTGTTAGCATCTGCCCTCCTAGCAACAAGCAAACTGCCCTCGGCGCTGGGGATTTTCGCGCCAAGCATGGTTATAACCGTCGGAGCCAGCTTCATGAACAACTGGCCCATGACGATCCTCGGGTTGCTAAGCATCCAGCACATCGGCGCGTCCGGGTCAGCCTTGACGGGACTGATTTTCAGCAACATCATCGGGAACAATTTGGGTCCGCACTTTTTCCCGTTGGGGTCGCTTGCGATTGTGATGTGGCTGGAAATGATGCGGCGCAAAGGCATCAACATAAGCCTTAAACAATACCTCAAAGTCGGCGCCGTACTGTCTATCGCGCAAGTGGCTATTGCATCGGCTGTGCTATGGGCAGAATTAAGCGTGGGCTTCCATTTTCTGTAGCCTGAAGATGGAACATTAGTCGCCCGATTAAGAAGCATGAAGCTTACCGATTATTTCCCTATACGCCTTTAGTGCTTCCTCTTCGTTTGCAACATTTTTTATAAGCATGCGCCCGCCATTGAACAGGCTTACCTCATACCCCTTGTAGTCGAACACAAGCGCCAATCGGGACTTCAAACGAACCTTAAACTGCTTGTCAACAACTGGGTACACCTCAGCGAGGCTAAGCCGCAGCGGTTTTTCAGGGTTAATGTTAGCCGTGTTCCGCCCGCAAAGCCAAACAAGCCGTTCGCCACCAGCGATTGAGCCTAAGTCGCCGTGGCAGACGGGACAGCGCGTGCTTTTTGAAATCTCAATTTCGGTGAAATCCATGTCGCTGAAATCGCAGACCAGCAGCTTGCCCTTCAAAGCCGAGCCGATTCCAGCCAAAATTTTGACGGTTTCCATTGCTTGCAAGGAACCGATTATTCCCAGCGTTGCCCCGATTACTCCACGCGTGGCACAGGTTAGCAAGTCGTTGTCGGAGAGGTTCGGCATTAAACATTCCAGGCAGCCCGTTTCGGGAGGCGCAAAAACGGAAAGGTTCCCCTCCATGCCGATTGCCGCGCCGAAAACGTACGGGATCTTCAGTTTGACGCATGCACGGTTAACCAGATAACGGGTCACCATGTTGTCTAAGCCGTCGACCACGCAGTCCACGCCAGCCAAGAGGCACTCGACGTTGCCTGGGTTCACGTTTTCCGAGAAGGCTTCAGCCTTAACCATCGGGTTTAGTTGCTGCAGGCGCTTTGCGGCGACTTCAGCCTTCGGGTAATGCAAATCAGCCGGGTTGTACAGGATTTGGCGGTGAAGATTCTGCACCTCAACCGTGTCCTGGTCGATTAAACGGATGTAGCCGACGCCAGCCAACGCAAGATAAAGCGAGGAAACCGTGCCTAACCCGCCTACGCCGACGACTGCAATTTTGGATTTGCAGAGGCGCTCCTGTCCCTTCTCGCCTAATTCTTTCATTACGACCTGGCGACTGTAGAATTCTTTAGCGAAGGCTTTCTGGTCTGCCATGTTCTTAGACTTTCCCAAGTGAATTTTTGTGTCCAGAGGTGTATATTTGCTTTTTATTCTGCTGCTGGTTTTTTGGTGTTTTTGCTGCTTAACTTGAGAATAAAATGGGTGTTATTTGGAAAAACATTTATTTGTGATGCTACTATCAAAGCATGTTGTTACTACTTAATGTAGTAGCAAAGCAGAAGGAGAAAAAAACAAAACCAACAAACAAGAAAAACACCTAACACTTACCCACACAGCCGCCGTCAGCAAACTCTCGAAAAAACCCAGACCCCAAATCCCTTCTCCTTGAGAAAATGGAAACTCCTCTCCCAACAGGAGCCCCATGCTGGCGGCGGCTGCATTTTCAGATGTTGCAAACCGCAAAACTAATAACCAAATTCGAATGCGTACAAGCTGAATGGGAAAAGCCATAAAAACTGGGCGCTTAAGAGAAAAAACGCTTGCTGAGGTAAAACAGTCTAAGCAAACAACATTTGACAGCTTGCCCACTGTGCAAGAAAAGCTCACCCAAAAAGCAGAGGCACACAGCAATAAGCAGATAATTATAACTGAGATTGGCAACGAAACGAAAGAGGACGATTTAGACCTCAAAGTTGTGTTTCGATTGATTCCGTCAAGAGCAGCCTTTTCAAAGATAACCGCAGAGCTGTATTTTGATGGACAAAAAATGCATTGTTGCGCCGTCCGCATTCCGCAGGGTCCTCTTTCAGCGGATGCTTACGAATTGCCAGTGCCTTTAGATATGATGGGGATAGGCGCTGGACCTCACTTCATCCGGGTGGAAATGTTCGAGCTGTGGAATTCTGAAGAAAAACTTACCCCCGCTTCAAAAGAAGTAACCATAGATTATGTCCCCGTACGCAGGCAAGATAGGTTCATTAAAATTCCAATCGTGAAAAACGCTGCAGCTGAAATCGATGTTGTTTCAGAGCCTGAGAGAGACGTTTACCGTGAAATTGAAAAAGACTCTAAAAAAGAACTCGTAGGCAGACGGGACGATTGGTAAATCGTTTCGGTTACGCTATCCATCGTCGCATGGCAAAATATAATATCCACGTTGTCTGATGGGACTTAGAGTTCTTCGAGGAGAGACGCAAGATAAAGCCGCTAAACCAAAAAACTAAAGACCGCTTAGCAGTCATCGGATTGTTAGCTTTAGAATCAGGATTCATTTACAATTTGGTAGTTAATTTTTACAATTACGTAATTAAAGGAGGGTGGTACTTTTTAGTGCTCGGCGTTCTCGCGTCTATCGGGACAGTGATCTTGCTTGTCTACCTAATTGTGTTTTTGGTAAGCTATTTGGATAAGAGAAAACTCTTAAGGAGTTTTCAAAAATGAGCCAGAAAAGAATGTTTATCTTGTTTTATTGTTGATGGGAAAATAGCGGTGTGTAAGGGTTTGGCTGTGATTTGGGTTAGGGATTAAATTTTAAACTTCTTGTTCAACTGTTTATTTAAAAAAAATAATTCAGATGTAAAAAGAAAAGGGTGGTTCTTAGAAGCCTGAGGCTTCGAGTTTTTCTTTGACTTCTTTGATTTTCTTGGTTAATTCTTCGACCTTTTCTGTGTTGCCAAGTGCCTTGTAGCAGTCTCTTGCGTAGTCGAGTGCGCTGACGCCGTACCTGTCGAAGCCTTTGCTGAAGGAGATTTCAGCCGACTTCATGAAGAGTTCAGAGGCTTTCTCGTTGTCTTTAAGGGCAAAGACGCATTCGCCAGCCTTGTAGTACATTTCAGCTGATCCGAAATAATTCTGGTTTTTATAGTAAAGGTCGGCTACTTTGACGAAAAGGTCTCTTGCTTCGGCGTACTCGCCGTTTTCCATCAACGCATTAGCGGTCTTATGCAGTTTAATTGGGTCTTCTCTTACACTCATGACTTATCACAGGCAATATTTGGCGGGAACTTCCATTTAGATTTTCCCCTCCTAAAATGCTTGGTTCAAAAGGCAGTTAGCTATAAGTCAATGATATAACATAAAAGGCTCGTCTCATAAGCAGATAGTAGAGGTTATGTTGACGCTTCGTTGCATTAACTGCGGCACAGAGTTCCCCGTTTACCCTTTGAAGAGCAACTGCGAAAAATGCGGGGGCACAGTTGAATTCGTACCCGACTTGCCTGAGGCTTCGAAATTGGATTTTTCTGAAAAGCAGGGGTTCTGGAGATACCGGCAGATGCTTCCTCCAGTTAATCACATTGTAAGTTTAGGAGAGGGCGGCACACCGCTGCATAAGGCTGAGAGGCTTGCCAAAGTCGTCGGGTTAAAAGACCTTTACTTGAAGGATGAAACCCGCAACCCCACCAACAGCTACAGAGACCGCGCCGCCGCTTTCGTAACGTCAAACGCGATTGATCAAGGTTTTGAGGCCTTAGTTTGCGCCAGTAACGGGAACATGGGCGCCTCTTCAGCTGCCTACGCCGCAAGAGCAGGCTTGATTTGCCACGTCTTGGTTCCGAAAGTTGTTGATGTTGGAAAGCTGGCGCAGATGATTGCTTACGACGCGGTTATTGAGGAGTCAGGTGACATTGTGGATGATTCGATTCGCAAAGCGGCTGAATTAGCCGTGGAAACAGGCTGGTACCAAGCCACCGCCGAGCTTAACCCATTGGTGGTTGAGGCTCAAAAAACCATCTCGTACGAGATTAACGAGCAGTTTGGGGTGCCTGACTGGGTGGTTGTTCCGATGGGAAGCGGCGGAACCATCTATTCGCTTTGGAAAGGCTTCAAAGAACTCAAGCAGCTCGGGCTTACCAAGATGTTGCCTCGAATGGTGGGGGTTCAAACTGAAGGCTGCGCTCCGATAGTAAGCAAGCTAAAAGAAGAGGTTTCTTCAAAGTCCTGCAACCCGTCAACAAGAGCGTTGGCCATCCTTGTAGGTGAACCGTTGCAAAGCGACTTAGCCATCAAAGCCATCACGGAGTCAAATGGTTTGGCGCTGACAGTTTCAGACACGGAAATCCTGGGCTCCGAGCTTCTTATCGCCAAGCTTGAAGGAGTCTTCGCTGAACCTGCCAGCTCAGCGGCTGTGGCGGCGGTGCAGAAATGGAAACGCGAAGAAATCCCCGCTGATAGCAGCGTCGTATGCCTGATTACGGGTAGCGGTTTGAAGGCGACTGACGTTTTGCAGGCGTTGAATAAAAAGCAGAAGACGGCTGGCTTGGCTCTTGCGGTGAGCACAAAGCAGAAGATCCTGAAAATTCTCAGCGAAAAAGACACGTACGGGTACGATTTGTGGAAGCTGCTGGGGAGGATTATGACTCGCGCGGCGGTTTATCAGCATCTTAACGAGTTGGCTGACAGGGGGCTGGTTGTGAGTTACGAGAGGGATGGGAAGAAGTTTTTCCGTGTTACGGAGCGGGGCAGGAAAGTTTTGGCGGCTTTCGACGAGATCCAGTTGCTCATGTGATTATTTGCAATAAGCCTTTTATCAACAACCCTACATACGAGTAAGTATGGCTAGCTGGGGTAAAGCGTTAGCTATCATCCTTGCCATTGTAATCCTAACAACTTTAGTTATGACCACATCCGTCGCCGTAAAAGCCCAGCCTAAAACTATCATTGTTCCAGACGATTATCCAACTATTCAATCGGCTATAAATCATGCTGACGCGGGCGATACAGTGTTTGTTAGGGATGGACTGTACAATGGGACTTTAATTATAGACAAGCAAATAACCCTTATTGGGCAAGATGAAAGCTCAACAATTTTGGATGCGCAGAAAGCTAAATCTCAGGTCATTCTGATAGAAGCTAATAACGTAACAGTAGCTAACTTTACTTTAGGAGACAGCGATTTTAATCCTGCTACAAATTCTGGATGGTATCAAGAAAATGGCGAAGGTGACGGAATATTAATAGCACCTGGAATAGCACCTGCGGGGCCACTTTATCCAAGCTACATAAACATAATCAACGACACAATTCTTAGCTGCCCAATTTACGACATAGATACTGGCCTGTCTGTATATGACGTAATTGCCGGAAACACAATCATAGTAAATGGCTTCTCCGCGTGGAGACCGTTTTTTAGTTACGGAATTCGGGTCGGTTGCCTTTTTTCAGTTATTGAAAATAACACTTTGGATGCACCACAGGGCTACGGAATAGTTTTCGAGTACACTTGTGTGACTTTTGGTGATTCGACCCTCTACTTAAATGAAAGTGACACTATTCAGGGAAACCCATATGCTCTAACATCTAATGTGCCCAACCCATTTCCGTCAATAGCACCAATTCCCACCGCATCTTCAACTCCTTTGGCTACTCCTTCCCGGTTGCCACAATCTCCAAGTCCGTCGCCCAGCGGCTCAGCTGCAATGGCAGAAGGAGAAGTACAGAATATCATTATAATAGCGTTAGTTGGAGTCTTGACAATCTTAATCTTCACTTCGCTTGTTTACATAAGACGACTAAGGAGAAGACGCTCCAAATTGAAAACTTTGCCTTAAAAGGTCTATGTCACGAATTAAGAAAATCTTCCCAAAACAATCGTTGGGGCACTTGACCACAAAATTATCGATTGAACGGGTTGTGCCTGTAAAGATTTATTAGTATAGTTGTAACTTTACTAAAGTTGCAACTATTAGGGATCAAACGAGACATGACCATCAACAACAAAGGGAGAATAACCCTCACCGTCGCGCAGGCAGGAATCATGGCGGCGCTGGTCGCAGTCGCAACATTTGCAGTGCAGGTTCCGATCCCAGCAACCAAAGGGTACCTAAACTTCGGCGACATCATGATCTTTGCCAGCGCCCTAACTTTCGGTCCAATCATCGGCGGCTTCGCAGGCGGTGTTGGATCAGCATTATCAGACGTAGCCAGCGGATATGCCTCAACCTATGCTCCATTCACGCTTATCATAAAGGGCACAGAAGGAATCATCGCTGGATTAATAGCTAAAAGGGGAAGCAAGAAAAGAAACATTTTAGCGGTCGCCGTTGCAGGCGCAGAAATGGTGTCAGGATACTTCTTAGCGGAATTCTTCGGCCTTTCATTAGGCTGGGCAGCAGCAACCGAGGTTCCGTTTAACATATTGCAGATAGCTGTGGGCGGCGCAATCGGCGTCCCAATAGCCATGGTTATAATGAAAAGGCTCCCCGAAGCCTGGATAAAACTAGGCCCAAGCAAGCAGAAGAATTCGGGACAGCTTAAAAGCTAGATTTCACAGAGGATAAGCCATGAAACTTCCACCTGGAAAAATCCCCGTTGACATTTTAAAAGAAGTTGTTTTCAGAAATCTTGGGGCAGAACGTAGCGAGGTCATCTTGGGTCCAGCGGCGGGCATTGACGGCGCAGTTTTAGATGTCGGAAGCAAGGACGCCATCGTCTCGATGGATCCGATAACTGGCGCGGTTGAACGCATCGGCTGGGAAGCGATAAACGTTAACGCTAACGACGTGGCGACTTTCGGGGTGGAGCCAGCCTTTTTCTTTTCTTGCATAATGCTGCCTGAGAACGCTGACAGCAAAATCGTGGAGACAATCAGCAGGCAGATGGACGCCGCTGCAAAGGAGCTTGGCATCGCCATCGTTGGCGGGCACTGCGAGTCGACACCGGGACTTGCAAACCCAATCGTTGTTGGCTGCGTTATGGGTTTAACGGAAAAGGGCAAATACGTCACTGCGGCGGGGGCGAGAAGCGGCGACAAGCTGATTTTGACAAAGAGCGCTGGCATCGAAGGCACAGCCATATTGGCTTCTGACCGCGAAGAGCAACTCAAAAAAGTCTTCAGCCCGGCACTCTTGGACTGCGCCAAAGGCTTTTACAGCCAGATCAGCGTGGTGAAAGACGCCTTAACCGCCTACAGGACGGGCGGAGTGCACGCGATGCATGACCCAACCGAAGGCGGCGTGCTAGGCGGCATTCACGAAATGGCGGACGCGGCGGGCTTGGGCGTTAGGGTTTTTGAGGAGAAAATCTCGGTGGAACCTGAGACGGCTAAAATCTGCCGTTTCTACGAGATTGACCCGCTGCAGCTTATCGGTTCGGGCGCGTTGCTTATCGCCGCCGAGCCACAGGGCGCAGACAAAATAGTTGAAGCCTTATGCAGGGAGCACGTTTACGCTGACATCATCGGCGAGTTCAACCCGAACCCCAACAAGCGCATACTTATGCGTAAGGACGGCATAGGGGACATGCTGCCCAGACCCGTCTCAGACCACGTCTGGCTTGCTTTGACACGCTAAAAAAACGCCCTGCCGAATCCCCAAAAAACAAGTATGTTTGTTTCAAAGGTTTTTCTATCCATGCCTCTAATGGAGGCACCCTACCGCTTTGAAGGGCAACTTCAATGTTGGCGTCCCTGCAGCCCCACCTGGTAAAGTGCGTAGCCTGAGTAGAAGGCGTAGGCAGCTAGAAGTTTGCCGATTACTCTTGAGTCGCCAAGCGTCAACGCTTCAGACATCAAGCCTACGCTGCCTCTGAACGTCCACACGTTGGGCGGTCGATAGTGAATGCAAAACGGGACGTAACATGGAACCGCGCGGAACCCTTTGCTTTCAACCCAGTCTTTGATGTAGGCGTCTTCGTAAACGTGGAGTTTCTTTGGAATGTCTATGTCCTTGACCAACTCGGTTTTGATGAGGGTGTCATGTGTTCCGCCTCGAACCTCAAAAATTTTCCTCGTGAGCACCAAGAAGATTTTCATGGCTAAGGGGCTTCCGATTGTTGACCAAACCTCTGTTCCCCATACTAAGCCGACGTCTGCGGTTATGTACTGCTGGGCTTTTTTGAACCAGTCGTGGCAGAGCACAACGTCGCTGTCTACAAACAAAAACCATTCTGTTTTGACTTCTGCTATGCCTTTTTGGCGTGCGGTGGCGCGGTTGCCCTTGTCCAAGATGACTTTTACGTTGTGGTATTTCTCGTTAAACCAGTCGGCTATTTCCAGGGTTTTATCCGTTGAGTAACCGTCAACCACTATCAATCTTGCAACTGGAACGTTTCGGTAAACAGACTCTAAGCAGTCTTTGAGTTTTCTTTCGCTGTTCTTAGTCAACAGCACAACGTCAACAGAGTCCATCATCGCACCCGCTTCCTTTCCCAACCGCTAACTGATTATTAATTCATAGTGGTATGCAGAACCGCTTAAAAAACAGCTTGCTTTGCGCAGTCAGTTAAGGTTGAGGCGTTTCGTAAAAATTGACGCAAATGCTAGGTTAACGATGAGCAGGTTGTAGTGCCGCAGTCGCCAAAAAACGCAAATTTTTTCTTTATTGAACTTTGTTTTAGTCGGTCGAAGAAGCTTTTTCGAACAGGACGTTTGGGCTCATCAGGTTCTCTTGTAGGAGTTTTTTGAGTTCCTGCAGCGAAATGTTCGTGACGAAAAACGGAAGCTTGTACCCGCCTTTCTTCAGGAGGCGCCTGATAACCCTGTTTTCCTGAACCTTGTCCTCGAAAACGACGAATCTAACCCTGAAATTGTTCTGCTCAAGAATGTGCAGCAGCTCATCCATCCTTTTGGGAGACATGAATGGAAGCCCGTAATGCAACTCAACAAGAAGCCTAACGTCGCCCTTGAGGGTTTCAGGCATTCCCTTGATGATTTGGTACTCCCAGCCTTCAACGTCCATTCGGATAAGCTTTGGACCCTTTTTGCCTTTGAAAAATGAATCAACTGTCTCAACGTGCACTTTTTGTGCTCCCAGTATTTTGCCGCCGACCGCGTACTTGTTCATGGCGCACCAGTTGGACTCGTTGCAAACAAAGATTTCCGATTCTTCAACTTTGTCCCCGAAGGCAAAATTATACGTGGACACGTTCTTTAACTTGTTAATCCGAAGGTTCTTCTCCATTAAGTTGAAAGTTGTTGTGACAGGTTCGACTGCGTAGACTTTTCCCGTTTCGCCTACAAGCTTCGATTCGATCAGCACGTAATATCCAATGTTGGCACCGAGGTCTAATGCAACATCACCCTCTTTGAGGATATGTGACTGAATCAGGTAGTCCGTGCAGAGAGGCTCTCTTTTCTTGTACAAGTAAAGGTCATAGTTGATGCCGCCTTGCCTAGGGGACAGAATCATCTTTGAATTGTTAACTTCAACAATGCTTTTCTCAGGCAAGTAAACTATGCGTTCAGTTGCGTACTTTAATGCTATCCCCAAAATCATGGATGCAGTTTTGCCGAGACCGTTTTGTTTAGTCAGCTTGATCGTTCTTAAGAAGGGCACCGTCACTGCATCATCCCCCGCACGCCAGTTTCAATTTTTGTTTATCCATGACGCATCTTTTCCAGAACTTGTTCTTAAACGAGCCGAGCCTGGAATCTGAAGCTTCATTTTTCAAGCTTCTGTTTAACGAGAACTGTGGTTGTTTCTATTAAATATGTTGCTAAACCAAGCACAAAGAACGATTAGAACTTGGAAAACTGAAGTCTGAAATAGACGGCAATTTACTGTTGCCTTGGCTTGAAGAGGTCTTGGAAGTCAGGGTTGGCTTGGCCGTATTTCTGTTGAATCGCCCTGTTTATGCTCAGCCAGTCGTCAAATATCAAGGGCCAAATGTCGCTAGCTGGAATTCGCTTGGTAACGTACTCTTTGATTGGCCCCGTCCTCTTGATTAAGCGCCTGTGCCAATCAACCTCGATTAATCCAGCTCGACGTAGATACTGCAGATTCTGATAAACACGATCTGAATCAACAGGGTAGTTTAAGCTTTTTAAATCTTCAAGTAGTGAATCAAGTGAAATCTCGTTTTCCTGTCGCAGACAAACCACCGCGGCAATATCCAAGGTTAGCTTGGTGTTAGCACTTAAGTATAGGGTTTTACGTTTCGGAACCAAAGCCTGCTCAATCCTGAACGAGTGCCGTCTGTAGAACCACCGCTTTGCAGCTTCAGCCAGAAACAGGTATGTGACAATAAAAATCAGCAAGAAAGCATAAAACAGGGGTGGGGGAGGAGCAAAACGGAAAACCCGACCCAGCACCGTATAGGGTATTATGAGGGCTGCAGCAACCACTGAGAAGCAACTGAGCACCAAATATTTACCGGGCTTGCTCTTCCAGAACGGCGTTTGCCTTGTTCTAATGATAAACACTACCAAAGTTTGAGTGAGGAGCGATTCTACAAACCAGGCTGTTTGAAATTGCGATTGCTGATGAGGCGTTGCCAACGCAACACCCGCAACGGCAGTTATAGGAATAGTAAAAACTAATGCCATGGTAAAGAAGGTGGCGTAGTCAAAGATTGAGCTGATGGGACCCTCAAGAGCCATGAAATTTCTGATAAAAGAAATGTCCCATCTTTTGGGGCGCTCAACGTATTCTTCATCTACGTTGTCTGTAGCTATCGTGGTTTGGGAAAGTGTGTACAGAAGATTGTTCAACAGTATCTGTATGGATAACATCGGCAGGAAGGGCAAGAATAATGCTGCGCCCGCTACACTAAACATGTTTCCGAAGTTTGAGCTGATACCCATCATCACGTACTTCATGGTGTTCGCAAAGGTTTTTCTTCCCTCAACTACACCCAGAGCTAACACTGTCAAATCATTTTCAAGAAGAATAATGTCAGCAGACTCTTTTGCAACATCAACAGCATTATTGACGGAAACACCAACATCCGACGTTTTTAACGAAGGAGCATCGTTAATGCCGTCGCCCATGAAGCCGACAACATGCCCGTTACTCTTTAACAAATTCATTATTCTGTCCTTTTGCACTGGAGTTACGCGGGCAAAAACGTTAGCCTCTTCCACGACGCGAGCCAACGCGTCATCATGCATTTGAGCAATATCGCCGCCGAGAACGACCCCTTTAATTTCGAAGCCAAGTTCCAGGCAGACTTTCCTTGTAACTAGCTCGTTGTCGCCAGTTAGGATTTTTAGCTCAATCCCTTCGTTTGCTAGAAGCCGCAGAGATTCTTTCGCTGACGCCTTTGGCGGGTCAAGAAAAGCCACGAAACCAAGAAAAACCATGTTGCTTTCATCGTTAACTGAGTAGGTGGCTTTCTCTTCTCTGAGTTTTTTGTATGCTACACCTAAGACTCGCAAGCCTTCTGCACTTAGGTCAAGGTATTTTTGCTCAATTTTCTTCCGAAGTTCCTCGCCGACGTCTTGTATAAGTCCGCCTATTTCACAATAATCTGAAACTTTCAGTATGTCTTCAGGGGCACCTTTTGCTATGAAAAACCTTTCCCGCTGCTGTTCAACGACAACAGAGACTCGTCTTCGCACGAAATCGAATGGGACTTCATCGATTTTCTGGAAACCTTCAATATTTATTTCTTTGTGGAAAAGTATTGCATCATCGAGGGGACTTTTTAGTCCAGTTTGGAAATAGCTGTTCAGATACGAATATAGAAGAACCTTGTCGTCATCTTTACCTTCAGCATCAACATGCATGACCAGCGAAATGCTGTTTTCAGTCAGGGTCCCTGTCTTATCCGTGCATAAAACGTTCATGCTGCCGAAGTTTTCAATAGAAGGCAAATGTTTGACTATGACACCTTTCTTTGACATGTTCACGGCGCCCTTAGAAAGGTTCATCGTGATAATCATAGGCAAAAGCTCAGGCGTCAACCCAACGGCCAAAGCAGCCGCAAAAAGCAACGATTCCACCAAACCACGATGGAACAAGGCAAGCACAATGAAAACGAAAATAATCAACACAAAAGTGAGTTGCATGATGAGGTAACTGAACCCTTTAACGCCTCTTTCAAATTCTGTTTCAGGCGGCTTAGCAACAAGCTTCTTGGCAATCTTTCCGTATTCCGTGAGGCCGCCTGTTTTCGCGACGACAGCCATTGAACTGCCACTTACAACGGAAGTCCCCATAAACAAATAATTGTCCCATTCTGTAATCGAACCAGAGACTAAGTTAACAGACTGCAAGCTGTCAGCTGTTTTTTCAACAGGGAACGATTCACCAGTTAACGCGCTCTGATTGATGAAAAGGTCTTTAGCGCTGATTATTCTTGCATCTGCAGGAGCGATGTCGCCAGCTGACAGGTAGATAATGTCGCCGGGAACAATTTGGGAAAGCTTAATCTCTTTCTTAGCGTTATCCCGCACAACTGTGGCTGTCGTACTGACCTTTTCCTTGAGAACCTCAGCGGCATTTTCAGCTTTGGATTCCTGATAATGGTCAATGCTAACGCTAATCATTACGATGACAAATATTATGGTAAAATCAGGAATGTCGCCAGTGGCGCCAGCGAAGGCAGCCGCAGCCAAAAGGATGAGAATCAAGGGGCTTTTAAAATGTAAAAGAAAGCTAACGAGGCTGGACCGTTTCATTTTGCGCGCTAATTCGTTTGTCCCGTAAATATTGATTCTTTGTTCCGCTTCTTCGGAACTGAGACCCTGCTGCGAAGTTCCAAGCCGAGACAATAATTCATTCGCTGGCAGAGTCAAAACTTCTTCCGTTGTTACGGGAAGCTGCGCTAAAGGAACATTTTCTTTAACCGTGAATATTTCTGGGTTGCTTTGCGCGCCGTTAGCCACGGTTCTCCCCGCCAGTTTCCTTGCTCAACAAAGGGCAAAAGATTCTAGCATACAAGCAGCACACATCATTTATAAAAACCCTCGCAAGAAATTGAGCACGCAAACCAGAAAAAAGCCTAAACGGCATGGAAAGCGGCTGTTTTTCATAATTAGAAAAAGTTCGCGGAAAAATCGAAAATGGATAATTGTTTTTATAGCTCTAACCTGAATAGTCTAAACATCTACTGAGCAGCTAGTGAAAAACTATTTGACCCTACACATTAAAAAAGCAGCATCTGTGGCAGCCCGTTCGCTTGCACCAGGTAAGCCTCATCACGCACAATGGCTAGTCACGAAAAAATGCAATTACCGTTGCGCGGGATGCAACGTTTGGAAAGAACCAGACGAAAAGGAGCTTTCAGCTGAAGAAATAAAAAAAGGGTTAGATATTCTTAAAGAACTCGGAATAGCCGAACTCGTCATCTCAGGCGGAGACCCACTTCTCAGAGACGACATCGGCGAGATAATTGATTACGCAACAGATTATTTTTTCACGACAGTTTACGATAATGGCAGCATGGCTGCGCAAAAAATTGATTGCCTCAGAAACGTGGATTTCGTCGCGATTTCAATAGACAGCTTAGACGAAGCAAAAAACGATTCCATCAAAAACGTGCCAGGCGCATGGAAGAGGGCAATGGAAACAGTTGAGAAGCTTCACAGCGAGGGAATAAACGTTAGTGTTACGCCGACAATTTCTCGAAAAAACCTCAATGAAATACCGGATATAACTGCATACTTCACCAAGAAACGCATCCCCGTTTGGTACTCGCTTTACTCGTTTGATCATTCAGCCACTGAGAATCAGCTGTTCAAGATCGGAAAAGAAAATGACGAGTTTGTAATCACGGATAATCACGCCATGGCTGAACTCTGGGGATCCATACTTGAAATGAAAAAGAAGAACAGCAGAATCCTCATGACGAAAAAGCTTCTCAAGGCGCTAAGAACCTTCTACTTGGAAGACAAAAGAACATGGAAATGCCAAGCACTCAACAACTTCTTCGTCATTGACCCTTTAGGAAGAATCGCGGGATGCCACGAAAACGATTTTGTAGGTTCAGTGTTCGATTTGCCTAAGGCGTGGAAAAGCCAAGAATTTAAAGACTCGCGTAAGGCTTACAGCGAATGCACAGGATGCAACTATTTGTGTTACATTTTCTACTCTTTGCAGGGAGGCCCGATTGGAAATGTGTCTGTGGCTTTGGACCAGTGGAGAAACGCCGGATTAGTAATCAAGAAACAAGCTAAAACTCCATGTTCGGAAGAGTAGAGAGATAACCCGCGTTTTTTATTGCGAATGGAAAAACCTGTTCTTGCGTTTCTTCAATGTCAACGATCGGGATTTTCGCCAGCCCAAACGTTATTTTCACGGGATTATCAATTAGGATTCTTGGGCCTGCGTCTTTGGGTTTTTTCAATTCAATGATTGCGGGAAGAAAAAAGAGCACGATCACCATCGTCACTACAGTGAGCGTAGAAGCGGCAAAGGTGTCTAAAACCTCACCTGAAATCATTAACATCTCGTAAAAGCATGTATGCCTTAGTTCTTAATATAACAGTTTCCATTGCCCGAATGCTGCGTTTTAACCCAGACAATGTTTTTTCTTCCAAGTATTTTTGAAGCCGCCACGTCAAAAAAAGCCTTCAGGCAGATTGGTATGTTATAAAAGAAATTAAATATCAAAAGGGGAATAAGCCACTGAGTTCTTGCTCTGCCGTCCAAGTATGTGCCTACGCCGATTTCAAAAAAAGGAGCAAAATTGCCTACAAAACTGTAAAGGCAGATGGGAACAAACAGCCAAAGAAGACTGGCAAAATTTGAGCCGACTAAAATCAGCGATAAACCCGTAAGCAATGACAAGAAACCCATGATAGGCATAAAATAGACACAAAGCAACAGTAATGCATCAATTTTCTCTATTGAATTCAATTTTCGGCTTTTCAGAACGTTCCATGAGTGCTTAAAGAAACATTGCATGTGACCCTTTGCCCATCTTAACCTTTGGCGCCTGTAGGATTTCCAGTTATCAACTGCCTCTTCGTAGCATTCCGCGTCCAAGTTGTAGCGAATTTTGTAGCCTGCGAGATAAACGCTGAAAGTTAAGTCAGTGTCTTCAGCCAAAATATTCTCGTCCCAACCATGAAGGCTTTTCAGCAAGCTGCTTCTAAAGCCGCCGGCTGTCCCACCATACTGCGTAATTAGATTCAAGTTTTCTCTGGCTTCTTGGTCAACGCGGTAGCCGCCTATCCTCTCCAACGCTACGAGCCGAGTGACGATGTTTTGCGGTTCATTTAAAACAACGACCCTTCCCTGTACTGCGCCAACCGTCGGATCGGCGAATTCGCAGGTAAGCTTCTCCACGATGTCTCTTGTCGGGTAATAGTCAGCGTCAAAACAAAGGATCACTTCGCCGTTTGACCTGTTAAAGCCTGCGTTGCAAGCCGCTGA